>NZ_JAGEKG010000002.1:0-629837 GCF_049887755.1 Methylobacterium sp. NFXW15 | reverse complement strand
GCTGAGCGCACGGTCGAAGGGCTGTGGACGGCCATCGGCCGGCTCATCGACACCATCACGCCAGACGAATGCGCCAACTTCTTCGCCGCCGCGGGATATGAGCCAGATTAAACCGAAAACGCTCTAGCGCAGCAACCGTGGCGACGGCCAAAAACTTCGATCTAGCGAAACGGCTGATTGCGTTTCTACAGTCCGACAAGGCCGAAGCTGCAATGAGCCTTTCCGGCTCCCCATGGCAGCGGCCATGCAGTAGCCTCCCAATTGGCCCGGTCTAAAAGACCGGTCAGGTCAAAGGCTTTCAGCTGAGGTGCCAACCCTGTTGGATCTGAGCCAAGTGCAGGTTCTGAGACTCGGCCGACTGCGACAGGGACACCGCGAGGTCTGCCCGCGACACACCATGGTCGAGTTGATCGGTCCAAAAGCTCAGGCCATTGGTTTCAGCGTGGCGACCTAGCGCGTTCACGTAAAGGGCGTCGACGTAGGCGCTGTTGGACAGCTTGCCGTAGGTAGCTTGGTTTTCAGGCGAATTCAGGAAGGACTGCGCGATGCCGGCCACCGTTCCGCCATGGTCAAGCTGGTCCGTGTAATACGTCAGACCACCTGCGTCCGGTGCCCGGCCAAGCATCGTGTAGTACATCCGTGCTACCTGAGACGCCTGCGCATCGGGCACGAATACACCGGCGTTGAGGGTCGGCTGCAAGTTGGCCAGATGCTCGGGCGAGAATACAAAGCTTTGCGCAATATCGACGCGGGCAACGCCGTGGGCGAGTTCGTCGAGGTAATACTGCAAACCGCTCGCATCGGCATCGCGGTGCAGACTATTATGGTAGAGTTGTTGAACGAAGCCCGTGTTATCGGCGGCATTAAAACGGGCTTGGCCCTCTGGAGAGGCAAAAAAGTTGGCTCCCAGAGACGCCGGGTTAGCTCCGTGCGCGATCTGATCGGCATAGTACTCAAGCCCGAGTGTGTCCGGTGCGCGGCCGAAGAGGCCATCGTACAGCGCGTAGACTTGTCCGCCAGGGCTGTGAGTATCAGTTGTCACTGTGCCGAACAGTGCTTTCGCGCTGGACCCTCCATCTGTGACGCCTACGACCGCTCCATTGCTTGCAGCAGGGCTTGGGACGGCGGCTTGAGCCACGGCAGTGGTCGCGCCGTAAAGGCCCGGATCCTGGCCATCAGGGGACGAGACCGTCTGCTGGACGACGGCGACCGCCCCTGGGGCGTTCGAATAGACGCGGATATAGTCGATCGAGGAGGAGATCGGCACGCCCGCCGCGTCGGCGTTGTTGGTGGTGTTGGCCGCCCCCTGGGTCGCAAGATTCGCGATCAGATACATCGGCCCATGCATATCCGAGGGTGTCGCCTGGGAGCCGACGAGCTTGCCATCAACGTAAAAGCTGATCCTGTCGCTCTGCCAGTTCATGCCGTAGGTGTGGTAGCCGGCCGGGTTCGGCAGCTCACTATAGACCTGACGGTTCTGCTGCCACGGCACGCCGTTCTGCGGATCGGTGGTGTGGATGGTGCTGTAGACGCCCCGATCCCACCCGCCGTAATGCTCGACCACATCGAGCTCCTGCCAATTGCCGGCCTTGATCGGGTCTGGGATCTTGGTGACCGGCATGAGCCAGAAGGCATCCCAAGCCCCCTTCTGCCCCGAGAAGTCGGCGCGGATCTCGTAGTAGCCATAGGTCTGCGCGAAGCTCGCCCCGGTGTGGATCAGCCCGGACTCCCAGCTGCCCGGATAGCCCGACGTCGTCCGGTCCGGTACCGCCGTGATCGTGAGAGCGCCGCCAGCGACTTGGAACGGATCATAGCCGGAACTTGGGTCGACAAAGGAGGAGTGGCCGAAACCGATGTCGGAGTTCTTATCGTAGCGCCATTCCGGGCGGATGTCGGCCCAGGTCGTGGTCGCCCCGGTCTGCGAGATGCTGCGGCTGTTGAATTCGTCGTCGAAGGTCAGGCGGTAGCCGGCAAGGTTGATCGCGGTCATCGCTTTGGCATCCCACGGCCAAACAAAGTACTATTCTAAGTCAATCAAAGGTAAATATTTTGTTATGAAGCGCCCTCCAATCGGAATAGTCTCAAAGGTTGCGCTTGGCTTGCAAGAAAATATATGTCGAAAAATGGTAAACCCATCCCAAAACGTCGCTTAACGACGCAGTGAAATGCCCGTCAGCCCTGTAGGCTTTCGGCGAAATCGTCGGGGATCTCGCCCCATTGACCGAGGATCGTCACACTCTCGAGTTCGCCGGTTTCGTCGTCCGCTACGATTTTGAGGGCGGCGGAGCCGGGCATGCGTTTGGCAAGGTTTTCCGCCTTCTTGATCGCGCCGCTCTCCGTCTGCGCCGGCTCTTGGCGTGCGGGGCGCAAGCGCTTCCGGTGCAGCTCGAAAGGCTGCACCACGTAACTCGTCTTCATCGCCATCGGTGTTCGTCCCGTCTGTCAGTCAAGCCGCTCGATGGCCGCGACGTAGAAACCGTCCGTCCCCGTGCGCAGGGGCGTCATCTGGATGCCGTGAACCGTTTGTCGCACGGCCTCGCTGAACGAGGGTGGAGCCACGCTCAGGAGCTCCTTGGCGGGCACCGGGGCAAATCGGCGCCCGTGGCGCTCCAGAAGCGCGGAGACCGCTGAGTCGTTCTCTGAGGGGAAAAGCGAGCAGGTGATGTAGACGACCCGTCCGCCGGAACGCACGAGCGACGCTGCCCGGTCCAGCACGGTAGCCTGCTCAGCATGGCGTGTGCCGAGGCTCCCAGGGCGCAGGCGCCATTTGGCGTCAGGATTGCGCCGCCATGTGCCAGAACCGGTACAGGGCGCGTCGACCACGACGCGATCGACCATACCGTCGAGATCGGCGAGCACATCCGCCCGCTGCTTGCCGCCGCGGGGCGTGCGCACCTCGGCCTGTGCGCCGGAACGGCGCAGTCGCTCATGGATCGGTGCGAGGCGGCGGGGATCGCCATCCGTGGCGATCAGCCGACCGGCATTGCCGGTGGCTGCGGCCAGAGCGAGGGTCTTTCCGCCCCCGCCTGCGCAGAGATCGACGATCGTTTCGCCAGGCTTGGCGCCCGCCAGCAGGGCGGCAAGCTGTGAGCCCTCGTCTTGGATCTCGTACCAGCCTTCGAGGAATTCGGCTTCCACGTGCAGAGCCGGGCCGCGGCCGTCGGCGCCGACCGGCACGCGCAGGCCATGCGGTGCGTGCGGCGTCGGGGCGGCGCCATAGCCTTCGAGGGCTGCCTGGATGGTCTCACGGGGACCACGCAGGGTGTTTACCCGCAGATCGAGGGGCGCGCGCCGGGCAAGCGCCCGCAGCTCGGGGATCAGGTCATCGCCGAGGGCAGCTTCGAGTTCCGGTAGGACGAAGACGGGCGCATCGCCCGCGATCTCCGGGGGGGCACTATCGAGCGATCCTGTCTCGATCCGGCTACGCTCGTCTGCATCCAGGGCAGTGGGCGCATAGCCTTCGCCTGAGAACAGCGCCGCGATGGAGGGCGCAGCGAGCCCCTGTTGCAGCCGTAGGGACCCGATCACGATGGCGCGCGGGGTCTCTGCACCCATGATCCAGGCGGCCGAAGCGCGGCGGCGCAAAGCGTCGTAAACGAGGCTCGCGATGCCTGCACGATCGCCGGATCCGGCGAAGCGGTGGGCGAGGCCCCAATCCTTGAGGGCATCGGCAGCCGGGCGGCGGCGCTCGATGATGTCGGCCAGCACCTCAATGGCGGCAGCGCAGCGGGCGGCGGGGGTCAGGGGATCGCTCCTGTCGAGAGGGTCGGATCAGGGCGATAGCTCCGAAGTCGCCCCGGCGGAAGGGATTTCGCGCCTGCCACGATACGGCCAAGCTTTGGCGGGAGGCTCGGTGGTCATGCTTGGCGGCTCGGTCCGAACCGCAGGCCATGGCTGGAGTCGCTTAGTTCATGTCGTCTCACTCTCGCATTCTGAAGCGGATGGCCCTGCTGGGCCTCGCGTCCTCGATGCTGGCCGCCTGTGCCTCGGCTCCTCCCCCGCCGGACCTGACGCCGCCGCCGCGCCGCCCCTACGATGCCAAGACGCAGCTCGAATACGGCAACCCGCCTCCGCCGCCGCCTGCGCGCTACTGATGCGAGAGGGACGGCGCTTCGGTGCCGTCCCTTCGTGGTCAGCCTTCCCGCGCCCGCCGGGCTTCGTAGGCCTTGAGTCCGGTATAGGCGAGGTCGAGCATCGGCGTCGCCACGCCGTGGGCGCCGCCCCGCGCGATGAGGTCGCCGATCACATGGTCGGCTTCGATCCGGCCCTTGCCCTCGATGTCGCGGAGCATGGAGGCGGTGAAGGCCGATCCTTCGGCCGTCAGTTGCGAGAGCGCTCCTGCTGCCACCTTTTCACGCGGTGCGAAGCCCGATGCCGTGGCGATGGAAGTGCACTCGGCATGAAGGGCACCCATCAGATCGGCGCCGCCGGGCGCAGCTACGATATCGCCGATGGCGGCTCGCATCAGGGTGGTACCGCTCGCGAGAGTGGCGAGGAAAACCCACTTCTCCCACATCTCCAAAATGATCTTGTCCGATAGCCGCGGCTGAAATTTCGGCGCACCCTCGCGCATCACTGCATCGAGTGCCGTGATCCGTGATGAGGCGCTGCCGTCACGCTCACCGTAGGTGATGCTGCACAACTCGCTCATGTGCCGGATCGCGCCATCCGGCGTCAGCGTCGCGCCGATGGCGCAGCACCCGCCGAGCACTTTATTCGCACCGAAGCGGGCATCGAGCGCATCGAGATGCGCCATCCCGTTCAGCACCGGCAGAATCGCCGTGCCCTCGCCCACGGCCGGAGCGACATCCTCCATGGCCGAGTCGAGATCGTAGGCCTTGCAGGAGAGAAACACGAGGTCGAACGAGCCCGCCGCCGCGAGGCTCGCGGTCGTCACCGTATTCGGCTGAGCGAGGTGGAGGTCTCCCAGGGGGCTCACGACCTTCAGGCCATGCGCCGCAAGACGTTCCGCGCGGGCCGGGCGGACGAGGAAGGTTACATCGGCGCCAGCTTCAGCGAGCCGCGCGCCGTAGTAACCGCCTGTCGCTCCCGCTCCGACCACCAGAATGCGCATCGTGCGGTGCTCCGTCCGTCAGGTCCGCGAGGGGTAGTTCGGGCTCTCGCGGGTGATGGTCACGTCGTGGACGTGGCTTTCCCGCAGACCGGCATTGGTGATGCGGATGAACTGTGCCCGCTCCTGGAACTCGGGCACCGTGGCGGCGCCGACATAACCCATCGCGGCACGCAGGCCACCCGAAAGCTGATGCAGCACAGCGGCCACCGGCCCCTTGTACGGCACCTGACCCTCGATACCCTCCGGCACGAGCTTATGCGTATCGCTGACCTCGGCCTGGAAGTAGCGATCCGCCGAGCCACGGGCCATGGCGCCCACCGAGCCCATGCCGCGATACGACTTGTAGGAGCGGCCTTGGTGCAGGAACACCTCGCCCGGCGCCTCATCGGTGCCCGCGAGCAGCGAGCCGAGCATCGCCACCGAAGCACCCGCCGCGATGGCCTTGGCGAGATCGCCCGAGTACTTGATGCCACCATCGGCGATGACAGGCACATCGGCCTCCGACGCGGCCTCGACGGCTTCCATCAGCGCGGTCAGCTGCGGGACGCCGACACCGGCAACGATGCGCGTGGTGCAGATGGAGCCCGGGCCGATGCCGACCTTGATGGCGTCCGCGCCGGCGTCGATCAGCGCCTGGGCGCCTTCGCGGGTGGCGACGTTGCCCGCCACCACCTGCACGGCGTTGGACAGCTGCTTCACGCGGCGCACGCTATCGAGCACCTTGATCGAGTGACCGTGGGCGGTGTCGACCACGATCACGTCGCAACCGGCGTCGATCAGGCGCTCGGCCCGCTCGAAGCCGCCATCGCCGGTGGTCGTCGCGGCGGCGACGCGCAGTCGGCCCTGCTCGTCCTTCACGGCGTTCGGGTAGGCGACGCGCTTCTCGATGTCCTTGACGGTGATCAGGCCGATGCAGCGGTAATGGTCATCGACCACCAGCAGCTTCTCGATGCGGAATTGATGCAGCAGGCGCTTGGCCTCGTCCTGCGTCGTGCCCTCGCGGACGGTGATGAGCCGGTCGCGGGTCATCAGCTCGGACACCGGCTGGCTCGCCTCGTTGGCGAAGCGCACATCGCGGTTGGTCAGGATGCCGACGAGCTTGCCGCGGTTGCCGTTCGGTCCGCGCTCGACCACCGGGATGCCGGAGATGCGGTTGACCCGCATTATCTCTAGGGCGTCCGACAGGGTCTCGTCGGGGTGAATGGTGATGGGGTTCATCACCATGCCGGACTCGTACTTCTTCACGAGGCGGACCTGCTCGGCCTGCTCCGGCGGCTCGAGGTTGCGGTGGATCACGCCGAGCCCACCCATGGCGGCCATGGCGATGGCCATCGGGGCCTCGGTCACGGTGTCCATCGCCGAGGACATGATCGGCATATTCAGGGCGATGTTACGGGTGAGGCGAGAGGCGATGTTCACCTCGGTCGGCATCACCGACGAGGCGGCGGGCCTCAACAGCACGTCGTCGAAGGTCAGACCCTCGATGATCGACGCGGAACTGAGTCGGGCCATGTGCCAACGGTCCTTGGAGCGAGCGGCGCGTGTCGCGCGGCGGGGAGCGGGTTGGCAAGTGCCCCTATCACGCTCCCTGCCGCCACGCCAATGCGGGGACGCCGCGGCGCAGCACGCGTATGTGCATGGCTCGCGCTTTTTTGGGGAGTATGGCGATCAGCGGACCGGGACGGCCGGACCCTTGTCGCTGAATTCCGGCGGCAGGCCGATATAGTCGGTCAGGATCCCATCGACTCCGGGAGCGCGGCCGAAGGCTTCGCAATCGGGATCGAGCGGCGCCTCGCCGAGGATGGTCACGCGGATGCGATCCCACGTCGGCAGGGTGTTGGCAGCCGTGAACGGATCCTCGCCCCGCGCGAGCAGGTAGCCGAAATCCTGGCCGAAATCGCCCGCGAGGTCGTAGGGGTCGCTCGAGGCGGCGAAACGCGGTTGGCTGGTGAAGGAATTCGCTGCGCCGCCCCAGATCATCGCGGCGCGCTGCTGGTGGTGCCGGTCAAGCGCTTCCGCCTCGACGGTGAGACTCCCGAGGCCGATCGGCACGCGCGGGATCGGGATGCGGCCGATGCCTTCCGCGAAGCCGACGCCAACCTGCGACGCGATGGTGACGGCCGCCGAGCCTGCAATGGTGGTGCCCGCGCCGATCAGGTTCGTCGGCTCGACGCGCGTGACCTGCGCGCGAACGGTGAGGTCGGCATCGCGGCTCGTCACCACGTCGTACTTGAGCGAGAGATCGTAGCAGAGCGCCCGGTCGGCGTTGTTGGCGATGAGGCGACGGTCGGCGGCCGTGAGCGGCGCCGAGCCTTCGACATTGGCCGGGAAGGCGGTCGGGATGATGCGCACGGTACGCGCACGCTCCACGGCGGGCCGATCGATGAACAGCCGGGCCTCGGTGGCGGTGGAGGTGGAGCGCTGGAGGCGGTCGTAGCGAGTCAGCGAACCGGTGCTGTTGAGCACGACGGTCCCGCAGGCCGCCACCCCGCTCAGCAGGGCCGCTGCAGCCAACAGGCGAGACAGGGCGCGACGGTCGGGCCGGCTAAACAGCATCCGCTCTCTCAAAGGTATCGCTCGCGATGGAGCGCCCGTCACGCGGGCCGGACCGGATACATTCCAGTCGTTCGGCGAAGCTTAGCCCTCACAGCCTTGTGAGGATAGCGGCCAAGCTCCGGCCGCCCTCTCGCCGGGCGGTGTCTGTGGCTTCGCGGATACAATCGTGAAACGCCGCAGTGAGAAAGGCCGCAACCCCCGTTGGATTTGCGCGTCTCCCGTCCGATGCCTGCCTCCTCCAAACTCTCCACCCGGATCGTCCCGCTCACCGTGGCGACCGCCTTGTTCATGGAGAACACCGATTCCACGGTGATCGCGACCGCCTTGCCGAGCATCGCGGCAAGCCTCCACGAGGATCCGATCGCCCTGAAATTGGCCCTGACCTCCTATCTGGTCAGCCTCGCGATCTTCATTCCGGTGAGTGGCTGGGCGGCCGACCGGTTCGGAGCCCGCACCGTGTTCCGGGCCGCGCTCTGCGTTTTCCTGGCCGGGTCGCTCGCCTGCGCGGCGGCGAACGGGCTCGGCTCCTTCGTGGCGGCGCGCTTCCTGCAGGGCATGGGCGGGGCGATGATGGTGCCGGTCGGGCGTCTCGTCGTCCTGCGCTCCGCGCCCAAGGCGCAACTCGTCACCGCCCTCTCCTACCTCACCCTTCCGGCGATGGTCGGCCCAGTGATCGGTCCGCCGCTCGGCGGCTTCATCACCACTTGGCTCGATTGGCGGTGGATCTTCTTCATTAACGTGCCCATCGGCATCGTCGGATTCGTGCTGGCGACGCTCTACTTCGAGGATCTGCGCGAGGAGGAGCGGCCTCCCCTCGATGTGCTGGGTTTCGTCCTGTTGGGCGCGGGGCTGGCGTCGCTGATGCTCGGGCTTGCGTCGCTCGGGCGGCATCTGCTGCCGGCCTCCGTCACTTGGGGATGCTTCATCGCGGCCCTGATCCTGCTGCCCTCCTACTTCCGGCATTCGCGCCGGGTGGATCACCCGGTCGTGCGGTTGGATCTGTTGCGCTACCCCACCTTTCGGGCTGCGGTGACCGGCGGCAGCCTGTTCCGCATCGGCACCGGAGCGATCCCGTTCCTGCTTCCGCTGATGTTGCAGATCGGCTTCGGGCTCGATCCCCTGCGCTCGGGCCTCATCACCTTCGCCGCGGCGGCCGGTGCGATGTTCGTGAAGACCATGGCGCCCGCCATCCTGCGCCGCTTCGGCTTCCGCCGCGTCATGGTGATCAACGCGCTGCTGGCGTCAGGCTTCTTGGCCGTGAACGGGCTTTTCACGGAGCACACGCCGCATCTCATCATGCTGGCGGTTCTGTTCGTGGGCGGATGCTGCCGCTCGGTCCAATTCACCTGCGTGAACGCCATTGCCTATGCCGATCTCGACAAGCGCCAGATGAGCGCCGCGACGAGCTTCGCCAGCGTGGCGCAGCAACTCTCACTGAGCCTCGGCGTCACCTTCGGCGCATTGGCCCTTGAGGGGGCCGCAGCCGCGCACGGGCGCACAGCGATCGAGGCGGGCGATTTCGGACCCGCCTTTCTGATCGTGGCGGCGATCTCCGCCCTATCGGTCTTTCCATTCCGCGCCCTTTCACCCGAGGCGGGCGCCGAAGTATCGGGAAGCCGGATCGCGGCGAGCCCGTCGAATGCCTCGCCGGGCCGGAGTTGAGCGTCAGGCTGCGCGGGCCTGCGGAGCCCGGCGTCCGCCACCGGATTTGGTGCTGCCCTTCGTGGCGGGCTTCGCGCGCGGTGCGGTGCCTCCGAGGCGCCAGCCCTGCCAGCTCCAGCCGCCTGGCCCCGTGACGGCATAGAGCAGGTAACCGCCCGCGAGGCCGAGATCGGCCAGCATGAGGGTCCGCTCGGCCTCCATGGCCGGGCCGCTCAATTGCCAGAAGGAATGAAGCACGCAGGCTGTCGCGGCAGCGAACAGGCCGAGCGCAACGCCCGTGATGCGCGGCAGCACGCCCAGGATCATCGCTAGAGGCCCGAACACTTGCACCACGACAGCCGTGGTCGCCACCGCGTTCGGGAAGGGCACGCCTTCGCTCGCCAGCGTCAGGGCAAAGCCCGATACATTGAGGGCGCGGGCGATGCCGGTCGGTAGTAGGGCCGCCGCCAGAAACAGGCGCGCGGCGAGCAAGGTGGCGTCGTGGGCGCGGGCGATCATGGCGTGGGTCCGAGGCGGGCGGCGATCCCGTCAGACTCGCGGCTTCGTTTGAACGGCCCGTTAAGCGCAACCGTAAATCACGTGAATGATCAGAGCCCGAACATCCGGCCACGCTCCGTCCAGACCACGACCAGAAGCGTCAACCCGCCGAGGACGGCATAGCCGATGCCGATGGGCAGGACGGTTCCGTCGAAGGCGTGGCCGATCAGGAAGCCGCAACCTGCGCCGAGGATCGTCGTATAGCAGCCCAGGAACGACGAGGCGGTGCCCGCAACCGACCCCAACGGTTCGAGGGCGAGCGCGTTGAAATTCGGCATGGCGAAGCTGATCAGGAACTGGTTCATCGCCAGCACGCCCAGAAACAGCGCCAGAGGCGGATGCCCGCCGAAGGCCAGACCGATCACCACCTGCAACACCCCGACCAGGGTGAAGGCCAACGTTCCCGCTTGCGACAGGCGGCGCATACCGAAGCGGCGAACCGCGCGGGAGTTGATGAGCGTCGCCGCGCCCATCGCCCCAGCCACAACCCCGAAGGCCAAGGGAAAGAGCGGCCCCAGCCGGTATAAGCCGGTATCGAACACCTGCTGCGCCGAGCCGACATAGCCCATGATGCAGCCGGTCAGCAGGCCGAGCGCCGTCGCATAGCCCACGGCGACGCGGGTCGAGAGGGTGAGCCGAACGGCCGAAGCCGTCGCCTTCAGGGACAGCGGGCGCCGGTATTCCGGATGTAGCGTCTCCGGCATCCGCCAGCTGAACCACACCGTCAGGATGAAGGCGAGGATCAGCATCGAGACGAAGACGTAGACCCACGAGCCAAAGGCCAGCATCGCCCCGCCGATGGCCGGGGCGACCATGGGAATGATGAGAAAGACCATCATGATGAGCGACATGACGCTCGCCATCTCGCGCCCGGCGAAACGGTCTCTCACGATGGCGGTCGAGAGCACGCGCCCGCCCGCGGCGCCCATTCCCTGGATCACCCGTGCCGCAAGCAGCCAGCCAAAGCTCGGCGCCAGCATCGCCAGGACACAGCCCGCCACGTAGACGCCGAGGCTCGCGAGCAGCACCGGCCGCCGCCCCAGCGCATCCGAGAGCGGTCCATACACGATCTGCGCCGGACCGAAGCCGAGCATGTAGACATAGACGAGGAGCTGCAGCCGGTTCGGATCGGCCACGGCGAACCGCGTTTCGATGGCCGGAAAGGCCGGAAGCAGGTTGTCGATGGAGATTGCCGTCACCGCCATCATCAACGCGACGATGGCGACGAATTCGGTGAAGCCGGGCCCGTGCCAGGCGCGGCTCGTATCGGCGGCCTTCACGGTCGGAAGGGCATCGGGCAAGACAATACTCGCGGAGCGTGGGGGCCGAGGGCGAACCGAGACGGCCGCCGACCTTGTAACCCCCAACTGCTCCGCGTGAGCCGCAGTTCAGGCTGGCAGCGGACGCATTGCGGCATCGGCCTCCGGGCGCTTTCCAACGAACATCGCCATCATCGCCGCCACGAGGCAGAGGATGCCCGCCGCCACGAAGGCTTCGTAGTAGGTGCCGCTGCCGGTGCGAGCGACGCCTGCGAGCCACGCCGCGGAGGCCGCGCCGATCTGATGCATGGCGGCGATCCAGCCGAACATCAGTGCCGCGTTCTCTTCACCGAATGCCTTGCCTGCAAGGTTCACCGTGGGCGGCACGGTCGCGATCCAGTCGAGCCCGTAGAAAACGGCGAACAGCGACAGGCCGTAGAAGCTCAGATCGAAGGAGTAGGGCAGGAAGATCAGCGAGAGTCCCCGCAGCGAGTAGTACCACGCCAAGAGCTTGCGTGAGTCGAACCGGTCCGTGAGCCAGCCGGAGGCCGTTGTGCCGATGAGATCGCACACACCCATCAGCGCCAGCAGACCGGCGGCAGTGACCTCCGGGATGCCGTGGTCGAAGCAGGCGGGGATCAGGTGAGTGCCGACCAGACCATTGGTCGAAGCGCCACAGATGAAGAACGTACCTCCCAGCAGCCAGAAATCCTTCGAGCGCAGGCCCATGCCCAGGCCGCGCAGGGCGCGCTTGGCCGGGTTCTCGGTCAGAACGGGCTTCGGCTGAATCTGCGTCTCGCCATAACGCGGCAGGCCGAGATCGGATGGGCGGTCCCGTAGGAGAAGGAAGACCAGAGGCAAGAGAACGAGTGTTGCCCCGGCCACCGTGAAGGACACCGTCCGCCAGCCGTAATCGGTCGAGAGTCGCGCGAGGAGCGGCAGAAACACGAGTTGGCCCGTCGCGCTGCTCGCCGTCAGCAAACCGATGACGAGGCCCCGGCGCTCGCCGAACCAGCGCCCGGCCACCGTCGCCCCGAGAACGTTGGCCACCATGCCGGACCCCGACCCGACCACGATCCCCCAGAGCAGCATCATCTGCCACGGCGTCTGCATCATGCTGGTGGCGCTGGTGCCGATGGCGAGGACGATGAGCGCCCCGCAGACAGAGGCGCGCAGGCCGAAGCGCTCGATGATCGCCACCGCGAAGGGGCCGATCATCCCGTAGAGGAAGATGTTGATGGCGATGGCGATGCCGATCGTCGCCGCGCTCCACCCGAACTCCTTCTCCCACGGCACGATCAGCACGCCCGGCGTCGCGCGCACGCCGGCTCCGACCAGCAGGACCACGAAGGTCACCGCTGCGATGACCCAGGCATAATGAAAACGCGGGGCGGGCCGCGTCTGAGCGGAAAGGGGCATCGCTTCGGGTCTCCAGAAACTCTGCGGTTACTCGGCGCTTAAGGCGCTGGCCAGCGCTCGCACCGAGTCGGGATCGACGCGCCGCGCAATCCTGTCTTGCGCGCTCCGCCAATGGGGGATGGCTTCGAGCAGAACCTCGCGCCCGGCATCGGTCAACTCGACCAGGCGGCTCCGCGCGTCCGCCTCGCCCGCGCCGACACGCACGAGGCCGCGCCGCTCCAGGGGATCGAGATTGCGCGCCATGGTGGTGCGCTCCAGCGAGGCCTCTGCGGCGAGGCGCGTCACGGGCAGCGCCCCGCACCGATCGAGAATCTTGAGAATGGCGAATTGCGTCACCCTCAGCCCCGTGGGCTTGAGAGCCTGATCGTACAGCGAGGTGATCGTGCGGGCCGCCCGCCGCAAGGCACCGCACGTGCAGACCTCTCGCTCACTGGCAAACGCTTCGCTCATGAATGCGTGTATATGCACCTATTTACGAACGGACAAGTGGGTGACGGATGCGTGCGTTCGACTCCCCGTCGTCCGGCCACCGTCATCGACTCACGCAAGGGCTCTGCTAACGCTTCGCGGCCAGCCACCCGGTACGGGAGATGCGCATGACCCTCGAGACCGCGACCGCCCTCTCCTCGCGCGAGGAGCGCAGCGCCCGCAGCGGGTTGATCGATGCGGCGGCGAACCTTGTGATGGGCCAGGGCGGTCCCGGCGGTTTCGTACGCGACCTATTCGGCCGTGTCCCGCCGGAGGATTTGACACCCTACTCGCCTGAGGCCTTGGCGGAGATCGCCGGCCGCGCACGAGACTTCCTCGCGACGCCCCGCAGTCCCGGAGATGCAGCGCGGCTGCGAATGTCCGACCTGTCGCTGAAGCGCGAGGGCCGGATGCGCGACCTGACGGTCATCGACATCGTCAACGACAACCGTCCCTTCCTGCTCGATTCGACCCTCGCGGCTCTGACCGCCCAAGGGCTGACCCCGTACCTCGTTGCCCATCCGATCCTCGGCGTCGAGCGCGATGGCGGCGGCGCACTGGTGCGCGTCGTCGGAGAGACCACCGCCGACGCACAGGGCGCACTGGCCCGCGAAAGCCTGTTGCACATTCATCTCGATCGGCTGGAAGGCGAGGCGCGCAAGTTCTTGGAAGCGAACCTCGTCGAGGTTCACCGCGACGTCGCCTATGCCGCCGCCGACCACGACGCGATGCGCGCCCGGCTCGCCGCCCTGGCCGAAAGCGTCGGACGCACGCCCTCCCCGCTCCCTGAGGCCGAGACAGCCGAAGCCCGCGCCTTCCTGAATTGGCTGGGCGACGGTCATTTCACTCTGCTCGGCATGCAGGAGCACGGCATCAAGGGTGAGCAGCACCCACTCGTACCCGGCTCCAGCCTCGGCGTATTGCGAGATCCCGGAACGGCGGTGCTTCGCCGGGGCGGCAGCCTCGTGGATTATACGCCGGAGATCCTGGCGTTCCTCGAAGAGCCGCAGGCGCTCATCATCACCAAGGCCAGCGCCCGGTCCCGCGTCCGCCGCTCGGACCATCTGGATTATGTCGGGGTGAAGCTGTTTTCGCCGGAGGGCCGCCTCTCCGGCGAAATCCGCATCGTCGGCCTGTTCACCGCCGCCGCTTATGCGAGCCCCGCCCGCGAGGTGCCGGTGATCCGCCGCAAGGTGGAAGCGGTCGTGGCCCGTGCGGGGCTCGACCCGACGAGCCATGCCGGCCGCTCCCTTCTCGCCGTTCTGGAGACCTACCCCCGAGACGACCTGTTCCAGATCGACATCGACCGGCTGACCCGCTTCGCGCTGGGCATCGTCGATCTTGCGGATAGGCCGCGCATCCGGGTGCTGTCACGGCCGGATCGGTTCGGGCGCTTCGTCTCGCTGCTCGTCTACGTGCCGAAGGACCGCTACGATTCTCGCATCCGGGCGCGGATCGGCGCCTATCTCGCTGACAGCTATGGCGGGCGGCTCTCCGTCGCGCAGCCGGATTTCCCGGAAGGGCCGCTCGCCCGCACCCACTACATCATCGGCCTGTCCGACGAGGCGTTGCAGGAACGAGACCCGGCGGTGCTCGAAGCCGGGATTGCGGGGATCGTCCGCACCTGGGCAGACGGACTTCGCGCGGCGCTGTCCGACGGCGTATCCGGAGCCCGGGCGCGCAACTTGGCCGCTCGCTACGCCGAAGCATTTTCGGCCGCCTACCGCGAGAACTTCCTACCGGAGACGGCGGTCGCCGATATCGCGATCCTCGAAGCCCTCGGAGAGGACAATCCCCGCGCCGTCTCAATCGGACGACGCGACACCGATCCGCCGGCGCAGATCCGCCTGAAGGTCTTCTCTCGCGGCACGGCCATCGCCCTGTCGGACCGGGTGCCGGGCCTGGAAAACCTCGGCTTCCGGGTGATCAATGAACGGACCTACCGCGTCCAGGTGCCGGGCACGGGTGAGACCGAGCGGGTCTGGCTCCACGACATGCTGATCGAGCGCGCCACGGGGGCTGCGATCGACGTCGCGGCGCTGGAAGTACCGCTGGAGGCGGCGATGCTCGCCATCGCCGACGACCGGGCGGAATCGGACGGCTACAACCGTCTTATCGTCGAGGCCGGTTTGCCCTGGCGAGAGGCGGCACTTCTCAGGGCGCTCGGCCGCTACCTTCGCCAACTGCGCATCCGTTACGGCCAGGATTACATCGCCAGCACCCTGGCCCGGCATGGCGGAATCGCCCGCGAACTGGTGGCCCTGTTCAAGGCCCGGTTCGACCCTGCCGTGACGGAGGATCGCGACGAGGCACAGGCCGAGGGCCGCGCCAGGATCGAGGCGGCTCTGGCCGAGGTCACGAGCCTCGATGACGACCGCATCCTGCGCCGCTTCGTGAACCTGATTGAGGCCGCGATTCGCACCAACTTCTTCCAGCAGGACGAGGCGGGCGCTCCGCGCGGCACGATCAGCTTCAAATTCGCCTGCGCCAAGGTGTCGGGCATGCCCCTGCCCCGGCCTCTTTTCGAGATCTTCGTCTATTCGCCCCGCGTGGAGGGCGTGCATCTGCGCTTCGGCTACGTGGCGCGCGGTGGCCTGCGCTGGTCGGACAGGCCGGAGGATTTTCGCACCGAGATCCTGGGTCTCGTGAAGGCGCAGCAGGTGAAGAACGCCGTCATCGTGCCCGTCGGCGCCAAGGGCGGCTTCTTCCCGAAGCGTCTGCCGCCGGCCTCCGACCGAGCGGCTTGGATGGCCGAGGGCACCGAGAGCTACCGCATCTTCATCCGCACGCTGCTCGAACTCACCGACAACATCGTCGATGGCGAGATCGTGCCGCCGCCCAACACCGTCCGGCAGGATCCCGACGACGCTTATCTCGTCGTCGCGGCCGACAAGGGCACAGCCACCTTCTCCGACATCGCCAACGCCATCTCCATCGAGAAGGGCCATTGGCTCGGCGATGCCTTCGCCTCCGGCGGAAGCCAGGGCTATGATCACAAGGGCATGGGCATCACCGCTCGCGGCGCCTGGGAGGCGGTGAAGCGCCACTTCCGCGAGATGGACATCGACACCCAGTCTGATCCCTTCACCGTCGTCGGTGTAGGCGACATGTCGGGCGACGTGTTCGGCAACGGCATGCTGCTCTCGCGCAGCATCCGCCTCGTCGCGGCCTTCGACCATCGCGACATCTTCCTCGATCCGAACCCGGATGCCGCCCGGAGCTTCCTAGAGAGGGAGCGCCTCTTCTCCCTCGGCCGCTCGTCCTGGGCCGATTACGATCGCTCGCTCATCTCGACCGGCGGCGGGGTGTTCTCGCGCAGCCTGAAGACCATCACGCTCTCGCCTGAGGCCCGTGCCGCCCTCGGCTTCGATCAGGCAGAGGCGACGCCCGCCGAGGTGATGCAGGCGATCCTGAAGGCGCCCGCAGACCTGCTGTGGTTCGGCGGCATCGGCACGTATGTCCGCGCCACCACCGAGACCGATGACGACGCTGGCGACCGGGCCAACGATGCCGTCCGCATCACCGGTTCGGACCTCCGCGCGAAGGTGATCGGCGAGGGCGCGAATCTCGGCCTCACGCAACGAGGGCGCATCGAGGCGGCTCGGGCGGGCGTACGGTTAAACACCGACGCCATCGACAATTCGGCGGGCGTGAACACCTCTGACGTGGAGGTGAACATCAAGATCGCGCTGATGGGCCCGGAACGCGACGGGCGCCTCGCCTACGACGCGCGCAACTCACTTCTCGCCGCCATGACGGAGGAGGTCGGGCATCTCGTTCTGCGCAATAACGAATTGCAGACACTGAGCCTATCGCTGGCCCAAAGGGGCGGGATCGGGGAAACCGGCTTTGCCATGCGGACCATGCAGGCTTTGGAAGCCGAGGGGCGCCTCGACCGTGCGGTCGAATACCTGCCCGACGACGCGACGCTGTCCGAGCGGATGCGACGCGGCGAGGGACTGACTCGCCCGGAATACGCGGTGCTCCTCGCCTACGCGAAGCTGTCGCTCCACGACGCGATCCTCTCGAGCGCCGTGCCGAACGATC
The DNA here is from genome assembly GCF_049887755.1 of Methylobacterium sp. NFXW15. NCBI lineage: Bacteria > Pseudomonadati > Pseudomonadota > Alphaproteobacteria > Hyphomicrobiales > Methylobacteriaceae > Methylobacterium > Methylobacterium sp. NFXW15. Next base: position 612,815 of record NZ_JAGEKG010000002.1, on the reverse strand, counting down.
CGTATTTCGATCGCGAATTGCAGCGGTACTTCCCGAAGGAACTGCGCGAGCGCTTCCCCGATTCGATCAAGGGCCATCGCCTGCGCCGCGAGATCATCGCGACGGCACTCGCCAACATCATCGTCAACCGCGGCGGCCCCTCGCTGGTGACGCGCCTCGTGGACGGGACCGGTGCCGATGCCGCGACCATCGCCAAGGCCTATGCGGCCACCCGCGATGCCTTTGGTCTGATGGAACTGAACCTCGCCATCGACGGGCTGAGCGGCCGGATCGGCGGGCAGGCTCAACTCGATCTCTATGCCGAAGTTCAGGAGCTTCTGGCTAACCGCATCGTGTGGTTCATCCGCAATGTCGATCTGTCCGGAAGTCTTGCGCCGATCGTCGCCCGCTACCGCGACGGCGTCGCGGCGGTCGAAGCAGCCCTGAAGCAAGTGCTGAGCGAGACGGCTCGGGCCGAGGTGGAGGCACGGGAGACCGAACTGACCGGTCGCGGCATGGCCCCGGCCCGTGCCCGGCGTCTCGCCAGCCTCTCGGCCCTGGTCTCTGCGCCCGATATCGTGCGCGTCGCGGAGGGGAGCGGGCGTCCGGTGGAAGACATCGCCGCCACGCATTTCGTGCTTGAGCGGGAATTCGGGCTGGACGCTCTCGCCAACGCGGCGCGGACGGCGCCGGTCTCCGACACGTTCGACCGCATCGCCCTGGAGCGCGCCGTCGCGGCCATCGCCTCCGCCCATCGTAAGCTCACCGCCGAGGTGGTCGCCGATATCGGCGCGGGGCCGGAGGCTGTCGCGGCCTGGGTGAAGGCGCGTGGGGCACCCTTGGCCCGGATCCGTGACGCAGTGGAGGGAATCGCTTCCTCGGACCTCACAGTTTCGAAGGCGACGGTTGCCGCCAGCCTGCTTGGCGATCTCGTCCGGGTGGAATGACGATGACGGCGCGTGACTGAAAAAGCGTCCCGCAAGCATCGCACGCGCCTCTGCCCGCTGAACTTTTCGTCTAGACCTGGTCTATCGGCGTCCAAGCCGTTGACCAGCCATTAACCGTAACCTGCTACCCCCAATTAACCTTGATGAAAGGCAGCTTTCAACGCTGCAGGCTTGTCCTACTGCCTATCTCAAGTTGCGTAATGCGGAACGGGGGCGGCAAGTGCGGGGCAAGGCGACCGACGACGATGCCGGAACCATGCGCGCCGTTTGCGGACAGGCTGCCGGTGCCGCCATCGTTCTTGTTCTTGCCGGACTCCCTCAGGTCGCACAGGCGCAGACCCCCCGCTTCGACGCGATCAGCCCTGTCACGGGCGCACCCGACAATCCGGGCTCCGGGCTTGAAGCAGGCCCCAACGGCCTGCCCCAATTGCGCAAGCGTCTCTCCGACGATCCCGCCAGCGACCAGCGTCCCGGCGCCGCACGAGGACTTGGCGGCGAGGCCGGTGGCGGAACGCGCTCGCCCAGCAACGCGAGCCAGACCAGCCTCGTGACCGGCCTTCCGCGCCTCGACGACCGCCTGACCATCTCAGGTCAGCGCACCAGCGGAACCTCGACGGCCGTATTCAACCGCGGGCTCTCGCCGACCCTTCGGTTCCGCGCCGCACCCGCGCGCCGCAACGGCTCGTCCGTGAAGCGGACCACGCAGGAGAGTGTGCAAGCCACCACGCAATCCCCCCAGCTGACGCCCGTGGTACAGGAAGCCGTCGTCGGCGTGCCTCTTCCCTACACGGCGAGCGGATCGCGCCTGCCGCTGCTGGCGACCAACCCTGCCCTCGGCCTGTTGACGCCCGGTTTCATCCTCGGCACCGACCTGTCCCGCCCGATCCCGACCGATCCCGCCTACGCGCCCCTCGGCATCAAGGTCGGCACGTTCACGGTGCTGCCGACCTTCGCGCAGACCATCGGCTACGACTCGAACCCGGATCAGACCACCAAGCAGCTCGCCAAGGGCTCCGTGGCGCTTCGCACCGAGGCGACGGTGGATTTCCGCAGCGATTGGTCGTCCAGTTCGCTCGACGGCTCTCTGCGTGGCGCCTATTTCGAGACACCGCAGAACGAGATGGCGAGCCGCCCGGCGGCGGACGGTGTGGTGAACCTCCGCATCGATGCCAACCGCGACCTGCAAATCAACGCGCAGGGCCGGTTCCTCGTGGACACTCAGCGGACCACGACGCCGAACCTGCAAGCGGCGTCCGCCGTGAGCCGTCCGCTCGTCGCCCTCTACGGCGCAACGCTCGGCGCGACGCAGAATTTCAACCGCCTGTCCGTGACCCTGAGTGGCCTCGTGGACCGCTCGGAGTTCGAGGACGTGCGCCTCACCAATGGCGGCACGATCCGTCAGAGCGATCGCAACCTGAATCAATACACCCTGCGCCTGCGGACGGCCTACGAGATCTCCCCCGATCTCAAGCCTTTCGTGGACGTGATCGGCGACACCCGCGTCTACGATCAGCGTTTCGATTCGTCCGGCGTCCAGCGCGATTCCACCGGTGTCGGCGTGCTGGTGGGGGCTCAGCTAGGGCTCGCCCGACGCGTGACGGGAGAGCTCTCGGCCGGTGTCCAGCATCGCAGCTACATGGATGCGACGCTGCGCGACATCGATGCGCCGCTCGTCAACGCCACCCTGGTGTGGGCAGCCTCGCCCCTCACCACCGTCCGTTTCAACGCCGCCACCGGCGTCACCGAAACGACGATCCCTGGTTCGAGCGGTGTGCTCACCGAAGTGGCGACACTTGAGGTCCAGCACGATCTGCTGCGCAACCTCTCGTTCGTGCTGGGCGGTTCGATCCTGCACAACGAGTACCGCAACAGCCCGATCCGCGATAACGGCTTCTCTCTGACGGCGCGCATGGATTACCGCCTGAACCGGTGGCTCACCCTGCGCGGAACCTACATCTACCAGCAGGTGGACAGCACTTCGTCCTTCGCGAGCTTCCGGGACAACACATTCCTTCTCGGAATGCGCGTGAACCCGTAGGCGTCCGCCGCTCACTCTCGCCGCGCCGCGAAGAAGTCCCGCAACAGATCCGCCGCCTCGGCTTCGCGGAAGCCGCCATAGACATCCGGCGCATGGTGGCAGGTCGGCTGGTTGAACACCCTCGGCCCCTGCTCGACCCCGCCCCCCTTCGGATCGCGTGCGCCGTAATAGACCCGGCGGATGCGGGCGAAGGAGATCGCCCCCGCGCACATCGGGCAGGGTTCCAGCGTCACGTAGAGATCACAGCCCGTCAGCCGCTCGTCATCCAGGGCCTGACACGCCGCGCGGATCGCCAGGATCTCGGCATGGGCTGTCGGATCACGCAGTGTCCGTGGGCGATTGTGCGCGACCGCTACGACGCGGCCCTCCTTCACGATGACGGCACCGACCGGCACCTCACCCTCCTGGGCCGCCCGGCGAGCAGCCTCGAAAGCGAGGTCGAAGGGCGTGGGATCCTCAGCCATCGGCGCGATACTTCACGCAAAAGTCGATCATAGGAGATGTTAACAACCGGAACATTCCTCGATCTTTGCCCGTTGCTAGCTCGACGCGGCTTTGCCGTAACAAGACAGATTGGAGTGACGCCATGAGCAGCACCACCGACAAGATCAAGGGCGCGGCGAACGAGCTGGTCGGCAAGGCCAAGCAGGGTATCGGCGACGCCACGAACAACGACAAGATGAAGGCTGATGGTGCCGCTCAGGAGCTCAAGGGCAAGACCCAGAGCACCGTCGGCGACGCCAAGGACACCGTGAAGTCGGCCACCGACAAGCTTTGATCGATCACCGTCCGAGGTGGCTGGTGTTCCGCTGGAAACGCCAGTCATCCGGGCGGGTTGTCTCAAGTGAAAGCGGCGCCGCTCCGGTGCCGCTTCGCCCCACGGCGTAGGAGTTTCCCATGATCGGTTGGGCCATCACCTTTCTCGTCGTCGCTCTCGTGGCGGCGCTACTGGGCTTCGGCGGAATCGCAGGCACGGCGGTCGAGGCGGCCAAGCTCGTGTTCTTCGTCGCCATTGCCTTGTTCCTGATCTCGGCCGTGTTCGGCGTGATGCGGGGCCGCTCGCCCCGTTTGTAGCCCCTGTTAGGCACTGATCCGGTTGGGCGAATGCGTATCCTCGCCCACCGGATGCCCCGGGCGGTCTCGCCTGAGATCATCGGCTCTGGTATGGGCGGCCGATGACCGACATTCCAAACGACGATAAGCCCGGTGCGGACCGGGACGGTGTGCCCTCGAAAGGGCACGAGCTGACTTGGCAGCCTGCCACCGATGCGGGCAGCGCGAAGGATCTGGCCGAACCCACGCCTGCCAAGGCCAGCCGTTCCAAGAGCCGTCCCGCCTCCTCTGGCGATGCCCCCATGAAGCGCCGTCCAGAGGCACCCGAGCCGAGCACGGTGCCCGAGCCTATTGAAGGCGAGGCTGAGGCTGAAGCAGAACCCGTTTACGCGGGCGAGCGGATCGCCAAAGCGATGGCGCGGGCCGGCGTCTCCTCGCGGCGCGACGCGGAAGCCATGATCCTCGCGGGTCGCGTGAGTGTGAACGGCGAGGTGATCGATTCGCCTGCGCTGAATGTCACCGACGACGACCAGATCCTCATTGATGGCGAGCCGCTTCCGGCCCGTGAGCGCACCCGGCTGTGGATCTTCCACAAGCCGCGCGGCCTCGTCACCACGGCTCGCGATCCGGAAGGTCGCCAGACCGTGTTCGAGGTGTTGCCCGAAGACATGCCCCGCGTGGTCGCCGTCGGCCGCCTCGACATCAACACTGAGGGTTTGCTTCTCCTCACCAACGATGGTGGCCTCGCGAAGGTCATCGCCCACCCCGACACGGGCTGGCTGCGCCGCTACCGCGTGCGCGCTCACGGCGACACCGATCAGGCGCAGCTCGACCGCCTGAAGAAGGGCGTGACCATCGACGGGATGGAATACGGCCCCGTGGAAGCGACCCTCGACCGAGTTCAGGGCGACAACCTCTGGCTGACGCTGGGTCTCCGCGAGGGCAAGAATCGCGAGGTCAAGCGGATCCTCGAGCATCTCGGACTTCAGGTGAACCGCCTGATCCGCATGTCCTTCGGACCGTTCCAGCTCGGCGAGCTTGAAGTCGGGCTCGTGGAAGAAGTGCGGACCCGCGTCCTCAAGGATCAGCTTGGCAAGACGCTGTCCGAGCAGGCCGGTGTCGATTTCGAGAGCCCGGTCCGCGAGCCGATCTCACCGTTCGGCGGTCCGGCTAAACCGGCCCGAACCGACTCCGATCAGGGCAAGCGGCAGGACAGGCGCGCCCCCGCCCGGCCCGCCCCGCAACGCGTGTCGACCGGTGGTACAGGGTCGAACCTCCGCCGCTCGGTGTGGCGTGAAGAGAGCCAGGAGCCTGCCCCTTACAAGCCCGGCCGTCCGCCCCGTCGCGGCGCCGATCCGCGGATCGATCAGGAGCGGGCCGCCGCCGAGCGTGGCCGCGAGCGCGTCGGCGCGATCAAGACCGGCGAACGACGTGTGTTGGTCGAACGCCTCAAGCCCACGGCGGCTGCGCCTCAGCCGGTGGCCGAGGAGCAGCCTCGCCGCCGCTATTCGAAGGCTCCGACGTCGAACGCCGAGGGCCGCCAGGAGGATCGTGGCTTGCAGCGGATGGAGCGCCCCGCCGCGCGTTCGCGCAACCGCGACGATGGCGAGGCCACGAGCTTCCGGGGTAACGGTCCGCGCCGCGAGGGCGGTGCCCCGCCGCGTGGGCGCTCGAACGAGCGCGGTGATTTCGGTGGGCATCGCGGGGGCGAGGGTCGCGGCCAGCGCCAGGAGGGCGGCTTTGGCGGAGGCCAGCGCGGACGCTCCGAGGGTGAAGGCTCGCGCGGTCGCTCGAGCGGTGCGCCGAACAAGTCCTTCGGCGAACGCAAGTTCTCCGGGGAGCGCAAGCCGTTCGGCGAGCAGAAGTCCTTCGGTGACCGGAAGCCGTCTGGTGATCGAAAGCCTTTTGGCGATCGGAAACCCGCCGGTGAGCGGCCCGCCGGCAAGTTCGGCGGCGGTGGCCGTCCCGCCGGGGGCAAGCCGGGCGCCCCGGCTGGTCGCGGCGGCAAGCCCAGCGGCGGTTTCAAGTCGGGCGGTTTCAAGCCAGGTGGTTCGCGCCCGGGGGGCGGTAAGCCCGGCGGGCCGAAGGGCGGCGGGAGCCGTCCGCCGCGCGGCAATCGCTGAGGGCGGCCCGTGCGTATTGTCGGCGGTGAGTGGCGTGGGCGGCGCTTGGCGACGCCCCGAACGGATGCGATCCGTCCGACTTCCGACCGGCTGCGGGAATCCCTCTTCAACGTCCTGACCCACGGCTACGACGATGCCGTGGACGGGGCACGGGTGCTCGATCTCTTCAGCGGCACGGGAGCACTCGGCTTCGAAGCCCTTTCGCGCGGCGCCTCCTATGCGCTCTTGGTCGATGAGGGGGCGGAGGCGCGGAGCGTCATTCGCGCCAACATCGAGGCCTTGGGTGCCGAGGGTATCACGAGGCTGTTCCGCCGCGATGCCACCAAGCTCGGTGAGGCCGGGGCGGCTGGCCGCTTCTCACTGCTGTTTTGTGATCCACCCTACGGACGAGACCTCGCTCCGCTGGCACTCGCGAGCGCGGCGGCGGGCGGCTGGCTGACCGAGGGGGCCCTGGCCGTGGTCGAGGAAGTCGCTTCTGCCGAGATGTCCCTGCCCCCGGGATTTTCCGAGCAGGAAAGGCGGATTTACGGGGAGACCGCCATCGTCATCGCCCGCTATGGGGCATGAAATTCCGGTCAGTGTCCGGGCGCGTTGTCGGTGTCCGGGCCTGGTTCTTCGCCGCTCGTTGCCTTCGAGACGCGGACCATCGCCTTCACCATGGTGAGAATGCTCTTTCGCACCTCTTCATCGGTGATCGACACGTAGGCTCTTAGCACATCGAGCGCACCGTCGCTCTGGAGGAGCATCTCCACCGCATCGTCGTGCGTGGGCTGGGGCGTTTCTTCGAAGAATGTCGAGACAGGCACGTTGAGGCGATCCGCGATGGCCTGAAGACGGCCCGCGCCGATGCGGTTCTTACCCGCCTCGTACTTTTGAACCTGCTGGAAGCTGATCCCAAGAGCTTCGGCCAGTTGCGACTGGCTCAAACCGTTGGCTGTTCGAAGGAGGGCGATACGGCTTCCGATTCCTTGGTCGACCTGTGTTGACTGCTTGGGCTTCGTTTTTCGCATTGATACCGCTCCGCCAGGGATCCGGAGTGCTCAACCCCTGGTCGAGATGCGATTTAAACCGAGACCGCTGGATAAGCTATGCCGCCGCGCCGGAAATGATGCCTGCGATAGTCAAAATTTTGCTCGAACAGGCTACAATGAATGCTGTGCAGGTATTTTTTCTGCATCTTCAGTGTTCGTCAGCGAAAACCCTCTATCAAAAATGCGTGGCAAGCTCTGGGTAGTGTGGGCAGTCGGACGAACATGCTCGAAAACCGAGCAAGTTCGCCCACCGATACGATCCGCCGATCAGTACTGAGTACCGGTAAACCGGCAGATCGTCTTGCAGCGTGGGCCGCCATTACCCTGGTACGATTTCATATGCCCAATCGAGCCCGTCATATCCTGCGTTGGATTTCCGCCGGGCCTCTTCACAACGATATTACATGGATCGCGCGGTGTCTGCTGGTAGCGCGGACATGCTGGGGTATCGCGGCCGGCTAGCAAATCCATCAATGTATCGGATCGCGCATCGGCTCGGGGCGGCATGGTCACGATCAGCGACGCTATTCCGGCAACAATCAGAGCGATCTTGAACATGGATGGTCTCCATCTGTGCAAAACTTGCTTCGTTTGCCGGCAGAATCATCCTTAGCAGCATAGTATTTGAGCAAATGTGCCCATTCGCACATCTTTATGAAATCATTTTAATCCCTGAAATATTAGTTTTTATATTGGGATTATTCCTGAACGCCGCGCGTATCTCTTCAGTATCTAAGCAGCGACACGAAAAAGGCCCTCCCCTTGCGGGGAGGGCCATGCGCTGACGACGAGGTCGAAAGAGGCGGGTATCGGGCGTCTAGTCGATCCCAAGCTTGCTTTTGAGCAGAGCGTTGACGGCGGCGGGGTTCGCCTTGCCGCCGGTCGCCTTCATGGTCTGGCCGACGAACCAGCCGAGCAGCGTCGGCTTTTCCTTGGCCTGCGCGACCTTGTCGGGGTTCTTGGCGATGATCTCGTCCACGGCGGCCTCAATGGCGCCCGTATCCGTGACCTGCTTCATGCCTCGGGCGTCCACAATGGCGCGCGGATCGCCACCCTCGGTCCACACGATCTCGAACAGGTCCTTCGCGATTTTGCCGGAGATGACGCCCTCTCCGATCAGGTCCACGATGACGCCGAGTTGGGCGGCCGAGACCGGAGTCTGTTCGATGCCAAGCCCCTCCTTGTTGAGGCGGCCGAACAGCTCGTTGATCACCCAGTTCGCGGCGGCCTTGCCGTCCCGGCCCTTGGCGACCGCCTCGTAGTAGTCGGCCGAGGCGCGCTCGGCCACCAACACGCCGGCATCGTAGGCCGAGAGCCCGAATTCCTTGACGAAGCGAGCCTTCTTGGCATCCGGCAGTTCCGGCAGGCCCTCTGCCAGGCGGTCCACGAAGGTTTGGTCGAATTCCAGCGGCAGCAGATCCGGGTCCGGGAAGTAGCGGTAATCGTGCGCCTCTTCCTTCGAACGCATCGAGCGCGTCTCGCCCTTGCCGGGATCGAACAGGCGCGTCTCTTGGTCGATCTTACCGCCATCCTCGAGGATCGCGATCTGACGGCGCGCTTCGGTCTCGACCGCCTGCCCGATGAAACGGATCGAGTTGACGTTCTTGATCTCGCAACGCGTGCCGAGCGGATCACCGGGGCGGCGCACCGACACGTTCACGTCGGCGCGGAGGTTGCCCTTGTCCATGTCGCCGTCGCAGGTCCCAAGGTAGCGCAGGATGGTCCGCAGCTTGGTGACGTAAGCCTTGGCTTCGTCGGCCGAACGCAGATCCGGCCTGGACACGATCTCCATCAGAGCCACGCCGGAGCGGTTCAGATCCACGAAGCTGCGTGTCGGGTCCTGATCGTGTAGCGACTTCCCCGCATCCTGTTCCAGATGCAGCCGCTCGATGCCGACGGTGAAGGACGTACCGTCGGGCATGTCCACCAACACCTCGCCCTCACCGACGATGGGGTCCTTGTACTGCGAGATCTGATAGCCCTGCGGCAAATCCGGGTAGAAATAGTTCTTCCGATCGAACACCGAACGCAGGTTGATCTTGGCCTTGAGGCCCAGGCCGGTGCGCACCGCCTGCGCAACACATTCCTGATTGATCACCGGCAGCATGCCCGGCATCGCCGCATCGACCAGCGAGACGTGATCGTTCGGCTCGCCGCCGAAGGCGGTCGAGGCGCCGGAGAACAGTTTCGCTTTACTGGTCACCTGGGCATGGATCTCCATGCCGATCACAACTTCCCAGTCGTGCAGGCCGCCCTTGATCAGCTTCTTGGGGTCAACGGGTGCGTTCATGGTCGGTCCGAATGTGGCTTGCGTTCAAACCCGCACCGTCATCGCGAGCGGAGCGAAGCGATCCAGGGCAGCAGGACCTCTTCGAACGGTGCGTATCCCTGGATTGCGTCGCTCCGCTCGCAAGGACGGCGGTGCGTGAGAGTCCACCGAGCGGATCTTTTCTAGGTGCGCGCCGCGCCAAGAATCAAGCGCGGCGGCCTGCGACCTGGCGGGCGCCGTAGCCGATCATGGCGTAGAGCAGGGCCGCCACGGCGCGGACGCTGAAGAAGGTCGGTCCGTCATGGGTGATCGGCGCGGGCCACGGAATACCCGCCGCCGACACCATCCACGAGAACAGCACGGCAACCGCGAAGGCGACGATCGCCGCGATGAAGCACTTGCCGAACTGATCGGCCTTCCAGCCGAGATAGAGAGCCACTACGATCAGGGCAGGATCGAATGCGGCCCAGATCCAGACCGTCCAGGGATAATAAGGGACGGTCATGCCCACCACGCGGCGGGAAGCTGCGTCCGTCCTGCCGAATCCTCGATCACCTGGGCGGCTGCAAACAGGGTTTCCTCATCGAAGGGGCGGCCGATCAGCTGGAGGCCGAGCGGCAGGCCCTGCGAGTCGAGCCCGGCGGGCACCGCGATGCCCGGCAGTCCCGCCATGTTCACCGTCACGGTGAACACGTCGTTGAGGTACATCTCGACCGGATCGGCATTGGCCTTCTCGCCGATGCCAAAGGCGGCCGAGGGCGTCGCCGGGGTGAGGATGGCATCCACGCCGTCCGCATAGGCGGCCTCGAAGTCGCGCTTGATTAGGGTACGGATCTTTTGGGCGCGAACGTAATAGGCGTCGTAATAGCCCGCCGAAAGCACGTAGGTGCCGATCATGATCCGGCGCTTCACCTCGCGGCCGAAACCGGCGGCGCGGGTGTTCTCGTACATCGAGGCGATGTCCTTGCCCGGCACGCGCAGGCCGTAGCGAACACCATCATAGCGGGCGAGGTTCGAGGACGCCTCGGCAGGGGCAACGATGTAATAGGCCGGCAGCGCGTAGGAGGTGTGCGGCAGTGAGATCTCCTTGATCGTCGCGCCAGCCGCCTTCAGCCACGCCGCGCCCTCGTCCCACAAGCGCTGGATCTCGGCCGGCATGCCATCGACCCGGTACTCCTTCGGGATACCGATGGTCAGGCCCTTCACGCCGCGGCCCACGGAAGCCTCGAAATCCGGCACCGCGAGGTCGGCGCAGGTCGTGTCCCGCGCATCCGCGCCGCTCATGGAGGCAAGCAGGATCGCACAATCCTTCACCGTGCGAGCGATGGGCCCGGCCTGATCGAGAGAGGACGCGAAGGCCACCGTGCCCCATCGCGAGCAGCGGCCATAGGTCGGCTTGATGCCGACCGTGCCGGTGAAGGCTGCGGGCTGGCGGATCGACCCGCCGGTATCGGTCGCCGTGGCGCCGAGGCAGAGACGCGCGGCCACCGCCGCCGCCGAGCCGCCGGAGGAGCCGCCGGGGACGATCTGCGCGTCAGAGTCCTTGCGGCGCCAGGGCGAGATCACGTTGCCGAAGGCGCTGGTCTCGTTGGACGAGCCCATGGCGAATTCATCGAGGTTCAGCTTGCCCAGCATCACCGCGCCGTCGCGCCAGAGATTGGCCGACACGGCGGATTCGTAATGCGGCTCGAACCCTTTGAGGATCTTGGAGCCCGCCGTCGTCTCCACGCCGTGGGTGCAGAACAGGTCCTTGATGCCGAGCGGGATGCCTTCCAGCGGGCGAGCCTCGCCCGCGGCAATCTTGGCATCCGACAAGTCGGCCATGGCGAGCGCCCGGTCCGGCGTCTCGAGGAGGTAGGTGTTGAGCGAACGCGCCTTCGCCATGGCGTCGAGATGCGCCTGGGTCAGTTCGCGGGCCGAAAGGGTCTTCGCCTTCAGGGCGTCCCGCGCCTCGGCGAGGGTGAGTTCGTTGGGGCTGCTCACGCGTCTCAAGTCCCTGCGCGCCGCAAGGGCGCGTGCAAACGGATAACGTCCGGCCGGAGGGTTACTCGACCACCTTGGGAACGAGGAAGTAATGATCCTCCGTCTCGGGCGCGTTAGCGACCACGTCGACGGCGCGACCGCCTTCGGTCACGCCATCCTCGCGCTTCTTCATCGCCATGGGCAGCACCGAGGTCATAGGCTCCACGCCGGAGACATCGACCGTGCCGAGTTGCTCCACGAAGGCGAGGATGTTGTTCAATTCAGCGCCCAGCGGCCCGACTTCCTCGTCGGTGACCGCGATCCGCGCCAGATGTGCGATGCGCCGCACAGTCTTCTCGTCGACCGACATGCCGTCCCGTTCATCCCGGCCGGGGACTCGTTCCCTCGGCGGCCGGGCTATAGCATTGCGTTTCCAAGCCCCGCAACGCGGGGGCTCACGTCACGACGTGGTTTGGCTTCACCGTCTGCTCCACCGCGATGCCCGGCGGCCTGATCGGCTTCAGCACCGATTGCGCGGCGCCGAACACCAGAACCTCGAAGGCCAGAACCAGCATCCAGCCATGGCGGCGGCGACGCGCCCGGCGCGTCTTGTCGTCAGCGATCTTATTGGCACCCGGCACTGCCGTCTCCGCGCGGTCGGTTAACACTTCCTTAACCAACTTAAACGGCGCACGCTCCGCGTACATCCGGCGCGAGCACGGATATGGTTAAGACTGTGGACGGGATGGTGGCGCCGGGGCGCCGGGTCGCGTAGGCCGTGCGCCATGGACAAGCAGACGATCCGCGACTTCGCGGCGGCTTCGCGCGGGGGTACCCGCCTGATCGGCCTCGACCTCGGCACCAAGACGATCGGCCTTGCCCTGTCGGATCTCGGCCGTCAGATCGCCAGCCCGCTGGAGACGATCCGTCGTGTGAAGTTCACGCCCGACGCGATGCGCCTCAAGGCCGTATGCGATGAGCACCGGGTCGGCGGACTTGTGCTCGGCCTGCCGCTCAACATGGACGGCACAGAGGGACCGCGGGTGCAGTCGACCCGCGCCTTCGCACGCAACCTTGCGCCGATCCTGCCTCTGCCGGTGCTGTTCTTCGATGAGCGGCTTTCGACGGCGGTCGTCACCCGCGCGCTGATCGAGGCCGATGCCTCACGCCAGCGCCGGGGCGAACTCGTGGACAAGCTCGCCGCCGCCTACATCCTGCAGGGCTGCCTCGATGTGATGCGCCGCGTCGCCTACGAGGATGGCGACTCGCCCGAGGACGAGTGAGCCGCCGGGCGCTTAAAGCCGTCTTCGACCGAGTCGGGTCACCTGCCTTCGCCCTTGCTTCGCTGCGCTCGCAAGGACGGCCGGGAATCCATCGACGGGGGCATCTCGACTCGGTCGGATACGGATCCAGTCAGGCGGTGCGGCCGCCATCCACGGGCAGATCGATGCCGGTGATGAATTCGGCTTCGTCGGAAGCGAGATAGAGAGCCGCGTTCGCGATGTCCTGGGCTGTCGAGAGGCGCCCGAGGGGAATCGTCGCGATGAACTTCGTGCGGTTCTCCGGCGTGTCCTCCATGCCCATGAAGTCTTCGAGCAGACCGGTCGCGCCCATGACCGGGCACAGCGCGTTCACGCGAATCTTCCATGGCGCGAGTTCGAGGGCGAGCGAGCGAGTGGCGAGGCTCGCAGCACCTTTGGAGGCATTGTACCACGTCAGGCCGGGCCGCGGCCGTATCGCCGCCGTCGAGCTGACATTCAGGATCACGCCGCCACCATTGTCACGCATCACGGGCGCCGCCGAGCGTACGAAGTGGAAAATCGACTTCACGTTCACGCGGAAAACGCGATCGAAATCCTCCTCTGTCACTTCCATCAGCGGCTTATTGCGATGGGTGGTGCCCGCATTGTTCATGAGGATGTGCGGCGCACCGAAACGTTTGCTCGTTTCCTCGATGACGTCCGCCACATCGGCCGCCGAGCCGACATCGGCGGCGAACGCGATGGCCCGGTCCCCAAGGGAGTTCGCGAGCGCTTCGACCGCATCACGGCGGATATCGACCAGAACGACCCGCGCGCCTTCGGCCACAAAGCGTTCCGCGATGCCGGCGCCGAAACCACCCCCCGCGCCTGTCACGATGGCAATCTTGTTCTGAAGCCGCATGCTGTCCTCCCGAATTCGTCGTTAGGAGTTTGCCCGGAACTCGGCGCGGATCCGCTCGCTGTGTTCGCCCACGGCCGGGACCGGACCTAGGGCTCGCACCTCACCATCGATGAGAACGGGCGGAGCCACGATCCGCGCCGTTCCGCCGGGCGTCTCTACCTCGACGCGGGTCAGCGCCGGGTGGGTGGCGAGGTCGGCGAGCGTGTTGACGAAGCCATAGGCCGTGCCGGTACCCTTCAGGCGGGCGGCAGCCTCGTCACGCGTAAGGCGGCCCAGGACTTCGCTAATCCGCGCATCCACGGCGTCCCGGTTGGCGACACGGGCATTGTTCGACTCGTAGCCATCGGCGCGGGCCAGATCCGGCTCTCCGAGCACGCCTACGCAGAAGGCTGCCCATTCACGCTCGTTCTGAATCGAGATCAGGACGAGGCTGCCATCGGCCGTCGCATAGGCGCCGTAGGGGCTGATCGACGGGTGCGCGAGGCCGAGCCGCTGCGGAACGCGGCCGGTGCCCTCGAAATACAGCAGCGGTACGTTCATCCAGTCGGCCGCGCCGCTGAACAAGCTGACCTCGAGGGATGCGCCCTCCCCCGTGATGCCGCGAGCGATCAGCGCCTCCAGCACGGCGGCATGGGCGTCCATCCCGCAAGCCACATCGCAGACCGAAACGCCGACCCGTCCCGGCCCTGCGGGGTGGCCGGTGATCCCGGCGAGCCCGCTCTCGGCCTGAACCAGCAGGTCGTAAGCCTTCATATTCGAATAGGAATGGCCCATCCCGTAGCCGGTGATGTCCACCGTGATCAGTCTCGGATGGCGCGCGCGCAACGCTGCCGACCCGAACCCGGCCCTGGCCGCAGCCCCCGGCGCGAGGTTCTGCACGAAGACATCCGCGCGTTCGAGGATCCGGTGCATCAGGGCGGCATCGGCCGGATCCTTGATGTCGGCGACGAGGCTCTCCTTGCCTCGGTTGAGCCAGACGAAATAGCTCGCGAGGCCGTTCACCGAGGCGTCATAGCCCCGCGCGAAATCACCCTCCGGCCGCTCGATCTTGATGACCCGGGCCCCGGCATCGGCAAGACGCGACGTGCAGTAAGGGGCCGCGACGGCCTGCTCCAGCGCGAGGACGGTTAGCCCTTTCAACGGCAAGGCGCCGGTTCGGCCCGGCCTGTCCGGTCGCATCGCTTCCTCCCTCGAAACGCCTCTGACATGGCGCGGTGCCGGGCCCCTGTCCAACCGGAAGGGCTTGGATGTTTCGGCGGAGATGCCGCTGGGATTCGTGCACAGAGTGAGGTCGATAGATTGTCCCAAACCACGGGTTTAGTTTTTCGGTCGCGTAATGGTGATAGGCAACAAAAACTACACATGCATCTTGAAAACAGCTCGAGCTTGATGGCAAACCTTCCCCAGGAATCAATTAAAGGGGATCGACAACATGTCCGTGGACGCTACGCAACCTGCAGGTGATGAAGTAGTGCAGCAACTCGCTCTTTACGCGAGTGATGTGATCTCCGCCTACGTAGCGAACAATCCTCTTCCGCAATCCGAGCTTCCGGGTCTGATCAGCAGCGTCCACGCTGCGTTGAAGCGGCTGACCGAGACGGACATGGCCGAAAGCGGCGCGAAGGAATCCGAGAAGGTTCACCGGCCGTCCAATGCCGAGATCCGCAAGTCCATCGGACGCGACGGCTTGGTGAGCTTCATCGACGGCAAGGTCTACAAGACCCTCAAGCGTCACCTGTCGAGCCACGGTCTCGATCCGGAGAGCTACCGCGAGCGCTTCGGCCTGCCGAGCGACTATCCGATGGTGGCCCCGAGCTACGCAGCCCGCCGCTCCGCTCTCGCCAAGGAGATCGGGCTCGGCCGTCCGGGTGCCCTGGCTGCGCGGCAGGCCAAGCGCAGCGCTGCGTGAAGCCTGGCGGCGGCGTCACGAGACATCGATTCGATTTCGTCCCTTCACTGTCATCTATGCCTATTATTCGGGCTGGACCGCGTTCCTGCGGATCACTACCGAATGGCGGAATAGACTTAGGGAGGTGCGACATGGACGCTGTCGTCTTTGCGATGACGCGCGAGTCGGCTTCGAATGACTCGTCTCCTCAGCAACGGAAGCTCGCGGATCAAGCGCTGCATTTGGCGCTGCGCGCCGAGCGTCGGTCGCGCGATGAACGGACGGCTCGCCTCCGAGCCATGCTGCTCGCCATCGGCGAGCAGGCCAGCACCGAAGACTGAGACGTAACATCGTGCCCGCCCCCTCTTGCGGGGCGGGCACTCGCTGCTCATCCGCGCGACTTACGAAACGAGAGGGTGGGATAGCGGCGCGAGCGCCCTGTGGCGGCCTTGACGCAGTGCCGAGCATGATCCTTGCTCCGCCAGCTTTGACTGGCGACGAAACGAGGCGACGGTGCTGCTCACTCCCCGCGAGAAGGACAAGCTGCTGATCGCGATGGCGGCCCAGGTGGCACGCAATCGCCTCGCCCGTGGCGTGAAGCTGAACCATCCCGAGGCTGTGGCCCTCATCACCGATTTCGTGGTCGAGGGCGCACGCGATGGGCGCACGGTGGCCGAATTGATGGCAGCGGGCGGCAATGTCCTGACTGCCGATCAGGTCATGCCCGGCATTCCGGAGATGATCCACGACATCCAGGTAGAGGCGACTTTCCCGGATGGCACCAAGCTGGTCACGGTCCATCACCCGATTCGGGGCGCCCCCTCGCAGGACGTGCCCGGCACGGTGACGGCGCTGCCCGGTGAGATCGTGTTCAACGAGGGTGCGGAACGCACCGTCATAGAGGTCGCCAATGTCGGCGACCGGCCGATTCAGGTCGGCTCCCACTATCACTTCTTCGAGGCCAACCCGGGTCTCGTCTTCGACCGTGCGGAGGCGCGGGGCAAGCGCCTCGACATTGCCCCCGGCACCGCCGTGCGTTTCGAACCCGGCTCGACGCGACAGGTGGCGCTGGTGCCGCTTTCGGGCGACCGGATCGTCCACGGCTTCCGAGGCGACGTGATGGGCAAGCTGTGATGGGTGCGTGCGAAAAGCGGAGGCCGAGACCGTGAGCAACACCCTCAAGCCCGCGAGCCTCCCGCGCTCGGCCTATGCCGACATGTTCGGCCCGACGACCGGTGACCGCATCCGGCTCGCCGACACCTCCATCGAGATCACCGTCGAGCGCGATTTCACCACCTATGGGGAGGAAGTGAAGTTCGGCGGCGGCAAGGTCATCCGCGACGGTATGGGTCAATCGCAGGCGCCGAATGCGGCGGGCGCGGTCGATACAGTCATCACCAATGCTGTCGTCCTCGACCATTGGGGCATCGTGAAATGCGATGTCGGCATCGTGCGCGGGCGGATCTTCAAGCTCGGCAAGGCCGGCAACCCGGATGTGCAGCCCGGTGTCGACATCGTCGTCGGACCCGGGACTGAGGTGATCGCGGGCGAAGGCAAGATCCTTACGGCGGGCGGGTTCGACAGCCACATCCACTTCATTTGCCCGCAGCAGATCGAGGAGGCCCTGTGCTCGGGCGTCACCACGATGCTCGGCGGCGGCACGGGCCCCGCGCACGGCACCTTCGCGACCACCTGCACGCCAGGACCCTGGCACATCGCCCGAATGATCGAGGCGGCGGACGCGTTCCCGATGAACCTCGCCTTCGCGGGCAAGGGAAACGCCTCCCAACCGGATAGCTTGGTGGAGATGGTGCGCGGCGGCGCTTGCGCCCTGAAACTTCACGAGGATTGGGGCACCACCCCCAAGGCCATCGACACCTGCTTGAGCGTCGCGGATCTCCACGACATCCAAGTGATGATCCATACCGATACGCTCAACGAGTCGGGATTCGTCGAGGACACGATCGCGGCCTTCAAGGGCCGCACCATCCATGCCTTCCATACAGAGGGCGCGGGCGGCGGCCATGCGCCGGACATCATCAAGGTCGCGGGGCTGGCCAACGTTCTCCCGTCGTCCACGAACCCGACACGCCCCTACACCCGCAATACCATCGATGAGCATCTCGACATGCTGATGGTGTGCCACCACCTCGACCCGTCGATCCCCGAAGATCTCGCCTTCGCCGAAAGCCGCATCCGCAAGGAGACGATCGCCGCCGAAGACATTCTGCACGATATCGGCGCGCTCTCGATGATGTCGTCGGATTCGCAGGCTATGGGCCGGGTCGGCGAAGTCATCATCCGCACGTGGCAGACGGCCGACAAGATGAAGCGTCAGCGCGGTGCGTTGGCTGGCGACACGTCCGGAACGGACAATCTGCGCGCCCGCCGCTATGTCGCGAAGTACACCATCAATCCGGCCATCGCCCATGGCGTCTCCCGGCATATCGGCTCCATCGAGCCGGGGAAACTCGCCGACCTCGTGCTCTGGACGCCCGCCTTCTTCGGCGTGAAGCCGGACCTCGTGCTTAAGGGTGGCGCCATCGCCGCCGCGCCGATGGGTGATCCGAACGCCTCGATTCCGACGCCGCAGCCGGTGCACTACCGGCCGATGTTCGGGGCCTATGGCCGCGTGCCCTATTCCACCGCCCTCACTTTCGTTTCGAAGGCGGCCCTGGAGGACGGTCTTCGCGAGCGGCTCGGCGTGCAGAAGGAGATGGTTGCCGTCGAGAACGTCCGCGGCGGCATCTCGAAAAAGAGCATGGTGCTCAACGATGCCACCCCGGTGATCGAGGTCGATCCCGAGACCTACGACGTGCGTGCGGACGGCGAATTGCTGGTCTGCGAGCCCGCCGAAGTGCTGCCCATGGCGCAGCGGTATTTTCTGTTCTGAGGTCGCGTGACGCTTTCAACCGGTGGTTCCCCGAGGGGATTTCTGCGTGCGACCCGGATCCTGCGGGCGGGCGCGTTGTCGGGTGGCGAGATCATCGATCGCGTGGTGCTCGACCATGGCGACCGGCATCGCCGCCGCACCACCATGCGTGGACTCGGTGGAACGGCGTTCCTGCTCGATCTGGCCGAGCCCGCCATGCTTGATGACGGAGACGCCCTTGTGCTGGAAGATGGGCGCCTCGTTTGGGTGGAGGCGGCGCCGGAGCGACTGCTCGAGATCCAGGCGCCCAACGAGCATGCCCTGCGTCGCCTGATTTGGCACATGGGCAACCGGCACATCCCGGCCGAGATCGGTCCCGATGCGGTGTGGATCGGTTACGATCACGTCCTCGCGGAGATGGTGCGGGGCCTCGGCGGTACGGCCGAGGAGGTAGAGCGTCCGTTCCGCCCCGAGGGTGGCGCCTATTCTGGCGGACACAATCATGGCCACGGAAGTGGGCATGCGCACGGTCATGCCCATTCCCATGACTGAGGCCGTCGAGGCGCTTCGGCTCTTCGCGTGGTTGTCGCCAGGCTACCCCGTGGGAGCCTATGCCTATTCGCACGGGCTCGAAGCCGCCGTGGAGGCGGGCGACGTCAGCGGCGAGGAAAGCCTGACCGCATGGCTCGGCGATGTCTGCGAACGAGGCTCGCTCCGTAACGACCTGATCCTGGTCGCCCGCGCCCATGACGCGGCGTCGGCGGCAAGCGCGACGGACCTGACTGCGCTCAACGATCTCGCCCTGGCCCTGGCGCCCTCGCGCGAATTGCATCTCGAGACCAGTCAGCAGGGACGCAGCTTCCTCGATGCGACCCTCGGGGCGTGGCCCTGCCCCGCGCTCGCGGCGCTCGCGCCGTCGCTATGCGAGGCGGTGGCCTATCCCGTGGCGGTCGGTGCCGCCGCCGGTGCCCATGCCATGCAATTGTCGCCTTTGCTCGGGGCCTATGCCCTCGCCTTCGTGCAGAACCTCGTTTCGGCCGCGCTCAGGTCGGCCCCGGTGGGGCAGGCAGCGGGTACTCGTGTCGTCGCCGCCCTCTCGGCGCGGCTCGTGCCGCTGGCGAGAGCGGCGGAGACCGCGAGCCTCGACGATCTCGGCTCGGCCTGCCTTCGCCTCGATCTCGGGTCGTTCCGGCACGAGACGCAGTATTCCCGCATCTTCCGGTCATGAGGCTTCAGCGATGAGCGTTTCCGCGAACGGTCCCCTGCGCGTCGGCATTGGCGGCCCGGTTGGCTCGGGCAAGACGGCGCTGATGGAACAGCTCTGCAAGCGGTTTCGCGACCGTTACGAGATCTGCGCCATCACCAACGACATCTACACGAAGGAGGATGCGCGCATTCTCACCGTCGCGGGCGCCCTGCCCGAGGAGCGGATCCTCGGCGTCGAAACCGGCGGCTGCCCGCATACCGCGATCCGGGAGGACGCCTCGATCAATCTGGCCGCCGTCGCCCAGATGCGGCAACGCTTTCCGAAACTCGATCTGGTGCTGATCGAGTCCGGCGGAGACAACCTCGCGGCGACGTTCTCGCCGGAACTCGCGGATATCACCCTCTACGTCATCGACGTCGCGGGTGGGGAGAAGATCCCCCGCAAGGGCGGGCCGGGCATCACCCGTTCGGACCTGCTGATCGTCAACAAGACCGATCTCGCACCGCTCGTCGGGGCCGACCTCTCGGTCATGGAGAGCGATACGAAACGGATGCGCGGCACGCGGCCCTACGTTTTCGCCTCGCTTCGCGCGGGCGACGGGGCGGACATTGTCGCCAAGTTCATCGAGGAGGCTGGCGGACTCGGGCGCTGATCAGTGCTCGGCCGAGGCTGAACGGGTCCGGGCACTGGGACTCGTGCCCATCAGCGCGTCGAGGCGGCTCATCCGGGCGGTAAAGCCTTCCATGGCCGCCCGCCTCGCTTTCGCGGGGGCGTTGGCCTCGGCCTTCGCGTGATGCAACGGCCGGGCTTCGGCGGCGACGGGCACGAGGGCCAGAACGGCGCCCAGAGCGAGGAAGCTGGGAAGTACCTTCATGGGGCGAATCTCGGTTCACCCATTGCACGGGGCAGCGGGCAATCGAGACGTAATCCCAGACGAAAGCTGAGCCGGTGCGCTGGCGCACGGCTCCGCTTCGCACACCATTCGTCGGCTACGATGAACCCTCCGGCGTGAAGACCGTTCATCCCTCGCCGGGCCATGCGCGGCCCTTCGATGGTGGGAGCCGGTCGATGCGGCATGTCCGATGGCTCGCGGTGTTGCCGTTTCTCGGCATGCTCGTCGGCCCGTACTTCATGAACAGGGTCGAGCCCTTTATTCTGGGCCTCCCGTTCCTGCTGGCGTGGCTCGTCTTCTGCGTGCTCGCGACAAGCGCGATCATGGGGATCATCTACTTCACTGATCCACAGAATCGCGCCCCGGAGGATGGCCGATGAGCGCCGCCCTCATCATCGTCGCGGCAGCCTTCGTCGTCGCCCTCGGACTCGGCCTGCGCGCCCGATCCGGTCGGGAGATGGGCCTGGAGCAATGGACGGTGGGCGGGCGCGGCTTCGGCACCGCCTTCGTGTTCCTGCTGATGGCGGGTGAGATCTACACGACCTTCACCTTCCTCGGTGGCTCCGGCATCGCCTACGGCAAAGGCGCGCCCGCCTACTACATCCTCTGCTACATTACCCTCGGCTACGTCACATCCTATTGGCTGCTGCCGCCGGTCTGGCGTTATGCGAAGGAAAGGCGCCTGTTCACGCAGCCGGACTTCTTCGCCGCGAAGTACGAGAGTCCGGCGCTCGGAATGTTGGTCGCCCTGGTCGGACTGGTGGCGCTCGTCCCTTACATGGTGCTGCAGTTCAAGGGGCTCGGCATCATCGTGTCGACTGCCTCCTACGGTGCCATCTCGCCGACGGTCGCCGTCTGGATCGGCGCCGTCGCTGTTACGGCCTATGTGGTGGTGTCGGGAGTGCACGGTTCGGCCTGGAATGCCGTGCTGAAGGATATCAGCATCCTCTGCGTGGTGGTGTTCCTCGGCATCTATCTGCCGCTTCACTATTACGGCGGCTACGAGGCCATGTTTCAGGCGATCGAGGCGCAGAAGCCGGGCTTCCTCGCGCTGCCGTCCCTGGGCCAAAGCCCGACATGGTTCGCAACCACGACGCTGCTGACGGCGCTCGGCGCGTTCATGTGGCCACACACCTTCGGCTCGCTCTATACCGCTCGCGAGCCGCGATCCTTCCGGCGCAACGCGGCAATTCTGCCGCTCTACCAGTTGATCAACCTCTTCGTCTTCGTGGTCGGCTTCGCAGCCGTGTTGCAGGTGCCGGGCCTGACCGGGCCGGAGGTCGACCTCGCGCTGTTCAAGCTCTCACTCCAGAGTTTCCCGCCGTGGTTCGTGGGGATCATCGGAGCGACCGGCGTTCTGACCGCGCTGGTGCCTGGTTCGATGATCTTGATCGCCGGGGCGACCTTACTGGCGAACAACATCGTACGGCCCCTGCGCCCCGGGATGGATGACGCGGTGATTGCCCGCTTGGCGAAAGCGTTCGTGCCGGTGATGTCGCTGGTCTGCGTCGGCTTCACCCTCTCGGGCGGCGATACGATCGTGCAGCTGCTGCTGATGGGCTACAACTTCGTGACGCAGCTTTTTCCGTGCTTCCTAACCAGCTTGATGCGGCGTAATCCGCTGGACAAGCGAGCGGCCGCGGCGGGGATCATCGCGGGTGTCGCGACGGTAGCAGCGACCACCCTCAGTGGTTTCAGCCTCACGCATTACCCGCAGCTCGGCCCCCTGCGCGATGTCAATCTCGGGGTGCTGGCGCTGGTGGTGAACCTCGTGGTGACGGCCCTCGTTGCGAAACTGGTTCAACCGTCCGAGCGCGTCAGGCGGCTCGGCGAGCGGTGAGCCAGGAGGCGATCAACACCACAAGGCTGACGAGGACGACCAGCAGCGTGGAGGCCGCGTTGATCTCCGGGTTCACCCCCAATCTCACTTGGCTGTAGAGACGCATCGGCAGGGTCGTCGCGCCGGGGCCGGACACGAAGCTCGCGATCACGAGATCATCCAGTGACAGTGTGAAGGCGAGGAGCGCGCCTGCCGCGATCGCGGGGGCGAGAAGCGGGAGGGTCACCGTCGTCAGCACGCGAAACGGGCTCGCGCCAAGATCGGCGGCCGCCTCTTCCAGCGAACGGTCGAGCCCGCGCAGACGCGCGGCGACGACCACCGCCACGAAGCCTGTACAGAAGGTCGCGTGGGCGATGACGATGGTCACGAGACCCCGGTCGAGACCGATGCCGATGAACAGCAGCAGCAGCGAGAGGCCTATCATCACCTCTGGCATGACCATCGGTCCGTAGACGAGCCCAGTGAAGAGCGAGCGCCCCCGAAAGCGCCCATGGCGCTCCAGCGCCAAAGCAGCGAGGGTGCCGAGCAGGGTGGCGGTCAGGCTCGCGAAGACGGCGACCTGCAGCGAGACCCAGGCGGCGGCGATGAGGGGCCCATCCGAAAACAGGGCCGAGTACCAGCGGGTAGAGAACCCGCCCCAGACCGTCACGAGGTTGGAGGCATTGAACGAGTATGCCACCAGCACGAGGATCGGCGCGTAGAGAAAGCCGAGCCCGAGCCACAGGGCGGCGCGCGTCACGCCGCTCATGCGCCCTCCCCGCCCGCGCGCAAGCTATCGCGGAACAGCACGACGGGCGCGACGACGATCACGAGCAGCACCACGGCCACCGCTGCTGCCAGGGGCCAGTCGCGGTTCGAGAAGAATTCGCTCCAGAGCACGCGGCCGAGCATCAGCGTTTCCGAGCCGCCGAGCAGATCGGGGATGACGAACTCGCCGACCATCGGGATGAAGCACAGCCCCGCGCCGGCCATGATGCCCGGCAGGCTGAGCGGCAGGGTCACTGTCCAGAACACCCGCGCAGGGCTGGCGCCGAGATCGGCGGCGGCCTCTCGCAGGCTCGGATCGAGCCGGTTCATCACCGCATAGAGCGGTAGCACCATGAAGGGCAGATAGGCGTAGACGAGCCCGATGATCACCGCGACGTCGGTATTTAGAATCACCAAGGGCTGGGAAATCAGCCCGAGCTTCATGAGAACGAGGTTCAGAAGCCCTTCCTGCTTCAGGATGGCGATCCACGCATAGATGCGGATGAGAAAGCTCGTCCAGAACGGCACCACCACCAGGGCGACGAGCAACGGTTGCCAGCGCAGCGGGGCGCGAGCCAGGGCGTAGGCGATAGGAGTGCCGATGACGACCAGAATCGCCGTCGCGGTCCCGGCATAGAAGAGGGAGCCGAGGGTCGCCGCCTGATACAGGTCGTCCTGAGCGAGAGTGATGTAGTTCGTGAAGTTCAAGGCTTCGAGGAAGCTCGACCACCCGTCGAGTCCACCCTGCCAATCGAGCAGCGGCAGATAGGGCGGAATGGCAGTGGCTGGCTCCGACAGGCTGATCTTCAGCGTGACGAGGAAGGGCAGCAGGAAGAACGCGCCGAGCCACAGGAACGGCGGCAGTCTCAGCAGACGAGCGAAGATCCGGCTGGCCATGGGGCGGCTCACGCGGGCAGGATGACGGCATCCGCCGGGGCGAAGCCGACATGTGTCGCCGCTCCGCGATCAGGCCCGACGCCCGGCGAGCCGCTCGCCCGGAGCACGGTGTTATCGGCCAGCCGCAGCAGGCGGCGGACACGGTCGCCCAGAAATGTTTCGTCCGCGACGGTGGCGGGAAGGCCGGTCTCGCCGAAGGTCAAGTTCTCGGGGCGCACCGCGATCACGACCTCCGCGCCTTCTTCGAGATCGACGGCGCCTTCCTGCGCCCTGAGCACGCCGTTGGCGCTCGCGACGTCGCGAATGCCGCCGACGCCCTTCGCGCCGAGTCGGCCGGGGATGAGATTTACATCGCCGAGCAGGCCCGCCACGTAGCGGCTCACCGGGCGGCGATAGAGGTCGGTTGGGGCCCCGATCTGCGCGAGGCGCCCGCGCTCCATCACGCCGATCCGATCAGCGAGCATCATCGCCTCCTCGGGATCGTGGGTGACGACGATGAAGCTGGTTCCGAGCCGCTTCTGCAAAGCGCGCAACTCTCCCTGCGTCTCCTCGCGCAGGCCCCGGTCGAGGGCGCCGAGCGGTTCATCGAGCAGCAGCAGGCCCGGCTCGCGGGCGATGGCGCGGGCCAGTGCCACGCGCTGGCGCTGACCACCGGACAAAGTGTCGGGCCGCCGAGCCCCGAAGCCTTCGAGGCGGGCGAGGCGAAGAAGCTCATCCACGCGCGCCTTCGCGTCCGGCCGCCCTTTCAACCCATAGGCGATGTTGGCCGCCACACTCATATGCGGAAACAGCGCGTAGGACTGGAACATCATGTTCACCGGCCGACGATGCGGCGGGAGTCCCGTGACGTCGGTGCCGTTGACCGAGATGCTGCCTTCGCTCGGGCTCTCGAACCCCGCGATCATGCGCAACAGGGTGCTTTTCCCGCAGCCCGATGGACCGAGGAGACAGAAGAACTCCCCCGGCGCCAGTTCGAGATCCACCCCATCCACGGCGACATGCGTGCCGAACCGCTTGACGAGCCGCTCGATCGAGAGACTGGGCGCCATCGCCAAGGCGTCAGGAATCCTCGCGCAGGGCCTCGGCGACCCGCGCCTCCAAGAGATCCGGCCGACGCAACACAAGGGCGCCGCGCGTACGGTCCACCAGGCCCTCCGCCGCCATGGCGGTGAACTCCCGCGTCACCTGCTCGCGGCGGCAGCCGATCCGCGCCGCCAGCACATGGTGATACGGCGGTGGTGTCACCACGCGCTCACCCCCGGCGCCGGAGCGGGGCACGGAAAGGCGCAGCAATTCGGCATAAAGACGGTGCCGCAGATCGAGCAGGGCATGCTCCATGAGGCGCGTGTTCAACTCGCGCACGCGCTTGGCGAGCAGGCGCATCAGCCGGTCGGCGATCGCCTCCGAGGCGAAGACGATCTGCTTGAACACGCTCGCCGGCACGACGCAGACCTCACCACGGGTCAGTGCGGTCACGTTGGCCGAGCGCCCGATGCCGTCGATGGCCGCGAGTTCGCCGAAGAAGGCGCCGCCCCGCATCTCACCGAGAATAACCTCCTTGCCGGACTGCGTCCGGTTCAGGATCCGCACTTCACCGGAGGCGATGAAATAGACGTCGGTGGAAATGTCGTCGAAGTCGACGAGCGTCTCATTCTCATCGAACCGGCGCCAATGGCAGCGATTCTCGAAGGTCGCGAGCTCGATGCCCGCATCCTTGAAGAACGGAATAGTCCCCAGGCGCGCCATTAACGAAGTACCTCGCCGTCCCCCAAGCCCCTACGGCTTCCGGCCGGCGACCCCCGGGATAGAAACCGCCCGAACGCTCGCAATGCGAGAGCCGCCGGGTGCGCCGGGATGGTGGCCGGGGCGTCGCGCAGGGTCAAGCCACCACGACACTGTGATTCCCCCTTTGGCGTGGATCGCGGCATATGGATTCACTTGCCTATCCTTCTAAACCTCCATGCCGTCCCTCTCCCAACTCATCGCGCCGACGCGACACGCGACGGCGTATCGGCACCAAGCCACGCTGACGCATGCCTTCGAGCGATCGGGACGAGGGCTGCATACAGGCCGTAGGGGGCGTGTGCGGATTTCGCCTGCCCTGCCCGGACACGGCATCGTCTTCCGCCGTTGGATGCCGGATGGTCGCTTCAACGACATCCCGGCCCGGTGGGATCTGCAGGTGAAGCAGCCCGCCTGCACGGCGTTAGGGAAGGATGGCGTTCTCATCCGCACCGTAGAGCATCTGCTGGCCGCGCTCTCGGCCCTGCGGATCGACAACGCGCTCATCGAGACCGATGCCGAGGAACTGCCGATCTTCGATGGGAGCGCCGTTCCCTGGTGCCAGGGGATCGCCGGGGTGGGCCGTATCGAGCAGGGCGAACCGGTGCGCTGCCTGCGCGTACTGCGACGGGTCAGCGTGGCGGACCGCCATCGCAGCTTGTCGATCGAGCCGGCCGAGAATTTCGCGGTCTCGGCGCATATCGAGTTGTGCCATCTCGGCGCCTTCGACTGGGCTGGACCGATCCTGCCCGAGACGTTTCCCGGGGACATCGCTCCCGCCCGCTCGTTCGGCCGATTCATCCGGGTGATGGCGGGGCGGTGCTACGGTTTCGTCACTCGTAAGCCCTTGCTTCAGGGCTGTGGCCCCCGTTCAGCCGCCCTGCTGTTCCGGAACCGGGTCATCGGCGGCCTGCGCATGCCGGACGAGACGGTTCGCCACCGGGTACTCGACATCGTCGGAGACTTTGCGCTGATCGGACATCCGATCGAGGGGCGCATCGTCGCCACGCACACCTGCCACGACCTGAATCACGCTCTCATCGCAGCGCTGATGCATGATCGAACCGCGTGGGAGCTGGTCTGACGTAGCAGGGCGACGGAGCACCCTTGCCTCGCGGGCTATCCGCGATCAAAACGCCGCGATGCTTCGCGTCAACGACCTGACCTACCGCATCGGCGACCGCCTGATTCTCGACGGCGCGAGCTTCACCATTCCCGAAGGTGCTCATGTTGGGCTCGTCGGACGCAACGGCGCGGGCAAAACGACCCTGTTCCGGGCGATCCTGGGCGACCTTCCGGTCGATGCGAAGGCGATCTCCCTTCCCAAGGGCATGAGGGTGGGCGCGGTGGCGCAGGAAGCTCCGGCTGGGCCTGAAACGCTTCATGCGGTCGTGCTTGCCGCCGACACCGAGCGCGCGAAGCTGATGGCGGAAGCCGAAGACGCCGACGGCATTCGGCGGGCGGAGATCGAGACGCGGCTCGTCGATATCGGCGCACATTCGGCGCCTGCGCGGGCGGCCGCGATCCTGCATGGTCTCGGCTTCGACGCGGCGGCCCAGGCGCGGCCTTGCTCGGACTTCTCCGGCGGCTGGCGGATGCGCGTCGCGCTGGCGGCGGTTCTGTTCTCCGAGCCCGACCTGCTGCTTCTGGACGAGCCGACCAACTACCTCGACATCGAGGGGACGCTCTGGCTCTACGATTATCTCGAGCGCTACCCCCGCACGGCGATCATCATCAGCCACGACCGGGATCTGCTCGACACGAGCGTTGATCACATCCTGCATCTCGACCGGGGCAAGCTCTCGATCTACCGGGGCGGCTACACGAGTTTCGCCCGTCAGCTTTCCGAGAAGCGCGTGCTTCAGGCCAAGGCGAAGGCCAAGCAGGATGTCGAGCGGGCGCATCTCCAGAGCTTCATCGACCGGTTCAAGGCCAAGGCGACGAAGGCGCGGCAAGCCCAATCGCGCATGAAGCGGCTGGCCAAGATGGAGCCCATCGCAGCGCTGCTCGAAGACGACGTGCCGGTGATCCATCTGCCGAGCCCGGAGAAGCCGCTCTCCCCGCCAATCGTCGCGATGGACCGGGTGAAGGCGGGCTATGGCGATCGGGTGGTGCTGAACGGTCTCAACCTCAGCCTCGCGCCCGATGATCGGGTCGCGCTGCTCGGTGCCAACGGCAACGGCAAGTCGACCTTTTGCAAGCTGATCGGCGGTCGCCTCCCACCACTCGCCGGGGAGATGAAGCGCTCGTCCAAGATGGATGTCGCCTACTTCGCCCAGCACCAGCTCGATGAGTTGCGCCCCGCCGAGAGCGCCTATGCCCATGTCCGCACGATGATGCCTGACGTGCCGGAGGCCAAGGTGCGATCGGCGACCGCGCGCCTCGGCTTCGGCGCAGCCAAGGCCGACACGCCGGTCGAGAAGCTCTCCGGCGGCGAGAAAGCGCGCTTGCTCATGGGGCTTGCAGCGTTTCACGGGCCGCACCTGCTCATTCTCGACGAGCCGACCAACCACCTCGACATCGAAAGCCGTCAGGCGCTCGTTGAGGCGATCAACGATTACGAGGGCGCCGTCATCCTCGTGAGCCACGACCGTTTCCTGATCGAAGCCTGTGCCGACAGGCTCTGGCTCGTCTCGGATGGGACGGTGAAGACCTTCGACGGCGACATGGACGATTACCGCCGCCTCGTCCTGGCCGGGCCGGAGCGCGAGGGTGAACGCCCGACCGAGGCTGCAGGGGGCCAGAAGGCGGAGGCCCGCCGGGCCGGGGTCGAGCGTCGCGCGGCCCTCGCACCCCTCCGCAAGAAGCTCGAGGGGGTCGAGGCGCGCATGGCCAAGCTCTCGGCGGCGATCCAGAAGATCGATGCCGCGCTGGAAGACGGCACTGCCTTCCGCGAAAATGCTGCCAAGGCAGGTGAGATCGCCAAGATGCGAGCCGATGCAGCGAGCGCGCTCGCCGCGGCCGAGGAGGAATGGCTCGAACTGTCCGGCGAGATCGAGATGGCGCTCGCCTGAAACAGGCAGTCACCGGGTCGCGTTTGCCCACTCTATAGACCCGTGGCACAGAAGCGTGATGTCCGGCCTCGATCTTATTCGGCGCGCTCAATACTGGATTTCGCAGGTTGGCCAGCCGCGCGGGGCGGGCTCTCCGCGCCTACTCGTAATTGGCGTCTGCCAAGCGGGCAGCGTGGCGAAGGCGATACGCTACTTGCTGCCCGAGGCGCAGGTCGATTTCCTGTCGGTCTTCACCCTCGGGCGACGTTATCGCCGCCTTGCGGACCTGATCGCGAAGGCCGAGGGCTACGATGCGGTCTTCACCAGCATCTACCTTCCACCCTTCGTGGATTCCGGCACGATCCTCGACTTCCGGGCGCGGCCGAACGTGCACGTGATCCCCACCGTCGCCTTCGCGGCTTATCATCCCGACGTAGTGTCCATCGGCACCCAGGACCATGCGACCCTGCGCGGCCTCGTCTCCGGCCCAATGGGGCACTCCCATTCGGCGGTGACGCTCTACGCCTATCTCGCCGGCTTTTCCGAGGCCCAGGCTCTGCGCCTCTTCAGCGAGTCGGTCTTCGAACGGCTCGGCTATTACGAGTTCTGGAACGAGTCGGTCGCGAGCCTTTGCAGGATCGGAGCGGAGGCTGGATTCGATCTCGCTCCCTCCATCAACCGGTGGTCGCGACGGGGGTGCTTCATGCATTCCACCAACCACCCGAAGCTTTTCGTGATGAGCGACATCGCCAAGGGTTTGCTCGACACGGCGGGACTATCCTTCGAACCGTGTGATCTCGACGCCTTCTTACCCGACGACCTCGGCGGCATGGGGAGTTGGCCGGTCTACCCGGAGATCGCCGCGCATTACGGCGTGCCGGGCAGCGCCCTGTTCTTCAAGGCCGAGACGCCTCGCTCCGGCCCGGCGCGGACCATGAGCCGTTCCGCCTATGTCGCGGCGGCATACGCCTATTATCGCAGGCGGTCGCGGGACAGTCTCGTCAGCACACGTGTCGAGGCGTGGCGCGCCGATCCGGCGACGGTCAGCTTCCTTCGCGCAGCAGCCGGTCAGGCCGCGAATGCCCTTCCCATGACCGCGCACCGGCCGAGCGTCCTGAACAGTCTCAGCGTCGCAATCGGCCGCATGCGCCTTGGTCGGCCCGGCTTACGAATGTAAGTTGCGGCAAACAGGCACCACCGGCCCACGTCCGCGTTGACGAGCCGCTGCATTCAACCCTCAACCGCTCCTATGCATTCGATCGCTCGCCCGACCGGGCGCACCGCCCTCGCTCTAGCCGCTACGATCGGCGCCCTCGGCCTCGCCCGTAAATTCGCGCGCGATGCCCACGTGCCCCTGGCCGCCGCCCTGCCCGGCACGCGCGAGACCGTCGCGACAGCGCAGACCGGGACGGTTTCGTATTATGCGTCTCCCGAGGGGAGCGGGCGCCCCTTGCTGCTGATCCACTCGATCAACGCGGCCGGGAGCGCCTACGAGACACGACCGCTCTACCTGCATTATCGCGAGAGCCGTCCGGTCTACGCCCTCGACCTTCCCGGCTTCGGTTTTTCCGAGCGCAGCCGCCGCCGTTACACGCCACGCCTGATGGCGGACGCGATTCACGCCGTCGTGGCATCGATCCGCGCCCGGCACGGCGGTGAAGCGGTCGATGCCATGGCGATCTCGCTGTCGTGTTCGTATCTTGCGCGGGCCTGCCTCGCGCGACCGGCGGATTATGCCACGCTCGGCCTCATCAGCCCCACAGGCTTCGACGCGCGTCTGTCCGGCGAGGGACCGGTCGACGGGCATCGTGGACGCGATCTGGTCCGCTCGCTTCTCGATCGGCGGCTCCTCGGCCCTGCCCTGTTCGGCGCGCTCGCGAGCCGGGTCAGCATCCGGTTCTTTCTGGAGAAGACCTTCGGCGCCACGAAGATCGATGAGGGTCTGCTCGATTACGCCTATGCCACGGCGCACCAGCCGGGCGCCGAGCACGCGCCCTATTGCTTCATCGCCGGGCACCTGTTCCCGACCGATTCCACGCTGCTCTACGACCGCCTGCGACTGCCGGTGTGGATGATCCACGGCCAGCGCGGTGACTTCGTGGACTACCGCCTCGCTCCGCGCTTCGCGGATCGTCGCAACTGGCGCATCGACACGGTGCCGACCGGCGCACTGCCGCAATTCGAGCGGCTGCGAGCCGTGACGGATTTCTACGACGGCTTCCTCGCCGCGATCCGGCCTGCAGCCGCTGACCGACGGTGAGGCGCTCGCGCAGCCGCACCATCTCGTCAGGTCAGGAGAGCATCCGCGTATCCCCGTCGATGGAGATGGCTTGCCCCGAGATCGTACGTCCGCGATTCGAGGACAGGAACAGGATCTGGTCCGCTAGCTGACCGGCGGTGACGTACTCCTTCATCGACACGAAGGAAAAGGCTCGCGCCTCCATATCGGCGAAGCTGGTGCCCTGCTGCTGTGCTTTCGCCTCCAACACCCGTCGCTGCCTGTCCCCCGCCACGAGACCGGGAAGGATTGCGTTGACGCGGATCCCGGCCTCGCCCAACTCGATGGCCAGCGACTTCGTGAAGCCGATCACCCCCCATTTCGCCGCCGCATAGGGGCTGCGTAGGGCGAAGCCGAACTTCCCCGCTGCCGAGGACAGGTTGACGATCGAGGCGTTGTCGCTGGCCCGAAGGTAGGGCACGGCCAGCCGCGCGCAGTTGAACTGGCTCGTCAGACACACGGTCAGACAACGGTCCCATTCCTCGGGCGCGATGTCTTCGACGCGCCCGGTCGGCCCGGCGATCCCGGCATTGTTGACCAGCACGTCGAGCCCCCCGAGATCGGCTACCGCTGCCTCCATCATCGCTGCGACCTGATCACGCTCGCCGACATCGGTAAGGCTGCGCCCGACCCCCGGCGGCAGGCTTTCGAGGGATGCCCCATCGACGTCGCAGGTGAAGACCCGCGCCCCCTCTCCGAGGAAGGCATCGACGATGGCCCGCCCAATGCCGTTGGCACCCGCCGTGACCAGCACGCGCAATCCGTTGATGCCGAGATCCATGGCCATCCTCCCGTTGTCGATGATTGGAATCAGGACGCGAGCCTGACGACGAGGCCACCGCGTGACAGGATGAACTCGGCTGCATCGCCGATATCCGCCGCGATGGCCACCGACGCGGCCGTTCCATCCCGGGCCTCGATGGCAGCCACGGCCTCAGCATGGCGGCGCACGGCGAAGCCTTGCTGCAACCGCTCCGGATGGGCCCGGAGATCGAGATTCAACACCGGCCCGGCTTTCAGCCAGAGTCTTGCGATGATCTCCCGGAGCGGTTCGAGGCCGCACGCGGCATAGATCGCGAAATGCAGGTCGCGGTTGAGTGCCACCGCCCGGGCGCCATCCGGTTGCGGGCTGCTGGCGAGTGAGCGGAACGCGGCCTCAGCCCGGCATATCGCTGCCAAATCCGCCTGACTGCGCCGCTCGGCGGCCCTCGCCGCGGCAAGACCCTCAACCGCCATCCGCGTCTCGGCCAATGCGCGAAAGGCTTCGGCGCCCAGCACAGGGACGCGAAGGGCACGATTCGGGGCGACTTCGAGAGCCCCATCCGAGGCGAGGCGGCTCACTGCTTCCCGCACCGGCATGACCGACACGCCGAGCGCCGCCGCCGTCTGGCGGAGGGACAGGCGGTCCCCCGGTGCAAGACGGCCCGACGCGAGCAGATCGGACAGGGCGTCATAGGCGGTATCCGCCAGGGTCCGACGCTCGATCTGCGGAAGCTCTGCAAGGGCGGGGGATGAACTCATATGCCGACACTAGACGAAAGCTGCACTATCGCGCTAGTGATGTGTGATCACAGTTCGGGCAGGCCGCAGAGCCTCACAAACGACCCGGCTGGAGGAAACGTCTGGGGAGGCCGCGCGCCATGAGCCAGTCCATCGATACGATCTCGCGCCGTACGTTGCTCCGGGCCGGCGGTGCCGCCCTGCTGACACCGGCACTCGCTGCGCCCGCCCTTTCGCAAGGGCAGGCGGATGTGATCCGCATTGGCCATTTGACGCCGCGCACCGGATTCCTCGGGCCGCTCGGCGAATATGCCGTGCAAGCGGCTCAACTGGCCGTGGAAGAAATCAACGCGGCGGGCGGCATCAACGGCCGCAAAGTCGAGCTTCTGACCGAGGACAGCGTGAACCCTCAGACGGCCTCAGCCAAGGCCGAGCGCATGGTGCAGAGGGACAAGGTCGCCTGCCTGATCGGCGAGATCAATTCGGCTTCGGCGCTTGCGATCTCACAGGTCGCGCAGCGGGAGAAGACGCTGTTCATCAACACTGGCGCCAACTCGGATGCCCTGCGCGGCTCCGATTGCAAGCGCTTCATGTTCCACGTCGAATCGCAGAACACGATGATGGTGCGTGCCGCGGGCCGCGCTCTCCTCGACAAGGGTCTCATCAAGGACAAGAAGATCTACACCCTGACGGCGGATTACGCCTTCGGCCACGATCTTCTGAAGCAGGCCAAGAAGTTCTTCGCCGCCAATGGTGGGACCATCACCGGCGAGGATCTGATTCCGACCGAACTCACCGATTTCTCCCCCTTCCTGCTCAAGATCCGCCAAGCTCGTCCCGATGCGGTGATCTGCAACCTCGCAGGCGCGCAAATCACCAACTTCCTGAAGCAATACAGCGAGTTCGGCCTGCCCTTCCCCGTCGCCGGATTCGGATTCGATCTGGCTCTCGCCTGGGGTGCGGGACAGGGCAACTTCCTCGGCACATGGCCGGTGGTGTGGCACCATATGGTGGATTCGCCCTCGGCACAGAAGTTCGTCGCAGCTTTCAAGGCGAAGTATAAGCGCCCGCCCGAGAACCAGGGCTGGAGCGACTACACTTCGACCAAGATCGTCGCTCAGGCGATGAACGCGACGAAATCGATCGATTCCATGAAGATCGTGGAATATCTGGAGAGCGGCGCGAAGTTCGACATCCACAAGACCCGGGAAGGCTACTTCCGGCCGTGGGACCACGAACTGATGCAGGAGATGTACGCCATCACCGCCCTGCCGCCGGAGAAGGTCAAGAACCAGTACGACATCTTCACATCCACCGGCCCGCTGCCGGGGCCGGGGGAAAGTTTGGAGGTCCTTGCGACCAACAAGGAGGAGAATGCCTGCACCTTCCCGGCGTGAGGTGAGCCGATGACGCTCGTCTTCATCCTGGAGCAGGTGCTGAACGGCCTGCTGATCGGCGTGCAGTATCTGCTGATCGCCCTCGGTCTGTCGCTGATCTTCAGCCTCGGCGGCATCGTGAACCTCGCTCACGGCGCCTTCTATGCCATCGGCGCGTATCTGACGGTCGCGCTCGCGCCCGAAATCGGCTTCGGCGGGGCGCTGATCGTCTCGCCATTGGCGGTGGGGCTCTTGGGCCTCGTCATAGAACGATTTCTTCTGCGCCGGTTCTACCGGGGCGATCCGGCGCTCGGCCTGTTGCTGACTTTCGGCCTCGCCATGGTTGCAGAGCAGGCCTTGCGCATGGCCTTCGGCGCGGCTCCCCTGCCCTTCGGCATCCCGCCCTGGCTGCGCGGACAGGTGTTCATCGGTGATCTGATCTATTCGCGCTATCGCCTCGCGATCCTCGCGGTGGCCATGGTTTGCGTGCTCGGCCTCTGGCTCCTGCTGACCAAGACGAGCTTCGGCCGGGTGGTGCGCGCGGGCGTGCAGAACCCAGACATGGTGGCGGCGCTCGGCATTTCGCTGCGGCCCTACATGACCGCCGTTGTCGTCATCGCCACCGGCCTCGCCGCACTCGCTGGCACCATGATGGCGCCCGTCACCGGGGTACAGCCTGCCATGGGCGCGGAAATCCTCACCTTCGCCTTCGTGGTGGTGGTGATCGGTGGCCTCGGCTCGTTCTGGGGCGTCGTTCTGGCGGCCCTCATCGTCGGCGTGGTGCGCGGTCTCACCGCCTACGCCTATCCGCCCGCCACCGAGGCGGCGGTCTACGGTCTGATGGTGCTGGTGCTGCTGCTGAGGCCGCGCGGTCTGTTCGGCGAGCACATCGCCCGGTTCGAGTGAGGATGGCCATGTCCGGAACCGCCGAGGCCCTTCCCCTCGCCCCTCCGCAGCGTGGCGGTATCGTCCGTGAGAGCCGCCAGCTTTGGGCGGCGTTAGCCGCGCTCGTGGTCCTGCCCTTTGCCCTAGACGGCATCGGCCTCACCATGATCACCGCCACCGACGTCGTGATCTTCGCCCTCGCCGTGCTCGGCCTCAACATCCTCGTCGGCTGGACCGGCCTCGTCTCCTTCGGGCACGGGGCGTGGTTCGGCATCGGCGCCTATGCCGTGGCGATCCTTCAAACGCGGCTCATGCCGCACGACATGGCGCTGCCGCTCTTCGGTGCGGTCGCGATCACCGCAGGCTGCTCGCTGGTGGCCGGAGCGCTGATCCTTCGTCGACGCGGCGTCTACTTCTCGCTGCTCACCCTGGCCCTCACCGCGATGCTCTACGCCATCGCTTTTCGCTGGACCGACCTGACCGGCGGTGAGAACGGCATCGGCGGCGTGCAGCGCTGGGCGATCCTCGACACACCCGCCGCCCTCTACACCGCCACAGCCTGCATCGCGGCCCTGGTCCTGTTCGGCCTGTGGCGCTTCCGGCGGTCTCCCATGGGGACGGTTCTGGTGGCGATCCGCGAGAACGAGCAGCGCGCCGGATTTCTCGGCTACCCGACCAATCGCTACAAGCTCGCGGCCTTCGTCCTGTCCGCGACCATCACGGGGCTCGCCGGGGCGCTGTCGGCCTACAATCACCGCTTCGCTTCCGCCGACCCGATCTCCATCGCCTTCTCCGGCGAATTGCTCGCGATGGTTGTGATCGGCGGAATGCGCTCGTTCCTTGGGCCCGCAATCGGCGCGCTGTTCTTCATCCTCTTCCGTGAGTTCCTGTCGATCTACACGGGCGACTGGCTCCTCTACTTCGGCCTGCTCTTCGTCGCCTTCATCGTGCTCTCGCCGGACGGGCTCGTGGGCATCGGCACGCGACTGCTGAAGCCGTTCCGAAAGGTGCCGACCGAAGGCGCCGCCATGGCTGCGCGCCGGGCCGGGGCGAGCGGGCGGGTGCCGCCACGCTTCATCGCCGAGGGCAAGGGGAACGGGCCGGTCCTCGTCGCGGACGGCATTGCCAAGAGCTTTGGTGCCGTCGCAGCTGTCCGGGGCGTCTCCTTCGCTGTGGCGGACCGGACGCTCCATGCGCTGATCGGTCCGAACGGCGCGGGCAAGACCTCCGCGTTCAACCTGCTCTCTGGTCTCTACCGCCCGGATGCAGGGCGCATCACCCTCGATGGGCGCGATGTGGGCGGGTTGGAGCCTTACGCCATCACGAGGGCGGGTATCGGCCGCTCCTTCCAGATCACCAACCTGTTTCCGGGATTGTCGGTGCAGGAGAACGTGCGCCTCGCCGTACAGGCGCGCCACCCGGCGCATTTCAGCCCTTGGCGTGATGCGCTCCGCATCCGTGAGGTGGCCGACGATACCGAGGAGTTGCTGCGCTGGACCGGCCTCGCCGGCATCGAGCGGGCCGAGGCGGGAAGCCTGTCCTACGGCGGTCAGCGCCTGCTCGACATGGGCCTCGCCCTGGCGACCCGGCCCCGCGTCCTGCTCCTCGATGAACCGCTGGCGGGCCTTGCCGCTGCCGAGCGGGAGCGGGTGGGCGATCTGATCAAGGCTCTCTCCGCCGACATCCCCGTGCTCCTCGTGGAGCACGACATCGACCGGGTATTCCGCCTCGCCGATCGCGTGACGGTGATGGCGGACGGGGCAGTGCTGGTGGACGGCACCGTGGCAGATGCCCGCGACGACGAGAAGGTGCAGGCGGTCTATCTCGGCTCCGGCACGGCGGCCATTGCGGCCAAGCCCCGCGCCAGCGCGGCCGCGAAGGACGATCTGCTGGTTATGGAGGGCGTGAATACCTTCTACGGTAAGTCGCACATTCTCAACGGCGTGAACCTCACTGTCCGCCGTGGCGAGGTCGTGGCCCTGCTCGGACGCAACGGCGCCGGAAAGTCGACTCTGCTCAAGACGTTGATCGGCATCGCGCCTCCCGCCTCGGGCCGGATCGTCCTGGGCGGGAAAGAGATTGCCGGTCTTTCACCGGATCGGATCTCCCGGGCGGGCATCGGCTACGTGCCCCAGGGGCGCGCGCTATTCGCGGGCATGAGCGTCGCCGAGAATCTGGGGCTCGGCCGCCTGAAACGTCTTACAGGTGCGGGTATCCACTGGGATGAGGAACGGGTGCTCGAATTTTTCCCGCGACTCAAGCAGCGCTGGAATGTCGATGCGGCCCGCCTCTCCGGCGGCGAGCAGCAGATGGTGGCCGTGGCCCGCGCCCTCTCCGGCGACACGCGCCTGCTGCTTCTGGATGAGCCGTTCGAGGGCCTGTCGCCCGCCGTCACCGAGGAATTGTTCGAGGCGTTCGACCGGCTGCGGCGAGAACTCTCGATCATCATTGTCGATCATCACCTCGATCTCGCGCTGGCCCTGTCGGACCGCACCGTCGCCCTGGAGCGCGGCGCCGTGCAGTGGAGCGGCGAGTCGCGGTCGCTGCGCGAGGATCAGGATCTGAGGCGGAAGGTGTTGTGGCTGTGAACGAGACCGTCGCCATCGTCGGATCAGGCCTGATCGGCCGGGCCTGGGCCATGATCTTCGCCCGTGCGGGCTGGGACGTGCGCCTGTTCGACACGGCCGAGGGCGTCGCCGCAGCCGCAGTGCCGCTCTGCGCGGACGGCTTGCGAACACTCGCCGCCCACGGCCTCTGCGCCGACCCGGACGGGGCGGCCGCCCGCATCCATGCCGTGGGAAGCCTCGCGGACGCTTTGCGAGGCTGCACCTTCGTGCAGGAGAACGGGCCGGAACTCGCGGAGGTGAAGCGTACTCTCTTCGCGGAAATGGATGCCCTGGCGCCCCCGGAGACGGTGATCGCCTCGTCATCCTCCGCGATCCGCTGCTCGCTCTTTACGGACGATCTGCCCGGTCGCGGTCGCTGCCTCATCGGTCATCCGGTCAATCCTCCGCACCTGATCCCGCTGGTGGAGATTTCCGGTGCGCCCTGGACCGACCCGGCAGCCCTGACCCGTGCGCGGGAGGTCTACGAGGCGATCGGGCAGGTGCCGATCATCGTGCTGAAAGAAATCGAGGGGTTCATCCTCAACCGCTTGCAGGGCGCGCTTCTCGCAGAGGCGTTCCGGCTCACCTCCGAAGGCTATGTCACGCCGCAGGATCTCGACCGTACGGTGGCGGACGGGCTCGGCCTGCGGTGGAGCTTCATGGGGCCGTTCGAGACCATCGAACTCAATGCGCCGGGCGGCATCGCCGATTATTGCGCGCGCTATACCGGCTTCTACAAGCGGCTCGCCGCCGAGCCGCCACCGCCCGCTGTCTACGAGGACGCGGCGGTGCAGACGATCCTGTCCCAGTGGACGGCGCCGGGCGATCTGCCGGCCCGCATGAGGCGGCGTGACGAGCGGCTGGCCGCCCTTCGCGCCCACAAGACCCAACAGAAGGATTGAGCATGGCGACTCAACGCAAGGTCATCATCACCTGTGCGGTGACGGGGGCGATCCATACGCCGAGCATGTCGCCCCACCTGCCGGTATCGCCGGAGGAGATCGCCGACGCGGCCATCGGCGCGGCGGAAGCGGGTGCGGCCATCGTCCACCTGCATGCCCGCGACCCTCAGGACGGCCGCCCGGACCAGAGCCCGGAGGCTTTCGCCAAGTTCCTGCCGGTCATCAAGCAGCGTTCGAACTGCGTCGTGAACCTCACGACCGGCGGCGCGCCGACCATGTCGATCGAAGAGCGCGTCCGCCCTGCTGCGACGTTCAAGCCAGAGGTGGCTTCGCTCAATCTCGGCTCGATGAATTTCGGCCTGTTCGGCATGCTCGATCGCTTCAAGGATCTGAAGCATCAGTGGGAGAAGGATTACCTCGGCAACAAGGACATCATCTTCCGCAACACGTTCGGGCAGATCGAGCACATCCTCACCACCTGCGGCCCGAATGGAACGCGCTTCGAGTTCGAGTGCTACGACACCGCGCATCTTTACAATCTCAAATACTTTTTCGATCGCGGTCTCGTTCAGGCCCCCCTGTTCATTCAGACGGTCTTCGGCCTTCAGGGTGGCATCGGCGCCCATCCAGATGACGTGATGCATATGAAGCGCACGGCAGACCGGCTATTCGGCGACAACTATCGCTGGTCGGTTCTGGGCGCCGGACGCAATCAGATGAACATTGCCGCGATGGCGGCGGCGATGGGCGGCAACGTCCGCGTCGGCCTGGAAGACAGCCTCTGGGACGGGCCGGGCAAGCTCGCAGAGACCAATGCCGCCCAGGTTCGCCGGGTGCGCAGCATCATCGAAGGGCTCGGGCTCTCCATCGCCACCCCCGACGAGGCACGGGAGATCCTCTCGCTCAAGGGCGGGGACAAGGTGGGCTTCTGAGCAAAGTTGCGGGGCGCTCCGTCAGCCGGGCGCCCCGAACACGCGCGCCAGATCCGCCTCGTCCGCTCCGGCTATCTCCAAACGCTTCACCCGCGCCTGGTGCCCGGCCACGATCGTCACGGCGCTCCCTGGGACTTTGAGCGTAGCGGCGATGAGCTTTTCCAGCGCCCCGTTCGCCGCCCCCTCGACGGGCGGCGCGGAGACGCGGACCTTCAGGCAAGGGGCCCCGTCCGAGTCGCGAATCCAGCCGTCGATCGCGTCCTTCCCACCGCGCGGGGTCAGCCGAACGGTCAGACGCGCGGGCTTGCGCGCCTCAACGGGTGGACGGGCCATGGAATCAGAACACCTTGCCGGGGTTCAGCCGGTTGTCGGGGTCGAGGGCGCGCTTCACCAGCCGCATCGTGGCGATTTCCTCGGGTGAACGCGAAAGCTTGAGCTTGCTCCGCTTCATCAGTCCGATCCCGTGTTCCGCCGAGACCGACCCGTTCAAGTCCGCCAAGGGCGCATAGATCGCCGCGTCGATGGCCTCGTTGCCGGCGGCGTCCAGGTCGGTCGTGTTCCAGTGCAGATTGTTGTCGCCGATATGACCGTAGACGACCGCGCGACAGCCGGGGATCGCCGCCATTCGCGCGAGCGCCTCGCGTACATAGCTATCCATCCGGTCGAGGGGCACGCTGACATCGAAGGCGCGTTCGATGCCGTCCGCATTCATGTTTTCGACCCGGTCGCGGATGCGCCACATTGCCTGCCGCTGTTCCTCGGACGAGGCGAGCGCGGCGTCGAGCACCGTGCCCTCCCCCATCAAGCGGTCGAGCAGGTCCACGAAGCGATCCGTCTCCTCCGGTACGCATTCAACTTCGATGATCGCGTAGAACGGGTAGTCGGGTCCGAGTGGCGGGGTTGCCCGACCGGGCTTGGTCATCAGCCGGTAGAAGTCGGGCCACAGCCCCTCGAAAGACGAGACACGGCCCTGGAAGGCCGATTGCGCGGCGCGCAGCAGCCGGGCACCGTCATCGACGCCGGGGCAGGCCACAAGAGCGGTCACGTAGCCGGCGGGCTCTGGCCGAAGGCGCAGCACGGCACGGGTCACGATGCCGAGCGTACCCTCGGTGCCGAGGAAGAGCTGCTTCAGGTCGAGACCGGTGTTGTTCTTGATGAGCGGGCGCATGGACGAGACGACCGTCCCGTCCGCCAGAACGGCTTCGAGGCCCAGCACCATCTCCCGCATCATGCCGTAGCGCAGGACGCGGAGGCCGCCCGCGTTGGTCGAGATCGTCCCACCCACGGTGGCCGAGCCCCGCGCACCGAGATCGAGGGGGAAGAACAGGCCCGCCGCACGGGCGGCGTCCTGGACCGCCTCCACCGTGGCACCGCTGCCCGCCACCACCGTCATCGAAAGAGGATCGACCGGTGCGATGCCCGTCATCCGTTCCGTGGACAGGGTGATCTGGTCATTCGTGCAGAGGATGCCGTCCACGAGACCCGTGGCGCCGCCGCGCGGGACGATGCTCACGCCGGCCTCGGCACAGGCCTTCACGACCTGGGCCGTCTCCTCGGTGTCGCGGGGGCGGACCAGAGCCAGCGCCGCGCAGGGCTCGGAGGGCCGTGTCCAGGCGGCGGGGCGGCTGCGGAGTTCGTCACCCATCACGAGGCCGCTCGGCCCGACGATGGCGGCGAGATGGTCGAGAATCGCGGGCGTCTGCATCATGAATCCGGCGATATCATCTGAAGCGCGGGCCTGTCACAGCAGCCCACGCTGGGCGAGGTTGCGCATCAGCGCGCCGGTGCCGAAGGTCCATGGCTCGCAGGCGTCGCAGGGGCGCATGCGGTTGACCAGCTTACCGAGTTCGGGGCTCGCGATGGTCACGCGGTCGCCATCGACATGGGTGAAGCCGAGGCCCGGCCCGAGCCGGTCCTTAACAGGCGCGAACATGGTGCCGAGCAGCAGGACGGCCCCATCCGGGTAGCGGTGGAACCGGCCCATCATCGCCTCGGCCAAATCGGCCGGATCGCGGCTGATCTCCGACAGCGGCGAAGTCCCTTCCAGCGTGAATCCTTCCGGCCCCGCCACTTCGAGACTCACGGTGGTCCGACGCACGGTGTCGAGGGAGAAGGTTGCATCGAACAGGCGCAGAAACGGCCCGAGGGTGCAGGACGCGTTGTTGTCCTTGGCCTTGCCCAGGAGCAGTGCCGAACGCCCCTCGAAATCGCGCAGGTTCACGTCGTTGGCGAGGCTCGCACCGACGATGGCTTGGCGGGACGAGACCGCGAGGGCGATTTCCGGTTCGGGGTTGTTCCACTCCGAGTCGGGGTGCAGCCCGGCATCCGCGCCGCAGCCTACTGCCGAGAGCGGCTGCGCCTTGGTGAAGATCTCCGCATCCGGCCCGATCCCGACCTCCAGATATTGGCTCCATGCGCCTTGCGCGACCAGCACGGCCTTCAGCGCAGCGGCTTCCGGCGAGCCGGGCCGGAGTTGGCGCAGGTCGTCACCGACGAGACGCTTGACCTCCGCGCGGATCGCGGTGGCGGCCAACATGTCGCCGCGCGCGCGCTCCTCGATCACCCGTTCAAGCATGGAGGTGGCGAACGTGACGCCTGCCGCCTTGATCGCCTGAAGATCGAACGGCGCGAGGAGCCACGGGCGCGCTGAGTCGCGTCCTTCCAGCGGCGTGTTGGCGAGAATGGCATCCAGCGATCCGCAATCCTCGCCCTCCGAACCCTGGAGTGCGGAAGCGGGATCCTCGCGCTCGCACAGCTCGGCGACCGTGCCATGCGTGGCGGTGATGTCGATAGCGTGCGCGGCGCCGTCCGCACCCTGCCGGATCGCGACGACGCTTGGGCCGGAGACGTCGGGCCGCCAGATCCGGCCGACCAAAGCCCCCTTGCATCCGTCTTCGGGCAAGATGTCGGCGGCGCGGAGCGTAAGCCTGTCCATGGCCTCAGCGTCCTTGTTCGAGGGGCAGGCAACCCCGCGCTTCCAATCCTTCGCGGATGGCGCGCTTGGTGATCTTGCCGTAGCCGGATTTCGGCAACTCGTCCCAGAAGAAGACGCGCTTCGGCAGCTTGTAGCGGGCGACTTCGCCCGAGAGCCACGCGAGGAGCGCCGCTTCCTCCACCGTTTCGCCCGGCCGCACCACGCAGACAGCCACGCCGACCTCCCCCCAGGTCGGGTCGGGCACGCCGAGGATCGCGACCTCAGCGATGGCCGGGTGTTTCAGGAGCTTTTCCTCAGTCTCGCGCGGATACACGTTCGATCCACCCGAGATGTACATGTCGGAAGCACGGCCGGTGATGAAGAGGAAGCCTTGCGGGTCGAGGTGCCCGAGATCGCCGGTGCGGAACCAGCCATTGCGGAAGGAATCCTCATTGGCTTTCGGGTTGTCGTAATAGCCCGCGAAGACCGCCGGGCCGCAGACACAGATCTCGCCGGTTTCCCCCGCCGGGAGTGAGCGGCCGTCAGTGGCTTGGATGTCGACCTGCATGCCCGTGCGTTCGAAGCCGCAGGTGCCGACCTTCACCTCAGGCCCGTCCTCGGCCGCATGGAGGCGTGGGGGCAGGACCGTGATGTTGCCCGTCACCTCGCCGAGCCCGAAATACTGAACAAGCACCGGGCCCAGCGCCTTCAGCGCCCGCTTCTGATCCTCCCGGTACATCGGAGCGCCGGCATAGATGACGTGGCGCAGGCTCGAATGATCGTGGCGGTCGACGGCAGGATGTTCGATCAGCAGTCTCACGATGGT
The DNA here is from genome assembly GCF_049887755.1 of Methylobacterium sp. NFXW15. NCBI lineage: Bacteria > Pseudomonadati > Pseudomonadota > Alphaproteobacteria > Hyphomicrobiales > Methylobacteriaceae > Methylobacterium > Methylobacterium sp. NFXW15. The sequence continues at coordinate 569,913 of NZ_JAGEKG010000002.1, read as the reverse complement.
CGGCACGGTGAACATGTTGGCGATGTGCCACTCCGCCACCAGCGACCACACTTCCTCCGGATCGAGCCTGTCGCCCGCCGTCAACACCGTCGTCGCCCCGGCCGCGACCTGCGCCAATTGGTGGATGCCCGCGCCGTGGGAGAGCGGCGCCACGACGAGGGAGGTGTCGCCTTCCTTCGTCCCCGGCATCAGGTCACAGAGGTGGTTGGTAATGACGAAGCCCATCTGGCCATGCGTCAGCACCGCAGCCTTCGGGCGCCCCGTCGTGCCGGAGGTGAAGAAGAACCAGCACGGATCGTCATGCTCGACATCGGCGACGGGCGCCGCCTGCCCGGCATACTCAGCGACGAGGCGATCGTAATCCTCGCCGAAGCTCTCCCCGCCGATCTCGACCACGATGTCGATGACCGGGCATTCCGCGCGGATCGCGGCGGCGTGCTCGGGAAAGACGTTGCCGCAGATCAGGGCGCGTGCGCCGCTCGCCTTGGCGAGATAGGCGACTTCGGCAGGCGTCTGGCGGTAGTTCGTCGGCACCCACACCGCCCCGAGGCGGAAGCAGACGAACATCGATTCGAAGAGCTGGTTGCCATTGCGGGACTGCACCAGCACCCGGTCGCCCTTGACCACGCCGCGCTGTGCGAGCGCGGCGGCCATGGCATCGACGCGGGCATCGAGGTCTGCCCACGTCCAGCGCCGCCCCGCTTGCACGAGGCCGAGGCCGTCGCGAAGGCGGCGGCCGTTCTTTCGCAAGGTATGGGCGAGGTTCATCACCCGCCGCGTGCAGGGGGCGACCCCTCCGCGCGGCGCGGCGGCCTCCATCAGGCCAGCTTCCCGGTGTACTTCTCGAGGATCGACCAAGCCTCGTCGCCGTAGCGGCCCTTCCACTCGTTGTAGAAGCCGGCCTTGCGGAGCTTGTCGCGGAAGGGCTCCGGATCGGGCTTGTTGAAGACGAGACCGTTTTTGGTCAGGTCGGCTTGAAGGTTCGCGTTGAGCTTGGCGACGTCCTCGCGCTCCTTCATGCCAGCCGCGTTGATATGCTTGGCCACCATCTCCCGCAGGTCCTGCGGCAGACGCTCGAAGGCGCGGCGGTTCGCCAGGAACCAGTACCCGTCCCACATATGGTTCGTGAGCGAGCAGTACTTCTGCACCTCGTAGAACTTGGTGGTCGAGATGACGGCGAGCGGGTTCTCCTGGCCTTCGACGATCTTGGTCTGAAGCGCGGAGTAGGTCTCGTTCAGGTTGATCGAGGTCGGCGCCGCGTCGAACGCCTTGAACATCGACGTCCAGAGCGGGGAGACCGGCACGCGGATCTTGAAGGACTTGAAGTCATCCGGGGTCGAGATCGGCCGCGTCGACGAGGTGGTCTGGCGATAGCCGTTATCCCAGATCTTCTCCATGGCGATGATGTTCGCCTTGGCGATCTGGCCGCGCACCCAGGCGCCGAGATCACCATCCATCGCGGCCCAGACCTTGTCGTAATCCGGGAAGGCGTAGCCGATGCCGTTGATCGAGGCGTTCGGCACTAGCGTCGAAAGGATGAGCGGCGACATCGTGAAGAACTCGACGCCCCCGTTGCGGAGCTGGCTCAGCGTGTCGGTATCCGAACCGAGTTGGCTGGTCGGGAAGATCTTCAGGTCGAATCGCCCGCCGCTCTCCGTGCGCAGAGCCTCGGCCATCTCCCGGGCGCGCACGTTCATCGGATGCGTGTCGGGCAGGTTGTTTGCGTATTTGTAGGTGAACTCGGCCTTCTGGGCGCGAGCGACATGAGGCGCGGCGACTCCGGCGAGCACCGCGGTGGAACCGGCCGACAGAATGCGGCGGCGGGTGAAGAGCATGGCGAACGCCTTCCCGATCAGGGCTTCCTGAGCCCGGCATTTCCTCGTGGCCCGCGAACTTTGCCCGCGGATTTTGTATGCGATGTCATCGATAGCGGCGGCCAAGGTGGTGTCAACGGAGAAGCGGCGCCACACGCCGAGCCCGGCCGACGTTGTCAGCGGCTTCGGATCGGGCCACGCTGAATCCGGCCTGCAAAGGGAATCGCGGCCTATTCGGAGAATGCGTCATGGCTCGCACGCTCGGGCACTTCATTGAGGCGCGGGACAGCCTCGTCACGGACGCCATCGACGGCCTCCTGGCCTCGGGCGGCGGCACGCTCGCGCGGCTCGATGGCTATCCCGATATCCGCGTGGTGCTCCGGGCCGAGCGGGACGCGGGCAAGGTCGCGGTCATTTCCGGCGGCGGCTCAGGTCACGAGCCCGCGCATGCCGGACTCGTCGGAGCCGGTTTGCTCGATGCGGCGGTCTGCGGCGATGTTTTCGCCTCGCCCTCGGCGGATGCCGTTCTGGCCGGTATCCTGGCGGTGAGCGGTCCGGCGGGATGCCTCGTCGTCGTGAAGAACTACGCGGGCGACCGGCTGAATTTCGGCCTCGCCGCAGAGCGGGCGCGCGGCATGGGAATCGCCGTCGAGACCGTGCTCGTTGCGGACGACATCGCCCTGCCCGGCGCCACGCAGCCGCGCGGGGTCGCCGGGACGCTGTTCGTCCACAAGGTGGCAGGCCATGCCGCTGCCTCTGGCTTACCGCTGTCTGAGGTCGCGGCGCGGGCCCGGCGAGCGGCATCGGCGGCGCGCTCCTTGGGCATCGCGGTCTCCACGGCGACGATCCCAGGCTCGCGCCGGGCCGAGCGCATGGAAGAAGGACAGGCCGAGCTCGGCCTCGGCATCCATGGCGAGCCGGGCGCCGAACGCTTGGCTCTGCCCCCAGCGTCCGACCTCGCGCGGATCATGACGGAGCGGCTAAGCGCGACCCTGCCGGGCGAGGTGCCGCTGGCGCTTCTGGTGAACAACCTCGGCGCGACGACATCCCTTGAAATGCAGGTTCTGACGCGCGCGGTCCTCGCCACCGATCTCGGCAAACGCGTGCGCCTGCTGCTAGGCCCGGCGCCTGCCATGACGGCGCTCGACATGCACGGTGCGTCGCTGTCTTTCCTCGCTCTCGACGGCGAGTTGGAAGAAGCCCTTGTGTCGCCCGTTCCGGTGCCGCATTGGCCCATGGCCGTGAGGATCGCCGCGCCCCACGTCAAGCCGCTGCCACGCGGTCTCGAAGGTGAGCGTTTCACGCCCTCGCAGGATGAGACCGCGGCCGCGCGGATCGAGGCGGTGGCGAAGGCTCTCGTCGCGGCCGAAGCGGAGTTGAACGCTCTGGACGCCACGGTCGGCGATGGCGATACCGGCACGACCTTCGCGGGCGCCGCCCGTGCCGTCCTGGCCGATCTCGACAAGCTGCCCCAGGCCGATTCGCCCGCCCTCGCCCGTGCCCTGGCCGAACGGATCGGCCGGGCAGCTGGCGGATCGAGCGGTGTGCTCGGCTCGATCTTCTTCGCGGCGGCGGGGGCCTCCCTTGCCTCGGGCGCGGCTTGGCCGGAGGCGCTCCACGAGGGTGTGGCGCGGGTGCGCGCGTATGGCGGCGCGGGACCAGGTGACCGCACGATGCTCGACGCTTTGATCCCGGCGCTCGATGCCCTCAAGACCGGCGATTTCGCCTCGGCCGCCCACGCGGCCAGGGAAGGCGCCCGCGCCACCGCCGCGATGACCCGCGCCGCGACAGGCCGGTCGAGCTATCTCGCTTCCGGCGATCTCCAGGGCACGGAAGATCCCGGCGCGGCGGCCATCGCCATCGCCTTTGCCGCACTCACCTGAAAGCACGCCATGCAGACCTGCCTGATCCTCGACGACTACCAGAATGCCGCTCTGAGTTTCGCGGATTGGGCACGGCTCGCGCCCGCCGTGCAGGTCTCAACCGTGAACGCGTATATCTCCGACCGTGAGGCTTTGGTGGCGCGGATCGAACAGGCGGAGATCCTGGTGATCATGCGCGAGCGCACGCCCTTCCCGGCGGATCTGCTCGCGCGATTGCCCAAGCTGAAGCTGCTCATTACCAGCGGCATGCGCAATGCCTCCATCGACCTTTCGGCGGCACGGGAACGGGGCATCACCGTCTGCGGCACCGATTCGAGCCCGACACCGCCCACGGAATTGACTTGGGCGCTGATCCTCGGCCTCGCTCGACACCTCCCGCAGGAGGTCGCCAATGTCCGTAGTGGCGCGTGGCAGAACACTATCGGCACGGACCTGTCGGGCGCGACACTCGGCATCCTCGGCCTCGGTAAGATCGGAGCGCGCGTGGCCGCTATCGGACGGGCCTTCGGAATGCACGTGCAAGCCTGGAGCCCGAACCTCACCGAGGAGCGGGCGCAAGAGGCTGGCGCGACTTTGGCGCGTTCCAAGGAAGCCCTGTGCGAGGCGTCCGATTTTGTGACCTTGCATCTCGTGTTGAGTGACCGGAGCCGGAACATCGTCGGCGAACCCGAGCTACGGCGGATGAAGGACAGCGCCTTCCTCATCAACACATCCCGTGCCGGGCTCGTCGATCAGGCGGCGCTGGTGCGTGCCCTCGAAAAGGGTTGGATTGCGGGCGCAGGGCTCGACGTCTTCGACACCGAGCCCCTTCCTGCCGACAGCCCGTTTCGCCACCTGCCGAACGTGCTGCCCCTGCCCCATCTCGGCTACGTCTCGCGGGACAATTACACGCGCTTCTTCACTCAGGCTGTGGAGGACATCGAGGCGTGGCGTGCGGGGACCCCGGTGCGGCAGCTCGGCTGATTGCCTTCAGCGCGTCCGGGGATCGACCGCATCCGCGAGCCCATCGCCCAGCAGGTTCAGCGACACCAGGGTGGCGATGAGGAAAGCCGCAGGCGCCGCGAGCATGTGCGGCGCCGCTTCGATGGAGCGAGCGCCCTCCGCGATCAGCACGCCCCAACTCGTCTGTGGCTCCTGAACCCCGAGGCCCAGGAACGAGAGAAAACTCTCCAGCAGGATCACGCGCGGCACCAGCAATGTCGCCGCCACGGCGACCGGGCCCAGCGTGTTCGGCACGATGTGACGGAGCACGATAGCGCCCGGTGTCAGGCCGAGGGCCCGCGCAGCGCGGACGAAATCACGCTCGCGCAGCGAGAGTGTCTGCGCCCGGACGATGCGAGCCATGTCAAGCCATTCGACCGCTGCAATGGCCAGCAGCATCAGCACGAGGCTCGCCCGGAAGAACACCAGTAGCAGGATGACGAAGAACACGAAGGGCAGCGCGTAGAGCGCATCGACCACGCGCATCATCGCGGCATCCACGGCCCCGCCGGCGTACCCCGCCACCGCGCCGTAGCCGACACCGATGACCAGGGCGACGAAGGTCGCCGTCAGGCCCACCGCGAGCGAGACACGCCCCGCGACGAGGCTGCGCGTGAAGAGATCGCGTCCATGAATGTCGGTGCCCAGCAGAAAGTGAATGCGCCGCACCGGCATGTCGAGGACGAGACGCCGCCCGCTCTGCTCCTCAGCTACGATGACGGGCGCGCCGAACAGGTCGGAGCGTGGCAGATAGACGAGGCTGCGCCGGTCGATGGGCGTGTCGGCCGTGAGAGTCAGGCGCAGCCGGTCGCCCTCGCGCCGGGCGTCGGCCACGCTCGCCCTCATGCGGAACGCGATGCGATCCAGGGCTGGGCGAAGATGGTCCTCGTCGGGCTGAGCCGTCAGCCCGGCGGGGAGCTGGCGCAGGTCTGGATAGAACCGGTCTGGCTCGTGGCCGGTGAGCGCGGGTCCGATGAGACACGCGAGCGCGATGAGCAGCAGCACGCAGAGTGCCGCCACGGCGCCGCGTTCGCGAATAAGCCTCTTCATCATGTCCCAGCCCGCAAGCGCGGATCGAGCCATGCACAGGCGATGTCGGCGGCGAGGTTCAGTACGATGACGAGTGCGGCGACGAGGAGCACCACGCCCATGACGAGCGTGTAGTCGCGGTTGATCGCCCCTTCGACGAAGTAGCGGCCGATGCCCGGTAGGCCGAAGATGGTCTCCACCACCACCGAGCCGGTGAGCAGGGCGGCGGCCAGCGGCCCGAGATAGGCCACGACCGGCAGGAGAGCGCCGCGCAGGGCATGGCGCGTGACGCGGACGGGTGGAAGGCCGAAGGCGCGCATGGTTCGCACCGGCTGGGTGCGCAGCACCTCCGCAAGAGAGGCACGCGTGAGCCGCGCGAGCGCGCCGACTTGCGGGAGGGCGAGGGTGACGACCGGCAGAATGAGGTGGCGCCCATCGCCATCCTCCCAACCGCTCAGGGGCAGCCAGCGCAGGGTGAGCCCGAAGGCGATCTGCAGCAACGGCGCAACGACGAAGCTCGGCAGCGAGAGGGTGAGCGCGGCGCCGAGGCCGATGGCCCGGTCGATCCATCCCTCCCGCCGAAGCGCCGCGATGCAACCGAGCCCGACCCCGAGGATCGTGGCAAGGCCGAGCGCCAGGGCGCCGAGCGTCGCCGAGACTGGAAGCCCCCGCGCGATCAGCCCCGCGACACTCATATCCCGGAACGAGAAGGACGGGCCGAGATCACCCTGCGCCAGAGCCGCGAGGTAGCGACCGAATTGAGCGATCAACGGCCTGTCGAGCCCGTAGACCTTGCGCAGATTCTCCATGGCGGCCGGGGAGAGAGGCCGTTCGAGGTCGAAGGGGCCACCGGGCGCAAGACGCATCAGAAAGAAGCTCACCGCGACCACGGCAAGAAGCGTCGGGACGCCTTGAGCCAGCCGCCGCACGACGAGACCGATCATGAGTCGAGCCGGAGGTAACGGGTCGGCGCGGCGTTGCGCAGGTTCGGATGGTAGCCGTGAAGGCGCGGCGAGATCAGCGCCTTGGTCCGGTAATGCATCAGAGGAATCCAAGGCAATTCGTGCAAGGCGATCTCTTCCGCCCGGTAGAGCATGTCCGCCCGGCGCTTGAGGTCGCGTTCGGCGGCGCCTTGTTTCAGCAGCGCGTCGTACTCAGCATTCGACCAGTGCCCTGCATTGAATCCGTCATTCCCGGTCTGGAGCAGGAATAGGAAGTTTTGCGGGTCGGAATAGTCGGCGATCCAAGACATCCGGGCGATATCGAAATCGCCGCCGTCGCGAAGATACGCGAAATGCGTCTTCGCGTCGGTGTAGGCGAAGCGTGTGACGATGCCGATGTCGCGCCACATCTCCGCAAGCGCCACCGCCGTGTTGCGGTTATTGTCGCTCATGTTGAAGCGATACTCGACGCGCAGCGGGTTGGATTTCGGATCGAAACCCGCTGCCGCGAGCAGCCCCCGCGCCTCTTCCTCGTGATCGATGGGCAGACCCTGTCGACCTTCGATCTCGGGGGGCGTGCGGTAATGGTCCAGGCCATCCGGGCAAAGGGACCACGCCGGGCTCATCGTATCGCCGAACAGCGCCTTGGCGAGGTAGTCCCGGTCGATGACGAGGGAGAGGGCGCGGCGCACTCGTACATCGGAGAAGGGCGCCTTGCGCGTGTTCACCGCGAGTGCCGCGAGACCGAGCGCGGGCCCGAGCACCACCTGCGATCCGAACCGCGTGCGCAAAGCCGCCATCTGGTCGCCCGGCAGGTCGGCCAGGGAATCGATCTCCCCCGCCGCGTAGCGCCGCACCGCGCCCGAGAGATCCGGCGTGGGCAGGAAGGCGACCTTGCGGATCGCAAAGGACGACGCTTCGGGGTGGTGCGGATTCACCTCCAACTGGATCCGGTCGCCCGGCACCCGGTCGACGAGGCGGTAAGGGCCATTCGTGACGAGATGACCGGGCCGGGTGAACGCCTCGCCATGTTGAGCCACCGAAGCCGCATGAACCGGCGCCGCCGTCTGATGCGTCAGCAATTCCAGAAAGTACGGCGTCGGCTCTTCGAGGGTGATCTCCACCGTCGCCGGGTCCGGCGCGGAGACACCGAGACTATCGGCTGGCCGCTCACCGCGATTGATGGCGGCGGCGTTCAGGATCGGAAACAGCACCTCGGCGTATTTGGCCCCCGTAGCCGGATCCATGATCCGGCGCAGGGAGTAGGCGAAGTCAGATGCCGTCACCGGATCGCCGTTCGACCAGCGCCCATCCGGCCGCAGGGTGAAACGGTAGGTTCTGCCATCCTCGGAGACGGTCCAGTCCTTCGCTGCGCCGGGCACGATGGCCCCAAGATTGTCGTAGGTTAGCAGACCATCGCAGAGGTCGCGCAGGAGATGCGCCTCTGCGACGGTAGAGGATTTATGGGGATCCAACGTCTCCGGGTCGGCATCATTGCCGCGACGGTAGAGAGGATCTCCGGCCGCCGAGACCGGTCCGACGGCGGCGACGGCGGCGGCCCCGGCGAGCCAGTCCCGTCGCCGCAGGCGCATCAGGCCCCCGTCTCGGCCACGAGCCCGGCAGCTTCGATCCCCGCCACGGCGCAGATCTCATCGTTATCGGACGTGTCGCCCGAGATGCCGATGGCGCCGAGTAGACGCCCATCCTTGTTGCGGATCAGGACGCCACCCGGAACCGGGACGAGGGCGGCTGGCCCGGAGACATGGGTGACGGCTGCCACGAAATACGGCTGCTGTTCGGCCCGCGCGTGGATCGCCCGTGTGCCCATGCCCAGAGCCAGCGCACCGTTGGCCTTGCCGCTGGCAATCTCGGCCCGGCGGAGGGACGTGCCGTCTTCGACCTCGACGCATTTCAGCGCGCCGCGCGTATCGTAGACCACGACCGCAAGGGGTTTCAGGTTGCGCTCGCGGGCCGTGCGGAGGGCCGTCGCCACGACGATGCGGGCGGCTTCCAGACTCAGGTCGATCATCAGCTCTTCGGGTCAGCTTGGCGCGGACAGGCGCGAGAACGCGATTGTCGCCACCTGCGCCAGGATCTCAAGCCGTCTGACGGTGGAATCGTCGGGTTCGACATAGGCGCACCAATAGGCGCCCAAAGCTGCGACCGGCTCCGGTGCCCCCATGGGCACCATGGCGAGGCTGCGCATGGAGGTACGGCCATAGGCCACCTGCGGCACGCGTGGATCGTTCTCGAGGTCCGGAATGACGACTGTCTGGCGATGGCGCATGGCCCAGCCGGAGACGCATTCGTCCACCGGGAATCTCGCGCCGCGCCAGAGCGGCTCGATCGCGTCCTCCTCGACGTAGTGGCAGTCATCGCCTGCGCGAAGAACCACCGCGATCCCATCTGAGCCGACGATGTCTCGCGCGGTTTGCCGCAGGCACGCGACGATCTCGTCCACCGAGCGCGCAGCACTCAGCAGCTTGGCCGCATTGGCCAGCCTGACGCCCTGTTCGTCCTCACCTTCGGTGGTCAGCAACATTCCGAAAAACTCGCGATGAACCATCGCTCTACGGGACCCATGGGGTCCCACCACATTCCTCTTTTACTAAGCACCACAGCCGCGAACCCGTTCCACTGCCAAGTTCATAGCTTGGCTAGAGTACGGCCGGCCTGGTAACGCCTCAAGCTAATTGGCTCGGAAATGGCGCTCTGTGCCCTTAACGCTATCTGAATGCGATAACAGCGTTCCGCCGTCGAGTTGGTAGCGACCGACGTGGACAAGGGGCAGACCGCTGGCGTGCGCATGACCGGGCTTCTTGCCTTCCGGCAAGCCGATCCCGTAAGCGACAGCCTCTCCCCTGCACCGTCGGCCCGCACCATGTTCACGAGACGTCGCATTTTGAAGGCAGGCTCGCTCCTCGGCGCTGCCGCCCTCACCCAGCCGGTGCAGGCTTTCGCTCAGACGCGGGCTACGCCACTGACCGTGAAAGTCGGTCTGATCCCGATTCTGGCTGCTGCGCCGATCTATGTCGCCGAGAAGGAAGGCTGGCTGAAGGAAGCCGGTTTGACCCCAGCCGTCACGACCTTCGAATCCGGCCCCAACGCGATCCAAGCCCTCGCCTCCGGCACGCTCGATGTCTACGTGGCGGGCGTCGCGCCCCTCGTGGTGGCACGCGCCCGTGGCCTCGACATCAAGGTCGTCGCCTCGACGGCCATTGAGGAGAACGTCTTCATCGCCGGGCCCAAGCTCGCCCGTTTCGCCGAGCAGGATGTTCCCCCCGCCGAGGTGTTCAAGCGCTTCCGCGCCGCCATGGGCGTCCCGGCCCGCCTCGCCACGCAGCCCCTCGGCTCGGTGCCGAACACGACGCTCCAATACTGGCTGTGGGAGGTCGCGAAGGCCGATCCGAAGGACGTCACCATCGTGTCGATGGGCATCGACGCGACCCAGCAGGCCATCCTGGCGGGTGCCGTCGATGGCGGCACGCTGCGCGAGCCCGCCGTCTCCATCGTCACCGGGCGTAACCCCGAGATCAAACTGATGGCGCTCGGCGGGGAGATGTTCCCGAACCAGCCCGGCACCGTCGTCGCCGTCACCAAGGCGTTCCTCGACAAGCAGCCGGACGCCGCGCAGGCAATCGTCACGTCGATCGTGCGCGCGATCGACCTGATCGGCCGCGACCCCGCCCAGGTCACCCCGGCCATCGAGGGGGCGCTCGGCAAGGGGCTTATCGATTCCGCCACGATCCGGCGCGCCCTCGCCTCCCCGGCGACACGCTTCTCGGCCGATCCCCGCTCGATCGTCGACGCCACCGCCGCGATGCAGAAGTATCAGGTCAAGATCGGCGCCCTCGACCGCGACGTCCCCCTCGACGGCCTGTTCGACCCGCGCCTCTATGAGCGCGCCGTAGCAGCCAAGTGAAGCCGAACACGTGAAGGCTCATCCCCTCGCGGCTTTCCTGCCGCTCATCGGCCTCGTCGCCTTCTTTGGCCTGTGGGAAGCGGTGCCGCTTCTGGGGCTCGTGAATCCGGCCTTCCTGCCACCGCCTTCCGTACTGCCCGCCGCCTTCCTGCGCGAGCTGAGTTCGGGCCAATGGGCCGCCGCCATCGGCGGCAGCCTCGGCCATTATGTCCTCGGTCTGAGCATCGGCGTGGCGCTCGGTATCGCGGCGGGCACCGTGACCGGCCTGCTGCGGACGGCCGAAGGGCTGACCGCCTGGGTGGTGCGCGTGTTGCGGCCCGTGCCCGGCCTCGCCTGGGTGCCCTTCGCGATCATCTGGTTCGGCGTGAACCCGTCGGCGGCCGTGTTCATCATTGCCATCGGCGTGTTCTGGATCGTCTATTTTGCGGCCCATGGTGCGATCCGGGGAGTCGACCGCGACCTGATCGAACTTGCGGCGGCCTTCGGGTTCCGCTCGGCACCGGAGCGTCTGATCAAGGTGGTCTGGCCCGCTGCGATGCCGGGCATCCTTGTCGGTGTGCGCACCGCGCTAGGGCAGGCGTGGATGGCAGTGGTGGCCGCCGAGATCTTCGGTGTTCCCGGCCTCGGCCAACGGATGATGCAAGCCTCGACGCTGCTCGCGACTGACATCGTCGTGGTCTACATGCTGACCATGGCCCTCCTCTACGGGCTGATCGACGCCGCGTTCACCTTCCTCCAGGGGCGGATCCTGCAATGGCGGGCCTGATCGGCATACGGGGCCTTGCCCTCACCTTCACCCGTGACGGCACCCGGACGAAGGTGCTCGAAGGGCTGGATCTGGATATCGCCTCGGGCGAGTTCCTGGCCATCGTCGGCGCCTCGGGCGTCGGCAAGTCCACGCTACTGCGGGTGATCGCCGACCTCGTGAGGCCGAGCGAGGGCACGGTGACGGTGAGCCCCCCCGAGCCGGGACGCCGCTCCGTCGCCCTGGTGTTCCAGGATGCGCGGTTGCTGCCCTGGCGGCGCATCCTCGACAACGTTGCCTTCGGCCTCGAAAAGCTGAAGCTTTCGCGGGCTGAGCGGCGTGAGCGGGCCGAGAGTGCCCTGGCGCGCGTGGGCCTCGCCGATCTGGCCAACCGGTGGCCCTTTCAGCTTTCCGGCGGCCAGCGGCAGCGCGTCGCCCTGGCCCGCGCGCTGGCGGTCCAGCCGCACGTGCTCCTGATGGACGAGCCTTTCTCGGCCCTTGACGCCCTCACTCGCGAAGCGTTGCAGGACGAATTGATCCGCCTGTGCCGCGCGGCAGGCCAGACCGTGCTGTTCGTCACCCATGACATCGAGGAGGCGGTCTATCTCGCTGATCGCGTCGTGGTGCTGGCGGGATCGCCCGGTCATATTCGTGCGACGCACGTGATCGACACGCCTCATCCTCGCGATCGGACGTCGCCCGCTCTTCAGGAGATGGCACAGCGGATCCGCTCGGACCTGCTCCTGACCGACCGCGTCGCGGCCTGACGCTCCCCCGAGCCTAGGTGGTGTTTCGTGAAGCTGACCCCGATCACCGACACCTTCACGGTCGCGTCACAGCCCGAGGCAAGCGAGATCGCGACGCTCGGCGAGCACGGGACGAGGCTTCTCATCAACAACCGGCCCGAGCACGAAGAGCCGGACCAGCCTGAAAGCATCACGGAGGCCACCGCTGCCGAGGCCGCGGGCCTGCGTTATCGGCACATTCCGGTGACGGGCGGTTCGATCACGCGGGCAGATGTCGAGGCCTTCGGCCAGGCATTGCGCGAGGCAGGGGGCCCTGTCGTCGCCCATTGCCGGAGCGGAACGCGCTCTCTCACCCTCTGGGTGATCGGCGAGGTGCTGGACGGCCGCATGTCGCGAGACGACGTCATAGCGTTCGGAGCAGAGCGTGGTTTCGACCTCTCCGGTGCGCTTCGCTGGCTTCAGGCGAATGCCTGAGTTTGCCCAGAGCGGTAGCCGACCGAGTTGAGCCATCCCCGTCGAAGGATTCCCGGTCGTCATTGCTTCGCTGACGCTCGCAAAGACGGAGGCACATGAGCCAATTTGGTCGAAGACGGCTTTAGAACCGCCCGGCGAGGGTCAACCGCACGGCAGTGGGTTCGACCGGGTGGAAATGGCGGTCGGCAACGCCGGCCGCGTCCTCACCGGGCAAGCGGGAGACGTAGAAATAGGTGATCTGATCCGCCTTCGCGTTGGTGAGGTTGAGGACGTCGAGTGAGAGGCTGATCCCGCTTTCGAACAAGTAGCCGATCCGCCCGTTAAGGAGCGCGGTCGGCTTTGATCGGACTGAGTTATCCTCGATCAGCGGACGCGGGCCGAAATAGCGGAACCGCAGCGACCCGAACCAGCCGAGCCCCTCGCCGAAGGTGATCCCTGCCGAGGCGATGGTCGTGGGTGCCTCCGGCACACGGGCGCCGACGGGGTCGCGGTTCGAGAAGCGGGCGTTTGTGATGGTCAGGTCGCCTTCGAGCGCAAGCCACCGCGTAACGGCGTAATGGTTGGTCCACTCGATGCCGAAGCGGCGCGTGGGACGGCTTGGTTCGGTCGTGCCGGTATCGCCCTGGAAGAGGTTCTCCGAGGCAAAGTCGAGCTGAAACAGCGCGACCGATGTCTCTAACCCCGTGATCGAACGGTTGCGGATACCGATCTCTGACCCCGTCGAGGGGACGAGGAACGGCGAGCGCAGCACGTTAAACAGGGGACTCGCCGGATCGACGGTCGCCGTAACACCGCGCGCGTCGTTCGAATGAAAGCCCCCACCGTAATTCACGTAAAGTTCGGTATCATGCCAGGGGCCGAACACGGCGCCGAGCTTCGGGTTGACGATACCATCGCGGGCTCGCCCCGAATTAGCAGGCGTATCGGAGCGGACGTCCGCATAATAACCGTCGGCCCGGATGCCGACCGAGGTGCGGAACCAATCCGTCCAGCGCACGCGGTTCTCGGCATAGAATGCGGCGCTGGCTTCAAGAACAGTATCGTCCAGCACGGTCGAGCGGTATTGGCGCGTCGTAGTGTTGAACAGTCCGACCCGGATGTCGTCCGTCCGCGTCTGAAAGCCGATCTCGTTTTCCATCGGCAGACCGAACAGGTCGCCCTGGAACACGCGGGCAATCTCTCCGCCGCCGAGGACACGGCTATCGCGTTGGTGGAACTGGTCGCCGCCGACCGGGTCGTTGAGAAAGTATGTGAAGTTGTTCCAGAGGTTCATCTGGTAACGGATCACATAAGCCGAGGCGCGCGTGATGCCGCCTGCATCTGATTGGCTCCACCGGCCAGACAGGGAGAAACGGCCCGTATCGCCACCATCGCTTGGATCGAGGGTGCCGTAACGGCCGATGATTCTCTCCGCGACGGCCCGCTCGGGAATTTGGTTGGTGGCGTTCCACTTGGCCCAATAAGCCATGCCGGAGACGGCGAAGCCGTCCAGGGCCGTACCTTGACTGTAGCGGATGACGCCGTTGAACTTGCGGAGCGCGTCCGGCACGGTCCAGGGCCCGTCATAGGTCTGCGCCTCGCCCGCCACCAGCAGGTTACCTGCGCCGAGCGGCGTGGACGCGGCCGAGAGCCCCCGTTTCAGGCCGAAGCTTCCGAAGGTCGCCAGCGAAATGGTGCGATTGAGCGTGTCGAGATAATCGATCCGCACCGACCCGGCCGAGGCGAAATCGCCGTCACGGACGAAGTAAGGTCCCTTGTGAAACTCGACGGCGCCGACCAGCTCCGGAATGAGGAAGTTGAGGTCCGCGTAGCCCTGACCATGGGCGTGGGTTCGCATGTTCACCGGCATGCCATCGACACTGATGGCGATATCCGTGCCGTGATCGAGGTTGAAGCCGCGCAGGAAGTACTGGTTGGCTTTGCCCTCGCCCGAATGCTGCGTGATGATGAGGCCGGGGATCTCTTCCAAAATCTCGTCGGGACGTGTGACCGGGCGACTGTTGATCTGCGCGCCCGTAATGATGCCTGCGCTGGCCGCTTCGACAGGCTTCAGGACACCGCCGCGCCCGGTGATCCCCCCGACATACGCCGCGGAGGCGTTCGGCGTGGCCGAAGCTGTCGCTGCGGGTGCCTCGGCGATGACCGAAATTTCCGACAGACTCACCGCCTGCTCGTTGGGTGCAGCCATGGCAGCGCCCGCATCGATGGACAGGGTCGCCGCTCCGCCAAGCAACGCCATCCGAACGGCGTTCTCCCGAGGACTGCTTGGTAGGGCCAAGGGCATTCCATCACATCGGTGGCGCTCCGATCACTATGCGCGGAGTAAGCACAATATGCGCAAACCTCATACGAATGTCTGTGGCGGAAGTGTCTCAGGCCTTGTCGTGTGAAGGGGCGTGATGTGCTCCGTTCGCGCAATCCGGAATGAGGTGAAGCTGGCCGTAGCGTACGCCGCGCTGTGTGGTGACGCTGTCGGCATAGGTCTGCAGGGCCGCAGCCTCCCCCCTCAAGACCGCAACCTCAAGGCAATTGTCGGCGTTCAGATGCACGTGGAGGCTGGCAATAGACACGCCGTGATGGTGCCCTTCGTCAGTCAGGCGCCGGGCGAGATCGCGTGTGCCGTGGTCGTAGACGTAACTCAGGGTACCGTAGCACGACACGTCTCCGGCATTCGTCGCCTGGACGGGGGCAACGGCGTTGCGGACGAGATCGCGCACCGCCTCCGACCGGCTGCCGTAGCCCCGTCGCTCGCAGAGGCGATCGATTGCATCCAGCAACTCGTCGTCGATCGTGATCGTGATGCGCTGCATGCTCGCCCCACCCGCTCGCCGTTATCTCCCCTAAGGGGATGATGCAGCGGTGAACAGGGACCTCGCCACGAGGTGACGCGTTGATGGGTATGAGCGCCCCCCTGCCCCCTCCGTCCCAACCGGATCGCCTCCGCATCACCGAGGCGGCTCTCGCGGCGGCAGACAGGTCGTGGCGGGCGGAAATGCATCGCAATTTCGGTCCGGACGGCGTGCTCGTCCATGGATATTCGCCCGAGGGCCAGGGCGGATTAGGGACCGCCCTGCGCCGGAGTTACGAGGCTCGCCGGGTAGCCGTGGCGCTGTGGCGCCACGAGCGTCGCCGTTCCGGGCCAGCTTAGCCGGCGGCCTTGGCCTCGCGACGGCGGGCCGTGAGGACCCACTCGGTGTAGCCGTTGGGCTGTTCGCGGCCCTTGAACACCAGATCCTTGGCCGCCTGGAAGGCCGGGCCTTCGAAACCGGGGGCCATCGGCTTGTACAGCGGATCGCCCGCGTTCTGGCGATCCACCACCTTCGCCATACGCTTCAGCGTCTCCATCACCTGCTCTTCGCTCACCACGCCGTGGTACAGCCAGTTGGCGATGTGCTGGGACGAGATGCGGAGGGTGGCGCGGTCTTCCATCAGCCCGACATCGTGGATGTCCGGCACCTTGGAACAGCCGACGCCCTGGTCGATCCAGCGGACGACGTAGCCGAGAATGCCCTGCGCGTTATTCTCGATCTCCTGCTGCACATCGTCGGGGGCGAAGTTCGAGCGGGCGAGCGGGATATCGAGGATCTCATCGAGCGCCGAACGCGGACGCCGGGCCAGTTCGGCTTGGCGGGTGTGTACGTCGGTCTCGTGATAGTGCAGCGCGTGGAGCGTCGCGGCGGTCGGCGACGGAACCCAAGCGGTCGAGGCACCTGCCTTGGGGTGGCCGCCCTTCTGCATCAGCATGTCGGCCATGGCGTCGGGCGCCGCCCACATGCCCTTGCCGATCTGCGCATGGCCGAGCAGGCCGCAGGCGAGCCCGACATCGACGTTGTTTTCCTCGTATCCCTTGATCCAGGGCGTCGCCTTCATGTCATTCTTGCGAATGACCGGCCCGGCCTCCATTGAGGTGTGGATCTCGTCGCCGGTGCGGTCGAGGAAGCCGGTGTTGATGAACACCACTCGCTCGGACGCAGCGGCGATGCAGGCGGCGAGGTTCACCGTGGTGCGGCGCTCCTCGTCCATGATGCCCATCTTGAGGGTGTTGGGCTCCAGGCCAAGCATCGCCTCGACACGCCCGAACAGCTCGACGGCGAAGGCGACTTCCTCCGGCCCGTGCATCTTCGGCTTCACGATGTAGACCGAGCCCTCGCGGCTGTTGCGCAGCCCGGAATCGCCCTTCAGATCGTGGATCGCGATCATCGCCGTCATGGCGGCGTCGAGCATTCCCTCGGGAATCTCGTTGCCGTCCGCATCGAGCACCGCGTCGGTGTCCATGTGGTGGCCGACATTGCGCACCAGCATCAGCGAGCGGCCGGGAACGACCACCTCGCCGCCGTGAGGCGCGATGTAGTGCCGGTCCGGGTTCAGGCGGCGCTCCTGCTTGCGGCCGTCCTTCTCGAAGGTCGCCGAAAGCGTACCGTTCATCAGGCCGAGCCAATTCCGGTAGACGACGACCTTGTCCTGGGCGTCCACCGTGGCGACCGAATCTTCGAGATCCATGATCGTCGAGATGGCCGATTCGAGCAGGATATCGGCAACGCCGGAGGCGTCGAACCGGCCGATCCGGTGGGTACGGTCGATGACGACTTCGACATGGAGCCCGTGATGACGCAGCAGCAGGGCCGAGGGCATGCTCGCCCGGCCGCGATAGCCCGCGAACAGTTCCGGACGCGCCAGCGGCACCGTCTCGCCAGTGTTCATGTTGCCGACGAGCACACCGTCTTCCACGGCATAGGTCACGACGTCAGCGTGGCGGCCGCCGGCCAGCGGTACGAAGCGGTCGAGATAGGAGCGGGCGCGGGTGACGACGCGGGCGCCGCGGGTGCGGTTATAGCCACCGCTGCGGACGGCGCCGCCCTCCTCGGACACAGCATCGGTGCCGTAGAGCGCATCGTAGAGCGAGCCCCAGCGGGCATTGGCTGCGTTCAAGGCGTAGCGGGCGTTCGAAATCGGCACGACGAGCTGCGGCCCGGCGATGCGGGCGATCTCGTCATCGACGTTGCTGGTCTTCACCTTCACCGAGCCGGGGGCAGGCAGCAGGTAGCCGATCTCGGTCAGGAATGCCTTGTAGGCAGCCTGATCCACCGGCTTGCCTGCGCGGTCGCGGTGCCAGGCGTCGATCTGCGCCTGCAACGCGTCGCGCTTGGAAAGAAGCGCCCGATTCTTCGGCGTCAGGTCGCGGACGATCGCGCCAAGCCCGCCCCAGAACACCTCGGACGAAATGCCGGTGCCAGGCAGGGCTTCCTGATCCACGAAATCGTGGAGCTCCCGTGCGACGGCAAGGCCGCCAATTGTCAGTCGATCCATTGTCGAAACACTCGGGGTGAAACCGGCGGTGAAAAAGCCGCCCGGTGCGGTCGCGACCAGCCGTCGCCTGGGTGCGCCGCAGCGAACGCCACGACCGTTAATGCAAATCGCCCCGGACCTGAGACCGGTCCAGGGCAGAAACATGCAACAGAACCGGCAAAATGGAGCCGATTTTGCGTCGCACCTAACCGCGCAGGTGTCGCGGGCTGAGCGGCGCGTGCCGGTTCACGTCCTTGTAGAGCAGATACCGGAACGGGCCGGGACCGCCCGCGTAACAGGCCTGCGGGCAGAAGGCGCGCAGCCACATGAAGTCGCCCGCTTCGACCTCGACCCAGTCGCGGTTCAGCCGGTACACGGCCTTGCCCTCCAGCACGAACAGCCCGTGCTCCATCACGTGGGTCTCTTCGAAGGGGATCGAGGCGCCGGGACGCAACGTCACGATGTTCACGTGCATGTCGTGACGCAGATCGTCCGGCGAGACGAAGCGCGTCGTCGCCCACGCCCCATCCGTGCCGACCATACCAACCGGATCGACTTCCGAGACGTGAGTCACGAATGCCTCCGGGGTGGCGAGACCAGGCGCTGGCTCGTAGCTCTTGCGCACCCAATGAAAGCGCGCGGACGCCTCACCATGGTTGCGCAGGCTCCATGACGCACTTGGCGGCAGATAGGCGTAGCTGCCTGAACGTAGGGCATGCGAACGGCCTTCGAGCGTCAGGCTCAGCGTGCCGTCGACGACAAAGATGACGCCTTGAGCTTGCGGATCGTGCTCGGGAGCGTCGCTGCCGCCACCGGGAGCAACCTCCATCAGGTACTGCGCGAAAGTTTCCGCGAAGCCGGTCAACGGACGGGCGAGGATCCAGACGCGTGTCCGGTCCCAGCCCGGCAGCAGGCTGGTGACGATGTCGCTCATCACGCCGTGCGGGATGACCGCGTAAGCTTCTGTGAAGACCGCCCGGCCGGTCATCAGCGAGGTCTGGGGCGGGAGGCCGCCGCACGGCGGGTTGAAAATGGGTGCGTTCATGGTGGGTCTCCGACGATCCGTCTGTGGCAGGGGCTGAGGGCGTGGGCGCCCTCAGACGGTCCGAGGTTCGGCGATCGGTGCATCCAGGATGTCGGCCGTGTCGGTCGTGACCTTTCCGTCGAGGACCTGACGGGCCTGGACGCGGTCGATGTCTCCCTCCCAGGCGGCGATGACCACCGTAGCCACGCAATTGCCAATGAGGTTTCCAAGCGCGCGGGCGATGCCGACGAACCAGTCGATCGACAGCACCAGCACGAGGCCGATCACGGGGATTTCCGGCACTGCCGAAAGGGTCGCGGCGAGGACGACGATGGCCGAGCCCGGCACACCGTGGGCGCCCTTCGACGTGAGAAGCGCGATGCCGAGGATCAACAAGAGGTGTCCGAAGGACAGATCGGTATTGGTGGCCTGGGCGATGAAGACGGTCGCCAGGGTCAGGTAGAGCGAAAAGGCGTCGAGATTGAAGGAATAGCCCGTCGGGATTACGAGGCCGACCGTCGAATCCTTGATGCCGAGCTTCTCGAGTTTGCGCATGACCTGCGGCAGAACGCTGTCCGACGAGGCGGTGCCCGCCACGACCAGCAATTCTTCCCTGAGATAGGCCAGCAGCTTGACGATGCTGAACCCTGCCATGCGCATGATGGTGCCGAGCACGACGAAGACGAAGAAGGCGACGCCCACGTAGAACAGGACGACCAGCATCCCGAGTTGCTTCAGCGAGCCGATCCCATACTTGCCGACCGTGAAGGCCACCGCGCCGAGGACGCCCAGCGGGGCGAGCCGGACGATGAAGCCGATGATCTTGAACAGGACTTCGGTGATGCGCTCCAGGCTGTCGGCCAGCGGCTTGCCGCGCTCGCCGAGCAGCGACAGCCCGGCTCCGAACAGGATCGCGAAGATCAGGACCTGGAGGATGTCGCCCTTTGCGAAGGCATCGACCACCGTGGTCGGCACGAGCTTCATCAGGAAGTCGACGGTGCCGGTCACCTGCCCGACCCGATCCGTGTAGCTCGCGATCGCCTTGGCATCGAGGGTCGAGACATCGACGTTCATGCCGTGACCCGGCGCGAAGACGTAGGCGAGGACCAAGCCCAGCACGAGGGCGATGGTCGTCACCGCCTCGAAATAGATCAGCGACTTGAGCCCGACGCGACCGACCTTCCTGAGGTCTCCCGCGCCGACGATCCCATGCACCACCACGCCGAAGACCAGCGGTGCGATCGCCATCTTGATGAGCTTGATGAACACGTCGCCGAGCGGCTTCAAAGCAATGGCGAAGTTCGGCCAGACCACGCCGAGGACGACGCCGAGGATGAGGGCGGCGACCACCTGCCCGAACAGTGACGAGAAGAAGCGTTTCATCGCAAATCTCCCAGGGTGACCGTGTGATCCGGTTCAAGCCCCTGCCCTCGTCGGCGACGACGATGGAGAGCGCGTCCGTCACTGGTGTTATCGTGCAGCCCGATGAGTCGTCGGAGCCGCCTGCGGCACCATGGTTCCGGTTGATTAAGACGTCAAATATCAGATAAATCTCAAATTATACTTTTTAGATATGAGTTTCGCGCAATGGAAATGCGGCACCTGCGCTACTTCGTGGCGGTCGCCCGGCATCTCAGCTTCACGGCCGCTGCCGAGAGCCTGGGGGTGGCGCAACCGCCCCTCAGCCAGCAGATCCGCGACCTCGAGGCGGAGGTCGGCACGCTCCTCTTCGACCGTACGACCCGTCGCGTGACGCTGACGCGGGCGGGCCACGATTTCTATGCGCAAGCGCTATTCATCCTCGACAAATCCGGCGAGGCCATCGACCGGGCCCGCGCCATTGGTGCTGGTAGGGCGGGCATCGTCAATGTCGGGCTGACTGGCTCCATGCTCGCCGGGCCCCTTGGACGCGCGATCCGCGACTTCTCGGAGGCTTACCCGGATGTCGATCTGCGTATCCACGAGATGTCGCCAGACCGGCAGATCGCGATGCTGAAAGCAGGCCAGACCGATATCAGCTTTCTCCGTAGCCCACCGGACGAGGCCGACCTCGCCACCGCATTGGCGTGGCGGGAGAATGTCAGCCTCGTGCTTCCCAGAGGTCACCGCCTCGCCAAGGCGGCCTCCATTGCCCTCGCAGATCTGAGCGAAGAACGTTTCGTCTTCTTCCGCCTCTCCGACTCGCTCTTTGCGAAGGACATCTGGACCTGCTGCGTCGAGGCAGGCTTTCAGCCCAAGATCACGCACCAGGCTGTCGAGGCGACATCGCTGACGAGTCTCGTGGCGGCAGGGCTCGGGATCGCGTTCATTCCAGAATTCGTCGGGCGCCTCGCGCACGAGGACGTCGTGCATCGTCCTCTCAAGGGGAAACCGATTTGCGCCGACGTACACGCCCTGTGGGTGCGGGAGAACGCGCAGCCGCTAATCGCGAACTTCCTCGATATCGTGCGGGACGAGGTCAGCCCTTCGCCGCCCGGGTCGAACCGCGTTGAACGAGAGCCCCGCTAAGAACCACCTTGCGCACCGGCTGATCCGGCCGGTCGATCCGCTCGAACAGCAGCCGCATCGCCTGCGCCCCGATCTCGGCCACCGGCTGCTCGATCACGGTGAAGCCAGGCTCGGCGAGTTCGGTCCAGGGCTCGTTGTCGAAACCAGCGAGGGCAAGGTCGCGCGGAAGGGTCAGGTTGAGGGCACGGGCCGCCCGCACCGCGCCCATCAGGATGAGACCATTCGAGACCACAAGCGCCTGGGGCCTGTCCTTCTCGCCGAGCCAGCGAGTGACCTCCGCCATGGCCGCGGCGGCGTTCGGAGGGACGCTGCGCACCTGTGGCGATAGCCCGTGCCGCCGCATGGCCGCCTCATAGCCCGCGCGCCGCTCTGCGGCGGTGGAACTGGTGGAGCCGAACAGGCCGCCGATCCTCGCATGGCCCTGCGCCACGAGATGATCGACCAGTGTCGCGCAGGCGCTCATGTTGTCGAGGACGACGCTGTCATAGGCGCCGGGCGGGCCGGAACGGTCTATCAGCACGACCGGGAAGTCGAACGTGTGCTCGCTCAACGCCTTCGTGGTCGCGAGGGTCGGAGCGAAGATGACACCCGTCACCCGCTCCTCTTCCATGAGGCGTAGATACATCGCCTCGCGCACCTGATCCTCGTCTGTATTGCAGAGGATCACCCGCATATCCGCCTCGAAGGCGGCATCCTCCACGGCGCGGCTGACCGCGGTGAAGAATGGGTTGCGGATATCCGCGACGATCAGGCCGATCGTCTGAGTCGCCTGCGAGCGGAGCCGCCGGGCCGAGAGGTTCGGCCGGTAGCCGGTGGTGCGCACTGCGGCCTCTACTTGCTCGCGCAGCGCCTCGCTCACCGGCCCACGGCCGAGGGCGCGGGACACGGTCGCCGTCGAGACGCCCGCCACACGGGCCACGTCACGAATACCCACCTTCATCGTGTTACCACTCAGGAAACGTTTCCAGCGCCGTTACAGCCTGTTTGCCACTGACCCCCGACCTGCGCAACCGCATCCCCAACCTGCTGCCACCGGAGAGCGTTGACAGGTTCACTGAAAACGTTTTCAATGGATCAACGATCAAGGCGGCAAACCATCCGCCAGTCGTGACGGGAGGAGAGCACGCCATGCTCGCGCCGACGCCGACATTCTCTCCGCGCATTCTCGTGCGCCTCGCGGCCTCACCGGCCACAAAGGAAGAGGCGATCCGCGAAGCCGCGCAGCTTCTCGCTGCGTCGGGCTGCATCGATGCAGCCTACGGCGAGAGCATGCTACGCCGCGAAGCGGTGTCGAACACCTATCTGGGCCACGGTGTCGTCATTCCGCACGGCATGGTCGACGATCGCCACCTCGTCCGCCATAGCGGCCTCGCCGTGTTGCAGGTGCCCGAGGGCGTGCTCTGGCACGATGGACAGGTGGCGCATCTCGTCGTCGCCATCGCGGCACAATCCGATACGCACATCACGGTCCTGCGGCGGCTGACCCGTCTGATCCAGGACGAGGCCCGGCTGGACAAGCTGCGCAGCACGGCCCGTGAATCCGAGATCGCCGACGCGCTTTCGCAGGATACCACTATCGGCGCAGCCGGCCCGGCGACCGATCTGCGCCAGCGCTTCGACTGGACCGTCGATTACCCGACCGGGCTGCATGCCCGACCCGCCGCGCATTGGGTGGAGGTCGCCAAGACCTGCTCGGCGCGCATTCAGGTCCGCCACGAATCCCAGGTCGCAGACGCCAAGAGCCTGATCGGCCTGCTCCAACTCGGCCTGCATTGCGGCGATCACGTCACGATCTCTGCGGAAGGCGATGACGAGGCCGGCGCCCTGGCGCGGATCTGCGCGGCGGTGACCGGCCTCAGCACGGGGGAGAAGGCGGCGGCGCAGCGCGCGGCCGAGGCGGCCGCCAAGGCAGCCGGTCCCGTCGCCGGGTGGAACCCGTCAGACTCCCCGAAGGTGTTTGCGGGGATCGGCGCCAGCCCCGGCATCAGCATCGGCCCGATTCACGTGCTCGCCAGCGCCGAGGTGAGCGTGCCCGACCAGCCCGAGCCGCTGACCAGCGGTGCCGACAGGCTCCATCACGCGCTCGCCGCCACGGGCGATCAACTCAAGGCATTGGCCGACGACACTGAGCGGCGCCTCGGGAAAGCCGATGCCGGGATCTTCCGGGCTCAGGCCGAACTCATCGCCGACACCGACCTGATCACTCTCGCCTGCCAACTCATGGTGGAAGGACACGGGGTCGCCTTCGCATGGCACATGGCGGTGGACCGTCTGGCCGGTCAGCTCTCGGCACTGGGCAATCCGGTCCTGGCGGGCCGCGCGGCGGATCTGCGCGATGTGGGCCGCCGTGTGCTGGCGCAGATCGATCCGGCTCTGAAGAGCGGCCACGATCTGCCCGACCAGCCCTGCATCCTGATCGCGACGGATCTCGCGCCGTCCGATACGGCCGGGCTCGAACCCTCGCGCGTCATCGGCCTCGCGACGGCTCAGGGCGGCCCGACCTCTCATACGGCGATCCTGGCGCGAACCCTGGGCATTCCCGCTACGGTGGCGGGGGGGCCGGGATTGCTGGCGCTGCCGAACCAGTCGATGGCGATCCTCGACGGCAGCACCGGCCGCCTCTACCTCGACCCGAGCGAAGCCGACATCGCTTCCGCTCAGGCGTGGCGTGAGCGCCAGCGAAAGCGTGCCGAGGACGAAGCCCGCGAACGTGCCCTCCCCGCCCGCACCCGGGATGGGCATGACATCGCCATCGGCGCCAACGTCAACAACCCCGAGCAGGTCTCTTTTGCCCTCGATCAGGGCGCGGAGGGCGTCGGCCTGATGCGCACGGAGTTCCTGTTCCTGGAGCGCGGCGACACGCCCTCCGAGGACGATCAGTACGAGACGTATTCGGGCATGCTGAAGGCCCTCGACGGCCGCCCGCTGATCGTGCGCACCCTCGATATCGGCGGCGATAAGCAGGTGGCGCATCTGCACCTGCCGCACGAAGAGAATCCTTTCCTCGGCGTGCGCGGCGCGCGGCTATTGCTGCGGCGACCGGATTTGATGGAGCCGCAACTGCGCGCTCTCTACCGGGCCGCCAGGGACCATATCGACCCGGCGGCGCCGTCGGGACAGCACGCTCCTCTCTCCATCATGATGCCGATGATCACCTCGGTGCCTGAGGTGCAGCGGCTGCGCTTCATCGCGGAGGCGATCCGGACTGAGATCGGCGCGCCCTACGTGCCGCTCGGTATCATGATCGAGGTGCCCGCCGCCGCGATTCAGGCGGATGCGCTGGCCCGCTATTGCGACTTCTTCTCGATCGGCACGAACGACCTGACGCAATACGCGCTCGCCATCGACCGGCAGAACACCGAACTCGCTCCCGAAGCGGATTCTCTGCACCCGGCGGTGCTCCGGCTGATCCACATGACCTGCGAGGGCGCCGCCCGGCACAAGCGCTTTGTCGGCGTCTGCGGCGGGATCGCGGGCGATCCCTACGGCGCCTGCCTGCTCGCCGGGCTTGGGGTCCACGAACTGTCGATGACGCCGCGCGATGTCCCCGGCGTGAAGGCGCGGCTTCGCGGCGCCGACATCCGCGAGTTGCGGGCGCTGGCGAGTCAGGCCTGCGAGCAGGAGGATGCCGCCGCGGTCCGTGCCCTCGATCCTGCCGCCAGCGCGCGAGACGCAGCGTGAGCGCGATCGTCACCCTGACGCTGAACCCGGCGATCGACCAGACGGTCGTCCTCGAAGGGCTGGAGCCCGGCACGGTTCACCGCGCGAGCGCCGTGCGCTCCCATGCTGGCGGCAAGGGCGTGAACGTCGCCTGCTGCCTCGCCGATTGGGGCCTGCCCGTCACCGCCACCGGCCTTCTCGGGGCCGATAACGCTGCGTCCTTCGTGCAGGTGATGGACGCCAAGGGCATCGCCGACCGCTTTACGCGTGTCCCCGGAGAGACCCGGACGAACCTGAAGCTCCTCGACAAGCGGACAGGCGACACGACCGACATCAACCTGCCCGGACTTGCCGTCACCGAGGCCGACCTTCACCCGGTTCTGGCCGCTCTCGATGAGGTCTCGTCCGGCGAGGCCTGGGTGGTTCTGGCCGGCAGCCTGCCCGGCGCCTTACCGCCCTCGACCTATGCAGACCTCACCGCCCGTCTGAAGGCGCAGGGTGCGCGTGTGCTCCTCGATGCCTCGGGGCCACCCCTCGCGGCAGCTCTTTCGGCCGGGGCGAGCGCACTGCCCGACGCTGTGAAACCGAACCGGCACGAACTGGAAGAATGGGCCGGGCGTGATCTGCCGACGCTCGGCGACGTCCACGGGGCTGCCCTGGCCCTGCGCGGGAGGGGCATTCCCGCCGTCGTCGTATCCCTCGGCGAGGAGGGAGCGCTGTTCCTGACGACGGAGGGTGCTTTGCTGGCCCACCCGCCCGCCATCGACGTCGCGAGCACGGTCGGCGCCGGGGATGCCCTGGTCGCGGGTCTGGTGGCGGCACTCCGCGCCGGCCTCGGCCTCGACGATACCGCACGGCTCGCCATGGCTTTCGCGGCTGGAAAGCTCACCCAGGCGGGGGCGAACCTGCCGCCGCGCGCGACCGTCGAGGCGCTGATGCGCGCCGTTCGCACCCGAATGCTCGACTGACCCCACCACACAACAAACAAGACAGGGAGGAAGCCATGGCTCAGTTGCTGGCGGTGGTCGGAGGCGGTGACCTCTCCACGCATGCCGTTCTCGCCCTCGAAGCGCTCCGCAAGGCTGCCGACCGGCGAAACCAGCCGATTGCACTGGAATTGCGCGGCGCGCCCGGCGGCAATCCCTTGCCCGACGAAGCCATTCGCAACGCGGGCGCGGTACTACTGGTCGGATCCGGCGATCTCGGGGAAGGCCGGTTCGGTGCGCTGCACCGGGCGCGGGCGGCGATCGCGGACGTCCTCACGGATGTGAACGCCGTACTCGACCGTGCCCTCTCGGGGTTTGTCGACACTCCGATGGCAATGGCGACGGCTGGGACGAAGCGCATTGTCGCGATCACCTCCTGTCCCACAGGCATCGCCCACACTTTCATGGCGGCGGAAGGCTTGCAGGCGGCAGCCGACGCGCTGGGCCATTCGATCCGTATCGAGACGCAGGGGTCTGTGGGCGCGCGTGATACGCTCACCGCCGCAGAGATCGCGGCGGCCGATATCGTGCTGATCGCCGCCGATACCGGTGTCGATCGGGCGCGCTTCGCCGGTAAGCGCCTCTATGCCACCAACACCAAAGCCGCGATCCGCGATGGGAAGGGCCTCATCGCCACCGCCCTCGCCGAGGCGCAGATGCAGGCGGCGGGCGGGACCACCGAGGCCGCCGCCGATAAGGCGGAAACGGCCGAGCAAAAGGCGGGCGCCTACAAGCACCTGATGACCGGTGTGTCGTTCATGCTGCCTTTCGTGGTGGCGGGCGGCCTGCTCATTGCCCTCGCCTTCGCCGTAGGCGGCATCGACGCCATGGCGCCCGGGCATGAGGGGACGCTCGGCTATGCCCTCGGTCAGATCGGCGCCAAGGGGGCCTTCGCCCTCATCGTTCCGGCGCTTGCGGGCTACATCGCCTATTCGATCGCCGACCGGCCCGGCATCGCGCCGGGCATGATCGGCGGCATGCTGGCCGCCAACCTCCAGGCGGGCTTCCTCGGCGGCATCGCGGCGGGCTTCATCGCCGGTTACACCGCGCGCTTCCTCAATCAGCACATCCGGCTGCACAAGAATCTCGAAGGGCTGAAGCCCGTCCTGATCCTGCCGTTGCTCGCCACCACCATCACCGGCCTGCTCATGATCTACGTCGTCGGCGTGCCGGTGGCGGCGGTCCTGTCGGCGCTGACGGCCTGGCTGAAGGGCATGCAGGGAGCCAGTGCCCTCGTCCTCGGCCTGGTCCTCGGCGGCATGATGGCCATCGATATGGGCGGCCCGATCAACAAGGCGGCCTATGCCTCGGCGGCGGCCCTGCTCTCCTCCGGGGTCGATGCGCCCATGGCCGCCGTGATGCTCGGCGGCATGACCCCTCCCCTCGGCCTCGCCCTGGCGACGCGGCTCTTCCCGGCCCGGTTCACGAAGCCCGAGCGCGAGGCGGGCGGCGCTGCGGCGGTGCTCGGCGCGGCCTTCATCACCGAGGGGGCGATTCCCTTCGCGGCGGCCGATCCACTGCGGGTGATCCCCTCTCTCGTCGCGGGCTCGGCCGTGGCCGGGGCGCTGGCCCTCACCCTGGGCGTGACCCTGAAGGTGCCCCATGGCGGCTTGTTCGTTCTGCCGATCCCGAATGCCGTGACGAACCCGCTCGGCGCCGTCCTCGCGCTCGCCGCAGGCACCCTCGTCACCGCCATGCTGGCGGGCCTCCTCAAGAAGCAAGCAGCCTGAAGCACCAGAACCACCGGAGCCCGGCGAACGATCGCGCCCGACGACCAACACGAACACGAGGAGGGGGATTCACGATGCGAGGTTTGGCGACACACGTCACGATCGCGCTCGGGCTCGCTGTAGCGATGCCGCAGTCCGGGTGGGCGCAAAATGCGGCCATCGGCTTGGCCGTTCCCGGGACGGCGGTGGCGCCGATCCTGCGGCGGCAAGCCACCCGTCCACCGCCTCCCCGGCCTGACGGTCAGGGTATCAGCGGCGCCGAAAGCGCCGCGGGTGCCGCCGATACCCTCGGGCAAACCGCCACGCCGCCGACCCTTCCGCCCGGGACCTTCGACCTCGGCAACGGCCTGAGCCTGCTGGCAAACTATACGGGCCAGGGTGCCATCAACCCGGTTGGTGGTCTGCGCCAGGGTTCGGCTTATGCCGGCCAGCTCTTCTTCGGCATCGACGGCGACCTGCAGCGCCTCGCCGGGATCGATGGCGGATCGTTTCACATCGCGGTGACGAACCGCCACGGCCGAAGCCTCTCGAACGATTTCATCGGCAACAACACGAGTGTGCAGGAGATCTTCGGTGGCGGTCAGACGACCCGGCTGACGCTGTTCTCGTATCAGCAGAAGCTGTTAGACAATCGCCTGGATTTCGAAGTTGGTCGCCTCGTCGCCAACATCGCCTTCCTGAACTCACCGATCTATTGCAATTTTCAATCGAATTCCGCCTGCGGAAATCCGACCTTTGTCTTCAAGACTTCGAACTTCACCTTCTGGCCGGTGTCCAGTTGGGGCGCGCATGCCAAGGCATGGCTGACGGACAAGATCTTCTTTCATGCCGGCGCCTACGAGGTGAACCCGCTGCATCAGCAACCCGGCGATAACGGCCTGGATTTCTCCTTGAAGGGCGCGACGGGTGCGATCGTGCCGTTCGAGCTCGGCTACTCGACGACCTTCGCGAACGATGTCCTCCCCCGCAATTACGGCATTGGCGGCTGGTACGATGCCTCCGACTATGCCGATCCGGTGCGTGACGTGACCGGCCGGGCCGCGGTGCTCACGGGCCTCCCGGCACAGACCCGGTTCGGACGCTCCGGTGTCTACGCCCGGTTCGATCAAATGGTCTGGCGGCCCGATCCGAGCGGTATCCAGGGCTTGACCCTGTTCGGCGTCGCCATGGCGGGGACGTCGGGACGGCTGGTCGAAGACTACTTCCTCGAAGTCGGCGCCCTGCAAACAGGCACCTTCGCCGGGCGACCCTTCGATACGGTTGGCCTCGTCATCAACACGCAGAAATTCAGCCCACTTGCTCTGTCGAATATCACGCTCGCGCAGAACAGCCTTGGGGTGTTCCGGTCAATCCCGAAGCAACAGGTGATGATGGAGCTCAATTACGGCATCCAGATCACCCCCGCGATCCGTCTGACGCCGAACCTTCAGTACATCATCAACCCAGACTAGACGCGGTTTCCCTTCGTCCGCAAGAACATCCCCGACGCGTTCGTCATCGGTGCCAAGCTGTCGGTCGATCTGTTCACCCTCGCTGGGCTCGCCCCTGGGCCGGGAAGCCGGTGACCCAAACGAGGCGCGGCCCGAGCCACCTATGGTGGATCGGGCCGCTTGCCGTTCGGCTCCGAGGCCTCGGAGCCGCAGCGACGCTTCAATTACTCATGAACTGGTAAATGCTAGGTTAATGCAGGGTCATCGTTCAGTCGGCTGATCGACGCTTTAGGGCGAACCACCTTAGAAAAACTATACAGTGTGGAGGCTTAGCCTGTGCTACGTGCATGAGGGGCCTGCGCGCGCACGCCATTGTGAGCGCTGCGCGGAGACGCTTATCTCGCGCTTGCGAGACTGCTCGCGTCAGCAAGTTCAGGACAGTTCATGGCCCAGTCTGAGGGGTCTTCCAAGCGTTCTTCGGCCGCAGGCGGCTGGGGCGCTCTGAAGAGCTGCGGCAAGCACCTGCTCGGAAGCCGGGCACCGCTCACCGGTGCGCGCGCCCTGCTGAAGGCCAACCAGCCCGATGGCTTCGATTGTCCCGGTTGCGCCTGGGGCGACCCCGAGCATGGTTCGTCGTTCGAGTTCTGCGAGAACGGCGTGAAGGCGGTTTCCTGGGAAGCGACCGACAAGCGCACGCCGCCGTCCTTCTTCGCCAAGCACACTCTCACCGAGTTGCGGGGCTGGAGCGATTATGCCCTGGAAGGCCAGGGTCGCCTCACCCACCCGATGCGCTACGACGCGGCGAGCGATCGCTATCTGCCCGTCAGCTGGGACGACGCCTTCGCCGAAATCGGCGCGACCCTGCGCAGCCTCGATAGCCCGAACCAGGCCGAGTTCTACACGTCCGGCCGCGCCTCGAACGAGGCGGCCTACCTCTATCAGTTGTTCGCCCGCGCCTACGGCACGAACAACTTCCCCGACTGTTCGAACATGTGCCACGAGGCCAGCGGCGTCGCCCTCGGCGAGGCCATCGGCGTCGGTAAGGGGACGGTGCTCCTCGAAGATTTCGAGAAGGCGGACGCGATCTTCTGCGTTGGTCAAAACCCAGGCACCAACCATCCGCGCATGCTGGGCGACCTGCGCCGGGCCGCCGAGCGCGGGGCCAAGGTCGTGGTGCTGAACCCAGTGCGCGAGCGCGGCCTTGAGCGTTTCGCCGATCCGCAGAACACCGTCGAGATGCTGCGCGGCGCCAGCCGCCCCATCGCGAGCCATTACCTCCAACCGCGTTCGGGCGGCGACATGGCCGCCTTCCGGGGCATCGCCAAGATCGTGTTCGAGCGCGACGGAGAGGCGTTGGCGGCCGGGCGTCCTTCCATCTTGGATCGGGCCTTCCTCGCGCACCACACGGACGGGTTCGACGCCTATCGCGCCGTTGTCGAGGCAACAGCGTGGGAGGCGATCCTCGACCAGTCGGGCCTGACCCTCGGCGAGATCACCGCAATGGCGGATGTGTATCTCGGAGCGCAGCGCGTCATCGCGACCTGGGCCATGGGCGTCACCCAGCACCGCCATTCGGTGGCGACGATCCGGGAGATCGCCAACCTCCTGTTCCTGCGCGGCCATATCGGCCGACCCGGCGCGGGCCTCTGCCCGGTGCGCGGCCATTCCAACGTTCAGGGCGACCGGACGGTGGGCATCAACGAGCGCCCGCCCGCGGCCTTTCTCGATTCGCTGGAGCGGCATTTCGGGCTGCCGATGCCACGTGAGCACGGGCACAACGTTCTGGCCTCCATCCGCGCCATGCGGGACGGGACTTCGAAGGCCTTCATTGGCCTCGGGGGCAACTTTCTGCGCGCGACGCCGGATACGCCGGTTGTCGCCAAGGCGTTGGCGTCCTGCCGCCTCACCGTGCATATCGCCACGAAGCTCAACCACGCCCATCTCGTGCCCGGCGCGGTCGGTTACCTGCTGCCCTGCCTCGGTCGCACCGAGATCGACCGGAACGCTGAGGGCAAGATCCAGATCGTGACCGTCGAGGATTCGATGAGCATGGTCCACGGCTCGGGCGGCATTAACAAGCCGGCGTCCAAACACCTGCGCTCGGAGATCGCCATCATCGCCGGGATGGCGCAGGCGACGGTGGGCTCCGCCTCCATCGATTGGGCGGGCTTCACTGCGAATTACGACCGGATCCGAGACGCCATCGCCGCCACGATTTCAGGGTTCACCGGCTACAACACCCGCGTGCGGAAGCCTCGCGGTTTCATGCTGCGCAACCTTGCGGCCGAGCGTGTCTTCGAGACCGCGTCCGGGCGTGCCAATTTTTCAGCGGCCTCCCTCCCCATCGAGACGGAGCACCAGGCCGCCAAGAAAACGCACGAGACCTTCGTGTTGCAGACCTTCCGCAGCCACGATCAATACAACACGACGATTTACGGCTTGGATGACCGCTACCGCGGCGTCTATGGCGAACGTCGCGTGGTCTTCGCCCATCCCGATGACTTGGCGGAGATCCGCGATCGGCTCGGCGAGCGCGTCGACATCGTCGGCGTCCACGACGATGGCACAATCCGCCGGGCAGAGGATTTTCGCGTCGTACCGTTCGACATGCCCCGTGGCTCCCTCGCGGGATACTACCCGGAGCTGAACGTGCTCGTACCCCTCTCGACCTATGGCGAGAAGAGCGACACGCCGACCTCAAAATCGGTGCTCGTGACCCTTCAGGCCCGCGCGGCGGCATGAGCGAGGCGCCCGACGAGGCGGCATTCGTCGCCGCCCTCGAACGGATTTCGGCCGCTCATCCCGATCTCCCGCCGCTGGAAGCGGGAGTGTTGGCGGCCGAGGCTCTCGGCCTGCCCGGCGACAGCCGCGCCTTCGCCCGCACCTTTGGTGTGGAGCACGCGCTCGTTCTGCGCGTGTTGACGAGTCTGGATGAGGCGGGCCACATCGTCATCACGGAGCGAGACGCGCGCACCCAGCGAACGCGCTATTCCGCTTCAGGCACGGGCCTACAATGAATCGATCCAGGTCCTGAGCACCGAGACACCCTCCTCCCGTCCGCTATCACCGAAGCGGAGCGAGGTCGTCTCGCTCGGCACAAAGCCGAACCGCCGCCGAAAGGCGCGCTGGAAGATCCGCTCATCAGAAAAGCCGACCTCGTAGGCGAGCTTCTTCACGCGCTTTGAGTCCCCGGGGCAACCGCGCACGAGGATCCGCATCGCCCTCATCAAGCGGCGGTCGCGGATGTAGGCGACGACGCCGCCGCTCTCATCGAACAACCGGTACAGGGCCGAGCGCGACATCCCGCTGCGGACCGCGATCACGCTGGGCGTCAGGTTTGGATCGTGTAGCGATTGCTCGATCAGGCGCCTGACGCGGATGCTCGCATTGAGGTTGGCATTGCCCAAGACGGCATGGCGCCCGCGCAGGTAGGTGCCGGCGAGTTGTACGATGGCGCGGGCGGTCGAAGCCGCTTCGTGTTGGTGAAGAAGATCGCCGCAGGCCACCAAATTGGCCAGGAAGGTGTGGAGCAGGCGTCCGAACGGATCGCCGTCATGGTCGAAGGCTTGGCCGTGCAATCCGTCAAGCTTGCAGCCCTGATCCTCCAGGAGCGCGCGGGGAATCACCAAATTGGTTGCGTCGACGGGCGCAGCGACGATGTGGACGGGCTGCGCCAAATCGAAGACCACGCATTGGGTCTCGAGCACGTGGTTCGTGCCCGTGGCGGTTTCGACGATGCTTTGCCCGCGCCGGTAGAATTGGAGAAGGATATGGTCGAGCCCCTGTTGCTCGATCATCTCGTCGGTACGATCGAGGGTATGGGCGGGTGCGATCACATCCCCGACCAATAGATCGCCGAGATGGTACGAGACCATCGCGATCGGAATCGAAAGATCCGTCTCCGCCTGGAAACTCACTGAGAAGACCGGCGCGATGTGCTCCTGCCACGCGCGACCCAACCGCTGGCGATCCGGGGGTGGATCGAACCGGTGGCAGGGGATCGGCAGACGGAGAGCTTCAGCGCCTTCTTCTGTCGCCTTCGACATCGACGTGACCGGACGGCCTCCCTGAGCGTGGCTCGTGATGAGGGCGTCGGGCTCCTCGCTCAATGGCAAGCTTGACCGAATCCGTCCGATTCAGCGCGAATTCGTTCAATTGGTTTCGGACGGGAGAAAAAGGGTCCGGTTCGCACGGACGATATTCTGCAGGAAGGCGACCATGGCCCGCGTGCGGGCCGGTGCGCGCGCATCCACATGGGTGACGAGCCAGTACGAGCGAATGAACCTCACCTGCCGGGGCAGGATGCGCCGCAAGACCGCGTGCCGCGAGGCCATGAAGCAGGGCAGGATGCAGAGGCCATAGCCGCTCAAGGTCGCGGAGAGTTGTGTGATGATGTTGGACATCTGCAGGTCGGCCTGCCGCACCCGGCCGACCTCGCTCAGGTAGTCGTGCGACGAGGTCGGGAGCAGATCGGGGATGTAGCCGATAAGCCTGATGGCATCGAGATCGAGCTCCCCCGCCGCGCCATGCGCGGCAATGGCGTCATCCGTCCCGTACAGGCCGTACTCGTAATCGGTCAGCTTCTGCGCCCGCAGCGGACCCGCTTCCGGCCGTTCCATCGTGACGGCGATGTCGGCCTGACGCCGAGTTAAGCTGACGACGCTCGGATCGGCGATGAGTTCGAGGGTGAAGCCGGGATGCCGCTCGGCCATCTTGTCGAGGTGCCGCGCCAGCACGTAGCTGCCGAAACCTTCCGGCGTCGCGACCCGGACGGGACCGGACATCTGCGCCTTGGCCTCCATGAGGTCGGACGAGATCCTGAGCGCGACCGCCTCGATCCTTTCCGCCTCGCCGACCAAATTCAGCCCGGCTTCCGTCAGGACATAGCCTTTGGGCAAACGGTCGAACAGGCGCACCTGCAAGGCGCCTTCGAGGGACGTGATGCGACGGCTGAGTGTCGAGTGATCGACTCCCAACTGCACCGCTGCGACCGTCAGGCGCCCCGCCCGAACGACGGCCAGGGACGAGCGAAGATCATTCCAGTCGAAGTCGGGTCCGGTCACCGCGGCTTCCTGGAATTCACGCACATCGAGCTTGCTCCGGTCCGCATTCTCCCGAGCCATGCCCGTCGTTACAAGCCACTTCTCGAACGGCAGCCACACAAAACAGGGGTCCCATCGCGATCCCGGCCCGTCGGTGGAGGAACGCGATGTCGATGTACGCCAAGCTCAAGCAGCGTGCGGCCGATGGCAGGCCCGCCCGCGTCGGACTGATCGGCGCCGGAAAGTTCGGCTCTATGTTCCTGTCGCAGGCGTGGCGGACGCCAGGCATCCACCTCGTCGGCGTCTCTGACCTCTCGCCCTCCCATGCGCAGGACTCCATGCGCCGCGTGGGGTGGAGCGACGAACGCTTTCAGGTCGGCTCGCTGGAGGAGGCGGCCCGCTCTCAGAGGACGTTCGTCACCGATGACACGGCAGCGATGATCGCAAGCCCATTCATCGACATTATCATCGACGCGACCGGCAGTCCCGCCGCCGGCATTCGCCACGTGCTGGCCGCCTGCGAGCACCGCAAGCACGTCATCATGGTCAATGTCGAAGCGGATGCCCTTGCCGGTCCGCTTCTCGCTCGCCGGGCTGCACAAGCGGGAATCGTCTACTCCATGGCCTCCGGCGACCAGCCCGCGCTCATCGCCGAACTGGTCGATTGGGCACGCTGCATCGGCTTGGATGTCGTCTGCGCCGGCAAGGGCACCAAGTATCTGCCGGTCTATCACCAGTCGACGCCGGATACGGTGTGGGGCCATTACGGGTTCAGCGAGGCTCAGGTCGCGGGCGGCGACTTCAACCCGCAGATGTTCAATTCTTTCCTCGACGGCACAAAGTCCGCGCTGGAAATGGCGGCGGTCGCCAATGGATGTGACCTCAGCCCGCCGGATGACGGCCTCGCCTTTCCGGCCTGCGGCGTCGATGATCTCCCGACGTTACTGCGTCCGGTGTCGGACGGGGGCATCCTGCCGAGGAAGGGCACGGTCGAGGTGATCTCGTCCGTCGAGCGCGATGGACGTCCTGTCTTCCGCGACCTGCGCTGGGGCGTCTACGCCGTGTTCGAGGCGCCGACGCCATACGTCATCGACTGCTTCCAGCAATACGGTCTGAAGACCGATGAGTCCGGTCGCTATGCGGCGATGTACAAGCCCTACCACCTGATCGGGCTGGAACTTGGGACGTCGGTCGCCAGCATCGCGACGCGCGGTGAACCGACCGGATCTACGAACGACTGGCGCGGGGATGTCATCGCCATCTCCAAGCGCAGCTTGAAAGCCGGCGAAACCCTGGATGGAGAAGGCGGCTACACCGTCTACGGCAAGGTCGTGCCTGCCGAGACGTCCTTGAAGCTCGGCGCGGTGCCGATCGGCCTTGCCCATGGCCTCAAGCTGCGCGGCGCCGTCGCGGCGGGCCAGCCCGTTCGTTGGTCGGATGTCGAGTACGACGAGTCCAACCACGCCATCGCCTTCCGCCTTGAAATGGAATCGGTCTTCCGGGCCGAGAAAGGCCTCGGGCAGGCCTGACATCGATCTGCCACGAAGCCTGACGGTCTGTTTGGAACGAAGAGCGTTTTGATACCGTCGAGCAGGTCCAGCGATGGCGACCCCGCTATCGCTGGTTGTGGCAGAAGGGCGACACTAGCCGCGCAGGCGCTGTGGATGACGCAGTCTGCCTCCGAATGATCAAGGTTCGGGCGTGAGGATGAACCGATCACAGTCGATGTCATCGTCATGCTTGCTTATTCTCAGACCTTCGTTCAGCGCCACCGCGAAGAGGTGGCCGTGCTCGTGTCCTCTGCCGCCTTCCTGACGGCGGCCTTTAGTCTGGTCTGGTTTCTCACCTTGCGGATCTGACCTCGTCGGGGCCGGGCTACCTCTCGCGCGTGCGACAGGCTAGACGCCCGGACCCAACTCAGCGCGGGTCCGCCACCATGCGACATCTCCTTCTATTCAGTCTCATTGCGGCGATCGTGGCGGTCGGCGCAATGGCGTATCAATTCATGCCGCGCGGTAGTCGCGCTCCGCAGGTCACTCAACAGCAGAATGCCACCACGCCGCCGGTGCGTTCCATTCCGATGCGTCCGGGCGACGCCGGAAACCCCGCCCCGGCGCCAACGGGCGGCGGTGTCGCGAAATCACCCGACGTGCTGGGTGATGTCTCCAAGACCCTCGAGGAACTGCGCACGCGCGACACGGCGGACAGCGCCGCCGGTCCCGCCCTCAACCCGACCCAAGTGGACGCCCTGCGCGCGCAGGCGGAGCGCCGTCATGTCCGACCAGTCACGCGGATGACCTTCGCCTTGGAGCCGGGCACGACGATTCCGCAGCAGGTCTACCTCCATCCGTTGCCTCCCGAACTCGCCGGCCTTTCACAGGCGAGCGATCCGCTGGGCTTCTGTCAGGTGGGAGACAGGTTCGTCCTGGTCGGAACGGTGTCGCGCCGCATCATCGCAGTCTCGAAAAGCTGAAAAGGCAGAATGAGAAGTCGCTGTGTCGGGAGCGACCGAACATCGCACGAATGATCATCGGCGTGCCGGCGTTGAAGCCTATTCTGAATTGAATCGGTCTCATTGTTCCCAATCGCCGAGCAAGTTCATGCGATCTCATCACGGCGAATGAGCCTCGATCTGCCTCAAATTCAGCCACCGACGCCCCTATTCCTCCGTGGCGCGTTAGCCGAAAAGGCGCGGCGCAATGAAAGGGATGGATGACGGCTCGACGGAACGCCCTCAGCCTTCTGGCTTGCAGCGCGATGCTGGTAGCCAGAGGTGGTGCTGATACGGTCGAGGCGCGTCCGGCTTCATCGATCGAACGGTATTTCGCGGGGTCGGCGCCGGACAAGACCGGCTCGGTGACGCTCAATATGTTGAGCGTCAAGCCGCTCGGCGTTGATCGGCCCTGGGACCCGCGTGTGTGCATCGGTTGCAACGGCAACAATGGGCCAACCCCGCGCCGGGCACGGCGTCCCAGCTATCGCTGAGAAGCTGCACATTCTCGAACGTATTGCCGCGACGCACGACGGCAGACGCCTCCGTCTGGATCGATGCACGAGCGTGAGGACGGCCAAACGACCGGGCGGAGGGAGCCCGGGCGCATCATCCTATTCCGTCGCCTTGAGACGGTGTCGCTCCGGCTCATGTGCCCGCGGCGCGGCCTCGGCCGACTGGATCCGACCGAAGCATGCGTAGAGGGCCGGCAAGACCACTAGCGTCAGCAAGGTGGCGCTGATCAGGCCGCCGATAACCACGGTGGCCAGCGGACGCTGGATCTCGGCGCCGGTCCCGGTGGCGATGGCCATCGGAACGAAGCCGAGCGAGGCGACGAGCGCCGTCATCGCTACCGGCCGCAGCCGGGTCATGGCGCCGTCAAGAATCGCCTCCCGCTTCGGACGGCCTTCCGCCACGAGTTGCTTGATGAAGGTCAGCATCACCAGCCCGTTGAGGACCGCCACGCCGGACAGCGCGATGAAGCCGACCGCCGCCGGCACCGACACCGGCATGCCGCGCAACCACAGGGCCACGATGCCACCGGTCAGCGCCAGCGGGACCGCACTGAAGACGAGGAGAGCGTCACGCGGCGAGCCGAGGGCCGAATAGAGCAGGAGGAAGATCAAAAAGAAACAGACCGGCACCACCACCATGAGGCGCTGCTTGGCCGATGCGAGATTCTCAAACTGTCCGCCCCAGGTCACGTAGTAGCCCGACGGCAACTGCACCTGGCTCCCGACCTTTCCTTGCGCCTCCGCGACGAGCGAGCCGATATCGCGGCCACGAACGTTGGCGGTGACGACGACCCGGCGCTTGCCGTTCTCACGCGAGATCTGGTTCGGCCCCTCGGTCACCGAGAAGCTCGCGACCTGCTTGAGCAGGACAGAGCTCGCCTTGCCGTTCGGGCCGGGCGGCAACGGCACCGGAATATTTTCCAGCGCCTCACGGTCCTCCCTCACCTTGTCGGTCAGGCGCACGACGATAGGGAATCGCCGGTCGCCCTCGAAGACGACGCCGGCTTCCTTGCCGCCGATGGCCGCGCCGATGACCTCTTGGATCGCCCCGGTGCTGAGCCCGTAGCGCGCCGCCTCTGTCTTGTTGATCTTGATCTCCAGAAAAGGGAGGCCCGCCGTCTGCTCGACCTTCACGTCCTCGGCGCCGTCGATATCCTTGAGCACCGCCGCAACCGCGTTGGCCGCCTTCAGCATCGGCTCGAACTCCTCGCCGAATACCTTCACGGCCAAGTCGCCGCGGGTTCCGGCCAGGAGCTCGTTGAAGCGGAGCTGGATCGGCTGCGAAAACTCGTAGACGTTGCCCGCAAGCGCTCCGACCGCCTTCTCGATCTGTTCCTGCAAATCGGCCTTGGACAGGCTCGGGTCGGGCCACTCCTCCTGCGGCTTGAGCATCACGAAGGTGTCGGAGGAGTTCGGCGGCATCGGGTCGGAGGCGACCTCGGCCGTACCGGTCTTCGAGAAGACGTAGGCCACCTGGGGGAACTTCGAGACGGCCTTCTCGACGTTCAACTGCATCGCCTGCGATTGGCTCAGTGAGGTCGAGGGGATGCGGGTCGCGTTGAGTGCGATACTCTTCTCATCGAGTTGCGGGATGAACTCCGTCCCGAGCCGCGTGAACAGGAGACCTGCCCCGACGAGCAGCAGCAGAGCCGCCGCGATGAATAAAAAGGGAGCGCGCACCGCCGCCCCAAGCACCGGCTGATAGGCCGCCTTCAATGCCCGGATGATGAGGTTGTCCGTCTCGGTGACCTTGCCGGTGATGACGATGGCGATGAGCGCTGGCACGAAGGTCAGCGAGAGCACGAAGGCCGAGACCAGCGCGATGATCACCGTCAGCGCCATCGGCTCGAACATCTTGCCTTCGACCCCCGTGAAGGTCAGGAGCGGCACATAGACCAGGACGATGATCGCCTGCCCGTACAGCGACGGCTTGATCATCTCCTCGGCCGAGGCTCGGACGGTCCGGAGACGTTCCTCGGTGTCGAGGGTCCGCACCAGTTCGTGCTGCCTCTCGGCGAGGTGACGCAGCGCGTTCTCGGTGATGATGACCGCCCCATCGACGATCAGCCCGAAGTCGAGGGCGCCCAGGCTCATCAGGTTCGCCGAGATCTTTGCCTCAACCATGCCGGTCATGGTCATCAGCATGGCGACCGGGATGACGAGCGCCGTGATGATGGCCGCCCGGATGTTACCGAGCAGCAGGAACAGGATGACGATGACGAGGGCCGCGCCCTCGGACAGGTTTGTGGCGACCGTCTTCACCGTGGCTTCGACGAGGCGCGTCCGGTCGAGGATGGTCTGAACCTCGACGCCCGGCGGCAGGCTCTTTCGGATCTGGTCCATCCGCGCGTCGACGGCGGCGGCCACCGTGCGGCTGTTCTCGCCGATCAACATCAGGGCGGTGCCGACGACCACCTCTTGCCCGTCTTCGCTCCCCGAGCCGGTGCGCAGGTCGCGCCCGATGCGCACCTCGGCAATGTCCTTGATCCGCACCGGTACGCCGCCGCGGGTCGCGACCACCACGTCGCCGATGTCGTTCATGTCCTCCAAGCGCCCGGCGGCGCGGACGACGTAGCCCTCGCCGTTATCCTCCAGGTAGCGGGCGCCCTGGTTGGCGTTATTGCTCTCCAATGCGCGAGCGACGTCGGCGAAGGACAGGTCGAGGGAGGCGAGCTTATTGGGGTCCGGCTGGACATGGTACTGCTTCTCGAAGCCACCGATGCCGTCGACCCCGGCCACTCCCGGCACGGTCCGGATCTGTGGCCGGATAATCCAGTCCTGCACGGTCCGCAGGTAAGCCGTCTGCTCCAGCTCGGTTCTCAGGCGCTGGCCCTCGGGCGTCAAATAGCTGCCGTCGTGTTGCCAGCCGGGCTTGCCCTCAGCCGAGACCTTTCGCTCGCCCGGCTTCGCGTAGTGGATCGACCACATGTAAATCTCGCCGAGCCCGGTCGAGATCGGACCCATGGCGGGCTCGGCGCCCGGCGGCAGGTCGCGCCTCACCTGGGACAACCGCTCTGCGACCTGCTGGCGGGCGAAGTAGATGTCGAGCTTCTCTGCGAAGACGGCTGTCACCTGAGAGAAGCCGTTGCGCGATAGCGAGCGGGTGTATCCCAGCCCCTTGATGCCGGCGAGCGCGGTTTCGACCGGGTAGGTGACTTGCTTCTCGATATCGACGGGTGAGAGCGACGGCGCCGTCGTATTGATCTGCACTTGGTTGTTGGTGATGTCCGGGACGGCGTCGATGGGCAGCTTGGTCACCGCGTAGCCGCCGAAGGCCGCCGCGAGCAGCGACAAGAGCAGCACCAGCCAGCGCCGGTGGACGGAGACGTCGAGAATCTTCGAGATCATGACCTGCGCTCCTCAGTGTCCGTGGTCGGCTTCGCTCTTTCCGAGCTCGGCCTTGAGGAGGAAGGTGTTGGCGACGGCGATGTCCTCTCCGGGCTTGAGACCGGAGACGACTTCGAAGGCGTCGTCGTCCGAACGTCCAAGCTCGACCTCGCGCTTCTCGAACCCCTCACCGGTGCGTACGAAGACGACGCGCTTGCCCTCGACAGTCTGGAGCGACGCCTTGGCAACCCGGACGGGCACTAGGTCGGTCTCGGTCTCGACCTCGGCCGTGACGTAGGTTCCCGGACGCCACGCCATGTCCTTGTTGGGTAGCGAGACCACCACCCGGGCCGAGCGTGTCTCGGCGTTCAGGAGCGGGCTGACGAAAACGACCTTGCCCCGCTCGCTGCGCCCGCCGCGATTGACCATGACTTGCGCCCCCTCGCGTACCTCGTCGAGGTCCGAGGTCGGCACCGCGAGCTCGATCCAGACGGTCGAAAGGTCGGCCACGGTATAGACGTCGGCCGGGTCGCCCTCCTTGCCGACGGCGGTGCCCACATCGACCTTGCGCTCGACGATGCGGCCGGAGATGGGCGCCCGCAATTCGTATTGGCGGAGCGTCGAGGCGTTGGGCGTGGCCTCGTCGCGCTTTTGCGCGGCAGCGACTTCGGCAGCGTTCAGACCGAGCGCCGAGAGCTTCTGTCGGGCGAGGTCGACCCGGAGTTGGTTCTCTTGAAACGTAGCCTTGGCGTTGTCGTATGCCGCCTGGGACGCCGCCGCGGAGGCGAGCAGGCGCTGCTGACGCTCGAAGTTCACCTTCTGCAGATCCGACTGGACCATGGCGGTGAGGTAATCGCTCTTGGCATCCGCCACCTCACGGCTGTCGAGGACGGCGACGACGTCCCCCTTCCGCACGTCGTCACCGAGGCGCTTGCGCATTTCGGACACCGTGCCGACCACGCGAACCGGCACGCGGGCGATCCGGTCGGCGTCCGTGGTGATCGTGCCGGGCACGAGGATGTGCCGGGAGAGCAGGCCGCCCTCGGCCTTGGCCACCTTGATGTCCTGGCCCTGGATCTGCTCGGCGGTCATCTTGACGTGACCCTCCTCGCCCTCGGTCTCGGAATGCGCATGCTCGCCGTGGCCGTGGCCCTCGTCGTGGCGGGGCTCCTCGGGCGATATGGCTGCGGGACCGGCGGCGAAGGTCGGGGCGGTCGGCGGCAACCCGGCCGAGGCGAGCACGTCTCTGACGAAGTCGGACACGGCGGGAACGGCAGCGCCCACGAGGACGCCGGCAGCCACCAGGGCTGCAGTCAGGAAAATGCGCATGATGCCTGCTCATCGGGGAGCCGGAGCCGTGGCGGCTTCCAGGGCGGTCCCGTTGCGGTGACGTGAGGATACGATCCCCGGGACTCGGCCCGGGTTCAGGACGCGCGCTTTCGCGGCATCACCTCAGGCGCGCGGCGGGCGCGGCAGGCGGTCGGGGAAGATCGACGAGAGAGCCGCCTCGGCTTGGCCGTAGCACGGCCGGGTGAGCGTCACCGGCGGCGCGGCCGTCAACCCGTCCAGGGGCATGGCGGCGTGGCAGCCGCAATGGACGTGGCAGGCGACGCCTGGATCGGCCTTTTGGGACGAGGCCGACATCAGGTTGGACCCGACGACCATCTCGATCCCATCGTTGCGAGGATGGCCCTGATGGTACGCGAGGTCCTCGGCCATGCCCGCCGTCGGCAGGGAAATTGCCAGGGCCAGGACGAGCGCGAGTGCGCGGGCGGCGGTTGCCCACCACCCCGTCCAGGGCCCAAAGGCCTTATGACGTCCCGCCGAACTCATCACGCCCTTATGCGCGATTCAGGCGCCCGGCCACAAGTCACCGAGGCTGGCGAAGACGCTCGCGTCGGATCCGCGTAAGCGAATTGAGTCTCGCGACCGCTTCGGTTTCGATGAGAATGCCGCCTACAGCACTCTGCGATCCAGAGTGCTCCACAATCATGCAGAGGCCGGGCCAAGAAATGACCCGGTGCGTGCAAGTTATCGTGAGGATTGAGATGTTTTGGTGGGCGCACTAGGGTTCGAACCTAGGACCCGCTGATTAAGAGTCAGCTGCTCTACCAACTGAGCTATGCGCCCGATCGCTTTGCGATCGCCCCGTCCGGCCACCAAGTCCGTCCGCGGTGGTGGGCTGATACCAATGCCGCCGGGGGCTGTCTACCCCCGGCAGGGAGTTTTTCTCACTCGGCCGCCGCATGCTGTGCATGAAGCCTCACGGCCTGGGCCGAGAGCTTGTTCAGCGCAGACAGATAGGCCTTCGCCGACGCGACGAGCGTGTCCGGATCGGCGCCGCGCGCCGTGATGCTGCGGTCGCCGTCGCGCAGACGCACGGTCACCTCGGCCTGAGCGTCGGTGCCGCCTGTCACGGCATGGACGTCGTACAGGTCGAGTTGCGCTTCGTGCGGGACCAGCGCGCGGATCGCGTTGAAGACCGCGTCCACCGGGCCGTTTCCGTCCGCCTCTTCGATGCGCGAGCCGGACTCGTCCTGGATGCGCAGGGTGGCACGCTGCGGCCCGCGTGTGCCCGCGATGACCGACAGCGAGACGAGACGGATGCGATCCTGCGCGGTGGCGAGGTTCTCATCGACCAACGCCTCGATATCCTCGTCGTAGACATGCTTTTTTCGGTCGGCCAGCGCCTTGAACCGTTCGAACGCGTCCTGGAACTGGTTGTCGGACAGGTGCAGGCCGAGATCCTCCAGCTTGGAACGGAAGGCCGCCCGGCCGGAATGCTTGCCCATGACGAGCGAGGTCTTGGTCAGGCCGACCGAGGCCGGGGTCATGATCTCGTAGGTCTCGGCGTTCTTGAGCATGCCATCCTGGTGGATGCCGCTCTCATGCGCGAAAGCGTTGCGGCCGACGATGGCCTTGTTGAACTGCACCGGGAAATTCGTGGCGTGGCTCACGAGCTTCGAGGCGCGGGTCAGCATTTGCGACTCGATGCCGGTCTCGTAGGGCATGACATCGGCGCGGGTGCGGATCGCCATGACGATCTCTTCCAGCGCCGCGTTACCCGCGCGCTCGCCGATACCGTTGATGGTGCACTCCACCTGCCGGGCACCGCCCTCGATGCCCGCCAGCGAGTTGGCGATCGCGAGGCCGAGGTCGTTGTGGCAGTGAACCGAGAAGATCGCCTTGTCCGAGTTCGGCACCCGCTCGCGAACGGAACGGAACATTTCCTTGTACTCGGCGGGCGTGGCGTAACCGACCGTGTCGGGCAGGTTGATCGTGGTGGCGCCCGCCTTGATCGCCGCCTCCACTGTCCGGCACAGGTAGTCGATCGGCGTCCGGGTCGCGTCCATGGCCGACCATTCCACATCCTCCACGAGGTCGCGGGCCTGGGCCACGGTCTTCAGGATGATCTCCAACACCTCGTCCTGGCTCTTGCGCATCTGGTGCGCGAGATGGATCGGCGAGGTCGATACGAAGGTGTGGATGCGCCCGCGCTGCGCATGGCGCACGGCCTCGCCCGCGCGGGCGATGTCGGCGGTGATGGCCCGGGCGAGGCCCGCGATGGTGGCGCGCTTGGTGCGCTTGGCGATCTCGGAGACCGCCTCGAAATCGCCGATGGACGCGATCGGGAAACCCGCCTCGATGACGTCGACCCCCATCGTGTCGAGCAATTCGGCCACGGCGAGCTTCTCATCGAAGGTCATGGTGGCGCCGGGGCATTGCTCGCCGTCGCGCAGGGTCGTGTCGAAGATCAGGACGCGGTCGCGGGTGCCGGTCGTCGAAGTGGAGGTCTGCGTGCTCATGGAAATGCCTTCTTGAACCCTGTCGCGCTCCGCCCGGGCTCGCGGCCGGAGGCGGGTGGTGCCCGGGATGGGCTGTTGTCGCGAGAATAATCCCCTAAGGGCCCAGGCGCATGCCCGGACGGCCCTCAGGGGCGGGTAAGCAGAAGGTCGAGAAGGAGCGGGGCCGAGGGCGCGCGCGACAGCAGGGCCGCGGAAGCGGCACCGGTACCGTCAAACGCTGAGCCGGCTCTGGCCAAGGCTCGTCTCTCCTCGAGGGTCGCGCATAGGTCGAGGTCGGAACCCGCCGCGCGTCGTGGCCGAAAGGGGTACATCCGGCGCATCCGAAACTCAAGGGCCGCTTCCCCTCGGGCGGAGACCGCACTAAAGCGCGGGTGCACCGGCTCCGGCTTCAAGGCCCCGCCGCATAGCCCACG
This sequence comes from Methylobacterium sp. NFXW15, assembly GCF_049887755.1. NCBI lineage: Bacteria > Pseudomonadati > Pseudomonadota > Alphaproteobacteria > Hyphomicrobiales > Methylobacteriaceae > Methylobacterium > Methylobacterium sp. NFXW15. The sequence continues at coordinate 525,160 of NZ_JAGEKG010000002.1, read as the reverse complement.
ACTTTCGCGAGACCGACCATGGCCACCTACAAGCTTCTGCTCCTGCCCGGTGACGGCATCGGCCCGGAAGTGGCGGGTGGGCTTCAGGTGGTGCTGAACGCGCTGAAGGAGACCGGCCTCGCGAGCTTCGAGACCGAGACGGACCTCGTGGGCGGCTGCGCCATCGACGCCCATGGCGTCCCGCTCTCAGATGCCGCCCTTCAACGCGCCAAGGATGCCGACGCCATCCTGCTCGGCGCGGTCGGCGGGCCGAAATGGGCTGGCGTTGCCTACGAGAATCGCCCGGAAGCCGGCTTGCTGCGCCTGCGCAAGGATCTCGACCTCTTCGCGAACCTGCGTCCGGCGATCTGCTATCCGGCCCTGGCCGAAGCTTCCGCGCTGAAGCGCGAGCTGGTCGAGGGGCTCGATATCATGATCGTGCGCGAGCTGACCGGCGGCGTGTATTTCGGCGAGCCGAAGGAGATCACCACCCTGCCGGACGGAAGCAAGCGCGCTGTCGACACGCAGGTCTACACGACGGGTGAGATCGAGCGCATCGCGCACGTCGCCTTCGATCTCGCGGGCAAGCGGTCGGGCCGTGTCGCTTCGGCCGAGAAGCACAACGTGATGAAGTCCGGCGTTCTCTGGAAGGAGGTCGTCACCCGCGTCCATTCCGAGCACTATGCGGACATCGAACTCGAGCATGTGCTGGCCGACAATTGCGCCATGCAGCTGGTGCGCCGCCCGAAGCAGTTCGACGTGCTGGTGACCGACAACCTGTTCGGCGACGTGCTCTCGGACATCGCGGCCATGCTCACCGGTTCGCTGGGCATGCTGCCCTCGGCCTCCCTCGGCGCCGTGGATGAGAAGGGCCTGCGCCGCGCCCTCTACGAGCCGGTCCACGGCTCGGCCCCCGACATTGCGGGCCAGGATCGCGCGAACCCGATCGCCATGATCGGCTCGCTCGCCATGTGCCTGCGCTACTCGTTCGGACTGGGCGAAGCCGCCGACGCCCTCGACGGGGCGATCACCGATGCGCTGGCCGGGGGCGCCCGCACCGCCGACATCGCCGGTGAGGGAACCAGCCCGATTGGCACGAAGGCCATGGCGGAGGCCATCGCCAGCGCCCTCAAGGCACGCGTGGCCTGAGGGTCGCGCCCTGGGACGCATGGCGGCTTGGCCGGACTCCGGCTAAGAGGCCCGGATCGCTCGGCGGTCCGGGCGCGAATGGCGGGAGCAGCATGACGGTGTCGGACGAAGGCTCGCGGCGCGAAACGACGGATTTCGGCTTCGAGCGCGTGGCCCTCAGCGAAAAGCAGGGGCGCGTCGACAGCGTGTTCCATTCGGTGGCGCGCCGCTACGACCTGATGAACGACCTGATGTCGGCGGGTCTGCACCGGGCTTGGAAGGCGCAGCTCGTCTCGATGCTGCGCCCGTCGAAGACCCGGCCCTACGCTCATCTCGATGTGGCGGGTGGCACGGGCGACGTCGCCTTCCGCGTGCTCGAAGCGGGTGGCCCGGCGACGAACGTCACCGTGCTCGACATTAACGAATCGATGCTGCGGGTCGGCGCCGAGCGGACCGAGGGCCGCTACGGCGATCGCATCGCGTTCGTGACCGGCAATGCCGAGAGCTTGCCGCTGCCGGATTCGGCCTTCGATTCCTACACCATCGCCTTTGGCATCCGGAACGTGCCGCGCATCGATCTCGCCCTGGAAGAGGCGCGCCGGGTGCTGAAGCCGGGCGGGCGCTTCCTGTGCCTGGAATTCTCGGCGGTGGACGTGCCGCTGCTCGACAAGATCTACGAGGCCTATTCCTTCCACGTCATTCCGCGCATCGGCGCGCGGGTGGCGGGCGATGCCGAGTCGTATCGCTACCTTGTGGAATCGATCCGCAAGTTCCCCACCCGCGGCGCCTTCGCCGGCATGATCGAGCGGGCGGGCTTCCGCCACGTCACCGACCGGCCGCTCTCGGGCGGCATCGTCGCGATCCATTCCGGCTGGAAAGTCTCCTGAGGGTGCTTCACTCGTGATCGGCGCCGCCATCAACCTCGTCCGTGGGGCGTGGGTGGGCTTCGTGCTCGCCCGCGAGGGCGCGCTCGCCTTCGCGGATCCGTCCGAGATGCCCGCGCATCTACGCCTCGCCCTGAAGCTCGGACGCTCCATCGAGCGAAAGGGACTCGGCGATGGCGCATCGCGTCTCTCGGCTGCGATGACACGGCTCGGGCCGTCTTACGTGAAGTTCGGCCAATTCCTGGCGACACGGCCCGACATCGTCGGCATGCGCGCGGCCAGGGACCTGGAGAAGCTTCAGGACCGGGTACCGCCCTTCCCGCAAGCTACGGCGATCCGCGTGGTCGAGGCCGCGTTCGGGAAGCCGATCTCGTCGCTGTTCGTCTCGTTCAGTGAGCCGATCGCAGCAGCCTCCATCGCGCAGGTCCACCGGGCCGTGGTAAAGGATGCCGACGGCACTCGCCGCACGCTCGCGGTGAAGGTGATGCGGCCGGGCGTGCGGGACGGGTTCAAGCGCGATCTCGAGGTGATGCGCTTCGTCGCGCGGGTGGTCCACGCCTTCTCGCCGGAGGCTGAGCGCTTGCGGCCGCGCGAAGTCGTGGAGATCCTTGCCCGCTCCGTCCTGATGGAAATGGATTTCCGGCTGGAAGCGGCAGCAGCCTCTGAACTCGCCCAGAACACGAAGGGCGACGAGGATTTCCGCGTACCCCGGCCCGAATGGGAGCTGACGGCGCGGGATGTCCTGTCCTCGGAATGGATCGACGGCATCAAGCTGCACGGGCCGACCGACCTCGTAGCGGCCGGCCACGATCCCCGCGCCATCGGGCGGGCGGTGATCCAGAGCTTTCTGCGGCAGGCGATCCGTGACGGCTTCTTCCACGCCGACATGCACCAGGGAAACCTGTTCGTTGATGACCAGGGTCGCCTAGTCGCCGTCGATTTCGGTATCATGGGCCGCCTCGGGCCGAACGAGCGCCGCTTCCTGGCGGAAATCCTGCTCGGGTTCATCACCCGCGACTATCTGCGGGTTGCCCGGGTGCATTTCGAGGCGGGCTACGTGCCCGGGCACCATTCGGTCGAGGATTTCGCGCAGGCGATCCGTGCCATCGGCGAGCCGATCCATCAGCGCAAGGCCGATGAGATCTCCATGGCCAAGGTGCTGACGTTGCTCTTCGACGTCACAGCCCTGTTCGACATGAGCACGCGCACCGAACTGGTGATGCTGCAAAAGACCATGGTCGTCGTGGAAGGCGTCGCCCGCTCCCTCGATCCCAAGCTCGACATGTGGACCACGGCCGAGCCGGTGGTCCGCTCGTGGATCGCCCACAATCTGGGGCCGATCGGCCGTCTTCAGAGCGGAGGCGAAGCCCTGCGGACCCTGTCCGACGTGATCGCCGACTTTCCCGATCTCGCGCTGCGCATGAAGCGCCTGCTGATCCGCCTGGACGAGACCGGGACCGGTGATGCGAAGCGAGCCGAACGCTTTGCCCGTGACGAACGCACCCGCGCCATCTGGTCGACGCTCGCGCTGTGGGGCATCGCCATCGGCGCGCTGACAATGGCGTTCCGGGGGTTCTAGGCGCTAGGTCTCCGCAAGACCCGTGGTCGAACCGCTGGCCTCCGAGGTTGCGCGACCATGCGGCTTAGCGATGTATTCCTCGGAACGCATCTCGATCAGCCGGGACACGGTGCGGTCGAACTCGAAGGCCTCCCGCCCCGTCGTCGCGGTGTAGAGCTCCTGCGCCTCGGCATCGGCTGAAGCGACGAGCTTCACGTTGCGGTCGTAGAGGGTATCGATCAGGGTGATGAAGCGCTTGGCTTCGTTGCGCTCGGCCTCCTGCATTACGGGAATGCCGTCGAGCACCACCGTGTGATAGGCCCGGGCGATCGTCATGTAGTCCGATGCGCCGAGAGGCTGGCGGCACAGATCGTCGAAGCCGAACCGGGCGACGCCACCGGCTTCCTGCGGCACCTTCACCTCACGGCCATGCACTGTGAGCGAACCTGCCGCGCCCCTGGTCCGACCGGTCAGGCCCTTGAAGGCCGCGTCCAGGGCAGACTTGGCCGCATCGTCGGCCGGAACGTGCCAGACCTTGGCGCCCCCGAGCTTTTCCAACCGGAAATCGGTGCGCGAATCGAGCCGCAGCACTGTGACGTGCTCCTTCAGCACCTCGATGAAGGGCAGGAACAGGGCGCGGTTCAGGCCGCCTTCGTAGAGCCTGTCCGGCTCGACGTTCGAGGTCGCGACCACCGTGACACCCCGGCGGAACAGATGGTTGAACAGCCGTCCCAGGATCATCGCGTCGGCGATGTCGGTGACGGTGAACTCATCGAAGCAGAGCAGCGTCGCCTCGTCGGCCAGGGCATCGGCGACGGGGCCGATCGGATCGTCGCCTTTAACCTCGCCGCGCTTCAGCGCCTGACGATAGGCGTGGATGCGCTCGTGGGCATCCGCCAGGAAGCCATGGAAGTGGACACGACGCTTCTTGCCTGCTGCCGCCTCGTAGAAGAGGTCCATCAGCATTGTCTTGCCGCGTCCGACGGAGCCCCAGACGTAGAGGCCGCTCACCTGCTCGGGCTCGTCCTTGCGCTTGAACAGCCAGCCGAGGGCACTGCCCTTGCTCGCTCGCTTGCGCCGCCCAAGCTCCTGCGCGATCGCATCGAGGCTGCGGATGGCAGCGACCTGCGCCGGATCACGCTCGATGGCGCCGGTGGCGATCAGTGCCTCGTATCGGTCATGGACGGAGCCCGGTGAGACGGCGCTGCGGATCGCGTCGGGAGACGGACCGCGTGCCGACCCGGATGTCTGATTCACGACGCCAATCCTTCGAACTCTCTACGCCCTGCGGGGCTGGGCAGGTGCCGAACCTGTGCAGCGGGGCCCCGCATCGAATCAAGTGTGAGGGATCGACGGTTTGCCCGAACCGTTCCATGCCCCGCCAGAATGGCAGACTCACCGCCGCCGTCAGCGCCAAATTGCTGCATTGCAACAAAGGGCAGCGTCTGTCATATGGCTTGGCTTCTCGGGAGGAACGTCCGGATCCTTTGGCGCCGATGCGCCAGCAGACCGGAGACGTTCATGGCCGACCTTCGGCAATCAGACACACAACATTGGGTCCGCCGCCTCTGGTTGAGCGATCGGCAGGCCGTTCTCGACTATTTCTGTCGGCTCGATCCGGACACCCGGGCGAACCGCTTCATGGGTCAGGTCAGCGAGGCGGGCATTCGCCTCTATGCCGAGCAGGCGATGACCGCACGTGGCGTGATGTTCGGCGCCTTCATCGACGGCACCCTTCGCGGCCTCGGAGAATTGCGGCCCGCCGGGCCCGGCTCATCGAGCTACTTCGTTGGGCCGGAAGCGGAGGCCGCTTTCGCGGTGGAACGCCCGTTCCGACGCATGGGGCTCGGCGCGGCCTTGTTTCGTCGCATCACGCAGGCGGCGCGCAATCGAGGCGTTAGCGACCTTCACGTGCGCTGCTTCTCTCGCAACGGACCGATGATCCGCTTGGCTGCCGGTCAGGGCGCATCGCTCCATCGGGACGGGTTGGAGGCTGACGGCGCCTTGCATCTCGATCGGGCCACGCCGCTCTCCCTCTGGTACGAGAGCATCGCGGAAGCCTTCGACTTCACCCTGTCAGTGACCCAGAAAGCTCCCGGCCGGCAGGACGCGGCTTAGCCGACCGGTTCGCCCACCAGCGCGAAGGTGAGGAGATCGACCGAGTTCGCACCTGCGCGCATCAGCGCGCGGGCCGCGGCGTTTCCGGTGGCGCCCGTCGTTCGCACATCGTCCACAAGCAGGACCCGGCGGCCGGCGACTAGGTGCCGGAACGCGGGCGGGACCTGGAAGGCGCCCGCCAGATTCTCGGCCCGCGCCGCGCGGCTCAGGCCGACCTGAGTACGCGTCGGACGCCGACGTGACAGGGCTTGCGGCAGGAACGGAAGCCCCGCTGAATTGGCGATGGGGCGCGCGAGCAATGCCGCTTGGTTGAATCGCCGCCGCCAAAGCCGCCAGTGGTGCAAAGGGACGGGCACCACGCAATCGGCCTCGGCAATCAGATCACGCCCAGCGGCGGACATCATGCGCGCCATGGGCCGGGCCAGATCGTGCCGATCCTCATATTTCAGCCGATGGACGAGGCCGCGCGCCACATCGTCGTATAGCGCGACTGCGCGCGAGCGGGCGAAGACGGGCGGCTGGGCGAAGGCCTGAGGCGAGAACAACCGTCCGATCCCAAGATCGACGGCGAATGGAATGCCGAGGCGGTCGCAAAGGGGCTCGTCGATCAGCCGAAGGCCGGACCAGCAGGCGGGGCAGAAGGCCCCGGCATCGGCGGTGGCCGCACCGCATCCTGCGCAGGTCGGAGGATAGACGAGGCCGAGTGTGGCGGCGCTTGCCCGTCGCCAAAGGGCAGCGGCGCCCCTTAAGGCGCCGCTACGATGATCGGTGAGGATGCTCAGCGAACGCCGGCAGGCCGGATCGCCTGCTGGTCGGCGGCGCGCGCCTTGGCGTTCGCCCGCATACGGCCAACCGCGCAGCCGGCGGCGGCGCCCGCCAGACCATGGTGGCCCGCGTAATGGCCCGCGATGCCACCGACGATGGCACCCTTGATGCAACCCTTCGCCTCGGCCGCGCCAGCGGCGGTGAGGGCGGACAGGGCGACGACGGTGCCGAGAATCAGGCGCTTCATCAAGAATCTCCCGTTCGAAAACTTAAGCCGGATGGCTCTCGCGGCAGGAACACGGACGCCAACGTCTGGTTCCCCTTCCGTCGCTGAGTCGACTTCACGTCTTTGCGGGTGGCATCTGGCCCCTTCATACGCCATCTCAGCCCGTGATGAGCACGCCGCATCCGCTTTTCGACACCACTTTAATCCGCCACCGGCTCGCCCGCGCACGAGCAGGTGGCTTCGCGGACTTTCTTTTTGCCCGTGCCGCCGAGGATCTCGATGATCGGTTGAGCGCTGTGCTGCGCGAGTTCCAGACCGTACTCGACCTCGCGAGTCCCATTGCGGCAGCGGAGACGGTCTTGGCCCGCCGCTACCCCGAAGCCGTGCGGCTTCGCCTTTCACCCCTGCCGGAACCCGGTATGGGCCGAGCGGTAGCGGATGCCGAGGCTCTGCCGGTCGGGGCCGCCAGCCTCGATTGCGTCGTGTCGCTTCTCGCGCTCCATGCGGTCAACGACCTGCCGGGGGTTCTGGTACAGATTCGCCGCGCCCTGAGACCGGACGGCCTCTTTGTGAGCTGCTTTCTCGGCGGGGCGACACTCACCGAGTTGCGTCAGAGCCTTACCCAGGCGGAGGCCGAAATCGAAGGTGGTGCGAGCCCGCGTGTCGCACCCTTCGTCGCGATCCGGGAGGCCGGGGGCTTGCTGCAGCGCGCGGGCTTTGCCCTCCCGGTCGCCGATTCCGATTTGCTGACGGTGCGCTATGCGGATGCCTTCGCGCTGATGCGCGATCTACGAGCCATGGGCATGACGAATGCCCTCACCGATCGCCGTCGTCACCCCATGCGCCGGACCACCCTGCTACGCGCCGCCCAGATCTACAGCGAACGTTTTGCGGATCGTGACGGGCGCATTCGCGCCAGTTTCGAACTGGTCTGGCTGCTGGGCTGGGCACCACATGAGAGCCAGCAGAGGCCGCTCAAGCCCGGCAGCGCCACCGCGCGGTTGGCTGATGCCCTCGGCACAATCGAGATGAAGGGGGAAGGCGAGGCAGGCTGACCCGCCCTCCCCGGCTGGTCTTAATCCTCGACTTTGGCGACGGGGCGGTCGTTGCCCTGCGCCGTCTCGTCGTGCCACTGCCCCGCCTGATCCTGGTAGCGGATGCCTTCGGTCGAGCCCGGCACTTGCTGCTCGGCGGCTGCGGCCTGAGCAGCCTGCAGTGCCTCCTCGCGACTCGGGAAGGTCTCGGAGAAGACGTCGCCGACCTTGTAGGCGTAGCCGCCGTCGTGTTCGACGATATGGTAGGTGACTTCGGTCATGACGCCTCCGAACTCTTTCACAGGGTTTCGGAGCGCGAACCATTGGGGCGCCGGGGCGGTTCCGTGGCCACCGATCCGCCCGAATGCGACCTCAGATGCGGTTTCGCCTTCAGATCGCAGGATCCGCCGATGCCGCACCGCTCTCGCTTACTCGCCGTCATCGCTTTCGCGGCGATGTGCGGCGCTGCCCTGCCCGCGCGGGCCGAGTCCAACTTTCTCGACCGGCTGTTCGGCGGCACTCCGGAAGCGGCTCCGGCCAATCCCTTCGCGTCGAACTATCCCTCGGCGCCGCCGTCGCAGCGCGAGATTGCCGCTGCACGGGCCGAGCGCGCGGCGCGGCGCTCACGCGGCGTGGAGGCCGGACCCATTCCGCCCGGCCGTATTCCGGAGGAGTGAGCCGCCGCTCAGGCGTCGCCGACGACGCCCGCCTCGTCCTGGGCCTGAAGCACGTCGGGGCGCGGCATCGAGATGATGTTGTAGCCCGAATCCACAAAATGGACCTCGCCGGTCACGCCGCCGGAGAGGGGCGAGAGCAGGTACAGCGCCGATCCGCCAACCTCCTCCAACGTCACGGTCCGGCGCAGGGGGGCGTGGGCACGCTGGTGATTGAACATCAGGCGTGCATCGGAAATGCCCGCCCCGGCGAGGGTGCGCATCGGTCCCGCCGAGAGAGCGTTCACACGGATGCCGTCCGGCCCGAGATCGGTGGCGAGGTATCGCACCGAGGCTTCGAGCGCCGCCTTGGCCACACCCATCACGTTGTAATTCGGCATGACCCGGGTCGAGCCGCCGTAAGTCAGCGTCAGCAGCGAGCCACCGGCCTTCATCCGCTTGGCCGCGCGTTGGGCGATCTCGGTGAAGGAGAAGCACGAGATCGTCATCGTACGCACGAAGTTCTCGCGCGTCGTCACATCGACGTAGCGGCCCTTCAACTGCGCCTTGTCGGAAAAGCCGATGGCGTGAACCACGAAATCGAGCTTTCCGTCGAAGCGATCGTCCAGGGCTGCGAAGGTCGCATCGACGGAGGCAAGGTCCTCCACGTCGCAAGGCAGCACCACGTCCGAGTCGAGCTTGGCCGCAAGGGGAGCGACACGACGGCCGAGGGCATCGCCCTGATAGGTGAAGGCTAGCTGCGCGCCCTGGGCATGAAGCATCTTGGCGATGCCCCAGGCGATCGAGTGATCATTGGCGACGCCCATGATCAGGCCGCGCCGGCCTGCCATCAAACCTGTCATGCGAACCCGTCTTCACTACCGTCGGCCGCCTTCACGGAGAAGACGGCACCGAGGTCTGCCTTAGCCCGCCCGTCGCGGCGCTGTCCAATGGACAGCGCCTCGCTCAGGCGTCGATATGCTTCAGGACCAGCGTGGCGTTGGTGCCACCGAACCCGAAGGAGTTCGACAGCACGTGGCCGAGCTTCGCGCCGTCCTTGCGCGCGCGCAGGATCGGCATGTCGGCGAAAGCGGGATCGATCTCATCGATATGCGCGCTCTCGCAGATGAAGCCGTTATTCATCATCAGCAGGCTGTAGATCGCTTCCTGAACGCCTGTCGCGCCCAAGGAATGCCCGGTCAGCGACTTGGTGGCCGCGATGGGCGGGCATGCGTCGCCCCGACCGAACACTTCCCGAATCGCCTCGATCTCCTTGTCGTCGCCGACGGGGGTCGAGGTGGCATGCGGGTTGATGTAGTCGATCCGCGCACCCTTCAGCCCGGCAATCGCCTGCTTCATGCAGCGGATGGCACCTTCGCCAGAGGGCGCGACCATGTCGTAGCCGTCCGACGTCGCCCCGTAGCCCGCGATCTCGCCGTAGATGCGCGCACCGCGCGCCTTGGCGTGCTCGTACTCTTCCAGCACCAGCACACCGGCACCGCCCGCGATGACGAAGCCGTCCCGACCCGCATCATAGGCGCGCGAGGCGCGAGCAGGCGTGTCGTTATACTTCGAGGACATGGCGCCCATGGCATCGAACAGGACGGAGAGCGTCCAGTCCAGCTCCTCGCAGCCGCCCGCGAAGATGATGTCCTGACGGCCGCCCTGGATGATCTCGGCGGCATTGCCGATGCAATGGTTCGAGGTCGCGCAGGCGGACGAGATCGAATAGTTCACGCCCTTGATCTTGAACCACGTCGCCAGGGTGGCCGAAGCGGTGGACGACATGGCCTTGGGCACCGCGAAGGGGCCGACGCGCTTCGGGCCCTTGCTGCGAGCGATATCGGCCGCCTCAACGATGGACCGGGTCGAAGGACCGCCGGAGCCCATGATGATGCCGGTGCGGTCGTTGGAAACGTCGCCCTCGTCGAGCCCGGCATCGCGGATCGCCTGCTCCATCGCCACCTGATTCCAGGCGGTGCCGCCCCCGTGAAAGCGCATGGCACGCCGATCGACCACGGTCTCGGGGTCGAGCGTCGGCGCGCCCTGAACCTGGCAGCGGAAACCGTGCTCTGCGAAGGGGACGGCACGGGTGATGCCCGAGCGGGCTTCGCGCAGAGAGGCCAGAACCTCCTGCGTGTTGTTGCCGATGGACGAGACGATGCCCATCCCGGTGATGACGACGCGGCGCATGGAAAGACCAAACCTCCGTCGCGACGTCGGTTGCCCACGCCGCGTTGCGGTCAGCTAAGGGGTAGCCGGTGCAATCTCAACAGCCGGAAACGTCAGGCGTTGCCCGCGCCACCCGAAACTTTGACCGTGCCGGGCCGAATTTGGCCCAATCACGGTTCTCAACGGGAGCCGATATCAGGCGTTCGAGGCCTGGAAAAGCGCGACGCGCAGGTCGTTCGCCTCGTAGATGCGGTTGCCATCGGCTTCCAGCCACCCATCGGCAATGCCGAGCACGAGACGTCCCTGGCGGACGCGCTTGATGTCGATGCCGTACACGACCTTCTTGTTGGTCGGCAGCACCTGATCGGCGAACTTCACTTCTCCGACACCGAGAGCGCGACCGCGGCCGGCGGCACCGAGCCAACCGAGGTGGAAGCCTACCAACTGCCAGAGCGCGTCGAGGCCGAGGCAACCCGGCATGACGGGATCGCCCTGGAAGTGGCACGGGAAGAACCAGAGGTCCGGCCGGATATCGAACTCGGCGAGGACATGGCCCTTGCCATGGGCGCCGCCTTCGGTCCCGATCGAGGTGATGCGGTCGAACATCAGCATCGGCGGCAGAGGCAGCTGCGCGTTGCCCGCGCCGAACAGTTCGCCGCGTCCGCAGGCCAACAGGTCCTCGTAGGAGTAGCTCGAGCGACGGCTCGGAGCCGGCGATTGCGCGGTATCGGCGTCAGGCGGCATGAAAGCGGAGCAATTCCCGTTCGATAGCGACAGGCCGGCGACCACCGCCGACGCGCCCGGTCGCGGGTTAACACGGTCGGGAGCGGGTTCAAAGCGGGTCGACCGGTCAAGCTGCGCCGGGTTGCGACGGAGGGCCGCCTTCCTTATAGTGTCACGTAATTGTCAGCCCTCCTGTCGAGCGTTCAGTCCGAAATGTCAGAGATGGTGCCACTGCAGGCTGTCCTAAGCGGTCGCATGCCCGCCCTCCCCACGGAGGCCAGCGGTGCCGGCCGTCGCGGTTGCCCGCTGTCGGACCTGCGGGAGCGGTTGCGCCGCGCCGGTCTGCGTCCGACCCGTCAGCGCCTGTCGCTCGGCTGGCTGCTGTTCGGGCGTGGCGACCGCCATCTGACAGCGGAAATGCTGTACGACGAAGCGATGCGGGCCAAGGTGCCGGTCTCGCTGGCCACCGTGTACAACACGCTTCACCAGTTCACCGAGGCTGGTCTGCTGCGTCAACTCGCCCTCGACGGGTCGAAAGCGTACTTCGACACCAACCCGAGCGAGCACCATCACTTCTATCTCGAAGAAGAGGGCGCGGTGATCGACATGCCGGATTGCGGCATCACGGTCGATTCGCTGCCGGAGGCTCCTGAGGGCATGGAGATCGCTGGCGTCGAGGTCATCGTTCGCCTGCGTCGCAGCCGCCCGGCAGGTCGCCGTACGCAGGGTTGAGCGACCGCACTCGTCGCAAACAAGTTGTTGACAGCAAAAGGCCCGGCTCGCGCCGGGCCTTTTGTCATTCGACCTTCTCGTTGGGATAGACGCCCCACAGCCGGTTCTGGCGGATATAGCCATCCACATCACGCTTGGATGGCAGCGTGACGATCATCCGGCACCACGTGCCGGTACAACTCTTGATATTGCCGATGACCCCCGTCTGAAGCCGCGCGGCGTCTCCGGACGAATCGTCGGGGCTCGACCGTAGGGGGATCGTCGCCTTGACGCCGTCCTTGTCGGGCCCGGCATTGACGACGGCGGTGCGGCGCCCGGACAAGAGCGAGTGCAGGACCCAGCCCTCCGTGCCTTCCGAGTCGCGGATGCGCCGCCACGTTTCGAACTCGCCGATGATTTCCACCGGAAGCCCCGCCCGCTGGAACACCCAGAGGGTGCGGTGATCCTTCGACGGACCCTCGCGCAGATTCACGCGGTCCGTCTTCAGGCTGGCGTAGCGAGGCAGCGGAAGCTTGGTGACAGGGCCGACACCGCTTTCCTGAGCCGCAGCGGGACCGGCAAAGGCCCCGGCGGCACCGAACAGGATGGCGATGAGAGTCGGGCGTAGCGGGCGCATCGTCCCTCCGGGAATGACGTCCGGGCCGGATCTCCGATTGGCGGATCCGGGCTCCGATTGTGTTCCGCCCTGCCTCTGCTAGACAGACCAACATGGCCGGCATCAGCCGGCAACCGGGGGGCGAAAGCCGGTCCTATGTGGCCGAACTCGGTTAATGGATGCTTGCGGCCTTGAGGCCGGGGGGAGTGAGACGTGTCGAAGCGCAAGCCGCTCGTGGTGGTGACGCGGCGTCTGCCGGACGCCGTCGAGACGCGGATGCGAGAGTTGTTCGACGTCCGCCTCAATGAGAGCGATACGCCTCTCGGCGGTGAGGCCCTCGCTTCGGCCCTGCGCGAGGCCGATGTGCTCGTGCCGACGGTGACGGACGAGATCGATTCCGCCCTGCTTGCTCAGGCGGGTCCGAACCTCCGGCTCATCGCCAATTTCGGCAACGGCGTCGATCATATCGATGTCGGCGTCGCGCTCGAGCGCGGCATCACCGTCACCAACACGCCGGGTGTCCTCACCGAGGACACCGCGGACATGACAATGGCGCTGATTCTCGCCGTCGCTCGCCGCGTGGCCGAGGGCGCGCGGATCATTCCCGACGACGATTGGACGACCGGCTGGTCGCCGACCTGGATGCTGGGCCGTCGCATCACCGGTAAGCGCCTCGGCATCGTCGGCATGGGCCGTATTGGTCAGGCGCTGGCCAAGCGTGCCCGCGCCTTCGGCTTGCAGGTCCACTACCACAACCGCCGCCGCGTTCCGGCGGCGATCGAGAGCGCCCTCGATGCGACCTATTGGGAATCGCTCGACCAGATGCTGGCCCGTGTCGACATCGTGTCGGTGAACTGCCCGCACACGCCCGCGACCTATCATCTGCTCTCGGCTCGGCGGCTGAAGCTGCTCAAGCCGGAAGCGATCGTCGTGAACACCGCCCGTGGCGAGGTGATCGACGAGAACGCTCTCGCCCGGCTCATCGAGGCGGGCGACGTCTCGGCAGCGGGCCTCGATGTGTTCGAACAGGAGCCTGCGGTGAGCCCACGCCTCGTGAAGCTTGCCCGCCAGGGCAAGGTCGTGCTGCTGCCGCATATGGGTTCGGCCACGCATGAAAGCCGCGTGGATATGGGCGAGAAGGTCATCATCAACATTCGGACCTTCATGGACGGCCACCGCCCACCGGACCGCATCCTACCGAGCATGCTCTGAGCCGAACCGCATTCAGATTGCGTCTCCGGCGGCGATGCGTTCGCCGCCCTTGGCGCTCTGAAACAGTCGCTCGCTCGTAAGCTTCAGGAAGTAAAAGCCGAATTCCGGGTTCTGGTAGTAGAGCTGCTTTACCTCGGAATAGGAGATGCGCAGCGCGCTCCCCGCCTGAAGGCACACGAGGGACGCCGTGCGGGTATTGCCGGGTGAGAGCAGGCCCAGCTCCCCGACAATGCCGCCTTTCCCGACCTCGATGCCGACCTCGGGGATCAGGAAGACGCCGTTCTCGACATAGAACAGTTCGTCGGCCGCATCGCCCTCGTGGAACACGGTCTGTCCTGCCCGGAAGCGGCGCTTGGTGCCGAACGGGGCCAGCCATTCATGCGTCAGGTCGCCCGACGAGGCGATCTCCGTCTGGCGGATCAGGCGCACCATCTCCCACAGCCGGTAGGCGTTGAAAGGGATCTGAATGCACTCGGTGAGCACCACGGGCATGCTCCCGATCAGGATACCGTAGGTCACGACGACGCAACTCGCGCAGAGGGAGATGATCCGCAGCGGGATCATCGTGCTCATCGCGGTCGCCGCGATGGTCAGCGCGGTGCCGAGATATCCGACGGCTTCGATCCAGTTCATCGCCATCCCCGGAGGCGGTTGCGGCGGGGGAATGCCCGTCCGCGCCGCATCCGGCAAGGCAACTCACCCGTTCTTCGTGGGCGAGAGGCTTTCGCGTACCGCCTCGGCGGCGCGGATTCCCTGCTCATAGGCACCACCCACCGTGCCCCATTGCTCCCGTGACAGCGCCTCGCCGGCGAACCAGAGCTTGTTACCGATGCCGTCGCGAAGTGTCAGGCGCGCCGGGGCATGGCCTGGTGGCACCACCGCCCAGGACCCACGCGCATGCGGATCGTGCCGCCACGCGCTCACGGCAGGGATCGTCAGATCGCGGATGCGCGCTCGCCCGACCTGTTCGGCCAGCACCGCGCGGACATGGCGCCGGACGAGGTCTACACCGCCTCCCGCCGCATCGATCGCAGCGGCCTCGTGGACATCGAGCTCGTAGAAATGGAACGGCGTTCCGTCGATCCGGGTCAGAAGACCGGCGGGCGATCGGCGTCCGCCATAGAAGCTCGCGAGCCGGTCGTGCCCGGAGAATGGGCTCGATGGCCAGTGCAGAACGGCGTGTTCGTAGATGCCGGTGACGAAGCCGTCGATGGCGGCGCGAACGGCGTTCGGCAGCGGCGGCGAGAAGGCCGGGCCATCGCGCAGGACCATCATCGGGATCGTGACGATGGCAGCCTTGGCGCGGAGTTCCGTGCCGTCCTCGATCTCCACCCTCACCCCGTCGCCCGACCAGTCGATGCGACGGACGGCGGCGGACAAACGGATCGGCAGGTTGGCGGCGAGGCGGGCGAGGTAGTTGCCGTAGCCGCCCGCGATGAAGAAGTTATCGCCGTATTCCATGCTCGGAAAATCATGGAGGGAGACCTCCTCCAGCGGTCGCCCCGAGACGAGGCCATGGACCTGCGCCACTCGCTTCCCCCAGGGCCCGAGGCCAGGGGGCAGGACGCTGGCGGCCGAGCGATCCTCGCCCTCCCGTCCGGCACTGCTCGTCATGGCCTGATCGGCGCGCTCGAAGGCACGACCGCTGGCGCGGGACTCCGTAGGGCGGGCGGGCCTGCCTGAAATCCAACCGTGCATCTCCTGCGGCGCCCGGCGCAGGCGCTCGCCGCGCTGATGACCTAGGGCGACGAGGGGATTGATCGGCCCGGCATGGAGCCAGTGCGCCCCGAGATCGACCGGGTGACCCCGTAGCGACACCGTCACAGCGCGGCCACCGACGCGGTCTCGTGCCTCAAGCACGGCGATCGACCGCCCGGCCGCGACGAGACTGCGCGCTGCGGCGATGCCTGCCGCGCCCGCGCCGATGACGATCACATCCGGCGCCTCGGGCATGTTCGCGAGCGGAGGCCGGTAGTCGGGGGAATGGGCCGTCGCAGGGGTTTGCTTCGCCATTGCCGTCGCCTTGCTCACTGGCCCACCCTTGCACTGCCGCATGCGCGATCCCACAACCCAGCCGTTTCGTTCCTTGCCGGACCAGAACCGATGATTCTCGATTCCGCTTCCGCGGCTCTGCGTCAGACGCTGTCGCCCGCCCTGCGCGGTATCCTTTGGAAATCGCTTGGCCTCACGGTCGGGATCCTTGCGCTTCTCTGGCTCGGACTCACCCGTCTGATCCAAGCCTTCCAGGCCAGCCATCATATCTCGGCGCAGTACCCGATCCTCGACAGCCTCGCCTACTATCTGGCGGGTTTCGGTCTCTTCGTCGCGCTGATCTACCTGTTGCCCGCCGTGTCGATCGTCGTCGCGGGCTTCTTCCTCGACGAGGCGGCCGAGATCGTCGAACGAACCGACTTTCCGGCGGACCCGCCGGGCGAAGCCATGCCCTTCGGCCGGTCGATGCTCTATGCCCTCCGCTTCGCCGGGCTCACGCTCCTCGTGAATCTCGCGGCGCTCGTCATCTTTTTCGTGCCGGTGATCGGCGTGGCAGCCTTCTTCGGCGCCAACGCGTATCTCCTGTCGCGTGAATATTTCGAGATGGCCGCCGCGCGATTCCGTGACGTGGATGGCGCCGCCGAGATGCGCCGCGCCCACGCGGTGCGCACGATGCTGGCGGGTTGCCTCCTCGCGGGCATGATGGTGGTGCCGGTCGTCAATCTCGTGACGCCGCTTTTCGGGATCGCCCTGATGGTCCACCTGCACAAACGCCTCGCACGGCGCAGCGTGCGGGCTCTGCCCCGCTGAGATGTGCTGCGGCGAGGCGGCGCCCTGGCCTTCCGGGAGCGCTGCCACTAGCTTGCATAGGCCTGGGACCTCGCCGGGCCGGAGCGAGCCTGGCATGGAACCGCGTGACGACAGGCCGGAGCCCCCGCCCCCGCCTGGAAAAGCGCCCTTCGTTCTCGTGGCACTCGCCGCGATCGGCCTCGTCGGCTGGGGTGCCTACGGGCATTGGCAGCGCGATATCGAGGCGACCCGGACGCTTGAGAACATCCGTCACGTCGTCCCCCGTGTGCGAACTGCCATGGCCGAGCGGGCCGATGGCCCGATCGATCTCACCCTTCCGGGCGAGACGCGCCCGTTTCTCACAGCCGCCATCGCGGCCCGGGCGACCGGCTATATCGCCGAGCGGCATGTCGATATCGGCTCGCGGGTGAAGGCAGGCGACCTGCTCATCCGGATTGCCGCTCCGGATCTCGATCAGCAACTCGCGCAGGCTCAGGCGCAACTCGGCCAACTCGAAGCCCTGCGGTTACAGGCCGACGCCCGCGTCGAGCAGGCCAAGGCTAGCGTCACGCTCGCAAGCCTCACCAACAACCGCACGACGACGCTCGCCGACCAGGGATGGGCCTCCCGCCAGAATGCCGACACGTCGCAGGCTGGACTTCTGTCTGAGGCCGCAACGCTTGCCGCCGCAGAGGCGGGGGTGAAAGTCGCGGCGGCCAACATCAAAGCGCAGCAGGCGGCCGTGGAGCGGTTGCGGGCGCTCACGGCCTATGAGCGCGTCGTCGCGCCCTTCGACGGGGTGGTGACGACACGCAATGTCGATGTCGGCGATCTGGTCCGTGCCGACAATGGCGGCACACCGCTGCTCGCCTTAGACCAAGACAGCACCCTGCGCATCGCCGTGAACGTGCCGCAAAACCTCACGAAGGGCGTGTCACCCGGCGTCGAAGCGACGATCCGTGTGCCGCAACTCCCCGGCCGTCTCTTCGCGGGCGCCGTCGAGCGCAGCTCCGTTGCGCTTCAGACGGCCTCGCGCACCCTGACCACCGAAGTCGACGTGGCGAACCCGGACGGCGTACTCCGCTCCGGAATGCACACCGATGTGACGTTGAAGATCCCGCGCGATAGGCCGGGCATCGTGGTGCCCGCGGAAGCGGCCATCTTCAGCCAGGGCAAACTTCGTGTGGCGGTCGTGAAGGACGATGGCCGGATCACGTGGCGGACGATCTCCCTTCGCCGGGATTTCGGCCGGGCTTTGGAGGTCGAAGATGGGCTCGATGCGCAGACCCGCATCATCCTTGGCCCCTCCCCCGATCTGCGCGAGGATCAACCGGTGGCACCCGAAGGCGGCGCCCCAGGCGGTACGCCCATGCGCTCGGCGGCCCGCTGACGGGGTCAGTTGACCCGAACGGTCAACTTCATCTTCGGGTGAATGCCGCACAACACTTGGAAGATGCCCGGCTGGGTGAACACGACCGGCGTGCGGCTCCCGGGATCCTGGTCCCCGGAATCGAAGCTGAACGTCGGCGATTCGATGTAGGCATGGTGCAGCAGGTCACTGTCATCGTTCACGATGATGACCGTCTCGCCTTTCGTCACGGACAGCGAGTCCGGATGGAACATGCGCCCCTTCTGCGACACGACGATGCCTGCGGCTTGAAGGCCCCCGACAACCGGAACACCTGCCAGCATCCCGGCGCCGAGAGCGGCGAGGCTGGGAAGCAAAAAGGCGAGACGGGACTTCCGTTGCTTGGCTGTTGCTAGGCTCAGCATGTCGGCTCCCGAGTTCTCGCAGGTCGTACGCCGACAAGGTTGAGAAAAAGCTTATGCACAATGCTCTTGGCAGCGATCGTTCGGTTCCACCTGCACAAGCGATGCCAGCGGGGCACTTATCTAGATCAAACAAAGGCTGAGCTAATCACACTTTAATATGTAGCCCATAGGACTGTGCACGACGACCGAGCGGTGACCCGGCGAGATGCAATATTCCGAGGCGGTAATTCCGACGAAGGCGAGGCCGTCCGTTCGCGGACGGGTTTTGTCGCTCGGCACCTTCGTCGCCACGATCAAGGCGAGGATCTTCATCGCCTTCTTCGTCATGAGCCTCCTGTCTGGAGCGCTCGGCATCTATGCCATCATCGCGATCGATCACGTCGGCGATCTCGTCGGTAAGACGTACGATCAGTCGCTGATGTCTATCAATTACGCACGAGCGACGGCGGCGGATTTTGCCAAGATGCGTGCGGTCTTCGCCCGCCAGGGTCTGACCAGCGACAAAGCCGCCATCGCCAAGCTCGATGCCACCATCGTCGAATTGCACACCACGCTCGCCGAAGACCTGACCATCGCCGTCGAGCGCGCTCAGTCCGATCGGGCCGTGCGGGCGGCCCATGCGGTGCAGGCCGGCGTCGCAGCCTGGGACGATATCCGCCGTGGCTTCGGGGATCTCTCTACGGTTCGCCAGGACAGGTGGGATGCGCTCGACCATCAGGCCGATATCGTCGACGCGCAGCTGGATATGCTGGTAAATTACACGGCGGGTGATGGCTTCACCTTCCGTCAGGCTGCGCGCATGGCGGTGAACAGCGAATTGCGGCTGAATATGGCGGCTGCGGCGCTGGCCATCTTCGGTTCGGCCCTCATCGCCTGGCTTCTCCATCGGCGTATTCGCGGACCGATCGTCTCGGCCTCGATCGCCGCCGAGCGGATCGCGGCGGGCCATCTCGACGATTCAATCCCCACAGATGGACGGGACGAATTGAGCAGCCTGCTGCGGTCGATGGCAGCCATGCGGGACAACATTCGCGTGATGATGGAACGGGAGGTGCGTCAGCGCCGCTCGGCCGAGCGCTTGCTCACGGACGCGCTGCAAAGCTCGCGCGAAGGCGTGATCGTCATCGATGCGGCGGGTCAGATCGCGTTCGCGAACCCGGTTGCTCTTCAGTTCTTCGACGGAGTCGAGTCGCAGGGCGATGCGACCAGAGAGGCCATTTTCCGCGAAGCACTCTGGCAGGACGGCGAATTCCGCTTGCCGAACGGGCGATGGCTGCGCGTGAGCCGCAGCGCAATCGAAGAAGGCGGCTTTATCGCCGTGTGCAGCGACATCAGCGTCGTAAAGGAACAGGAAGACCAGCTTCGCGAGACCAACCTGCGCCTTGATGCGGCCCTGGACAACATGTCCCAGGGCCTGTGCCTGTTCGATGCCAATGACCGGCTCATGGTGGTGAACCGCCGCTACGCGCAAATCTACGGATTGCCGGTCGGCGCCGTCGCACCCGGGATGACGGCGAAGCAAGTGATGGCGGTCAGTTTCGCCGGGCCCGATGCGGGACGCATGCTGACCGAAGTTGCCCGCGGACAGCGCGACGGATCACACGGACCGACCTCCTTCCCGGTCATCGACGAACTGCCCAACGGCAAGGTCATCGCCATAGAGCGCCGGAACACCGCCGATGGTGGATTCGTAGCGACCTATGAGGACGTGACGGAACGGCGCCACGCGGAGGCGCGGATCGCCTTCCTCGCCCATCATGACGTATTGACCGGCCTGCCCAACCGCGTGGCCCTGGAACAGCAGATCACCTCGGCCGTCGCTCAGGCCGGCCGCGAACAGGGCTTCGCCCTCTTCGCCATCGATCTCGACGATTTCCGCCCGATCAACGACATGTTCGGCCACGCGGTCGGCGACGAATTGCTTGTGGCCGTCGCGAACCGGCTGAGCGCCTGCGTCCGCGAGATCGATTGTGTCGCGCGCATCGGCGCCGACGAGTTTGTGGTCGTCCAGCGTGCCGTCGAGCGGCCCGAAGATGCGGCCGTGCTGGCGCGCCGGATCATCGACGTGGTCAAGGCGCCCTACGTTCTGTCGAACCATGTCGTCAGCGTCGGCGTCACGCTGGGAATCACCGTTGCGCCGGGTGACGGCACGAGCGCGGGCAAGCTCCTGAAGAACGCCGACGTTGCCCTGGCCCGTGCAAAGGCTGAGGCGCGCGGCTCGTTCCGTTATTTTGAGCCCGACATGGATGCCCGGCTCCAGGCCCGCCGCGTGCTTGAGAACGACCTGCGTCACGCCCTGGAGACCGAGGCGTTCGAGGTCTACTATCAGCCCATCTACAGCCTCGGTGCAGAGCGTGTTTGCAGCTTCGAGGCGCTGTTGCGGTGGAAGCACCCGGTTCGGGGCTTCATCTCACCCGCCGAGTTCATTCCCCTGGCGGAGGAATTGGGGCTCATCATCCCACTCGGGGAATGGGTGCTCGCCAAGGCCTGTGCCGATGCTGTGCGCTGGCCGGATGGATTGAAGATCGCCGTGAACGTCTCGGCGGTGCAATTTACCTCCGCGAGCCTCGTCTCCGCCGTGCGCGATGCCCTGCGTGTCACCGGCCTGCCGGGACGACGCCTCGAACTGGAGATCACCGAATCGGTCCTGGTGGCCAATCCGGGGACCACCACCGCGATTCTGCACAGCCTCAAGGGGCTCGGGGTGCGCGTCTCGATGGACGACTTCGGGACGGGTTACTCGTCGCTCAGCTACCTGCGCAGCTTCCCCTTCGACAAGATCAAGATCGATCAGTCCTTCGTCCGGGATCTGTGCGAGGAGGACGGCACGGACTTCATCGTTCGCGCCGTCATCAGCCTCGGTGCCAGCCTCGGCATGACGACAACAGCAGAGGGCGTCGAGACGGAAGCACAACTCGCCCGGTTGCGGGCGGAAGGCTGCGACGAGGTGCAGGGCTACCTGTTCAGCCGCCCGGTGCCGATCACTGAGGTGCCGAACATCCTGACGAGGTGGAACGGCGCGGCCAGGGCCATCGCCTAATCCAGACAGGAAAGGCCGGGCTCATCACCCGGCCTTTTGCCTTATTCAGCCGCGTCGAGGCGCGGCGTGTCGAGGTCGGCGCGCTCGCGCTTCACCAATTCGGCCGTGCGGAAGGCCACTTCCAGCGCCTGCTCCGCGTTGAGGCGCGGGTCGCAGTAGGTGTGGTAGCGGTCACGCAGATCGTCCGCCGTCAGTGCGCGGGCGCCGCCAGTGCACTCCGTCACGTCCTTGCCCGTCATCTCCAGATGGATGCCGCCCGCGATCGTGCCCTCGGCCCGGTGGACGCCGAAGAAGCCTTCGATCTCCTGCATCACCCGGTCGAACGGACGGGTCTTGTAGCCGCCCGCCGAGATCGTATTGCCGTGCATCGGATCGCACACCCACACGACCGACCGCCCTTCCCGCTCCACCGCCCGCACGAGGTTCGGCAGGTGCTCACCCACCTTATCGGCGCCGAAGCGGCAGATGAGGCTGAGGCGGCCAGCCTCGTTCTCGGGGTTCAGGGCGTCGATTAGCTTGATCAACCCCTCGCCCGTCATGGATGGCCCGCACTTCAGCCCGATCGGGTTCTTGATGCCGCGGGCGTATTCCACATGGGCGTGGTCCGGCTGCCGGGTGCGGTCGCCGATCCACAGCATGTGCCCCGAGGTTGCGTACCAATCACCGCTCGTTGAATCGACGCGGGTCAGGGCCTGCTCGTAGCCGAGCAGCAACGCCTCGTGGCTCGTGTAGAAATCGGTAGTCCGCACCTCCTGGTGGGTCTCTGGATTGATGCCGATGGCGCGCATGAAGCCGAGCGCATCGCTCATGCGCGAGGCGACATCCTGGTAGCGCGAGGATTGCGGCGAATCCTTCACGAAGCCGAGCATCCAGCGATGCGCGTTCTCGAGATTGGCATAGCCGCCGGTGGCGAAGGCGCGCAGCAGGTTGAGCGTGGCCGCCGACTGGCGGTACGCCTCAAGCTGGCGGCGCGGGTCCGGTACGCGGGCCTCTTCCGTGAAGCCGATGCCGTTGACGATGTCACCCCGGTAGCTCGGCAGCGACACCTCGCCCTGCGTCTCGTTCGGAGACGAGCGCGGCTTCGCGAACTGACCGGCGATGCGGCCGACCTTCACCACAGGCGAGCCGCCCGCGAAGGTCAGCACCATCGCCATCTGCAGGAACACGCGGAAGAAATCGCGGATGTTGTCTGCGGAGTGCTCGTCGAAGCTCTCGGCGCAATCGCCGCCCTGCAGCAGGAAGGCCTCACCGGCCGAAACGCGTGCCAGAGCCGCCTTCAGCTTGCGCGCCTCTCCTGCAAAAACCAGCGGCGGAAACGTCGCGATCTGCGCTTCGACGGCAGCCAGGGCAGCAGCGTCCGGATAGGCCGGCACCTGCTGAATCGGCAGGTTCCGCCACGTCGTCGGTGTCCAGCGCTCGCCCATGATCTTTCTCCACGCACCTCGTTCGTGCGACCGCGCCCACCGCGCGGATGGGGGCTTATAGAGAAGTTCACATCGGATCGCGAGAGCCCGAACACCATCACGGCGTGTCGAATGGCTGAGTTGCGTCGCCGTCCTAAAGGCCGGGGTCGCCGTCCTCGACCTCGATGCCGTGTTCGGCCAGAATCCAGAAGATCGCTTCCAGATCCTCCGCCGAGACGTCCCTCGGCGGCAGCGCCTCCTCCAGATCGTCGTAGGTTAGGCAGCGGCTTCGCTGCGCCTCGGCCTTCGCCAATAGCTGGTCGATTGCCCGCCTGATGTCGGCGGGCAACGCATCCTGACTCGGCAGGCGATACGTGAAAGCCGGCCGTAAGGCATCGGCCAGAAGGCCGTCTATGATCGCTTGACGCCGCGTTTGGGCGTCATCGCGCTTTCCGTCGCCAGAACCGTGCTTGCCCATGAGGCTGATATGGCTCAGCGATTGGGCGCGTCGAGACCCAACCGGTGCGGCTTCCGTCGCTATCCCTGAACGAGAGCCTAACCGACCCCGACCGGATGCTTCGTGACGGCGGGTACCCGCATGGTCACGAGTTCCTCGGCGGCGGTGGGGTGGACCGCGATGGTGCGGTCGAAATCCGCCTTGGTCGCCCCCATCGTGACGGCGATCCCGACGGCCTGAATCAACTCGCCCGCATCCTGCCCGAAGAGATGCACGCCGAGCACACGATCCGTCGCGCATTCGACGATGACCTTCATCATCACCCGCTCGTCACGTCCCGATAGCGTCGCCTTCATCGGCCGGAACGACGCTTTATAGACGTCGATCTCCCCGCATTGCTGGCGAGCCGCCGCCTCGGACAACCCGACCGTCCCGATCTCGGGTGTCGAGAACACGGCGGTGGGGATGAGGTGATGATCGACGCTCGTCGGCTTGCCGCCGAATTCCGTATCCGCGAAGGCGTGTCCCTCCCGGATCGCGACCGGCGTCAGGTTTGCCCGGTTCGTCACGTCGCCCACGGCATAGATGGACGGCACCTGGGTCCGCGAAAATTCATCGACGGGAATCGCGCCAGCGGCATCCGGCACGATGCCGACCCGATCGAGACCGAGCCCACCGATGTTCGGCTTGCGGCCGGTAGCGAGGAGGATCTGGTCCGCCTCGATCACGCTGCCGTCGCTCAAGGTGGCGGCGAGGCCGCCATCGTGGCGCTCGATCTTCGACAATGTCGCACCGAGGCGGAGGTCCATACGCTTCTCATAGGCATCGGCCAGGGCATCGCGCACCTCGTCATCGAAGCCTCGCAGGAGCTTGTCGCCCCTGTGCAGCAGGGTGGTGCGGCTCCCGAGGGCCGCGAACACGCCTGCGAATTCGACCGCGATGTATCCGCCGCCGACGACGAGAATCCGCTCCGGCAGGCTCTCCAACTCGAACACCTCGTTCGAGGTGATGGCGAATTCGACGCCCGGCACGGCGGGCTCCTTCACGGGATGGGCGCCCACCGCCACGAGGATGCGTTGCGCACGCACGAGGCGGCCGGACTTCACGAGGCGGACCGTATTCTCATCCTCGATCACCGCCCGCTCGGGCACGATCTCGACGCCCGCCCGCATCAGGTTCGCGTCGTAGATGCTTTCCAGCCGCGTGACCTCGGCGTCGCGCCGGGCTTTGAGCACGCTCCAATTGAAGCGCGGCCTCTCCACCGTCCAGCCGAACCCGGCAGCGTCCTCGAATTCGTCGGCGAAACGGCCCGCATAGACCATCAGCTTCTTCGGCACGCAGCCGCGGATCACGCAGGTGCCGCCGACACGGTATTCCTCGGCCAGCATCACCTTGGCGCCGTAACCGGCGGCGATGCGCGCGGCCCGGACACCGCCGGAGCCGCCACCGATGACGAAGAGATCGACGTCGAAACTCATGTCGGCAGGTCCGTCGTAGATGAAGCTGTGTGAGCGCGGGCGGCCCTCGCCCAGGTGATGGCAGCACCGAGCCCAGCCGTCCACCAGCCCGCCCAAGCGTTGTGTTCCACAAAGGCGATGGCTGCTGCGCAAGCCACGAGGCCCAATCCAACGGCAAGGTCGGCGATCGGTAGCACGCTCAATCGGGAGAGCATCAGCATCAGCACGAGGGCGGCAAGAAAAGCGCCGGGCAGGCCGAGTTCGGCCCAGACCTGAAGGAAGCTGTTATGCGGATGGCCGACGCCGAGCAGGATGCGCATTTCCGGCTCGATCCTGGCCGCGACGGGCGTCTCCGCGAAACGCCCGCTGGTGCCGAACCCGGCGCCACGCCACGGTGAGAGCGCCACCGCCGTGCCGAAGCTCCGGGCGATGGCGACTCGCGCCCGCGACGAGGATTGCGTGAGCTGGGCATGCGCCGCCTCGGGCATCACCTTCGACAGGAGGTCGCCCTCGATTGGCGCCAGCGTGACCGCGAGGCCGAGCCCTAGCCCCGCCAGGGCCACGGCGCCCCGCCGCGGCAGAATCCGGCTCAAGCCAGCCATGGCGAGACCGGCGAACAGGCCCATCGCCGCCGCGCCGCTGATCGACTTCAGGATGCCGAGCCCGGCACAGGCGAGCATCGCCAGGGCAGCCAGCCGCGAACCCCGTCTCCACAGCAGCAGAGCCAATGGGGCGGCCACGAGATCGAGGATCATCGCGGGCCGGTTGTGCACGAAGGCCGCGACACGGCTGCCGAACAGCCGCTCCACCGGAAGATCCAAAGCGAGGTCGATCGCGATGAACGGACCCGCCAGGAAAATCGCGAAACACGCGAGTCCCGGCGCGAAATCCGGCAGACGCCCCGGTGCGAGCCGCGCGAGGAGATAGGCGGCGACCAGCGTCGGGAGGAACTCGCCGAGCATCCGGAGCGAAGAGCTCGGGAAGGGGCTCCACGATATGGAGACGACGCACCAACCGAGAAAGGCCACAGATGCCAAACCCATCGGCGTCCGCAACTGTGCGACGAGCAGGGCCAGCAAGTCACCCCGCTGCTCTCGCCACCGCCCGGCGAGGAAGGCCAGGGCGGCGATGGCCACGACGGCGGGGCTCGACCGGTTGGCCAGCACCATCACGAGTGGCAATAGCGCCAGGGCCGCCCCGCCCAGGGCGTAGAACGGCCGTGCCGCCTGCATGTCGGTTTACTGGAGTTCGTGGCCGCGCTTGGCCATCTCCGCGCGGACGCGGACCATGATGTATTCCGAGACTTCCTCGGTCCAACCCTGCATCGCGCGGACCATCTCATCGAGCAGCGCGGGCTGCATCTCGACGTAGCGCTTGCCTGCGGGCGAGCGGAAGAAGTTGGCGATGTCGGTGAGTTCGGCCTCGCTGAACTTCGCGGCGTAGGTGCGCGCGGCGATGTCGATCAGGCGCTGCTTCTGCAACTCCATTTCCGGCTGGATCGCGATCAGAACCTCTTCGAGGTCCTTCTGGATCTCCGGCCGGGTAATCGCCTGCTTGCGGATCTGATCCGCGAAGGATGGTATGATCGAATCGAACGACCGGGCGATGCCGGAGCTGAGCATGACCTCCCGGGCGAGTGCGAGGTGATTCGCGCTGTAGGTCGGCGCGGCCGGGGCAGCGGTTGCGGGAGCGGCTGCCGGGGCAGGCTTCTTCACCTGGGCGAGAACCGGCGTGACGGGCGCCGCAAGCGCGAGGCCGAGCAGAGCGGCGAGAAGGCGGGACATCGATAGGTCCTGTCGGTTGGAGAATCGGTTCAGGCGAGGGAGCCGAGGACGGTCACTTGGGCTTTCCCGCCGACATCGGCGGCGAGGATCGCGGCGGAGGCGATTCCGAGGAACAACCCATGCTCCACCACGCCGGGCACGGACCAGAGGGCAGCCCCGAGACGTTCGGGATCGGGAATGCGGCCGAGCCGGGCATCGAGAATCATGTGACCGCCATCGGTCATGACGGGACGGCCATCCTTCTCGCGCAGGATCACCGGGCCTTCGCAGCCCGAAGCGGACAAGGCCGCCTCGACGGCCAGGCGCGTGGCGGCGAGGCCGAACGGGTTCACCTCGATGGGCAGCGGGAAGGCACCGAGAGTGCCGACGTGCTTGGCGGCATCCGCGATCACCACCATGCGGCGGCTGGCGCAGGCGACGATCTTTTCGCGCAGCAGAGCGGCACCGCCGCCCTTGATCAGACGCAACTGGTCATCGACTTCGTCCGCACCATCGATCGTGAGATCGAGTTGAGGCTGCTCGTCCAGGGTGGCGAGGCGGATGCCAAGCCCTTCGGCCTGGATGCGCGTCGCCTCCGAAGTCGGCACGCCGACGATGTCGAACCCATCACGGACTTTCGCGCCGAGCAGATCCACGAAGGCAGCAGCCGTCGAACCCGTGCCGAGCCCAAGCTTCATGCCGGGCTGAACCAGTTCGAGCGCACGGGCAGCGGCGGCGCGGCGGAGGTCGGGACCGCTCATCACAGATCGCTCCGGCGGGGCTGAACGGGGATCGAAACGGACATGGTCGGGCTGGCCCTGAGGGATGCTCGCCGCGCCCCTAACACGCCGAATGCCAGACCGGAACGGGCCTGCGGCGCGTGGCTGGTCACGGACGCCCACCCTGTGAAGGGGTGACGCTCGTTCCCGGCCGCCCGGCCGAGGTGCCGGGAATCGGTGCATTGTCCGAAGCCTCGGCACCTGGGCGCGACTGCTGCGTGCAGACGACCTGTTGGTTCTTCACCAGCACGAAGCAAATGCTCATCTCGCCGGTGCGATAATTGACGCGGAACACGCCCGCCTCGCGGCCGTGGCGACTCGCGACGAGGCCGTATTCGGAAGGCGCCTGCGGCCCTGCTCCCTCGCCCGCGCCGAAGCACACCGTCTGACCGATGCCGCCGCCGGATTCCTGTAGGCCGTACTGACAGGAGATGACCTCGCCGGTCACCTTGTCGATCCGGTACATGCGGTTCAGGTCGGTCTGGGGGGCGGGCACGAATTCGTAAGAGGTCGCCGCCGCCGGGAGAGCGTGCAGCAGGCCGCAGACGATGAGCGTCGGCAGAATGGGGCGCATGGGACTTCCGCTGAAGGGAGGCCCCGCTTTCGCGGAGGTTTCAGGCGAGTCTTAGGCAGGGATGGCGGAACAGGATTGCCTGCTGCTTCGCCGCGTACCCTTGCCGGGTCGCCGCGTCGCCGGTAGCCAAGCGCCACTTTCCGAACGAGTGGATCTCCGACATGGTCGCCCCGCCCATCGCCGTCTTCGACCTCGACGGCACTCTCGCCGAAACAGCGGGCGACCTGATCGGTACGCTCAACGTGCTCCTGACCCGCGAGGGTCTGGCCGAACTCCCCCTGTCTCAGGCTCGCGAATTGATCGGGGCCGGGGCGAAAGCCTTGATCAAGCGCGGTTTTGAGGCGGAGGGCCGTGCCCTCGCACCGGCCGAGCACGACAGGCTGTTCGATGACTTCATCACCCATTACGGCGAGCACCTCGCCGATTCCTCCCACCTGTTCGATGGCGTGGTCGAGTCGCTCGATCGGCTTGCCCAAGCGGGCTTCACGTTGGCCGTCTGCACCAACAAGTACGAGGGGCAGTCCGTTAAGCTCCTGAACATCCTCGGCATCGCCGATCGCTTCGCGGCGATCTGCGGCCGGGACACGTTCCCGGTCTACAAGCCCGATCCCCGCCACCTGACCGATACGATCGCTCAGGCGGGCGGCGATCCGGCGCGCGCCGTGATGGTGGGCGATTCCCGCACCGACATCGATACGGCAAAGGCGGCGGGCATCCCCGTCGTCGCCGTCACCTTCGGCTACACAGACACGCCTGTCAGCGAGTTGGGGCCCGATCGCGTGATCGAGCATTTCGCCGATCTCTACGAAGCCGTGACCTCGCTGGTCCCGCAGCACTGAATCGGGTCAGCGAAGCCACGTCCTGAGACGGGCCACCGTATCCCGGCAATCCTTCTCCGATCCGGCGAAGGAGAAGCGGATGTGGTGGCCGCCCGCCGAGGGGTCGAAATCGAGGCCGGGCGTCGCGGCGATGCCGGCCTCATCGAGCATGCGCCGACAGAACCCCGCGGCATCGTTCGTAAGGTTCGACACGTCGGCATAGATGTAGAACGCGCCGTCCGCCGGGTGGACCTTGCCCAGGCCGAGGCCGGGAAACGCATCGAGCAGGATCGCGCGGTTGCGCGCATAGCCTTCGCGCACTGCCTCCAACTCCTCGGTCGCGTCGAAGGCAGCGAGTGCCCCGATCTGCGAGAGGTAGGGTGCGGAGATATAAAGGTTCTGCGCCAGCCGCTCGACGGCCCGCACCAGCCCTTCCGGCACGACCATCCACCCGATCCGCCAACCGGTCATGCAATGGTACTTGGAGAAGGAGTTGATGATCACCGCATCCGGCTCGAACTCCAGCGCGGTGGCGGCAGGCGCGCCGTAGGTGAGGCCATGATAGATCTCGTCCGAGATCAGCGGCAGGCCGAGGCGGCGGGCGCGCGCGCAGAGATCGCCGAGGGCATCCGGCACGATCACCGTGCCAGACGGATTGGCCGGGCTCATCACGAGGACGCCGTTCAGGGCTCCCATCTCGTGGGTGGATTGCAGCAGATCGGCCGTTGGAGCGAAGCGGTCCTGCTCGCGCAGCACCATGGGCACCGGTTCGATGCCGAGCGAGGCGAGGATGTTGCGATAGGCCGGATAGCCCGGCTGCGGCACGCCCACCCGGTCGCCCGCATCGAACAACGCCATGAAAGCCAGAAGGAATCCGGCCGAGGAGCCTGTCGTCACCACGACCTGCTCCGGCGCGACCGTGACACCGTACCGCCCCCGGTAATCCTGCGCGATCCGCTCGCGCAGGGCCGGCAAGCCGAGAGCCTCGGTATAGGGC
The DNA here is from genome assembly GCF_049887755.1 of Methylobacterium sp. NFXW15. Lineage (NCBI taxonomy): Bacteria > Pseudomonadati > Pseudomonadota > Alphaproteobacteria > Hyphomicrobiales > Methylobacteriaceae > Methylobacterium > Methylobacterium sp. NFXW15. The sequence continues at coordinate 495,539 of NZ_JAGEKG010000002.1, read as the reverse complement.
ACGCGCCCGAGCGTGAGCGCATTGCGTGTCGCCTCGATGACCGGGCGGGGCGCCCCCGCCGAGGGCTGGCCGACCTCCATATGTACCACGTCGAGGCCCGAACGCTCCCGCGCCGCGGCGGCGCTCATGACGTCCATGACCATGAACGGCGCGACCTGCGAGGACCGGCGGGAGGGGTTTGGCATAGGATCCGTCTGCTCAGGGTGCCCATTGGGCGCAATCGGTCTATTTGACCGCGCGCCGCGAAAACGCCAAACCCGGCGGCAATAGGCTCAGCCAGTCCGACGCCCGCGTCTCGCGAGGAATCATGTCTTTCTTCCGCCCCCTGCCCGTCCTCGCTCTCGCGCTCAGCCTCGGCGCCTCAGCCACGGCCCTGGCGCAGAATGCCGCCGCGCCCTTCACCGACGCACAGCGTTCGGCGATCGAGGGCATCATCAAGGATTACCTGATCAAGAACCCCGAGGTTCTGCAGGATGCGATGGCCGAGGCCGAGAAGCGGCAGGTCGAGACGCAGCGCCTCGCCCAGGCCGCTGCCCTCAAGGAGTCGCGCGAGCTGCTGGTGAACGGCAAGCACGATGTGGTCGCGGGTAACCCGCAGGGCGACGTCACCCTCGTCGAGTTCTTCGATTACAATTGCGGCTACTGCCGCAAGGCCCTCGGCGACGTGCAGACGCTCATCAAGTCGGATCCCAAGCTACGGGTCGTCATCAAGGATTTCCCGGTGCTCGGCCAGGAATCCCTGGAGGCGAGCCAAGTGGCCGTCGCCGTGGCGCAGCAGCTGAAGGGTGATAAGCTCTTCGAGTTCCACCAGAAGCTGCTCGAGTCCAAGGGCCGCGTGAACGGCGCCAAGGCCCTCGACGTCGCCAAGCAGATGGGCCTCGACACCGCCAAGCTCCAGAAGGACATGTCGTCCCCGGAGGTGAAGGCGGTGATTTCCGAGAATCGCGGCCTCGGCGACCGGCTCGGCCTGTCGGGGACGCCCGCCTTCATCGTGGGCGACGAAGTGATTCCCGGCGCGGTCGGCGTCGAGCCGATGCGCAAGACCATCGCGGATGTCCGGCAGTGCGGCCACGCCTCTTGCTGAACCTCTGAACGAAACACCATTTCATCGCGGCTTGTCGCGGGGCTGTCTGGTCGTCTAAGACCACAAGGCCCGCGGCGAAGCGCGGTGTTCCCGGCGCCCGGTTGAGCCTGAGCCCCCGCCCGCCGGACGATCGGACCCGATGCCAGACGAAGAAGGCCGGATGCCCAAGCACGATTCCATCGATCCCGAGCTCGTTCGCGAGCTCGCCCACCTCGTCACGGAGACGGGTCTCTCCGAGATCGAGGTCGAGAAGGGAGATCTGCGCATCCGGGTCGCCCGCCGGATCGAGCCGGTCTCCGTCCAGGTCGCGGCGCCCGCCCCGATCGCGGCGGCGCCCGCCCCGGTTCACATGCCGGCGGCCCTCGCCCCGGCCGAGCCCGTCCGCACCGATCCGGGTACCGTGCCCTCCCCCATGGTCGGCACGGCCTACCTGCGTCCGTCGCCCGACGCGAGACCGTTCATCGAAGTCGGCACGCGAGTCGAGGTCGGCGACAAGCTGCTCCTGATCGAGGCGATGAAGACCTTTAACGAGATCGTTGCGACCCGCGCCGGCACCGTGACGGCGATCTTCGTCGAAGACGGCCAGCCGGTCGAGTTCGGCGAGGCGCTCCTCGTCATCGCCTGACGCCCCGGGAAGCAGCCGCCATGTTCGACAAGATCCTGATCGCCAACCGGGGCGAGATCGCGCTGCGGATTCTGCGGGCGGCGAAGGAACTCGGCATCGCCACCGTGGCGGTGCATTCCACCGCCGACGCGGACGCGATGCATGTGCGCCTCGCCGACGAGAGCGTCTGCATCGGCCCGCCCGCCGCGCGGGACAGCTACCTCAACATCCCCTCGATCATCGCCGCCTGCGAGATCACCGGGGCGGATGCCGTCCACCCCGGCTACGGCTTCCTCTCGGAGAATGCCCGCTTCGCCGAGGTGCTGGCACACCACGATATCGGTTTCATCGGCCCCAAGGCGGAGCACATCCGCATCATGGGCGATAAGATCGAGGCGAAGCGGACGGCGCTCCGCCTCGGCATTCCCTGCGTTCCCGGTTCCGAGGGCGGGGTTGAGACGGGCGACGAGGCCAAGCGCGTCGCCGCCGAGATCGGCTATCCCGTGCTGGTGAAGGCCGCCTCCGGCGGTGGTGGGCGTGGCATGAAGGTCGCGCGTACCGAGGCCGATCTGGATCAGGCCATCGGCATGGCCCGGTCGGAGGCCAAGGCCGCCTTCGGTGACGATGCCGTCTATCTCGAAAAGTATCTCGAGAAGCCGCGCCATATCGAGGTTCAGGTCCTGGGTGACGGCAAGGGCGGCGCCGTCCACCTCGCCGAGCGCGACTGCTCGCTTCAGCGTCGTCACCAGAAGGTGTGGGAAGAAGGCGGTTCGCCCGCCCTCAATGAGGCGATGCGGGCCGAGATCGGCGGCATCTGCGCCAACGCCATGAAGGAGTTAAGCTACCTCGGCGCGGGCACGGTGGAGTTCCTCTACGAGGACGGCCGCTTCTACTTCATCGAGATGAACACCCGTATCCAGGTGGAGCATCCGGTGACGGAGATGATCACCGGCATCGACCTCGTGAACGAGCAGATCCGGGTTGCGGCGGGAGCGCCGCTTTCGGTGGCGCAGAGCGACATCAAGGTCGAAGGCCACGCCATCGAGTGCCGCATCAATGCCGAGGATCCGGAGACCTTCCGTCCTTCGCCGGGGCAGATCACCTATTATCATCCGCCGGGCGGCCTCGGGGTTCGCGTCGATTCCGCCGCGTTCCAAGGCTACAAGATCCCGCCGAATTACGACTCGCTGATCGGCAAGCTCATCGTCCATGGGCGCACCCGTAACGAGTGCCTGATGCGCCTCCGCCGTGCGCTCGATGAGTTCGTCATCGACGGTGTCGATACGACACTGCCGCTGTTCCGTGCCCTGGTCCGCAATCAGGACGTGCAGAATGGACTGTACGACATCCATTGGCTCGAAACGGCCCTGGCGAATGGCGTCCTGAAGACCTGAGCGGGAGCGGCCATAGGACCCTCTGGCCTTTCCCCTTTGAGCGGGCGACAGTCATCGCCATGCATGACGGCGCCCGCATCGACATCACGCCCGAAATCCTCCTGAGGGCCTACGCCGCGGGGATCTTCCCGATGGCGGAGGATGCTGACGATCCAACCCTCTACTGGGTCGAGCCGCGCGCCCGGGGCATCCTGCCGATCGACGGGTTCCGCATTCCCCGGCGCCTCGCCAGGACCGTGCGATCTGACGTGTTCGAGGTCTGCTCGGACACCGATTTCCAGGGGGTGATCGAGGGCTGCGCGGGGCCGCGTCGCGATAGCGAGCGCACCTGGATCAATCAGCGCATCCGCGACCTCTACGGCGCGCTGTTCAATGATGGCTACGTCCACACGATCGAGGTCTATGCCCGCGAACCGCGCCGACTCGTCGGGGGTCTCTACGGCGTCTCGCTCGGATCGGCCTTCTTCGGCGAGAGCATGTTCCACCTTGCCCGCGATGCATCCAAGGTGGCGCTCGTTCACCTGATGGCCCGCCTTCGCACCGGCGGCTACCGGCTGGCCGACACGCAATTCGTGACCGACCATCTCGCCCAGTTCGGCGCCGAAGAGATTCCGCGCCACGCCTACAAGCGCCGTCTCGCCACCGCGCTCGATGCGGAGGCGGATTGGAACATCTGGCCCTGCGACGGGACCGTCACGGGGGAACAGGTGTTGCTGGCACTCGACCCTGTCGAGGAGTGATCCCCGCTCGCCGAAGCGAGTCCGGCTAGCGGAAGATCGCGTCGAAGATCGATTGTGGCTGGGGCGGCGCCACGGGGGCCGGGGCCGGACCTTCGTTCGACGGGAAGAATTTGCGCGAGGGCTTCTGCTTCGGTTGAACCGGCACGCCGCGCGGCGCCTCGACATCCACCTGCCCGGACGAATTGACCTGCTGGGCCGTCTTGGTCGCGTCCTTGCGCTTGCCCGGCTTCTCGGGCTTGGCGGCCATGGCAGGGACGTCTTCCTGCTCCTTGGCCTCGGCGATCACATCGTTGCCGCCCTTACAATCGACCAGCCACACATCGTAGATCGGATGCTCGATGGCGTGCAGGCCAGGGCTCGACGCGAACATCCAGCCCGTGAAGATCCGGCGATACTTGTTGTCGAGGGTGACCTCATCGACCTCGAGAAAGGCCGTGGTCTTGGCCGGCTCGGTCGGCGGGCGCGAATAGCAAACGCGAGGCGTCAGTTGCAGGGCGCCGAACTGGACGGTTTCGTCCACTGCGACCTCGAACGAAACGATGCGGCCGGTGATCTTGTCGAGGCCGGAGAACACCGCGGTCGGGTTCTTGATCTTGTCGGCCATGGCCGGAACGGCCGCGAGGCAGACGGCGCCGAAGCAGAGCGCCCGAACGGTGCGGGAAGAGGTGCGGCTCAAGGCGTCTGCCTTTCGGCGGTCGGGACTAAGCGGGTTGCGCCCGGTTCAACACCGCAACGGTGGCGGCAAAAGGGCGCCGCGCAGGGCCTATTCCGGCGACCAGGGGGCGTAATCGCCCGTCGCGGCCGGCCGGGAGCCCCAGGAAAGCTGCGAGCCCTGCGGCCGGTAGGCGTTGGCCGTGCCGGTCTGGTTCTCGACATGCGGCTTCTGCCAGGGCTTGGGCGTGTACTGCTCCTCGCTCGGCGCTACATCGACGTTATGGCAGAGCCAGCCGCGCCAGCCGGGCGGCACCTTCGAAGCGTCCGCATAGCCGTTGTAGACCACCCAGCGTCGCTCGCTGCCGACCGAACGGTCGATCAGTGCGCCCTGCGCCTTGTAGTACTTGTTGCCTAGCTCGTCCTCGCCGACGAAGATTCCCGAGCGCGCGGTATCGACGGCGACCGAGACGGTCTGCCCGTTCCACCACGTGAAGATGCGCAGCAGGGTATCCTTGAGAGCCATCACCCGATCCGGTCCGTGGCCGCGCCCGCAGGCGCGTCGGACGCGGTTATGGGCAGGCAACGCGCGCGAGTCCAGTGCTGCGATGCGAAGGGCCCACCTGTCGCATGGATGACACGCCAGGGCCGCTGCGAAAATCGGGTCCGGCTCAGACCCATGTGGACGCAAAATTTTCCCGGCGGGAATCCTCGACGTGCAAAGGACACTTACGCGGATCGACGCCGATATCCACAGGCTTTTTCCTCACACCACAAGATGTAGCGGGAAACCTTCCGCCCGCACACCACTTGTTGACGTGAAAGGCGGGTCGGCGTTAATCTCTTGGACATGGTGGTGCCCCCTCGGTCACGGCGTTCAGTGGGCCGCCCCCGTCTCTAAAATCAACGTTGCGGAACCGAACCGAGCCTAGTGCGGGCCGGGTCGGAACCGCTGCCCCCGCTTGTGGCGGGATCGGGGCCCTGTGCCCCGTCGGGAGAGGTGTGACTTATGCGGTTCGAACGTCGCTTCACCACGGCCGGGCAGTCGCCTTACGCGGAGATCGCGTTTCGCAAGGCGCTGAGCGAGATCCGCAATCCGGACGGGTCGGTCGTGTTCCGCCTCGATGGGATCGATGTGCCGGACAGCTGGAGCCAGGTCGCGAGCGATGTGCTGGCCCAGAAGTATTTCCGCAAGGCGGGCGTCCCCGCGCGGCTGAAGAAGATCGAGGAGAACGACGTCCCCTCCTTCCTATGGCGCTCGGTGCCGGACGATGCGGCGCTCGCCGAGGTTCCGGTTGAGGAGCGCTTCGGCTCGGAAACCTCCGCGACGCAGGTGTTCGACCGTCTCGCGGGCTGCTGGACCTACTGGGGCTGGAAGGGCGGCTACTTCTCGTCGGAGGAGGATGCCAGCGCGTTCATGGACGAACTGCGCTTCATGCTCGCCCGGCAGATGGTGGCACCGAACTCGCCGCAATGGTTCAACACCGGCCTGCATTGGGCCTACGGCATCGACGGTCCGGGCCAGGGCCACTTCTATTGCGACTACCGCACCGGTGAGTTGACGCGCTCCAGCAGCGCCTACGAGCACCCGCAGCCGCATGCCTGCTTCATCCAGTCGGTGCAGGACGACCTCGTGAACGAAGGCGGCATCATGGACCTGTGGGTCCGTGAAGCGCGCCTCTTCAAGTACGGCTCGGGCACGGGTTCGAATTTCTCGATGCTCCGCTCGGAGAACGAGAAGCTCGGCGGCGGCGGCAAGTCGTCCGGACTGATGTCCTTCCTGAAGATCGGCGATCGCGCGGCGGGCGCGATCAAGTCGGGCGGCACGACACGCCGCGCGGCCAAGATGGTGATCGTCGATATCGACCACCCGGATATCGAGGCCTTCATCGACTGGAAGGTGAAGGAAGAGCAGAAGGTCGCCGCCCTGGTGACCGGCTCGAAGGTCGTCTCCAAGCACCTCACCGCCGTCATGAAGGCCTGCACGCAGTGCGAGGCCGAAGGCGACGCCTGCTTCGATGCCGAGCGCAACCCGGCGCTCAAGCGTGAGATCAAGGCCGCCCGCAAGGCGATGGTGCCGGATTCCTACATCAAGCGCGTCGTCCAGTTCGCCAAGCAGGGCTTCACCAAGATCGAATTCCCCGTCTACGACACTGACTGGGATTCCGAAGCCTACCTCACCGTCGCCGGCCAGAACTCCAACAATTCGGTCTCCCTGACCGACGACTTCTTGCGCGCCGTCGAGGCCGACAAGGAGTGGAACCTCACCGCTCGCGTCACCGGCAAGGTCGCTAAGACCCTGAAGGCGCGCGACCTGTGGGAGAAGATCGGCGAAGCAGCCTGGGCCTCGGCCGATCCGGGCCTGCACTTCAACACCACGATGAACGACTGGCACACCTGCCCGTCGGGCGGCCGGATCCGGGCCTCGAACCCGTGCTCCGAGTACATGTTCCTCGACGACACCGCCTGTAACCTCGCCTCGACGAACCTACTGACCCTATACGACCGTCAGGCGAAGCGTTTCGACGTGGTGGGCTATGAGCACGTCAACCGCCTCTGGACGGTGGTTCTCGAAATCTCGGTGCTGATGGCGCAGTTCCCGTCCCGCGAGATCGCGGAGCTGTCCTACCGGTACCGCACCCTCGGCCTCGGCTACGCCAATATCGGCGGTCTGCTGATGACGATGGGCCTGTCCTACGACTCGCATGAGGGCCGCGCCCTGGCCGGTGCCCTCACCGCCATCATGACCGGCGTCTCCTACGCGACCTCGGCCGAGATGGCGGCGGAACTCGGCCCCTTCCCGGCCTATGACGAAAATGCCGACGCGATGCTGCGGGTGATCCGCAACCATCGCCGGGCCGCCCACGGCGAGGCCGACGGTTACGAGTTCTTGCAAATCGCCCCGGTCCCCCTGGATCACGCCAACATCCCGCAGGACGATTTGGGCCAGCACGCCCGCGCCGCGTGGGACCGCGCCCTGGCGCTCGGCGAGGAGCATGGCTACCGCAATGCCCAGGCGACCGTCATCGCGCCCACCGGCACGATCGGCCTCGTGATGGATTGCGACACCACCGGTATCGAGCCGGACTTCGCCCTGGTGAAGTTCAAGAAGCTCGCGGGTGGCGGCTACTTCAAGATCATCAACCGCGCGGTGCCGGATGCCCTCCGGGCGCTGGGCTATCGCGAAAGCGAGATCGCCGAGATCGAGGCCTATGCCGTGGGCCACGGCTCGATGGGTCAAGCTCCGGCGGTCAATCCGGCGAGCCTGCGTGCGAAGGGCTTCACCGACGAGAAGATCGCGGCGGTGGAGAAGGGTCTCAAGTCGGCCTTCGACATCAAGTTCGTGTTCAACCGTTGGACGCTCGGTGACGACTTCCTGACGAAGGACCTCAAGGTCCCGGCCGAGAAGCTTGGCGACCCGACCTTCGAGCTGCTGCCTTTCCTCGGTTACACCAAGAAGGAGATCGAGGCCGCCAACACCCATGTCTGCGGGGCGATGACGCTGGAAGGCGCGCCGTTCCTGAAGACCGAGCATTACGCGGTGTTCGATTGCGCCAACCCCTGCGGGCGGATCGGCAAGCGGTACCTCTCGGTCGAGAGCCACATCCGCATGATGGCGGCGGCGCAGCCCTTCATTTCGGGGGCGATCTCCAAGACCATCAATATGCCGAACGACGCCACGGTCGAGGATTGCAAGGCGGCCTACCTGCTGTCCTGGCGCCTCGCCTTGAAGGCGAACGCCCTCTACCGCGACGGCTCGAAGCTCTCGCAGCCGCTCAACTCGGCCCTCATCGCCGATGAGGAGGAGGATGCGGACGAGGCGGTCGAGGCTCTGGTCCAGGCCCCGGCGGCGGCCAAGGCTGCGGCGGCGGCCGAGCGAATCGTGGAGCGCGTCATCGAGCGGGTCGAGCGCATCCGTTCGCGGGAGAAGCTCCCGGGCCGCCGGAAGGGCTACACCCAGAAGGCCGTGGTCGGCGGGCACAAGGTCTATCTCCGCACCGGCGAGTACGACGACGGTCGCCTCGGCGAGATCTTCATCGACATGCACAAGGAAGGCGCCGCCTTCCGCAGCTTGATGAACAACTTCGCCATCGCGATTTCGCTCGGCCTTCAGTACGGCGTGCCGCTGGAAGAGTTCGTGGAGGCCTTCACCTTCACACGCTTCGAGCCCTCGGGCTTCGTGCAGGGGAACGACGCGATCAAGAACGCGACCTCGCTGCTGGACTACGTGTTCCGTGAGCTGGCGATCTCGTATCTCGGCCGCACGGACCTCGCGCACGTCAACCCCAACGAGATCGGCAACACCGTGCTCGGCGGCGGCGAAGCGGGGGACACCACCCGCGAGGGCCCGAAGTCGACCTCGGCGGCGTCCATCGTGTCGCGCGGCCTGCTGCGCGGCTCGGCCGATCGCCTGACCGTGATCCAGGGCGGCCCGGCGGGCCAGACGCTCGCCGTCTCCCCGGCTCCGGTCACCGGCACGGTCCACGCCGTGCGGGGTGCGACGGCTCTGAAGGCTGAGCCCGTCGAGATGGCCCAAATCGCCGAGACCCTGCCCTTCGCCGCGCCGACGCGCTCGGTCGAGGACCGCCGGGCCGAGGCGAAAATGAAGGGCTATGTCGGCGAGGCTTGCCCGGAATGCGCGAACTTCACGCTCGTCCGGAACGGGACATGCCTGAAGTGCGACACCTGCGGCGGCACCACCGGCTGCTCGTAACGTAGCACGCCGGGCGAACTCAGCCCTGCCCGACTGTAAATCAGTCGGGCAGGGCTTTGTTTTGTGTGGTCAATCTCGATGCGACCTGACACTTCATATCGAAACGACATGGCACTGTAGGCCATGGGAAACAGCAAAAGTTGTAATCCGATCGAAAGTTTCAATCTTGAGCTTGTTTTAGTCGAGATCGATAAATCGTAGGGAAAATGATCTCCGCCCGCTGAGGCCGGAGCATGCTTTGCCCGCGCGGACGCGCCTGGACTTCGTGCGATGTCTTCCCCTCGTTTGTCGATCGTTACGCCGACGCGGAACGCGCCGCACTTATTGGACCGTCTGTTCTACAGCCTGGTCAATCAGACCTGCCCCGACTTCGAATACGTTCTGGTGGACACAAGTTCGGATGATCTGACCATGGAGCGATGGTGGCGGGATTTCGCGCCCCATCTCGATCATCGGTTTCGCTATGCGAGGGTCCATCTGCCGTCACCGAACATGGCCGATGCCTTCGAGTATGCCTTCGGCCAAGCCAAGGGTGAGTACGTTTGCCCGATGACCCATAAGGCGATGTGGCGCCCGGACGGCGTGGAGAACCTTCATCGGATCATCGATCGTCACCCGGAACTCCCCTGATTCGCCTTCAAATCCCTCTACACCGACTACGATATCCATCAGGGAAGCTTCGCTGACCTGGAACCGATCGAGTTCGGAAGTCCTTGGGACGGCTCAGGGCCGGAAGTCTTCGACAGTCGCGCGATATTTGCGGAAAGCGTGGCCGCATTCGCAGATCACGGATACGAACCTGACTATACAGATATGCATCTCACCATGCCGTTCAGCTCTCATGCCGTGTTTTCAGCAGAGTTGCTGACTCGGGCGAAGGACCGGTTCGGGGCGATCGTGGCGGGACGATTTGCTGGAGATTCTCGGCTCGGCTATCGCATCATGGATCTTGAGGAGCATGTGCACCTTTTCAGGGATTTCGAGCCGCGCATCAGCAGTATGCTTGCACGAACCGGCGCGGCGGGCGCGCAACTGAATGATTGGCGCTATCTTTCGTCCGTCTTCTCTACATTGAGTGTCGAGACGAAACAGGTCATCTCGCGCTCCCCCTTCGGCTACATGCCTCTCTGGGCCGTTTTGACGACATGGGAACTGTTCTCGAACGTAAAGGAAGCGCAGGGACACCTGCGAATGACGCTCGAGTTTCCGGCGGTCAAAATAAAGGCGATGCTCGTTCGTGAATTGTCACGGCTGAGGAACGTTGACGAGCCGGTGCGGGCAGGCCTGTTGCGCCATGTCGAGGCGATCGCCGCGCGTCTCGAACCACACGGTCTGCGCGCGTGGTTCTGATTCACGTCGATGAGATGGCGTCGATGATGATCCGTTTCATCCGCTCCTGAGCACCTGCGGTGCTCATGTTGTGATCTGTATCGGGCATCAGGATCACCGGGTGGCCGAGGCGCTTCGCGACCTTGGAGGGCGAGCGGCCGAGATGCATCGCGACTTCGCCGAGCCCGGCTTCCCCTTCACTGAAGATGAGCAAGAGACGCGCCCCGCGCTTGCGGAAGGCGGCGCAGCGGCCCGCGACGCTGGCCGCCGAGGGAAAGGGTTGCAGAATCTTCGCCGCCATCTGGCCGATGCGGCCGAGGGCGACGGAGACGAGACGCGAGGCGATGGCGCCAACCTTCACCTCTCCGCGCAGCGCACGCTGCCACGTCCCCTTCTGACGAAGCAACGAAGCGTAGGTCGCCGGGCTCCGAAAGCTCGGCTTCAGGGCCGCGCTGAGATCCGTATTGGGGTCCCAATCGAAGCAATAGAGGTTCGAGATCACAGCGGTCCGCACCCGGGGATCGGTGCAGAGCAGGTGAAAGCCGAAATAGGCGCCGCTGCAATTGCCGGTGACGACGACCCCCCTGCCCTCGTCCAGCCGGTCGATGCCCGCCCGCGCTTCGTCGAGGGCGTCGGCACTGTAGAGCGGCGGCTTGCCATCCGGCCGATCGCCGCTGTCGCCGACGCCGCGTAGATCCACGCGCAGGGACTTGATGCCGAGAGCGGCCAGGGACCGGGCGAGTTCCGTGGTCTGGCGGCCGTAGCCTGAGCGCGGGTTGACCCCGGAATTCAGGAACAGGACCGGCGGCTTGTCTGAAGCCGGGATCTCCGGCGCGCAGACGATGCCGACATTCTCGCCGAAGCGGATAACCGTCTCCGTCCAGCCGGGTCCGGTGATGGGCGAGGCGGGCGCCGGGAGTCGTGGAGCGCCCAGCGGGGCCGCAGCGCCCTGTTTGGCGAAGGCAACGACCTGCGCGAACACCTCGGTCGGGGTTTCGGAGATCAAGGCGTTCGACAGGAATGGCGCGAGGCCGGGGAACGGCCCGGCCGTGACGTGGCTGCCGCCCGCCCGGAGGCGCCCGGCGAGCCCGGCCGGATCCGCGCCGAGGATGAGGACATCCGGCACGGGCGCGGGCGGAAGTTTGGCGAGATCGACCTGGCCGAGAGACGCGAGCAGGCCTGCCGCCGGGCGGAAGCCGCCGAACACCGGAGAGGCCGGGTCCTGCGGGAAAGGGCGGCCATCGGGCAATTGGTCGATGGTCTTCGCGCGGATGTTCATCTCGCGCAGATAGGCGCGGCCGGAGGCGAAGGGCGCCAGGAGGACCAGCCTGTCGATGCCGCCGTCCTCGGCGGACAGGAGAGCGAGGGTCGCCCCGACGCGCAGGCCGACAAGGACAATCTCTTCGACGCCCCCCTGCTCGCGCAGGAAGCGCACGGCGCTCTTGATGGCACGCACCATCGTCTCGACAGCGGGCTGATCCGGATCGGCGGAATCACCCTCCCCCGGGTAGTCGAAGCGCAGGGTCGGGAATCCGGCGGCCGAAAGGTCGGCGGCGAGGCGCCGCCAGCCGCGACCGGCCGAGATCTGCTCATAACCGAGGGTGCCGCACAGGACGATTCCCCGGCGGGAAAAGCCTGCGCCGTACCAGCCGAGCATGTTCTCGAAGCTGACCGGCATGCCCGAAACCGGGGTGGCTCCGGCGAAGGCTTTGTCGGGCGTGGCCAGCGTCATCGCGTCAGAGCCTTACGGATGAAACATCGTTGAGGGCGCGCACGCAGCCTTCCGGCCGCCGGGACAGACCGGTAAGGGCGATGCGACGCGGATACCCGGGCAGGAGGTGGAAGCCGTTATCGGCGGGCCGCCCCTGCCCTTCGAGGTCGATCTGCACGTTGAGGGCCGGACGCTCGGTGGAGAGACGCAAGCCCCAACCGTCCGGCCCCTCGGCGATCTCTGCCGACAGCCCGGTCTCGACGGGCGTCACGTCCCGCCCGGTGGGATGATGGATCGCGTCGGCGATCACGTCCCCCGCGCCGTCGAGCAGCGCGGCATGGGCAAGGCGGTGCTGCGCCGGTCCGAAGCGATAGGCCGACGTGGCATCAAAGAACCGGCCGAGCAGTTCGGCGGAACTGAAGGTCAGCGCACCGCGCGGAGGGATCTCGACCGGCCGCTCGGACTTGGCCACCGCCTTACCCGAGGCATCGAGGAAAGCGAGGCGCAGGGTCGCCCCGACACTCTCGGCGGTCTCGTTGATGAGGTGAACGTGAAGTCCGTTCAGCCCCTCGTCGGACAGGATCAGCTCCACCGGCCGGAAGGCGCGCTTCAGGGCATACCAAGCGGATTTCGGCAGGCCATCATGGGCCACCACCCCCCAACCCGCGCCGGGAGCGAGATCGCGCCAGGACAGGACGAGCCCCCCCATGGTCGGCGAGCGAGCCCGCCGCCACTCGGCAAAGGTCGCCTCCATGCATTCGGCTACGGCGGCCCGGCCGAGGGCGAGATAGCGCTCTGGGTCCTCCCGGCGCAGGCGGTCGGGATCGGCCCCGTAGAGCGTAGCGACGTAATGGTCGCGGACCGTCTCGAAATCCCAATCCGCGCCGCGATCACGGGGGACGCCCGCCGCCCAGCGGGGATCCGTCGGGTCCGTCAGGTCGGCGCGGCGCAGGCTCTCCGGCTCCGGTACGTTGGCAAAGGCTAGGCACTCGCTCGCGAAGCCGACCTCCGCCCGGCGGGCATCCTCAAACGGGCGCAGATAGGCGCCGACGCCGAAGTAATGCGCGACACCCGCGCTCACCGAGAAGGGCAGATCACCCCCAGAGGGTGAGTTCGGCACCACGATCAGGTCCGGTCGCTTGTCCGCCACGAGCCCCGGTAAGGTCTCGCCGGGAAAGCCGCCGCTCCATGTTTCACGCGGCAGCCCGAGCATGGAGGCCTGCTGCCAGACCTCGCTGCCGCCGCAGACGACGCAGAGGGAGGGCGAGGTCTGCGTACGGTCGAGGAAAGCAGCGATCTCGGCGGCGAGGTTTTCGCGGAATGCCGGATCCTCGTGGGGATAGTCGAAATTGGCGAGCATCAGGTCCTGCCAGACCAGGATGCCGTATTCGTCGCAGAGGTCGTGGAAGGCATCGGCCTCGTAGAGGGTGATGCCCGGCACGCGCAGCATGTTCACCCCGGCCTCGCGGGCGAGGTCGAGCAGGGGCCGCAAGGTTTCCTGATCGCCGGAGAGGCCGACGAGGTCGGCGGGCGTCCAGATGGCACCCCGGCAGAAGACAGGAACGCCGTTGATGGTGAGGCTCAGACCCTGCTCGAATGGCCGGGTCATGGTGAGGCTGCGGAAGCCGACACGACCGAGCGAGAGGCGTCGGCCGCCGATCTCCGCCTCGACCGTGTGGAGGGTCGGCGTGCCGTGGGTATGCGGCCACCAAGGCGCGATACCGGGAAGCGTCAACGTGCCGACGAAGAGACCAGGCGCCTCTTCCGTGAGGTTCATCTCGCATCCGTCGCAGCGGAGCACGGCCTTTCCGCCCTCCGAACCCGGCAGGCGCAGGCGGGCGACGAGCGTGCCGACGTCACCGTCGAGGCTCGCGCGAAGATCCGCCTCGTACGGGGCGCCGGTCTGCCGGGTGATGGGCCGGAACGGACCGACATGGTCGATGACCGGCGACCAGCCGGGCATGAAGCCGAGGAGCGTGGTGCGGGCATTCCGCAGGGAGCCCGGTGTCGCGAGGCGCGGACGCCAGCGCCCGCGCTTGTGCGGCTTGGCCAGCGACGCCGAGAGGGAGCGGAAGCAGAGGACGAGTTCGCTCGTCTCCGTCAGGTCCGCTTCGACGGTATAGGGCCGGAACATGGAATCGGTCGCGAGAACCTTATCGCCGTCGATCCAGATCTCGGCATTCGTCGCCAAGCCCTCGAAAGTCAGGCGCTCGCGGCCGGAGCCGGAGATCGGCACGCGATACCAGATGTCCTGATCGTGGATCGGCGCGGGGTCGGCCTCACGCCACAGACCCGCGTCGCTCAGGGCAGAGGCTGCGGTGCCGGGGACGGCGGCAGGGATCCAGCCTTCACGCCCGGCGCAATCGGCGGGCGAGGCGCAGGCACCGGCTTGCGTAGCGAGGAGTTGCCACGGGCCATCGACGGCGCGAGGGGCCGCCCCGTCGATCGCGCGGATCCGGGCCATGGTGTCAGGCCAGGGCGTCGCGGAGGGCGCCGAAGACCTCGTCGTAGGTCTCGGTGGCTTTGTCGAGCCGCTGTGGCAGGCCCACGGCACTGCGCTTGGCGAAGGCACGGGCCAGTTGGAACTGGAACGCCTTGGCCTCGCTGCCGAGCCGCGTCGCGGCTTCGGCGGCGGCAGAGAAGTCGCCCGCGCCGGTTGCCGTCAGCCACGCGAGATGGCTTCCCAGCATCTCGAAGTTGGCGCCGAGCTGACGCGTCGTGTTGAACGCGTATTTGTGGAACACCGAGAGCGGACGCACCACGAGCCCATCGCCGATTTCACCGAGCGCGGAGGCGAAGCCCTTCACGGGGTTATGGTTGGGTGCCCCGGACAGGTTGGCCCGCAAGAGGTCGAGAGCTACCGCAGGCAGCCGACCGGCCAGGACCGGATCTGCGACCGGGCGGACGAACTCGGCATAGGGAGGTAGCGTCGTCTCCGCGAAGATGCCGTCGTAATCGGCGCCTTCCAGGGTGAAGCGCCCGGCATTGTGCAGATAATCGAGCCGACGCCCGGCCTTGTCGATGGCGAGGATGCCGATCGTCGTCTTGGAATGCTCGCGGCCGTAGGTCGTGCCCGCCGTATCCGGCAGGAAGATCGCATCGACCTCCACCAGTACGACGTTACCCCGCGCGGCCTGAATCACGGCGTGGCGTTCGAGGCCATCATAGATCGCGAGTTCATCGAGACGCAGACCATAGAGGGCCTCGATCTCGGCCATCGACGGTTTGAAGAAGGTGAATTGGTCGCCTTCGAAATCCTGCCGCAGGGTGAAGCCGAGCATCGCTTCGGGCACGAGGCCGCGATGATGCAGAAGCTCGATCCAGAGATCGACGTAGCAATTGGTTTCGGGCCACGCCCGATCCTGCCCGTGCAGCGGATGGGAGGCGAAGACCGGCGCATCCGGCCGGTCTTCACGGATGGCGAAGCTGGCGGACAAGGCGCTCAGCCCCAGAGGGTGGCGCGCACGTCGGCGGGCCATTGGGCGAGGTCGAGCCCATGGTGGCGCAGCAGGGCGAGGGTGATGCGCTCCAGGCCGAAGCCGACGCAGGCCGTGTGGGCGACGCTGCCATCGGCCTGTGTGAGCCCCCAGGTCGTACCGAAATGGTCCTGGTGGTAGTTGAAGCTCAGGCAGGCGGTCGGCTTCTCGACGCTGTTGACCGGCACGTTCAGCTCGAACTTCAGGTTCTGGTTACGCTGGTTGTTGGCGAGCATCTTGCCCGCGCGACCGAAGAACGGATCGTTGGCGAGATCGACTTCCAGCGGCAGGCGGAGACCGGCCATCATCTTGGTGCCCCGGTCGAGCCACTTTTCGCGGAAGGCCAGCACTTCGTCGGGGCTGCCCATGCGCACGTATTCGCGCATCCGGAACAGCTGCATCCGGGTCGGCTCCAGCGAGGGCTCGTGCCGGAAACAGTAGGATTGCAGGTCGAACAACAGGCCGCCCTGTGGGAGAGGGCCGCGCGCCGCGGCCGTCGGGTAGAGCGGGTAGCAGGCCGCAGGCGTCAGGACGATGTCGGTCGCCGCCTGCTTCTCCGTCCAGTCCTTACCGGCCTCGACGCAGGCGAGCATGCGCGCATGGTCGGCTTCGTTGCCGCAGAAGCTGTGAACGGTGCCCGCAAGGTGCGGGAAGCCCTTCAGGTAGCCGCTGCGCTCGAAGGCCGAGCGGCTCATGCCCGGCGGGAAGCGCATCACCTCGGCTCCGTCATCGCCGCCGAGGCGGGAGACGAGACGGTCGAGGGCCTCGACCACGGATTCGAACGCGCCGCTGCGGCCATAGAGGCCATCCACGCCGGTGCGGACGAGGAGACCGGCATCGAACAGCCGGTCGAGGAAGGTCGGGGATTCCACGGTCGTGGAATCCTGCGGCACCTCGGTGGAGGCGACGGCGTCGAGGGCGGGCAGGCTGTCCATCAGGCGCTCAGGAGCTGGCCGCCGCCCTTCTGCACCAGCAGGAGGTTGGCGGTGTTGGAGAGGATGCGATCGTTGGCGATCATCAGCGGGGCCGACATCACGTCACGCAGCGGACGGCCGAGGCTGAACGGCGTGTCGTTGCGGTATCCGGCGATGCCGACGATCCCGAGGGACTTCTGGACGATGTCGACGGCCATGCTGGACGAGGTCGTCTTGACGTTGTTCAGGCTGACCGCGAACCCGAGGGAGCTGAGCTCGTCGGGCTCATGCTGGGCGCCCTCGTAGCGGCGCAGCCCGCCGAGGACGGTGGCCTTCATCGCCTGAAGGGCGCTGGCGGCCTCGGCGAGACGCAGGGCGCTCGGCGGCACCGTGCCGGGGCGGCGGCGGGCTTCACCCTGGACGAAGCTGCGCGCCCGGTCCACGGCATAGGTCGCGATGCCGAACCACACGCTGCTCCACAGCAGGTGTGAGGAGGCGAGCATCGACTGCGCCGCGATCTCGGCGAAGGGCTTCGGCAGGATCTGGACCGTGGGCACGCCCTTGGCTTCCAGGCGGAAGCCTTCGCTGCAGGTGCCGCGCATCCCGAGCGTGTCCCAGGTCGAGGTCCGGGCCAAGCTCATCTGATCGCGCATCAGCGCGACGAGCACCTGGTCGGATGTCGGAGCCTCCGGGTTGCGCCGGGCCGTGACGAGGATCACGTCGGCCTGCGATCCGTAGGAGATGACGCTGGCATCCTTGCCGAGGGAGAACACGTCACCTTCGGCCTCGACGGCGCACAGGCTGTTGCGCAGATCGCCGCCGATGCCCGCCTCGGTGGTGGAGGAGGCGATGAGCAATTGCTCGTTGGCGACTTTGGCCATCAGGCCGCAATGCCAATCGCTCGTGAGCCCGTGGGTCACGAGGCTCGCGAGCTTGATGTGGTGCATGGCGAAGACCATCGCCGAGGCGCTGCACGCCTGGCCGAGGGTGCAACACACTTCCGCGATCTGGGCGAGGCCTGCGCCCTCGCCACCGTATTGCGTCGGAATCTGGAGGCCGAGCAGCCGCTCCGTCTTCAGGGCGGCGACGGCCTCGGCGGGGAAGCGGCCCTCGCGATCGACCGCATCGGCATGAAGCGCAGCGACCTCTGCGACGCGCTTCGCCCGGCGAGCGAGGTCTGTGCTCACGCGGCGGCTCCCATGGACAGCTTGGTGACCGTCTCGCGGATGATCCGGATGGTCGAGAAGGAGCGACGGTTCAGGAGCGTATCCGGGAACTCGACCTCGAACTTCTCTTCGAGGCCCAGCATGAGCTGCACCGAACCGAAAGAGTCGAGCCCCTTCTCGAACAGGTCGTCGTCTTCGTTCAAGCTATCGACGATGGGAGACATGGCTTCATTCTGCCGAAGGATGTCCCTGATGACTTCGTCGGAGACCATTGCGATGCCCTCTATTGATGTTGTCACTCATACGCCGCAGATGATGATTGTCAAATCTAGGTATTTTCTATCGTAAATTTTGATCATTTTGCGGCGCCGGCATTAAGCTTTGATTTCGGATTGGGCTTTTGCCTCGTGAGCACACACTCGCAGACCTTCACGAATGAATCGTTCCACCAAACGGCGAGATCCGCAGAATCACCCCCTTGAGTTGTGGAAGCGGGGACGCTCCGGGGGGCGTCCACAGCCATCCACACCAGTCCACAGGCCAAGGCGCTGACACCACGTTCAAATCCGGGACGGCTCAGGATCCGGTTGAGTTTGTTCTTGTTATGTTCCTATCTCACAGCATGACCAGACCCAGCGACGATGGCACAGGTGCCGATGAGCCCCCCGAGATCGGCGAGCGTGGTGGACGAGCTTGCACGCCTGAGGGCGGAGCTGTCCGCAAGGCATTCTCCCGCGATCCCCGTCATGCCCCTCGGGCTGGCCGCGCTCGACGCACATCTACCGGGGGGTGGTCTAGTCCTGGGACCTCCTCACGAAGTCGTGCCCGCCGAACCCGACGACGCCATCGCCGCCCTGGCTTTCGCCATGGCCCTTTGTGCCCGCCGCCTCGGAGAGGATCCGGGCGAGGCGATGATCGCCGCCGCCTCGGGCCATTCTCTCCCCTATGGCCACGGCCTCGCCTCCCTGGGCCTGGATCCGGGTCGCATCCTGCTGCTGGAGGCGGGCGGCGACCGGGAAGTGTTTCGCGCCCTGGAAGCCGCTCTCCATGCGAACTGCCTGTCGGCCCTGATCGGGCTCGTCGGCGAGGGGATGCCGCTCAAGGCGGGGCGACGGCTGCAACTGGCGGCCGAGACGGGCGAACCGCCCCTCCTCCTCGTCCTGCGTCAGCCAGGGCCGGGGCTTCCCAACGGAGCCGCCACCCGCTGGCTCGTCTCCGCCGCCCCAGAGGGCCCCGGCCTCTCCGGCGGTCTTCTCGCCCCGCGCTGGCGGGTGCGCCTCGAACGATGCCGCAACGGGCGCGGCGGATCCTGGCTTCTGGAGTGGGACAGTGCCGCGCATCGTTTGCATCTGCCTGAACGATTGGCCGATGACGCGGCTCAGGCGAGCCGGGCTCGCTCCTGAGGACGGGCCGCACGCCGTCGCCGCCGCCGGTCCGGGGGGCCTGCGTCTTGTCGCCGTCGATGAGCAGGCCCGCGCCCTCGGCCTGCAGCCGGGGGATCTGCTGGGTCGGGTGCGAGCACGGATCGGCGTACCTCTGCGCGTCCACCCCGCCGATCCCGATGCGGATGCCCAAGCGCTGGCCCGGCTGTGCCGCTGGGCGATGCGCTACGCGCCCATCGTCGCGCCTTTCGGTCCTGCCGAAGGTGGGCACGGCCTGTTCATCGACATCGAAGGCGCGGCCCATCTGCTGGGCGGGGAGGCGGCGTTGCTCGAAGACCTCGCCACGCGGCTCGCACGATCACGCGTCCCGGCGCGGATCGCCCTCGCCGACACGCCGGGCGCAGCCTTCGCCCTGGCCCTGTTCGGCCAAAAGCCGCCGATTCTCGTCCCTCCCGGCCAGAGCGAGCCTCACATTGCCGTCCTCCCCGTGGAGGCCCTGCGTCTCGATGCCGATGTCGCGGCCGGGCTGAGACGCCTCGGGCTGCGCCGGATCGGCGATGTCGAAGTCCTGCCCCGCGCCGCTCTGGCCCGGCGTTTCGGGTTGGCGCCGCTTCTGCGGCTCGATCAGGCCTTTGGCCGTCGGCCCGAACCTTTATCGCCCTTGGACGAGGAGCGAACCTTCTCGGCGGCGCGTGGCTTCCTTGATCCAATCGGACGCCAGTCCGACGTGGTCGCCGCCGCCCGCGCCCTGATGGAGGAGATCGCCCCACGCCTCGAGCGGGCCGGGCTTGGAGCCTTGGGCCTGCGCCTGACCCTGCATCGGGTCGACGGGGCCGTGCGATCCCTCGATCTCGGCCTGTCACAGCCGGAGCGTTGCCCGGATCGGATCGCGACCCTGGTCGGGTTGCGGCTCGACAGGCTCGGCGCGGGTCTCGATGCCGGGTTCGGGTTCGAGACGGTCGACATCGCCGTCACATCCGCCGAGTCGATGGTGGCCCGGCAAGCTGATTTCGGCGGCGCTGGTGCAGGGGAGCGTGTCGCGGGGCTCGCGGACATCCTGGCTCAGCGGATCGGACGGCGCCTCATGCGCCTCACCCCGCGCGAGAGCCACATTCCGGAACGGGCCGAGGGCATCGTATCGTTCGTCGCTCCGCCCCTGCCCTATCCGGCCTTCCTCCCGGCCCGGCCCCTGGTGCTCTTCGCCCGCAGCGAGGCGGCGCACGATGTCTTCGCCACCGCGCCGGACGGGCCGCCGCACCGCTTCCGCTGGCGGGCACGTGAATATCGCGTGGCCCGCGCCGAGGGACCAGAGCGGATCGCTCCCGAATGGTGGCGCGAGCAGGCCGAGCCGCGTGACTATTACCGCATCGAATGCGAGGCAGGGCGCCGCCTCTGGCTCTACCGGGACGGGGCACACGGGCCGGATCGCCCAGCCGCGTGGTTCGTCCACGGGATGTTTCCGTGAGCGCGGCCTATGTCGAACTCGCCGCCACGACGAATTTTTCCTTCCTGTGCGGCGCGTCTCATCCGCAGGAATATGTGGCGCAGGCGGCCGCCTATGGACTCGCAGGGATCGGCGTCGCCGATCGCAACACCATGGCCGGTCTGGTGCGGGCTCATACGGCCGCCCTGCAAGCGGAGAAGGAGGGCACGCCCATCCGCTTCCTGCCGGGTGTGCGCCTCGTGACGGAATGCGGTTTCGAGGCGATCACCTATCCCATGGACAGGGTGGCCTGGGGACACCTCTGCCGCCTGCTGACGCTCGGCAACCGCCGCGCCCGCAAGGGCGAGTGCCGCTTCTCCTTCACGGAAATGCTCGATGCGGCGGAAGGCTTGGTCTTCATCGCCATGCCGCCGGGCAAGAAGCCCGAACCCCCCGCCCCTTTTCTCGCACGCCTGGAATCCCTGGCCGCCACCGCACCGGGGCGGGTCTGGCTCGGCGCCAGCCATCGCCGCCGGGGCGACGAGCGCACCCGCCTTCGTCTGTTGGACGAAGCCGGGCGGCGCTGTGGCACGCCGATGGTGGCCCTGGCCGATGCTCTCTACCACCACCCCGAAAGACGCCCGCTTCAGGACGTGCTGACCTGCATCCGCGAGGGCTGCACCCTGGACGCGGCGGGCTACCGGTTGGAGGCCAATGCCGAGCGCCACCTGAAGCCTGCTGCCGAGATGGCCAAGCTGTTCCTGGACTATCCGGAGGCCCTGGCCCGTACGGCGGAGATCGCCGAGCATTGCGACTTCGACCTGGCGCAACTTCATTACGAATACCCGGACGAGCCTGTCCCGCCCGGTCGCGAGGCGCAGGATTATCTTGAAGAGAAGACTTGGAAGGGCGCGCACTATTGGCGCTACCCGAACGGCATCCCTAAAGAAGTGAGCGACACCCTGCGGATGGAGCTGGACTTCATCCGAGAGCAGAAATTCGCTCACTACTTCCTGACGATCAGCCAGATCGTGGATCACGCCCGCGACCGGGGCATCCTCTGCCAGGGGCGCGGCTCGGCGGCCAATTCCGCGGTGTGCTTCTGCCTCGGCATCACAGCGGTCGATCCGACGAAGCACAAGCTGCTCTTCGCCCGCTTCATCTCCGAAAACAGGGGTGAGCCGCCCGATATCGACGTCGATTTCGAGCACGAGCGGCGCGAGGAAGTGATCCAGCATCTCTACGAGCGCTACGGCCGGGAGCGGGCCGCGCTCTGCGCGACGGTGATCCATTACCGGCCGCGCATGGCGATCCGTGAAGTGGCCAAGGTGCTCGGGCTGTCCGAGGACGTGGCGGCGGCGATCTCCGATACGGTGTGGGGCTCCTGGGGCAAGGATCTGCCCGATGCCCACGTCACGCAATCCGGCCTCGACCCGAACAATCCTGCCCTGCGTCAGGCCCTCGACCTGGCCCATCAGCTCATCGGCTTCCCCCGGCACCTGTCACAGCATGTCGGCGGCTTCGTGCTGACGCGGGGGCGCCTCGACGAGACGGTGCCGGTCGGCAATGCGGCCATGCCGGACCGCACCTTCATCGAGTGGGACAAGGACGACATCGACGCCCTCAAGCTGATGAAAGTCGACGTTCTGGCGCTCGGCATGCTCACATGCCTGAGGCGCGGCCTCGATTTCCTGAAGCGCGACCACGGCATCGATTTCCCGACCCTCGCGGACATCCCGCAAGCGGACGAGCCGACCTTCGCCATGCTGTCGAAGGCCGATTCCATCGGTGTGTTCCAGGTCGAGAGCCGGGCGCAGATGTCGATGCTGCCGCGCCTGAAGCCGAAGGAGTTCTATGACCTCGTCGTGCAGGTCGCGATCGTGCGTCCCGGCCCGATCCAGGGCGGAATGGTCCATCCCTACCTGCGCCGCCGCTGTCATCAGGAGACGGTCGAGTACCCCTCCCCCGCCGACGATCCGGCGCGGGCCGACGAGTTGAAGGCGGTTCTGGAGAAGACCTGCGGGGTGCCCCTGTTTCAGGAACAGGCGATGCAGATCGCGATCATCGCGGCGGGCTTCACCCCGGCCGAGGCCGACGGGCTAAGGCGGGCGATGGCGACCTTCCGGCACAACGGCGAGATCGGCGGCTTCGCGGATAAGTTCATCGGCGGGATGACCCGACGCGGTTATCCGAAGGATTTCGCCGAACGCTGCTTCCAGCAGATCCGCGGCTTCTCCACCTACGGCTTTCCCGAAAGCCATGCGGCGAGCTTCGCCCTGCTGGTCTACGCCTCGGCCTGGATGAAGTGCCATCATCCAGATGTCTTCCTGGCCGCCATCCTCAATGCACAGCCGATGGGCTTCTATCAACCGGCCCAGCTGGTGCGCGATGCGCGCGCTCACGGAGTCGAGGTGCGCCACGTTTGCGTGAACGCGAGCGATTGGGATTGCACCCTCGAGCCCTGCGAGACGCCACGCCTCCATGCCGTCCGCTTGGGGCTACGGCTGGTGAGCGGTCTGCCCGAAATGGCCATGCGGCGTCTCGTACGCCTGCGGGCCAACGGCTATGCCAGCATCGAAGGATTGCAGGCCGCGCTCGCCCTGCCACGGAACGTGCTGGAACGCCTCGCGGATGCGGATGCCTTCCGCGCCTTCGGCCTTGCCCGGCGGGATGCGCTGTGGGCGGTGCGGGCGCTGGAAGGGCTATCGCGGAGGGCTCTTCCGTCCCGAGAGGACGGACGCAGGGCGGACCTGCTCGAAGCCCCGCTGCCGCTGTTCGCGTGGCATGCCGATGACGGCCTGTTCCGCCACGAAGCGGCGGCCGACCTGCCCGCCATGGCGCCCTCCGAAACGGTGGCAGACGATTATGCCACGACGAGCCTGTCCCTGCGCGGCCACCCGGTGGCGTTCTTCCGAGAGCGCTTGGCGCGGATCGGCGCCATGACCGCACGCGCCCATCTCGACCCCATCCTGCCGCAGAATGCACGGGCCATCGTGGCGGGGATCGTGCTGGTGCGGCAGAGGCCGGGCACGGCCAAGGGCGTGGTGTTCCTCACCATTGAGGACGAAACCGGCACGGCCAACGTGATCGTGTGGAAGAAGGTGTTCGAGGCCAACCGCCGGATCGCCATGCAGGCGCGGTTCCTGGCTGTGAAAGGGCGGATCCAGCGTGCAGGCGAGGTGGTTCACCTCGTGGCCGAAGGATTTCGGGATCTGACTGGGTCCCTGAGGGACCTGCGAGAGGCAGGGCTGAAATTGCCGCCGGAAACCACCGACTTCGGGGCGCCGACGCATCGGCACCCCTATCGCAGCCGTGATTTCCACTGACGCCGCCGAAGGCGGCGCCGGGGTGATCACTCAGCGCTGCGCAGACTCATCCAGGCGGATCGTCGGGAGCATTTCAAGAGCCTTGGCGGTGATCCGCTCGAGGTGCTCACCCTGAAGACCCTTCTCGGCACCGAGCTTCTTGATGCGCTCGCGGTGCTGCGCAAGGGTCAGCCCGTAATACGTCTGTTCGGTGGTCTGCTCAGCCATTCATAACTCCTGTGGCGGGGAGGCTCAGATGGCAAAAGAGGTCCATCTTTACAAGGGACTGAGACACCCGTCAGGGCTCTCGACAGCGCATGCGTGCCACGCCAAAACGAGGCTCGCTTTCAGAGAGCTTTCCATGCCGCGTCTGCCTATCCTCCTCGCCGCCTGCCTCGCCCTGGCACCCGCTGTGGCCCACGCCGCCTCCTGCGACGACCTCACCCGGCAGATCGCCGGAGCGATTGGCGGCAAGGTGGGGCGGCGGTCTGGACCGAGCATCGACATCCGCATGGCGGGACCGAACAAGTTCGACGTGACCTGCCGGGCCGAGCCCATCGTGCAGGCGATCTCGGCCGAACCGCAGCCCTCCGCAGCCTTCTTCCGCGAACTCTCGACGGCGTCTGAAATCCTGACCGGAGAATTGGCCTCGACCGTGGAGCCGATCATCGCCAAGGCCTACCGCACGGCCCTCTCAGAGGGGCGGAAGTCCTTCATCCAGCAGGACGGCTGGTCCGCGAGCTGCTACGCCGATCCGACGAGCAGCACCATGCGCACGCTCTGCTCTGTCGGGCGCATCCCGCCGGGCTGACCTATCTGATCGGGGCAATGGCCCCGGTGACGACCGGCTCGACCAGGGACGCGCGCGCGGGCGCGGTCTTTTCGCGGTCGAGCTTGTCCGCCGACACCAGGGCGGCGGCGATCAACGCAGCGACCGCCAAAGTCGCCTTGATCGCTTCCCAAACCCGCGTCCACATGACGGACTCCCGACGCACTCCGGTTGAACGCCCCCTCGACAAGGAGCGGGCGTCTCAATTCCGGTGATCCTTGGGGTCGCTCCTTCCCAAAACCTTACGACGGTGAGATTTCACCGCATTGCACAACATTCGTGGCTCAAACGCCTCAACCCGCCGCCTCGGCGGCGAGGGCTTCGAAGACGAGCGCGTGGCGGTTGGCCAAAGCCTCGACATCGTGCGTGTAGCCACCTCCGATCACCCCGACGATGGGTAGCCCCCTCGCCCGCACCGCCCGGACCACGAACCGGTCACGGGCGGCAAGCCCTTCATCGGTGAGGTTCAGCCGACCGAGCCTGTCATCCCGGTGGGGGTCCACCCCCGCGTTATAGAAGACGATATCCGGCCGAACGGCATCGATGAGCGGAGGCAGGCGCGCTTCCAGCATCGCGAGGTACTCCGCGTCCTCCAGCCCATCCGGCAGGCCGATATCGAGATCGCTCGGAATCTTTTGGGACGGGTAGTTCTTCTCGCAATGAATCGAGAGGGTGAAGAGGTCGGGCTCGCGAGATAGGCAGTCGGCTGTGCCGTCGCCCTGGTGCACATCGAGATCGACCACCATCGCGCGACCGATCAAACCCTCCGCGCGCAAGGTCAGTGCCGCCACCGCCACGTCGTTCAGCACGCAGAAGCCGGCCCCTTGCGACCGCCGGGCGTGGTGGCTTCCCCCCGCAGCGCTTCCCGCGCAGCCATGCGATAGAGCGAGCCGGGCGGCCAGCACGGTCCCGCCGACACTGGCCCGGGAGCGGCGGACCAGCGCCTCGCTCACTGGCAGGCCAATATCCCGCTCGATGGCGCGCGGCACATCGCAAGCCAGGACACCGGCCACATAGGCAGGATCATGCGCCCGCTCCAACATGGGCGCATCCGCCAGTTCGGGCTGCACGAACCCATCCGGCACGAGGCCGCGCGTGCGTAAGGCCTCCGCCAGCAGGCCGTATTTGCGCATGGGAAAGCGATGGCCCTCGGGCAGGGTCGCCTCATAGGCGGGATGGAAGCAGATGGGGGGTCTCATGCCTCTCGCAACGATCCTTTCCGGGGCGGCGAACAAGCTGCACCGCGTCACACAACTGATATGCTGCGGCTGGTACCCGGCCGCCACGGGCGTAGGTGCGCCCCCACGACGCGCCCGGACCGGCGCCGACGGCTCTTTCGCATGATCAGTGCGCTGGACGGCCCTTTCCTGGCCTTCGTCGGCTGCCTCGCGATGTTGCTGGTCAATCTCGTCAGCCTCTCACTGGCAGGGCTGCGGCTTAGGCGCGCCATGCCGCGCTCGATCTTTCCCGAAGACGCGCCGGTCTCACTCATCCGCCCGATCTGCGGGCTGGAGCGTTTCAGCGAGGAGACGCTGGAAAGCGGCTTCCGCCTCGCCTACCGCGATTACGAATTAATCTTCTGCGTTGCCGATGCGGGCGATCCCGTCCTGCCCCTGGTGCAAAGGCTCATCGCCAAGCATCCGCATGTGGCGGCGCGGATCATCGTCGGGGAAGAGCGGATCAGCGACAATCCCAAGCTCAACAACTGCGTCCGCGGTTGGGACGCGGCGGCGCATGACTGGATCGTGCTGGCCGATTCCAATGTTCTGATGCCGCCGGACTATCTTCAGTCCCTTCAAGCGGCGTGGCGGCCCGATACCGGCCTCGTCTGTGCGACGCCCATCGGCGCCCAGCCGGACGGATTCTGGGCCTTGGTCGAATGCGCTTTCCTCAATACACTGCAAGCTCGCTGGCAATATGCGGGTGAAGCGGTCGGCCTCGGCTTCGCGCAGGGCAAGAGCATGCTCTGGCACCGGCCGTTCCTGAACTCGGTCGGCGGCATCCGGGCGCTTGCCCTTGAGATTGCGGAAGACGCCGCCGCCACCAAGGTGGTGCGCGCGGCTGGGAGGCGGGTCAACCTCGTCGCGGCCCCGTTCTCGCAGCCCCTCGGTAGGCGCAGCTTTGCGGAGATGTGGTCTCGTCAGATCCGGTGGGCGCGCCTGCGCCGCGTGACCTTTCCGCTATTCTTCGCCCCAGAAATCTTGAGCGGAATGCTGGTGCCCTGCCTTCTGACGGCGTCGGCGATCGGCTCTGCTGAGATGGTGCTCGGCCTCGGTCTGATGGTCGCCGTCATCTATGGCGGCGAACTCGCCCTCGCCGCCCGCGCCGGATGGCTTCGCTCTCCCATGCTGCTCGCGGCTTTCATCGCCCGCGACCTGTTCATCCCCTTCGTCTGGTCGATGGCGTGGATGCGCAGCGACGTCGTCTGGCGCGGCAACGCGATGGCGATCGAGACTAAACCGGGCCGTGTCAGGACGGCTTGAGGACGGGGCACCGTCCGCAAGCCGATCAAGGGAAGCTGAGGTTCGAGCGAACCGCTTCGGAGATCCGCGTCAGCCAATCTTCGGCCTCGCGGGCACGGTCCTCGGCCGCTAGGAGCCGATCTTCCAGGGTCTTCACGACGTTCGTCGCCCGGTGTTGGACTTCCTGCAGCATCCGCTCTGCCGCCAAAGCGCGCGCGTTGGCAGCGGCGATCTCGTCCTGCATGTTCGCGAAGATTTTTTGGGCCTGCATCTCCTGCTGATGCCGGCCCGCTTCGAGTTCTTGAATGTACTCGGCGGCATCCTGGATACGCTCGCAGACAGCCTGCCACTCTTCCTGCCCGAACCGCTTCATGTGCGCGGCGATATCGGTTCCGGTCTTCGACACCGAACTGCCCGATGCGCGCTCGACGGGGCTGAGGGACTTCAGTTCCTTGCGCATCGTCGGGGTCATCAAGAGCTGAGCAGGTTCCATGGTCCTCTCGCGCATCTCGACCGTTAGGTTGATCTCAGCCACCGCCCGCTCCGCTCCGGATCGCACCGCCGCTCGCCTGCGGCCACCTTCCGGCGGGAATGGCCCCTCCACCGGAGCCGCTCCCGTCCATGCATTAAGCGGCCCGGCTCGCCTGACCCCACGGCGGCATCCGCCACGGTTGCAGACCGCGAAGATGCCACCCCCGTCCCTCTCGCGGCACCCGGCTTCGTAAGCCAAGCGCGGCCTTAACCTCTTGTTCACCATACGGTTCTAAGACCGAACGGTCACAGAGGCGCCGCGGCAAACCCTAGTGAGAGTCGCTTTCGCCGGGGTGAAGCGGACGACGGAAGCTCGTGATGATCGTGTCGTGAAGACGCGACAGCCACGTTTCTGCATCGTTCGCGCGGACTTCGGCAGCGCGGGCGCGCTCCTCGGATTTGATCAGCCGACGCTCAAGCGCGGCGACCTGCAATTCGAGGGCCTTCACCTGTTCGGCCGAACGGCTGCTGACCTGATGGAGCTGCTGCTCAAGCTCGGTGGCGCGCTCCTCGGAGAAGCGGATTGCCTCGCTCGCTTCCTTGATCAGGTCGATGGCCGACTTGAAGTCGCGAACCGGTCCACCCTCGCTCGGCTGGGGCTGGGACGGGAAGAACGACACGTTGCCCGGCAGCGGGATCGGCTCGAAATTCTGCACGGCTTCAGCCGCAGCGGCGGCCGCTGCCGCATGAGCCTTCAGCGCGGCGTAGGCCGCCGCGTCGGCGTCGTCCTCGATGGGCATGCGAACCTGTTCCATCATGGTGACTCACTCACGCATTCATGTCGTTATTGAGTTTGTTGTCACGCCCTTCCCGCTCTGCAGCGACGAAAGGCGTAACATTGCTGTCTTCGCCGCGCTCTGCGCGAGCCTCCTGAGCCGCGAACCCAAGGAGGGCCGCAGGATCGACGCCGTGGAGGTTACGCACTGCGCGCTTAAGGGTCTCGTGCTGCTTCTGCAACGAGGCACGGGTTTCACGTGCGATATCGAGGGCACCCTGCGCCAGCGCCCGCTCCGACCGTTCGTTCTGTAATTCCTCGACCAGACGCCGGTTGGCGGCTTGCAACTCGGCCTTCTCGGCCTCGTGGCGGCGCCCAAGTTGCTCCATCCGGTCGGCCAGGGCCGTCACCCGGGTCTGGGATTGCTCCATCGCGGCTTCCTTGGCCGCCAGTGCCTTCGAGAGCATGTCGGCCCGCGCGTCGGCCTCAGCGCGCAGGCGCTGAGTTTCAGACACCCGCTCCGTCTGCCGCTGCAGCTCCGCCTGAAGTCCTTCGAGGCGCCGGTCGATCGTGGTCCGCTCGATCTGAAGCTCCTTCAGCGTGCGGTCGGCGGTCCGGGACGTTTCCTCACGCTCGCGCAGCTGGCTGCGGACTTGACTGAGAAGCTGTTCGAGCGTCGCGGCCCGGCCGAGCGACGCATCGAGCTTCATGGCGAGATTCGCACGGTCGGCGCGGATCGCCGACATCTCCGTCTCGTACTGGCCCTCCGCCCGCTCGCGAGCTGCGGTCTCGGCCGCGAGTTGCGCCTCCAGATCGCGGGCGCGCTGGCGCAGCACCTCGATCTGCTGGGTCAGCTCGACCACCCTGGCCTCGGCCTCGGACAGCCGCACGGCCTGCTCGCCGGCCAAGCTTTGCAGGCGGCGGGCATCCTGCTCGCTGAGGCTCAACCGCTCGCTCAGTTCGTTCAACTCGCGCTCGGCGCGAGTCATCGCCTGATCGGCCGCCTGCGCCTCGATACGCAGCGACTTGTTCTCGCCGGTCAGCGCGCGAACCTGCTCCGTCTCGGCGAACAATTGTCGCTCGAGGTTCTCCACCGCGACGGTCCGGTCTCGGATGCGGACGCGAAGCTCCTCGGTTTCGGCCTCTCGCTCGCGCAGCTGACCCTCAAGGCGATGCAACTCGTTCGAGGTGGCGGCCAACTCGTTCGCGCTCGTGGCGGCGCGGCCGTTCACCTCGTTCAACTCGCGATGCAGGTTGCGCATGTGCTCCTGCTCGCGGGCGAGCAGCACTTCGAGCTCAGCGATCTTGATTTTCGCCTGCGGTAGCTCATCCGCGACGCCCGCCAGCGGCTCGAGAATCTGGGCGAAATCCGTCTGAAGCGACTTCAAGTCGTCCAGCCGCTCCATCATCTGGCTGATGCGTACGCGCACCATCTCGTTGCGCTGGCCGATCGCGTCGAAGGCGCTGTAGGGATCGACCGGGGGTGCGGGCGGGGGCTCCGGCTGACGCTTCGCTTCCTGACGTCGCTCGGCCTGCTGCCGCTCCGCAAGCTGGCGCCGCGCCTCCTGCACTGCCTGCGGACTCAGTTCGGGATAGGTCTCGGGCTCCGGCTGATAGGCAGGCTGCGGCTTTTGCGGCGGCTGCTTCTGCTGCGGGGTCTGGCGCTTCGGCTCCGGACGCAGGGCCGACTCGAGCTCAAGTTCCGGAAGCCAGGCGGAGTTGTTACCACGGGAGGAATCAGATGATCCCGATCCCTGCCCGAGCAGACGCTTGATCGGCGTCCATGCCATTGTCCCGAACTCCTTCGCGCCGCGCCGACAAACGGCCGCCCTCGTCCCGCGCGCTGGAAAGACCCTATTGTTTTACCCGTCTCAAGACCAGAGCGCATGCACCCACTTTGAACATCCGAGAGGGCTCGGCGGGAGGTCGCGCGAGGCCTGCCACCGGTTTTTGTCCCTTAAAGTTGCCCCGCCACGATAGTACGCTCGCGTTGATCGTCGAAAGCCATCAGTTTCGGGCTTCAAACGTCGTCGCTGAATTCATCACGACACAAGACGTTTTCTGTTTGTTGCAAATTTGCAACTTTCTCCCACCACGTTTGCGGCCACCATCGCAAGTTGAACCTACCTAGCGGACTTGCAGGATGTCGATCGGGTCGGCCTGCGCGTCGTCGAAGATGCCGCAGGTGAACACCCCCGTATGGCAACCGTCCGTGTCAAGGTTGCAGCGATGCGGCAGGATTTCCGGCAAGCCATCGGCCTGAGGAAAATGACCGTGGACGACGAAGGGTGCCGCCCGATCGGGTGCGGGACTGACGGGTTTTCGGGCGCAGAGCAGGGTCGTGTCGTCCTGAAAGGCCATCTCGCCGACAGTGGGATCGATCGCGGCGTGAACGAAGACGCGCTGTCCATCCTCCACGTATCGGACCAAGCGTTGCCGCAGGTAATCGGTGTACCGCGCCGGGATGTCTGCGGCCTTGGCGACGCCGAAACTACGGAGGGTTTCACCGCCGCCGTGATACTCGAAGTTCCAGATAGACCGGGCATCCCCGCGCGCCGCCGCGAGAAGCATCATGTCGTGGTCGCCACACAACGCGGTGATGGCCGGTGTCTCGATGAGGTAATCGAGAACCTTTCGCGAATCGGGGCCGATGTTGATGTAGTCGCCGAGCACCAAGATCCGGTGCGGTTCGCCTGCAACCTGAGACGCGATGCGATCGAGAATGGCGCGAAACCCGTCGAAGCAACCGTGGATATCGCCGACGGCGTATGTGTTCATCCCACCCAAGCCTGTGAAGATCGAACCCGCGACAGCCCCCTCAGGTTTCGCGCCCGATCCGGCTGTGACGACACGCAGATGAAGGCCCTCCTTCCTTCCACGCGAAAACCTGATCACATTTTTCGTTTTGGCTGAAAAGGTTGGGGCGCCCCAGTTTCCACATTCGCGCCAGTTCTTCCACGCCGCCATCGGCACTGTAATATGTTAGCCCGGTCAGACGCCCCGGCGTGTCTGAGACTAAAATTGAAGATCTGGTGCAGTGCGCAAGATTAACTGTCCTTGCGCTTGAATGCGCAGAAGCCCCGCGAAAACAGGGAAAACAAGCCACGGATAGCACTCCGGGCCTTGAGTCATGGCGCCTTTCAGACAAAATTAATCTCATGGCTCGGTCACGAGCATGGCCTTCGTTCGGGCGTCGTCAAACATGTTTGCGAGCATCAATCCGGCAAGAAAATTACGGCTCGAGCGTGCCGAAGACTTTCAGTCACCCGCTGGTACGGAAAAATCGGCTTTGACGGCCACCAACGGCATCGCGACGATTCTTAAGGCTATAGGGTCATCAATCGATGAAGACCTGCCGAGGACTCCGATGCCCGAACAGAATTCCGACTGGCCGGCTCTGATCGAACGCATCCGCTCGACGGCGAGCCGCATGCGCGAGTCCGAGGCCAAGACCCGCGAACGCGCGATTCAGGTCGAGGATCTTCTCAGCCGCGCCCGAGCCGATATCCGGCTTGCCGAGGAACGGGTTCGCGCGGCCGAGGCCAAGGCTGCCCAGGCGGAGGCCGCAGCGCATGAGCGCGTCCGCGCCGCCGAGGAGCGGGCTTCCCAGGCGGAGGAACGCGCAAACACCGCCGAGGCTTGGCTGCGGCAGATCCACGAAACGATCTTCAGCGAGTTCTCCGTCATAGACGAGGCGACCGGCTGATGGCGCGTAACGTGAAGGATCGTCCGCCCGTGGGCGGCCGCATCGGCGAAGTCGCGCCCCTCGACGGTGAGCGGATGACTGACCGCCCGACCCTCCGGCAATTGCTGGCGCCCACGCGTAACGTGGTCGAGCGCAGCGGCGTGGTTCAACTTTTCCCCGAGCCTGCCGGCTTAGAGACGAACGAGACCGAGGAGCCGAACTGGCCGGCAGCCATCGAACTGATCCGCGATGTCGGCGCCCGCGTCCGTCAGGCACGGCGCTACACGCGCGATGTCGTGGAGCATTCTCAGAGCGTCATCGATGGGGCCATGCATCGCCTCGAAGAGACGGAGCGGCGCCTGCGTCTCGCGGAATCGGCGGCGCGGGACGCCCATCTCCGTGCCGAGCGGGCCGAACTCGCGGCCCAGATGGCCGATGCCCGTGCCCGACGCGCGGAAGAGGAAATCGAACTGAACCGGGCCAAGCTCGCGGAAGCACAGATGTGGCTGAAGCGGCTCTACAGCAGCGTCCAGATCGAGTTTCGCGACCTGAGCGAGGATCCTTGATCCTGACTGTGGTGCGGGTAGAGGGAATCGAACCCCCACGCCTTGCGGCTGGCGATTTTGAGTCGCCCGCGTCTACCAATTCCGCCATACCCGCGCGCCGGGGCTCATGGCACAGGTGAGCCCGATCGGCCAAGGGTTTTTCACGCATCCGATGGTTTCCGAGGCAGGTTTCTTCGCGCAGCGCCCACTCTGGCCTTACGCGGTGGGCTGTGCTTGAAGGGGCGCCGCTTTTCCTCGCTCTCCCCGGACGACTAGATGCTGCGGCGGCTCTATGCCTGGATCCTGGCCCTGAGCGACCGGCCTTCCGCGCCCTACGCCCTCGGGGCGGTGGCGTTCGCGGAAAGCTCGTTCTTCCCCGTTCCGCCCGACGCCATGATGGTGCCGATGTCGGTGAGCCGCCCGGATCGGGTCTGGTTCTTCGCCACCGTCGCCACAGTCTGTTCCGTCCTTGGTGGACTCGTCGGCTATGCGATCGGCGCGCTTCTGTTCGATTCCCTCGGGCAGGCGCTCATCAAGCTCTACGGTCTCCAGAACTCGGCCGAAGCGTTTGAGCGCTCCTACGCCGAATACGGGCATTGGGTGATCCTACTGAAGGGCCTGACGCCGATCCCCTACAAGCTCGTCACGATCACGTCGGGCTTTGCCCATTACAGTCTGTTCTGGTTCACGGTGCTGTCGGTCATCACCCGTGGCGCGCGCTTCTTCATCCTCGCCGCCCTGCTTGGGCGCTACGGCGTTCAGATCCGCGGCGTTCTGGACCGGCATCTCAATGCAGTCGCCGCAATTTCCGTGGCGGTGATCGTCCTCGGTTTCGTGCTGTTCAAGGTGATCCTGTAGCGATGGATACGAAAACCGCCCTTCGCCTCAAGACGACCGGCTTATGGGTCGCCATCGCCGCCGCGCTCACCGTCGGTGGTGCCCTGATGCTGCAATACGTATTCGGATACGCGCCTTGTAAGCTCTGCCTGACAGAGCGCCTTCCCTACTACGCCGCCGTGCCGCTTGGCCTCATCGCGCTGTTCGCGCCGGTCCGCCTCGCGCGTCTCGCTCTCGGTCTCGCCGCCCTCGGCCTGCTCTACGGTGCGGGCATCGGCATCTATCATGCGGGCGCCGAATGGGGCTTTTGGGCGGGTCCGATGGATTGCGGCGGTGGCACGGGCGCGAACCCCGCTGCGGTGACCGACTTCCTCTCTTCTCTGAAGGTGACGAAGGTCGTGGACTGCTCGACCGCGTCGTTACGGGTCCTCGGCGTTTCGCTCGCGGGGTGGAGCGCGGCGATCTCCGCCATTCTCGCGTCGTGGGCCGGAACGGAGGCGCTGCGAGGCTAGTTCCGATCGTCTGGAAGCATGGGCAGGGGAGCGACTTCGATCCCCTCCTCAATCAGGGCGCGGGCCTCGTCCAGGCTCGCCTGCCCATGGATCGAGCGGCCTTCCACCTCGCCATAATGGATCTTCCGGGCCACTTCGGCGAAGCGCTCGCCGACATGCTCGGACGTCGCCGCGACATGTTCGTGGAGCGCCTTGATCATCGCTCGCAGCTTGCGCTCCGGTTCGGAGACCATCGTCACCGTGGCCTCCGCAGGCAGCGCGGAAACGAGGGCCTTCGCAGGCTCGCGGTCCTTGCGTGCGACACGTGGCGCCATCACAGCCTTCGACACGGACGTGCTGCCGCAGTGCGGACAGCCGACGAGCCCCCGCTCGACCTGGGCGTCGTAGGAATCCGAGGAGGGAAACCAGCATTCGAAGCCATGCGCGGCTTCGCAGACCAGATTGTACCGGATCATTCGCGTGAGGATCGATGTGTCAGGACTGGAGCCCGGCCCGGTCGATCGTGAACGAACGGGCATGGCGAAGAGATGGAATACGTGTCCGCGCATCGGCCACGAGAGCGAGGTCGATCTCGGCGAGGATGACGCCCGGCTCGGTGCCACCGTCGGCGAGCACCCGGCCCCAGGGATCGATGATGAGCGAGTGACCGAAGGTCTCCCGGCCATCCTCGTGCGTGCCGCCCTGCGCCGCCGAGATCATGAATGATCCGGTCTCGATCGCCCGCGCGCGTTGCAGCACGTGCCAGTGCGCCTCGCCGGTCTGGCGCGTGAAGCAGGCAGGCCCCGTGAGGACCTCCGCGCCCGCCTCCGCGAGGGAGCGGTAAAGGGCCGGGAAGCGAATGTCGTAACAGATCGTAAGAGCGAAAGTGGCGAGCGGCGTCTCGGCGACGACCGCGCAACTGCCGCCCGTATAGGTCGAGGATTCCCGCCAGCTCTCGCCGCTCGGCAGGTCGACATCGAACAGATGCAGCTTGTCGTAGGAGGCAGCGATACCGCCCTCCGGGTCGATGAGAAAGGCACGGTTGGCAATCTTGTCGCCGTTGCGGACGGCGATCGAGCCGACCTGCACCCAGGCCCCGACCTCACGCGCCGTCTGGCGCAGGGCGGCCAGGGTGATGTCGGAATCCTGATCCGTGACGACGGCAAACAGCTTCTCGCGGCCCCGCTCGACCAGAGAGGTCATCTCCGGCGTCTGGAC
The DNA here is from genome assembly GCF_049887755.1 of Methylobacterium sp. NFXW15. Lineage (NCBI taxonomy): Bacteria > Pseudomonadati > Pseudomonadota > Alphaproteobacteria > Hyphomicrobiales > Methylobacteriaceae > Methylobacterium > Methylobacterium sp. NFXW15. Next base: position 460,333 of record NZ_JAGEKG010000002.1, on the reverse strand, counting down.
GTAGCGCGCGCCCCGTGACGCGGCCTCGCGCAGCCCCGCGACCGCGGCGTCGCGATTGGCCGCGGGGTCGCGGCCCGAGCACATCTGGATGCACGCGGCAACGAAACGCTCAGGCATCGGCAGATGCCTTCAGTAGCGGATCGAGCTTGCCCGCCCGGTCGAGGGCGTAGAGGTCGTCGCAACCGCCGACATGGGTCGCACCGACGAAGATCTGTGGCACGCTCGTGCGTCCACCCGCCCGCTCGACCATGGTCGCGCGGGAGCCCGCCGTGCGCTCCACGTCGATTTCCTGGAAAGTCACGCCCTTCTGCGTCAACAGGCTCTTGGCCGCCGCGCAATAGGGGCACCAGGACGTGGTGTAGATGGTGACCGGCTGCATCGTCGCTGCATCTCGCACGGAAGATGCCCCATATAGGGGCTTCCCGAGCCAGTTGCCTATGGCCGCGCGGTCACGCCCGGCGCGGCCCGACCGACTTAGACCTTAGGCCGCCAGCAGCTTCTCGACCTCGTTCACGAGATCGCGGAGGTGGAAGGGCTTGGAGAGGACCTTCGCGTCCTTCGGGGCCTTCGAATCCGGGTTCAGGGCCACGGCGGCGAAGCCGGTGATAAACATCACCTTGATGTCCGGATCGAGTTCGGTGGCCCGGCGAGCCAGCTCGATCCCGTCCATCTCCGGCATGACGATGTCGGTCAGGAGCAGTTCGAACGGTTCTTCGCGCAAGCGGTTATACGCCGAGAGACCGTTGTCGAACGAGAGCACGTCGTAGCCCGCGTTCTGCAGCGCCTTCGCGAGGAACCGGCGCATGTCGTTGTCGTCTTCCGCCAGCAGAATTTTCATCGGACGGTTCCGAGTCCTCGAATCGAAGTGTTGATCCCATAAAGGGACGGGTTGGTAAACAAGTGGTAACCTCAGCGGGAACCGCTCGCTGGTGAACTGCCAGCCGTTGTGTCGCTGCAACGGGGCATCCGCCCAGTGGACAGGGGCGAATCTCCGCCCCAGACTGTGCAGACGGGATACGGGATCGCGACCGGAGCGTCCACGCCGACGATGACAATCTCCGCCACGGAAACGCCGGGGCCATCCGAGCCCGCCAGCCTGTTCGATCCACCCTTCGTCGTGGATGAACCGGACGATCATTCGATCCCCTTCGTCTTCAACACCGGTCATTCCGGGGCGATCTACCCGTCGAGCTTCCTCGCGGCTTCGCGTCTGGACGGATTGAGCCTCCGGCGATCCGAAGATGCGCATGTCGACCGGCTCTTCGCCCCGGTGGTGCGCCTCGGCGCGCCCCTCCTGCGAGCGAACTTTCCCCGCGCCTATCTCGATGTGAACCGGGAGCCCTACGAACTCGACCCGCGCATGTTCGATGGACGGCTGCCACCCTTCGCCAACACACGCTCCATGCGGGTTGCGGGTGGACTCGGCACCGTCCCGCGCGTCGTCGCGGATGGGCAGGAGATCTATCCGGGCCGGATCCCCGCCGGTGAAGCGGTCGCCCGGATCGAGACACTCTACAAACCCTATCACCGCACCCTGCGCGGACTGATCCAGCGAACGGCGAAAAGCCACGGCCGCTGCATCCTGATCGATTGCCACTCGATGCCGTCGACGAGCCTGGGGCGCGATGATGCCAAGGCCGACGTGGTGCTTGGTGATCGCTACGGCACGGCCTGCTCGCCGACGCTGATCGACGCGTTCGAGAGCCAGTTCCAGGCGCACGGGTTCCGCGTGGTGCGCAACAAGCCCTACGCGGGAGGTTTCATCACCGAGCATTACGGTGAGCCGAACCTCGGGCGTCACGCTCTCCAGATCGAATTGAACCGTGCTCTCTACATGAACGAGTCGAGTATGGCCTTGACCCGGAATTTCTCCGGCCTCGTCACGGCGCTCGAAGCCATCGTGACGGCCGTGGCGATAGGATCGGCAGAGATCCCGCTCCCCCGCATGGCCGCCGAATAGGCGATTGGCCAAGAAAAAAGGCCACTCCCGAAGGAGCGGCCCGAAGTCTAGGGAGGAAACGCCCAAGAAGGGCAGCAGGACCGCGACGCCATCGCGTTCCTGCAATGCACAATCTACAGTGCGCCGCACAAAAGACAAGAGGCGTTCGGCTACGAATGCCCGCTTTCAGCGCATGGCTCCCTTGCTAGGCTGACGTCGCTCTCACTGCTCGGAGAGGAGTTTGGCGATCTCGGCCTTGAGCGGGCCCGCGAGGTCCGGCCGCTCCAGCCCATAGGCGAGGTTCGCCGTCAGGAAGCCGAGCTTCGAACCGGTGTCGTAGGTGCGACCCTCGTACTTCATGCCGAAGAAGGATTGCTCGCCCATCAGGTCGATCATGGCGTCGGTGAGCTGGATTTCACCGCCCGCTCCCTTCTTGCCGTGCTCGAGGATGCCGAAGATCTCGGGCTGCAGGATGTAGCGGCCGGAAATGATGTAGTTCGACGGAGCCGTGCCCTGCTTCGGCTTCTCTACCATGCCGGTGATCTGGAAGGTCTGACCGTAGGTCTCGCCGACGCTGACGATGCCGTACTGGTGGGTCTCCTCGGGGGCGACCTCTTCCACCGCAATGACGTTGCCGCCGTGCCGCTCGTAGGCCGCGAGCATCTGACCCATGCAGCCCCGGCTCAGCATGTCCGGAAGAAGGACGGCGAAGGGCTCGTCACCGACGATCTCGCGGGCACACCACACCGCGTGGCCGAGGCCGAGGGGGGCCTGCTGGCGGGTGAAGCTGGTCTGGCCGGCCTGGGGCAGATCCTTCTTGAGCTCTTCATAGATAGCCTGCTTGCCGCGCTCCTGGAGGGTGCGGTCGAGTTCGTAGGCGATGTCGAAGTGGTCCTCGATCACGGCCTTGCCCCGGCCGGTGACGAAGATGAAATGCTCGATCCCCGCCTCGCGCGCTTCATCCACCACATGCTGGACGACCGGCCGGTCCACCACGGTCAGCATCTCCTTGGGGACCGCCTTGGTCGCCGGGAGGAAACGCGTGCCTAGACCCGCTACGGGGAGGACGGCCTTGCGGATCGGTTTCATCGTGCGATGGCCTTGAAGCTGTGAGGTGAAACGACGGTGGGACGATGAGACAGACCGCGACGGCCCTCGCAAGGTCCTTTTCATGATACTGCCGGGGCGTCCGCCGTAAATATATCGGCGGACGCTACGTGTAGCGTTAACGCCCACGATCAACGGAGAAATCTGGATGGCAGTCCTCGTAACGGGCGGCGCCGGCTATATCGGCAGCCACATGGTGCTGGCCCTGCTCGATGCTGGACATGATAAGGTCGTGGTCCTGGACGATCTCTCGACCGGGTTCGATTGGGCCGTGCCGGAGGGCGTCCACCTCGTCGTCGGCGACGTGGCCGATCAGGATCTCGTCATGCGCACGATCCGCGAACACGAGATCGACGCGCTCGCGCATTTTGCCGCGAAGATCGTGGTGCCGGATTCCGTCTCCGATCCCCTCGGCTACTACCTCGCCAACACGGTGAAGACCCGCGCGCTGATCGAGGCGGCGGTCGGCGCGGGCGTGCGCCATGTGATCTTCTCCTCGACCGCCGCCGTGTACGGCGAGCCGGAGGCCGTGCCGGTTCGCGAATCCGTGCCGCTCAACCCGATCAATCCCTATGGCCGTTCGAAGCTGATGAGCGAGTGGATGATCGCCGACGCGGCGGCGGCGCTCGGCTTCACCTACGTCGTGCTGCGTTACTTCAATGTCGCGGGGGCCGATCCGAAGGGCCGCTCCGGGCAATCCTCGCCCAACGCCACCCACCTCATCAAGGTGGCGACGCAAGCGGCGCTCGGTCGTCGCGAGCGGCTCGACGTCTACGGAACGGATTACCCGACGCCGGACGGGTCCTGCCTGCGGGACTACATCCAGGTCACCGACCTCGCCGACGCCCATCGTCTCGCCCTCGACCATCTGCGGAGCGGAGGCGAAAGCCTCGTGATGAATTGCGGCTACGGGCAGGGTTACTCGGTGCTCGAAGTGGTCGAGGTCGTGAAGCGCGTCTCCGGCGTCGATTTCGACGTTCGGATCTGCCCGCGTCGGCCGGGCGACCCGGCCCAACTCGTCGCGGGTGTCGACAAGATCCGTGAGAACCTGGGTTGGGAGCCGCGCTACAACAATCTGGAGACGATCGTGACCCAGGCCCTCGCGTGGGAAGATCACCTCTCCAAGCGCAACCGGACCTGACAATGCGCCGGATCGCAGCAGCGCTGTCCCTTCTGGCCTTGTGCGCTGCCGCTCCGGCAGGGGCCAAACCGGGGAGTGGCGCAGATTTCGGTGTCTTCCTCGCCGATCTGCGTCGCGATGCGGCGGCCCGCGGCGTCTCGGAAGCGACCCTCGATGCCGCCTTCCGGGATGTGAAAGCGCCGGATCCGTCGATCCTCGCGCGGACCAAAAAGCAAGGTGAGTTCAGCCGCCCGGTCTGGGACTACCTCGTCGGTGCGGTGACGCCGGGCCGGATCGCGCGAGGCCGCGCCAGGGCGCAAGCGCTCGCCGCGCCGCTCAAAGCGATCGAAGCGCGCTACGGCGTTCCGGAGAGCGTCGTTCTGGCGATCTGGGGCGTCGAATCCGATTTCGGCGCCAGCGCCGGGACGGTGCCGACGATCCGCGCCCTGGCGACCCTGGCCTCGGCAGGACATCGTGGCGATCTGTTCCGGAACGAGTTGCTCGACGCGCTGCAGATCCTTCAACGCGGCGACATCACCCCTTCGGCGATGACCGGGAGCTGGGCAGGCGCGATGGGTCAGGTTCAGTTCCTGCCCTCGACCTATCTCGGCCATGCCGTCGATTTCGATGGCGATGGGCGTCGCGATATCTGGCAGGACGAGTCCGATGCCCTCGCCTCCATCGCATCCTACCTCAAGGATCTCGGCTGGAAACCCGGCCTGTCCTGGGGCTACGAAGTGCGCCTGCCACCGGGTTTCGATCTCAGCCGCTATGCGGCGGACCTATCAGATTTTGCGTCGCGCGGTGTCACGCGCACGGATGGCAGCGCGCTGCCCGGTACCGGAAAGGGAAGCCTGTTCCTGCCGGGCGGGCTCGGTGGCCCGGTCTTCCTGCTCACGGATAATTTCGAGGTGATCCGCGGCTACAACACCTCGGATTCCTATGCGCTGGCGGTCGGGCATCTGGCGGATCGCCTCGCCGGAGGACCACAACTCGCGGCGCCCTGGCCGATCAAGGCGCCACGTCTCGACGGCGCCGGCCTCAAGGCACTGCAGCAAGGCTTGGCCGCGAAGGGCTTCTACAGGGGTGACGCCGATGGCCGCGCCGGGCCGAAACTGCGCGAGGCCGTGCGGCGCTACCAGATCGACGCCGGCTTGCCCGCCGACGGCTATGCCTCGCCCGCGCTCCTCGCGCATCTCAAGGGACCTTAAGTCGGCACTTAGACGAAGACGGTTCATTCCGTTATCGTGAGGAGTGCCTGCGGGCGCACGCGGAAGGCGTGGGTGTATGACGAAACCGCTCTACCCTCTGTCCCTGGCAGTGCTGCTCGGCCTCGCCCTGCTGCCGCCGGGAGAGGCCAAAGCCCAATGGGGCGACGGCTATGCCGATCCGCGCGGGGGAAACTATCAGGCGCCGCCGCGCCGCCGCGCCTACCGCGATGACGCCTATGCCCGCCCGCAGCGCTATGCGCCGCCGCCGGAGCAGCCGCGCCAGTTCTATTGGCCGTGGGAAGACCGGCCGCAGCCGCAGGTCGCGCCGCCGCCTGAGCGTGCCTATCGTCCCCTACCACCGCGACAGCGGAATTACGGCACGGCAGACAGCCAACGCCCACCTGCGAGCGTACGACGCCGCCAGCAACCCACCCGCGCGCCACAGCCGCCGAAGGCTGTCGCCGCCAAGGCGGATCCGAGCGTGCAGATCGCCGTGTTCGGCGATTCCCTGGCCGACCACCTCGCCAAGGGCCTCGACGATGCGTTCGAGGACAATGCCGACGTCGCGGTCATGGACCGGTCCAAAGGCGATAGCGGCCTCGTCCGGAAGGACGTGGTCGATTGGCCGAAGGTCGCGGACGAGTATCTTCAGGCCAACCCGAAGGTACGCTACGGGCTCGTGATGGTGGGCGCGAATGACCGGCAGGTCATCCGCGACGGTGATGCCACGATCGAGCCTCTGACCGATCGCTGGAAGGAACTATACCGAGCCCGGGTCGAGGCGATGGTGAAGCCCTTCACCGACCGCAAGATACCGCTGATCTGGGTCGGGCTTCCGCCGATGCAGAACCCGAGCCTCATGCGTGACCTTGCCTCGATGAACGATCTGGTCCGCGAAGCGGCCACCAAGGCGGGGGCAACCTACGTCGACATCTGGCCAGGCTTCGTAGACGACCGGGACCGCTATGCCTCGTCCGGTCCGGACCCGGAGGGTCAGATCGCGAAGCTGCGGACCTCCGACGGCGTCCATTTCACCAAAGCTGGCGACCGCAAGCTCGCGCATTTCGCCGATATCGAACTGAAGCGGTTGATGGGCACTGCCGCGCCCGCGATGTCCGAACAACCGCCGACAGCAGCCGTGACACCGGGTGCTCCCACGGGCGTTCCGGCCGCGAGCCTGGATGGTGGTGAGGCGCCCCCGTCGGACACGGCCGCGATCGACCGGCAGATCACCGCGATGCTGCCGAGCTTGCCAGAGCCAGCGGGTATTCCCGCCTTGCCGGTGAAGCCGGCGGCAGGGCCGGTCATTCCGCTCTCACGAAACGAGACGTCCCCCGGGGGCGCTTTGATGACGGGGCGCCCCCTCGACGGCGATTCGACCGGAACCGTGGAGCGCACGCTCCTTCGCGGGAACGCTCCCGCGCCGCAGCCGGGGCGGGCCGACGACTTTCGCTGGCCCCCCGGCTGATCCTGCCGCGCCTTAGCGCGGCAGGACGCTCGCGCCCATCAACGCCTCGTCGATGGCGCGGGCTGCTTGGCGGCCCTCGCGAATCGCCCAGACGACCAGGGACTGACCGCGGCGCATGTCGCCCGCCGCCCAGATCTTCGGATCGGAGGTGCGATAATCGTCCTCGTTCGCCGTGACGTTGCCGCGCTTGTCGACGGTGACGCCGGATTGCTCGACCAAACCCTTCTGGATCGAGCCAGCGAAGCCGATCGCCATGAAGACGAGATCGGCAGGCAGGACGAACTCGGTGCCGGGGATCGGCTGACGCTTGGCATCCACGCGGGCGCAGACGACGCCGGTCAGCACACCCTTCTTGTTGCCTTCGAGGCGCAGCGTCGCCGCCTGGAACTCGCGCTCCGCCCCTTCGGCCTGGCTGGACGAGGTCCGCATCTTAGTCGGCCAATAGGGCCACACGGTCAGCTTGTCCTCGCGCTCCGGGGGGCGGGGACGGATGTCGAGCTGCGTCACCGAGAGTGCGCCCTGGCGGAAGGCCGTGCCGACACAATCGGACGCGGTATCACCACCGCCGATGACGACGACATTCTTGCCGTTGGCGAGGATCGGCGCCTCGCCGTTGCCACGCATCGGCTCCTGGCCGACGCGGCGGTTCGACTGCACGAGGTAGGGCATCGCGTAATGGACGCCCTCCAACTCCTGCCCCGGCAGGTTCGGGTTGCGCGGATCCTCAGCGCCGCCGCAGAAGATCACCGCGTCGTATTCCGCCTTCAACTCATCGACAGGCTTCGTGACGCCAATATTCTGGTTGTAGTGGAAGACCACGCCCTCGGCTTCCATCTGCTTCACGCGCCGGTCGATGTGGCGCTTCTCCATCTTGAAGTCCGGGATACCGTAGCGCAGCAGGCCACCCGCCTTCGGCTCACGCTCGAACACGTGGACGGTGTGCCCAACGCGGGCGAGCTGCTGCGCCGCCGCCATGCCCGCCGGGCCGGAGCCAATCACGGCCACCCGCTTGCCGGTGCGGATTTCGGAGATCTCCGGCTTGATCCAGCCCATGTTCCAGGCGCGATCCGCGATGGCCTGCTCGATCGTCTTGATGGCGACCGGCTGGTTCTCGAGGTTCAGGGTGCACGCTTCCTCGCACGGCGCGGGGCAGATGCGGCCGGTGAACTCGGGGAAGTTGTTCGTGGAGTGGAGATTGCGCGAGGCTTCTTCCCAATCCGACTGGAAGACGAGGTCGTTCCAATCCGGGATCTGGTTGTGAACCGGGCAACCCGTCGGACCGTGGCAGAACGGGATGCCACAATCCATGCAGCGCGCCGCCTGCTTGGTCAGGTCATGCTCGTCCAGCGGAAGCGTGAACTCGCGGAAGTGCCGAACGCGGTCGGCGGCGAGCTGATACTTCTGCTCCTGCCGATCGAATTCGAGGAAGCCCGTGATCTTGCCCATCGATCAACCCTTGCGGCCGAGGCGGATCGTGCGGTCCGGTGGCCTAAGTAAAAATGCTGGCTGCGGCGCGCGGCCCTTTCCGCGCGCCGATTGATCGCGGTTCGGATTACTCCGCCGCCACCGGCATCCGCGCCATTTCCATCTCGCGCAGAGCCCGGCGGTACTCCACCGGCATCACCTTCACGAACTTGGTGCGGTAGGTCGCCCAGTCGTCGAGGATCGTCTTGGCCTTGGGGCTGCCCGTGTACTTGAGATGGTTGGTGATGAGCTGGCTGAGCCGCTCCTCATCGTGGCCCGACATGTCGGCCAGGATGTCGACCCGGCCCTTGGTCTCCAGGTCGCCATCTTGGTGGAAGCGACGCATCAGGTCGTCCTCCTCCTCGACGGGTTCCAGATCGACCATCGACAGGTTGCAGCGCTTCGAGAACGAGCCATCCTCGTCGAGCACGTAGGCGAGGCCGCCCGACATGCCCGCCGCGAAGTTGCGCCCGGTCTCGCCGATCGACACCACGACGCCACCGGTCATGTACTCACAGCCATGGTCGCCCATGCCTTCGACCACCGCGATGGCGCCCGAATTGCGCACGGCGAACCGTTCGCCCGCCGAGCCGCGAATGTAGCATTCGCCCGCGATGGCCCCGTAGAGCACCGTGTTGCCCGCCATGATCGTCCGCTCGGACGGGGCCTTGAGGGCGTCGCTCGGCCGGATGATCAGCTTACCCCCGGAGAGGCCCTTGCCGATGTAGTCGTTGCCGTGGCCCGTCAGTTCGAGCGTCACGCCCGCCGCCGTCCAGGCGCCGAAGCTCTGGCCGGCCGTGCCGGCAAGCTGCACCTTGATCGTATCGTCGGGCAGGCCCTCGTGGCCGTGGGCCTTGGCGACCTCGCCGGAGAGCATCGCGCCCGCCGCACGATCCGAGTTGCGGATCGTATCGGTGAGCACGACCGGCTCGCCGGTCTCGATGGCGTTGCGCGCGCCGGCGATGAGCCGCCGGTCGAGCACGTCGTCGATCGGGTGATGCTGGGTCTCGACGTGGCGGATCGCCATTTCGGGACCGACATCCGGCCTGTGGAACAGCTTGGTGAAGTCCAGGCCCCGCGCCTTCCAGTGCCGGATGGCCGCGACCTTATCGAGGAGGTCCGAACGGCCAACCACGTCCTCGAGCTTCGTGAAGCCGAGGGAGGCCAGGATCTCCCGGACCTCCTCCGCCACGAAGAAGAAGTAGTTCACCACGTGCTCGGGCGTGCCCTTGAAGCGCTTGCGCAGGACGGGATCCTGCGTCGCCACACCTACCGGACAGGTGTTGAGGTGGCACTTGCGCATCATGATGCAGCCCGCCGCGATCAACGGCGCGGTCGAGAAGCCCATCTGGTCGGCGCCGAGCAGGGCCGCGATCATCACGTCACGGCCGGTGCGAAGGCCACCATCCGCCTGAAGTGCGACGCGGCCACGCAAACCATTGAGCACCAGGGTCTGCTGGGTCTCGGCCAGCCCGGTCTCCCACGGGCCACCCGCGTGCTTCAGCGAAGTGAGCGGCGCCGCGCCCGTCCCCCCGTCGAAGCCCGAGATGGTGATGTGGTCCGCCCGCGCCTTGGCCACGCCCGCCGCGACGGTGCCGACACCGACCTCGGAAACGAGCTTCACCGACACGTCGGCCGACGGGTTCACGTTCTTCAGGTCGAAGATCAGCTGAGCGAGATCCTCGATCGAGTAGATGTCGTGATGCGGCGGCGGCGAAATCAGGCCGACGCCCGGCGTGGCGTAGCGGACCTTGGCGATCTTCGCATCGACCTTGTGACCGGGCAGCTGGCCACCTTCGCCGGGCTTGGCACCCTGGGCCACCTTGATCTGCATCATGTCCGAGTTGACGAGGTATTCCGTCGTCACGCCGAACCGGCCCGAGGCCACCTGCTTGATCGCGGACCGGCGCGAGCGCCCGTCCGGCAGCGGCTTGAACCGCTCGACTTCCTCACCGCCCTCACCCGAGTTCGAACGACCGCCGAACGAGTTCAACGCGATGGCCAGCGTCTCGTGCGCCTCCTTGGAGATGGAGCCATAGGACATGGCACCCGTGGCGAACCGCTTCACGATCTCGGCAGCGGGCTCGACCGAGTCGAGCGGCACAGGCGCCCGGCCGAGCTCCTCGGCGGACTTGATGCGGAACAGGCCCCGCAGGGTCTTGAGGTTGTTTTCCTGCTGGTTCACCAGCTTCGCGTATTCCCGGTAGCGCTCGGGCACATTCATGCGCACCGCGTGCTGCAGGGTCGCCACGGTGTCCGGCGTCCAGGTATGGACCTCGCCGCGCAGGCGGTAGGCGTACTCGCCGCCCACATCGAGCGCGTTCCGGTAAACCGGTGCATCACCGAAGGCATCGCGGTGACGACGCACCGTCTCCTCGGCGACTTCAGCCATGCCGACGCCCTCGATGGTCGTCGCCGTGCCGAAGAAGTCCCGGGCCACGAAAGCCGAGTTCAGGCCGACGGCATCGAAGATCTGCGCACCGCAATAGGACTGATAAGTCGAGATGCCCATCTTGGACATGACCTTCAGCAGGCCCTTATCGATCGCTTTGATGTAGCGATAGATGATCTCGTCGTCGGTCAGGTCCGGCGGGAACTCGTCCTTCATTTCGAGAAGGGTCTCGAAGGCGAGATACGGGTTGATCGCCTCGGCGCCATAGCCGGCGAGGCAGGCGAAGTGATGCACTTCGCGCGGCTCGCCCGACTCGACCACGAGGCCGACCGAAGTCCGCAGGCCCTTACGGATCAGGTAATTGTGAACGGCCGCCGTGGCGAGCAGCGCCGGGATCGGGATGCGATCCGGTCCGACCGCCCGGTCGGTGAGCACGATGATGTTGTAACCGCCACGCACCGCCGCCTCGGCTCGGTCGCAGAGCCGGTCCAGCGCGCCCTCCATGGCCGCCGCGCCGTTCTCGGCCGGGTAGGTCATATCGAGCGTCTTGGTATCGAACCGGTCCTCGAAATGACCGATGGAGCGGATCTTCTCCAGATCGCCGTTGGTCAGGATCGGCTGACGCACCTCGAGCCGCTTGCGGCGCGAGGCGCCTTCCATGTCGAGCAGGTTCGGCCGGGGGCCGATGAACGAGACGAGGCTCATCACGGCCTCCTCGCGAATCGGATCGATCGGCGGGTTCGTGACCTGCGCGAAGTTCTGCTTGAAATAGGTGTAGAGCAGCTTCGACTTCTCGGAGAGCGCCGAGAGCGGCGTATCCGTGCCCATGGAGCCGACCGCCTCCTGGCCGGTGACGGCCATGGGCTGCATCAGCAGCTTGAGGTCTTCCTGGGTGTAGCCGAAGGCCTGCTGGCGATCGAGCAGGTTCACGTCGCCGCGCGATTCGCGCGGCTGCACCGGGCGCAGGTCCTCCAGCACGATCTGGGTGTTCTTCACCCAATCGGCGTAGGGGTGCGCCTTGGCCAACTCGCCCTTGATCTCCTCGTCGGAGACGATGCGGCCCTTCTGCAGGTCGATGAGCAGCATCCGGCCCGGCTGGAGCCGCCAGGATTGCACGATCTTCTCGTCCGGGATCGGCAGGGTGCCAGCCTCGGAGGCGAGCACGACCAGCCCATCGTCCGTGACGATGTAGCGGGCCGGACGCAGACCGTTGCGATCGAGGGTGGCACCGATCTGACGGCCGTCCGTGAAGGCCACGGCGGCCGGACCGTCCCAGGGCTCCATCAGGGCGGCATGGTACTCGTAGAAGGCACGACGCTCCTCATCCATGAGCGGATTGCCCGCCCAGGCCTCGGGGATGAGCATCATCATCGCGTGAGCGAGCGGATAGCCGCCCATCACGAGGAATTCGAGCGCGTTGTCGAAGCAGGCCGTGTCGGACTGACCCTCGTAGGAGATCGGCCAGAGCTTCGAGATATCGTTGCCGAAGAGTTCTGAGTCGACGCTGGCCTGACGGGCGGCCATCCAGTTCACGTTGCCGCGCAGTGTGTTGATCTCACCGTTATGCGCAACGAAACGATAAGGGTGGGACAGGCGCCAGGTCGGGAAGGTGTTGGTGGCGAAACGCTGGTGGACCAGCGCCAGCGCCGACACGAACCGCTCGTCCTTCAGGTCAAGGAAGTAGTTCCCCAGCTGGTTCACCAGCACCATGCCCTTATAGACGATGGTGCGAGTCGACACGGAGACCGGATAGAACTCCTTCATCCGTTGGTCGTCGTGACCGTAGATCGTGTTCGAGATCGCCTTCCGGGCGACGTAGATCCGACGCTCGAACGCGTCCTGATCCGTCACCGATCCGGGGCGGCCGATGAACACCTGGCGGTGGCACGGCTCGGTCGCGAGCACGGCCTTGCCCAGATCGGTCGAATCGACCGGTACGTCGCGCCAGCCAAGCAGGGGCAGGCCTTCGGCGGCCAGCGTCGAGGCGACGATGCCTTCGATGACCCGGCGCGGCTGCTCGGCCTTCGGCAGGAAGAGCTGCGCGATGGCGTATTGCCCGGCGGGCGGAAGCTCAAAGCCGAGGCGCGAGCATTCCTCCGCGAAGAACGCGTGAGGAATCTGCGTGAGGATCCCGCAGCCATCGCCCATCTTCGGGTCCGCACCGACCGCGCCCCGGTGGTCGAGGTTCTCGAGGATCTTCAGACCCTGCTGCACGATCGAGTGGCTGCGGCGATCATGCATGTCCGCGATGAAACCGACGCCACAGGCGTCGCGTTCATGGGCAGGATTGTACGCGCCCTGAGCTTTGGGAAGCGCAGGGTCGCGCACGATCAGCGGCATCGCAGCGCCGCGGGGAGCGTTCGGCTCGGGGGCGTGTCCGCGTCCAGCCATGCTTCCTCTAGTCCCTTCCCTCGTCGCGAGCCGCGCCCGACCCTTCGGGTTCCGCGAGCAGGTTTCGTGCCTCGATACCACTTTCGACCGGCCGGGGTGCAAAAGACGCAGCGGGCCGCCCCATGTGGCGGAGCCCGGAGGCCCGGTCGCACAAGGCGGCGCGGTCTCTTCTCACGGCATTTGCGCCCGCGCGCGTCGCGCGACCGAGGCGAATGGGACAGTGCTACTGTCCTAAATCGCGAAGTTGGCAGATTGAAATGGTTTCAGCAAGGGCCCCAGCGCCTTGGGCCCCTTGCAACCAACAGCCGCATCCCGTCCGCATGGAGCAGCCTGCAGGCCTTCGCAATGTCGCCCGATTCCGCGGGTCTAAAGGCCGGGCCGAGCACAAGCGGCATGCGGGGCAACGACCTCGACGGCATGGCCGACGACCGGACACACCGGACGGGGCCATGCCAATACCGGATCACCCGGCCGGGTCTCCAGAATCGGGAACGAGTGTGATGAGCGTGAGCGCCAAGGCCTCGAACGCGAAGCCGCGGAACCGTGTCCTGCGCGCGGCACTCCTATCGGCGGGCCTATTGCTGACTTCGAGCCACCTCGCCGAGGCTCAAGGCTTCGCCGGATCTTTCTTCGAAGACGATGTTCTGCCGCCGCGCGTCATCGTGTGGCGTCTTGCCGACCGTGGTTTCACCGACATCCGCCGTCCGCGATTCGATGGTCGGGTCTATGTGGTCGATGCCGTCGGCCCGGCCGGGATGCCGGTCCGCGTCGTGGTCGATCCGGCGAGCGGTGCCATCATGGGTCGTCAACAAGGGCCGAGCCCGGAGGTCTACGCGCGTCTCGAACGGCCGCCGACCCTGGGAATGCCGGGCTATGGCTGGACGGAAGACGATGCGGTCCGCCCGCCGCAGCCTGCTCCCTACGAGTCCGGTCCCGCACTGCGTCAGTCTCGCAAACCCATTCCGGAGGCGTCCCGGCCGCTGGAGGGCAATCCGCTCGGCCTCAATCCCGATGGAGGCCACCGCGCCGAACCGCCGCGCAAGGTCGCCCGGACTAGCCCCACGCGGCAGCCGGAGAAGCCGTCGCTCGCGAAGGTGAGCCCCGTTGCACCCGCGCCGAAAACCGCTCCCGAAGCGGCTCCGTCAGCAACGGCGACGCCCGCCGCCACGACGAGCCCGGCCCCGGAGCCCAAACCCGTCGCCGCCACGACACCGCCGAAGCCGGATTGGAAGGACCCGCCTGCGGAGGGCAAGCGTAATGTCCGCGTGATCGGCGGGGCAACCGTTGTACCGGGCACACCCGACAAGGACGGCGACGCCGCCTCGCCGCAGCAATAATTCGCGTCAGTCGGAATTGCCCTTTAGCCTCTCGCCTCCTGTGAAGACGGTGAGGGAGTCGGAACGAGCGATGGCGCAAAGGGTGAGCCCGTGCGCCGTCGCGCGCTCAAGGGCCAACGAAGTCGGTGCGGAAATCGCCACGACGATCGCTGCGCCGAGACGGGCGGCCTTTTCCACCATCTCGAACGAGCAGCGGCTGGTGATCAGCAGAAAGCCCGTGGCCGGGTCGGTGCCATCGCGCATCAGGGCTCCGATCAGCTTGTCCAGGGCATTGTGGCGTCCGACATCCTCGCGCACCACGTGAATGGTCCCATCAAGCCGCGCCCAGGCGGCTGCGTGGACCGCACGCGTCACGGCACCGAGCTGCTGTTCTGCGTCCAATCCTGCAAGCGCCTTCGCAATTGCCGATACGGAGACCGTCACGGACGGCGCGAGCCGCGTTTCGGCGCGGGGGATCGCGGCGAGGTCCTCGATCCCGCAGACACCGCAACCCGTGCGGCCGCTGATCGCGCGCTTGCGTGCCAAATGCTCGCGCAGGCGGCCGGGCGCGAGTTCGACTAAAAGGCGAAGGCCGTCTTCCACAGCCTCGACGCTGACCTCACGGATCTCCGCAGCATCCTCGACGATGCCTTCGGTCAAGCTGAAGCCGTAGGCAAAATCCTCGAGATCCCCGGGTGTGGCCATCATCACCGCATGCGGCACGCTGCCGTAGACGAGATTGACCGGCGCCTCGACCGCGAGGGGTCTCGATCCGGGGCGAAACTGCTGACCCACGTAGTCGACGACTAGCATGGGGGCATCGATCGCACGAAGCGGTCCGTGTTGCTGATCGGCGACGCTTCCGGCCTCTTGAAAGCCTTCCATGCGACGCTTGGGTGGTTGCACCGGGAACGTCCTTGTGATCTGAAGCCACTCGCGGAAGCTCGGTCAGCGACAGGTCGAGCCATCCGTCAGGTCGGCGATGGTTCCCGCACAGTCAAGATGGGGCAGTCGACATGGGGCAAATGGACGGGGAGCCATGAGAGGAATGCGTAAGGTGCGGACGTTCACCAGGTCATGCTCGGCCTTACCGTTCCTCGGCGCATTACTTGCCGGCACGGTACCGGCTTCGGCCGCCGGGTTCGGACAACCTGTTCCGTGGGAAATGAGCCGGCAGATCCCGGTCACCGAGAATGCCCGCGACATCCTGAATTTCGAGATCGGCCTGCACTGGATCTCGTTCGCGATCTCCCTCTTCGTGCTGGGTCTGATCCTTTGGTGCATCTTCCGCTTCGGCGAGAAGCGGAACCCGACGCCGTCGCGCTTCACCCATAACACCGCCATCGAGGTCGCCTGGACCATCGTTCCGGTGCTGATCCTGGTCGCCGTCGCGATCCCCTCCTTCCGCCTGCTCCGCACGCAGCTCTCGGACCCCAAGGCGGACATGATCGTGAAGGTCATCGGTCACGCTTGGTACTGGTCCTACGAGTATCCGCAGACCGAGCAGGGCGGCGGCTTCACGTTCGATGCCAACCTCGACGAGGATAAGCAGCCCCGCCTGCTTCAGACCGATAACGAGATGGTCGTTCCGGTCGGCAAGATCGTGAAGATCCAAGTCACCGCCACCGACGTGCTGCACTCCTGGGCGATGCCCGCCTTCGGCTTCAAGATCGACGCCGTCCCCGGCCGCCTGAACCAGATGTGGTTCAAGGCCGAAAAGGAAGGCACGTTCCACGGCCAGTGCTCCGAGCTGTGCGGTCAGCGCCACGCCTACATGCCGATCGTCGTGCGTGTCGTGAGCGAACAGGCCTACGCGGACTGGCTGAAGGAGGCCAAGACCAAGTACGCCGCTATCGACAACGGCAAGAGCTTCGCCGAGGCGCGCTGACCCGCGCCCGCATCCCGCAACGCAATCGTTCACCCTTAAGGCACGTCTCAGATGGCAACACACGCCACCCATGCCGGGGCTCACGACGCCCACGACCACCATATGCCGGGGTTCTTCGCCCGCTGGTTCCTCTCCACGAACCATAAAGACATCGGCACGCTGTACCTGCTCTTCGCGTTCTGCGCGGGCATGATCGGCGCCTTCCTCTCCTTCGGCATCCGCATGGAGATGGAACAGCCCGGTCTGCAGTACTTCTCCAACCCCGCGACCTATAACGTCTTCGTCACGGGCCACGGCCTCATCATGGTGTTCTTCATGGTGATGCCCGCCCTGATCGGCGGCTTCGGGAACTGGTTCGTACCGCTGATGATCGGCGCGCCGGACATGGCGTTCCCGCGCATGAACAACATCTCGTTCTGGCTCACCGTGGCGGGCTTCTGCTCGCTGCTGTGCTCGCTCTTCGTCGAAGGCGCTCCCGGCGCCAGCGGCGCGGGCACGGGCTGGACGGTGTATCCGCCGCTCTCGACCGCCGGCCATCCCGGCCCGGCCGTCGACTTCGCGATCTTCGCCCTGCACCTCTCGGGTGCCGGCTCGATCCTCGGCGCGATCAACTTCATCACCACCATCCTGAACATGCGCGCCCCCGGCATGACGCTGCACAAGATGCCGCTCTTCGCCTGGGCCGAGCTGGTCACCGCCTTCCTGCTCCTGCTCTCGCTGCCGGTGCTCGCGGGCGCAATCACGATGCTGCTCACCGACCGTAACTTCGGCACGACCTTCTTCGATCCGGCCGGCGGTGGCGATCCGATCCTGTACCAGCACCTGTTCTGGTTCTTCGGTCACCCCGAAGTGTACATCATGATCCTGCCGGCCTTCGGCATCGTGTCCCACATCATCGCCACGTTCTCGCGGAAGCCGGTGTTCGGCTACCTCGCGATGGCGTACGCGATGGTCGCGATCGGTGTCGTCGGCTTCGTGGTGTGGGCTCACCACATGTACACTGTCGGCCTGTCGCTCCAGACGCAGTCGTACTTCGTCTTCGCGACCATGGTCATTGCCGTGCCGACCGGCGTGAAGATCTTCTCCTGGATCGCGACCATGTGGGGCGGTTCGATCCGCTTCACTGCCGCGATGCATTGGGCGGTGGGCTTCATCTTCCTCTTCACCGTCGGCGGCGTGACCGGCGTGGTGCTCGCCAACTCGGCGGTCGATAAGTACCTCCACGATACCTACTACGTCGTCGCGCACTTCCACTACGTGCTGTCGCTCGGCGCCGTGTTCGTCATCTTCGCCGGTGTCTACTACTGGTTCCCGAAGATGACGGGCCGCATCATTCCGGAATGGGCTGGCAAGCTGCACTTCTGGCTGGCCTTCATCGGAGCGAACGTCCTGTTCTTCCCGATGCACTTCCTGGGTCTTGCAGGCATGCCGCGTCGTTACGCCGACTACCCGGAGGCCTTCGCGGGCTGGCACAAGGTGTCGACCTACGGCGGCCACATCTTCGGCCTCGGCATGTTCGTCTTCATCATCGGCGTCGTCCTGGCCTTCCGCTCCAAGGAGCGTGCTGCGGACAACCCGTGGGGCGAGGGTGCCACCACCCTGGAGTGGACCCTGTCCTCTCCCCCGCCCTTCCACCAGTTCGAGACGCTGCCTCGCATCGTCGACGAGCCGGGCGCTCACTAAGCACCAGAAGCCGGGGGCCGCTTGCGGCCCCCGCCCTTCCCCGGAGGCCGCCCGAGAGCGACCTCCCGGCAAGGGCGCCCCGGGGCCAATGCCGGGGGACGAGGGTCTCAGAACCCCGACACCTTGAACCGACTAGATCGATAGACAGGATTCCGTTGCGCGAGCCCGCGTGCGGGATCGCGGGCCGAACAGCAGCGGACCTGATGACAAGCGCCACCACTTCGTTGAACCACGCCGACACCACCGTCGGCGGCGACGTTCCGGACTACTTCGCGCTCCTGAAGCCGCGGGTGATGGTGCTCGTGATCTTCACGGCACTGGTCGGGATGAGCGTGTCGCATGGCCATGTCTCCCCGGCCATCGGGGCGATTTCGCTGTTCGCCATCGCGGTCGGCGCGGGCGCGTCGGGCTGTCTCAACATGTGGTGGGATGCCGACATCGACGCCGTGATGACGCGCACGGCCGGGCGTCCGATCCCGGCTGGCAAGATCACCCCCGGCGAGGCCTTGGGCTTCGGCTTGTTCCTCTCCGTCGCGTCCGTCCTGGTGTTGGGGCTTGCAGCGAACTGGCTTTCGGCCGCGCTGCTGGCGTTCACCATCGTGTTCTATGCCGTGATCTACTCGATGTGGCTGAAGCGGGCGACCGCGCAGAACATCGTCATCGGCGGTGCCGCGGGCGCCCTGCCGCCGGTGATTGGTCAGGCCGTGGTGGCGGGCCATGTGGGGATCGAGTCCCTCGTCCTCTTCGCGATCATCTTCATCTGGACGCCGCCGCACTTCTGGGCGCTCGCGCTGATTAAGGCCGGTGAGTACGCCCGGGCCGGTATCCCGATGATGCCGAACGTCGCCGGGCCGGACTCCACCCGCCGCCAGATCGTGTGGTATTCGCTCTTCCTCTTCCCCCTCGGTCTCGCGCCGGTAGCCCTGGGTTTCGGCGGCTGGCTCTATGCCGTCGTAAGCACGGTGGGCGGCCTCGGCATGGTGGCATTCAGCGTGCGCGTCCTGAAGAACCGTACGGGCGAAGCCGAGAAGAAGGCGGCCATGGGCATGTTCGGCTTCTCGATCCTCTACCTCTTCGCGCTGTTTTCGGCGCTTCTCGCCGAGCAGAGCCTCGGCCTGTTCCGCGCAGTCGTGGCCTAAGCCATGATGCCCGATCCCAAGATCGAGTACCGGCCGCTCACACCCGAGGAAGAGGCTCGCCGCCGGAAGCGTTCGGTGGCGATCGCTCTGGCGCTCGGCGCAATGGTCCTGCTGTTCTTTGTGCTGACCATCGCCAAGCTTGGACCGCAGGTCCTCAACCGGCCGCTCTGAGGGAGATGCGATGACAGCCCCCTCCCCCCGGCCTTCGACCCCACGCGGCGCGGCACGCACAGCCATTCTTTGCGGCGGGCTCGCCATCGGCATGGTCGGCCTCGCCTATGCGTCGGTCCCGCTCTACGACGCCTTCTGCAAGGCGACAGGCTACGATGGCACGCCGCGCCAGGGGCCTGCCTTGTCCGTCGCCGCGGCGCGCAGCGACGACAGCATGGTCGTCCATTTCGACACCAACGTCGCGCCCGGCCTGCCCTGGAAGTTTGCGCCTGAGCAGAACCAAGTCGAGGCGAAGCTCGGTGAGACCAAGACGGTGTTCTTCCGCGTGAAGAACACCGGCGACAAGCCCACGGCCGGCGTCGCGACCTTCAACGTCCAGCCCGGCCTGATGGGCGGATACTTTGTGAAGGTGGCCTGCTTCTGCTTCAATGAGCAGATGCTGCAGCCGGGCGAGACGATAGACGTGCCGGTCGTCTTTTACATCGACCCGGCCGTGCGGGACGATTCGAACACGGCGCATCTTTCCGAGATGACGCTGTCGTACACGTACTTTGCCTCCAAGAACGGCCAACCGGTGACCGCTGCGGTCGCCAACACGGCCGCTTCGGGGACGAAGCGCGATTTCTGATCGCGAGTGCGTGACATTGAGGGGCCGTAGCGATTAAAGCTGCGGGTAAGCTGGGCAAGAGCGGTGGTGCCGAAAGGGCTTACACCGCCGGGCGAGGAGCGACGGGACGATGGCTGAGGCGCACGCCAAGAATCACGACTTCCATATCCTCAACCCAAGTCCGTGGCCGTTGCTCGGTGCGTTCTCCGGATTTCTCATGGCGTTCGGCGCCGTGTTCTGGATGAAGAACATGCAGATCGGGACGCTGAGCCCCGGCCCGTACGTGTTCGGCATTGGCACCGTCGGCGTGCTCTACACGATGTACTCGTGGTGGAAGGACGTCGCCCACGAGGCCGATGCCGGCGACCACACCCGCGTCGTGCAGCTTCACCACCGTTACGGCATGATGATGTTCATCGCCTCCGAGGTGATGTTCTTCGTCGCGTGGTTCTGGGCCTTCTTCGAAGCCGCCCTCTACACCGCCGATCCGATCCAGATCTCGCGCGTGGAGTTCACGGGCGGCACGTGGCCCCCGAAGGGCATCGAGGCGTTTGACCCGTGGCACCTGCCGCTGCTCAACACCCTGATCCTTCTCACCTCGGGCACCACCATCACCTGGGCGCACCACGCCCTGCTGAACGGCGACCGCAAGGGCCTGAAGTATGGCCTGTGGCTGACGATCGTCCTCGGCGTCATCTTCACGGCCTGCCAGGCCTACGAGTACGCCCATGCCGAGTTCGGCTTCTCGGGCAGCATCTACTCGTCCACCTTCTTCATGGCGACGGGCTTCCACGGCGCCCACGTCATCATCGGCACCATCTTCCTGGCTGTCTGCCTGATGCGCGCCTATGCCGGTTCGTTCACGCCCAAGCAGCATCTCGGCTTCGAGTTCGCCGCTTGGTACTGGCACTTCGTCGATGTCGTGTGGCTGTTCCTCTTCGCCGCCATCTATGTGTGGGGCTCGGGCATCGGCCACGCCGCGCACTGAAGCGAACGCCCTTGGCGACGGTTTCGATGTAGACGACGCATGACGGGGCGGCTTCGGCCGCCCCTTCTTCGTTTGGCGGCGATCGGCTATCCGGCTGCAGACCCGTTGTGAGTGGGATCATCATGCCAACGCCTCCGCCGATCCCGACAGGCCTGCGCGGCGCTTGCCCGCGTTGTGGCGAAGGCCACCTGTTCCAGGGCTTCCTCGCCCTCCGGCCACGCTGCGAAGCCTGCAATCTCGACTATTCGAGCTTCGATTCGGCTGACGGTCCGGCTTTCTTCGTCATGTCGATCGTCGGCCTCATCGTGGTCGGCACGGCCCTGTGGCTCGAGGTCACCTACGAACCGCCGATGTGGGTGCACGCTCTGGTGGCGGGTACGCTTTCAATCGGTCTGAGCCTGATGCTGGTTCGCCCCCTCAAGGGGCTGCTCATTGCGCTTCAGTACAAGAACAAGGCCGAGCAGGGCCGCTTCGAGCCGTGAGCGGGGTTCGGCCCGGTGCGTGGCGCAGCCTCTTCGGGCCGGGCGTCGCAGCTCTGATCGCTCTGGCGATCCTGATCGGCCTCGGCGTCTGGCAGGTGGAGCGGAGGGCCTGGAAGCAGGATCTCATCGCGCGGATCATCAGCCAGTCGAAGGCCGAACCCGTCGCGCCGCCTGCCGCGTCTGATTGGAACCCCACGACGGACGAGTTCCGGCACGTCCGCGTTACGGGCCGCTTCCTGAACGACAAGGAGACGCTGGTTCACGGCCTCGCGGCGGGCGAGACGCCGGGCCGTGCTCTCCAGGGCTACTACGTCCTCACCCCGCTCGAACGCGACGGTGGCGGCACCGTGCTCATCAATCGCGGCTTCGTTCCGACCGAGTTGAAAGCGCAGAAGGACCGCGCTTCCGGTTTGGTCGAGGGCGAGACGAGCGTCACCGGCATCCTTCGGGCGAGCGAGCCGCGCGGAATGTTCGTGCCTGCGCCCGATCCGGCGAAGGGCGAATGGTTCAACCGCGACGTGCCAGGTATCGCAGCCTCACGGGGGCTCGGGGACGTTGCGCCCTATTTGATCGAGGCCGATGCCGTGCCGGGCCAGACCTCGTGGCCACGCGGCGGTCAGTTGCGCGTCGATCTGCCGAACAACCACCTGCAATACGCTTTCACGTGGTTCGGCATCGCCGCCTGCCTCGTCGGTGTCTTCGGGGTGTTCGCGTGGCGTCGACTGCACGACCCGGCCTGAACCACCCTTAATCTGCATACATTCTGACAGAAAAACAAAGCGCCCTCACGCGAGCGCGGGCCGTGGCATGTCGTTTCCAGGCATGGCTTGAAAAGAGCTATTCATTCCTTTGACCACTAGGATGAAGCTCGCGATAATTCTGCTGTCAGATCGATAGAAGTACTTCTGCAGCGCTCCACGCCTTGGGTGCAATTGCGATACTGTACTTCTTGCAGTAAGAGGATGTCTCCGAAGATGACGATCCGCAGCGATCAAACGTCCGAGCCCGTGCGCTTCGCCTATTGGGTTCCGAATGTATCCGGAGGGCTCGTCGTCAGCCGAATCCCTCAGCGCACGAGTTGGGACGCTGGCTACAACCGCAAGCTTGCGCAGATCGCTGAGGAGGCGGGCTTCGATTACGCGCTGACTCAGATCCGCTTCACTGCCGGGTACGGCGCCGAGTACCAGCATGAATCGGTCGCTTTCAGCCAGGATCTTCTGGCTCATACCAGCAAGCTGAAGGTGATTGCGGCCCTTCTGCCGGGCCCCTGGAACCCGACGCTCGCGGCCAAGCAGATCGCCACGATCTCTCAGCTGTCGAAAGGACGTATCGCAGTCAACATCGTGTCTGGATGGTTCGCGGGCGAGTTCCGGGCCATTGGCGAACCTTGGCTCGACCATGATGAGCGCTACCGCCGCTCGGAAGAGTTCATCCGCGCCCTGCGGGGAATCTGGACGCAGGACAATTTTACCTTCCGCGGCGACTTCTATCGTTACACGAACTACACATTGAAGCCGAAGCCCGCTGATCCGCAGCCGGAAATCTTCCAAGGCGGCTCGTCGCGCGCGGCGCGGGACATGGCGGCGCGAGTCTCCGATTGGTACTTCACCAACGGCGCCACCCCGGTCGAATTGCGCAAGCAGGTTGATGACATCCGGGCCAAGTCGGTCGAGTTCGGCAACAGGCCGAAGATCGGTGTGAACGCCTTCGTCATCGCGCGCGATACCGAAGAAGAAGCCCGCGCCGTCCTCGATGACATCATCGCTCAGGCCGATCCCGAGGCCGTGAAGGCCTTTGGACACGAGGCGAAGAATGCCGGCAAGGCGAGCCCGGAGGGTGAGGGCAACTGGGCGAAATCCACTTTCGAGGATCTCGTTCAATACAATGACGGCTTCCGCACCAATTTGATCGGCACGCCGGATCAGATCGCCGAGCGCATCGTCGCCCTGAACGATGCGGGTGCCGACCTGATCCTCCTCGCCTTCCTGCACTTCCAGGAGGAGGTCGCGTATTTCGGCCGCGAGATCCTACCCCGGGTCCGCGCCCTTGAAGCCGCCCGCGAGGCGGCGCCCGCCGCGGCGGCGGCTTGATCCACGCGGCAGGGAGAGAGCCATGACCATCGCCGTCGATGTCCAAGCCCTCGGCACCAGCGTGGGCGGGGTGCCCGGCCCCGTGAAAGCCGAGGCGCCGGCCCATGTGATCCGCGACGATGCGGAGGCGATTGCGGTCGCCGCCGCCCTGGCGGCGGATTTCCGCAAGGGCGCGTCCGAGCGCGACCGCCATGCGACGCGCCCTTTACTAGAGCTGGATGCCTTCTCGCAGAGCGGCCTCTGGTCCATCAATGTGCCGCGGGCCTATGGCGGGCCCGGCGTGTCCTATCGGACGCTGGCGCGGGTCGTCGCCATCATCTCGGCGGCCGATCCATCCATCGGCCAGATCGCCCAGAACCATCTCGGCATCGTCGCCGCGATCCAGACGGTGTCGGACGAGGATCAGAAGCATCTGCTGTTCGGGGAGGTGCTGCGGGGCGTCCGCTTCGGCAACGCCTTCTCGGAGCGTGGCACCAAGCGCGCTGCCGATTTCGAGACGCGTTTCGTCGATGACGGCGACCACGTCGTGGTGCGCGGGCAAAAGTTCTACTCGACCGGGGCGCTCCTCGCCCATCTCGTGCCCATCGTCGCCGTCGATGGCGAGGGGCGCGCATGGTACGCCATCGCGGAGCGTGACGCGCCGGGTCTGACGGTGATCGACGATTGGTCCGCCTTCGGCCAGCGCGGAACAGCGAGCGGTACAGTGCTGATCGAGGATGTGCGCGTACCGAAAACGCACCTCGTCCCGGCCTGGAAAGGCTATGAGGGACCGCGCACCGATGGCGCGGTGTTTCAGATCATCCAGGCGGCGATCGATGCCGGGATCGGCCGTGCCGCGCTGGATGATACCATCGCCTTCGTGCGTGAAAAGGCCCGGCCCTGGATCGACAGCGGCCAGGACCGCGCCTCGGACGACCCCTATACGATCCACGCGATCGGAGACCTGACCATCCGCCAGCACGCGGCCGAAGCCCTGCTCGACCGGGCGGGGGATGCGCTAAATGCAGCCATCGCCGCACCGGATGCCGAGAGCGTGGCGGCAGCGCAGCTTGCGGTGGCTGAGGCCAAGGTTCTCACCACCGAAATCGCGCTGGCGGCGTCGAACAAATTGTTCGAACTAGCCGGGACGCGCTCGACCCTCGCGGCCGAG
Organism: Methylobacterium sp. NFXW15; assembly: GCF_049887755.1. Lineage (NCBI taxonomy): Bacteria > Pseudomonadati > Pseudomonadota > Alphaproteobacteria > Hyphomicrobiales > Methylobacteriaceae > Methylobacterium > Methylobacterium sp. NFXW15. Next base: position 435,727 of record NZ_JAGEKG010000002.1, on the reverse strand, counting down.
AATCTCGATCGGCATTGGCGCAACGCCCGCACCCACACGCTGCACGATCCGGTGCGGTGGAAATACGCGATCGTCGGAAACCACGCCCTCAATGGGGTGAACCCGCCGTTCCACGCCTGGAGCTGATACCCTCGCGGCACGCATGAACGAGGACGAGCGCCCCGGTCAACCGGCCGGGGCGCTCGACTTTTCTAGAGGACAGGCAGGCCGCGTGCCTTGGCCTTGTCGCCCGGCTCGACATGGATCGTCACCACCGTGCCGGGAATGGTCGTCTCCAAGGCATTCTCTATCCGGTCGCAGATCGTGTGCGACTCAGCGACCGTCATGTCGCCCGGCACGACGAGGTGGAAATCCACGAAGGTCGCGCGGCCAGCCGAGCGCGTCCGCACGTCGTGGGCTTCCAGGGCGCCCTCCCCGTATTGCGAGATGACCGAACGCACTTGGTGCAGCACCTCCGGCGAGGCGGCCTTGTCCATCAACCCATCCACCGACTCGCGCACCATGCGGTAGCCGGAAAACAGAATCTGCAGGGCAACCAGCCCGGCGATGATCGGATCCAGCGTCGGTATGCCGGTGTACCAGACTGCCGCCACGCCCCCGAGCACGCCGATCGAGGTCAGCACGTCGGAGAAGATGTGCCGCGCGTCGGCGATCAGGGCAGGCGAACGCCATGCACGCCCCCAGCGCATCAGCGCCCAGGCCCAAACGGCGTTGATCGCCCCGGCAAGGCCATTGACGGCCAAGCCGGCGATCGGAGCGTCGAGCGGCTTCGGATCGAGGAAGCCGAAATATGCCTCCTTGAGGATCAGCAGGGCGGCGACGATGATCAGCGCCCCCTCGATCACCGCCGAAAAGAACTCGGCCTTATGGTGTCCGTAGGGATGGTCTTCGTCGGCCGGTTGGGCCGCGATGCGGAGCGCGATGAACGCCCCGGCGGCCGCGACCACGTTGATGATGCTTTCCAACGCATCGGAATAGAGCGCGAGGCTCCCGGTGAGCCACGCGGCGTAGAATTTCAGCGCGGTGACGGCGACGCCGATACCTGCGCTGAGCAGGGCGGCTTGCTGCGAGCGTTCCATGGTCGGACCGGTTTGCGGGACGCGGGCTCCATATCCGACGTACCCCCCGGAAGACCATGGCAAAGCTTGGAGCGCGGGTGATACCGTTTAGCCTTGGCTCATTTGTGCCTCGCCACCGGTTCGCGCAGCCTCACGGATGCGGCTGCGCTCGGCCTGCTCGCGGGCCTTCGCCGCCTTTCGGGCAAGGCGCCGCTTTTCCCAGCCGAAGCGTGCCTTCGCGCTCAAGGCATCGAGGCGCGCGGCCTCGCGCGACCAGAAATCCACCAATTGACCGTCGAGGGTCACGCGCGGGCGCGAGGCTGTCCCGTCCATCCTCTCACTCCTTCGGTGCGGGGGGCTCGCTCGTCTCCTCGACGGTGAGGGCGTCGGGATCGCTGCGAAAGCTGCCGAGACCGGCATTGGGCACCGGCACGGCGGGGCTGCCATAGGGCTCGCTCGGATAGGCTTCCTCGAAGCGTGCCCGCGCATCCTCCGGGCCCTCAGCCTTTAGGACGATCTGCTCACGACCCGGCAGGGGCCATCGCGGATCGGCGGGGTCACGCGGACGCACGGCGTACCAGGGCATGGGCTCTTGTCCTCGGGTCGCGGGCCCGCCGGTTGGCGGGTTGCCGCGACGACAGGAGAAAGTCCTCCGGGCGCATTCGGTTCGGCCCGCTTGATCCAAGCCGCCTTCCGTCCCACCTCCCCCGCGTCAGGAGCCGGGCCGGATCGAAGGCCTGCAACGAGGACGTGCGATGATCGACTTGTACTACTGGCCCACGCCGAACGGCCACAAGATCACGATGTTCTTGGAGGAGGCCGACCTCCCCTACACGATCAAGCCGGTGAACATCGGCAAGGGCGAGCAATTCAACCCGGACTTCCTCAAGATTGCGCCGAATAACCGGATGCCGGCCATCGTGGATCACGAGCCTAAGGGCGGTGGGACCATGAGCCTATTCGAATCCGGCGCCATCCTGCTCTACCTCGCGGAGAAGACCGGGAAGTTCCTGCCGCAGGAGATGTGCGGGCGATACGAGGCCCTGCAATGGCTGTTCTGGCAGATGGGCGGCCTCGGCCCGATGCTCGGACAGAACCACCATTTCAGCCAGTACGCGCCGGAGAAGATCGACTACGCGATCAAGCGATACGTCAACGAGACCAACCGGCTCTACGGCGTGCTCGATCGGCGCCTCGCCGACCGTGAATTCATCGCCGGCGCCGAATATTCGATCGCCGATATGGCCTCCTATCCCTGGATCGTCCCGTGGGAGAAGCAGGGCCAGAACCTCGATGAGCACCCTCACCTGAAGCGGTGGTTCCACGCCATTGCCGAGCGCCCCGGCACGAAGGCGGCTTACGCGCATGCTCCGAAGATCAATCCGGATTTCGGGAAGACCATGAGCGAGGATGCCAAGAAGATCATGTTTGGGCAGACCGCCACCAGCAACAAGGGCTGAGTGATGCGCCGGGCTCACCTTCCGGCGCTCGCGATGGCGCTCTGTGTCGTGGGCCATGCCCCAGCGGCACGGAGCGCCCCCGCCAACACCCTGAAGGACCTGTGGGCCTATCTCGGTCGCTGCGTGACGATCGAGGGCGCGTCTCCCGGGGCAGCCGGATCCGAGGTGACGGTGCTATTCAGCGTAAAGCGCGATGGCTCGTTGAACGGCAAGCCACGCATCGCGCATTCCCGACTTCTGGGGAGCGAGGAGGACCAACGCTCCTTCATCGGCGCGGCACTCGGCGCCGTGTCACGCTGTCTGCCTGCGGACATCACCGACGGTCTGGGTGGGGCCATCGCAGGGCGTCCCCTCAGGGTGCGGCTCACCAGCGGCAAGCCGGAGCGGTCGCTCTGAGACGGCGAGGGCCGCGGAATGTGCGTTTCCTCACGGCTTACTCATGCGGGGCGGGCTTTACCTCCCTCGAACCCTCATGGTGTTCGCCTCAGCTTATGGGTGCGGCCCCATCGAGGACCGCGTGAACCCCCTCAGACGATGTTGCCCTCCCTTACCGTCAGCGATCTCCGCGCCCACTCCGCCGGGATCGAGGAAAACCGCTTTGTCATCGGCCAGGATGCCCATGGGCGCTGGGTCGCCCTGGAGGTCCATGGGCGCGGCGGCGGCTTGTTCCGGGATCGTCAGGCTGCGTGGCATTACGCTGCGGCCGAGACCGGGCGGCGGCCCGACGCCGTGTCCGTGTCAGGCGGCCTGATCGAGCTCCGAACCTGAAACGCGCTCTACTCGCACGCCAACGCGCGAAGCGTGGCGGCGTCCCGCGCCCCGCGCAAGGATGCCGCCAAGTCCCGATCACGCAGCCGCCGGGCGACTTCGGCCAGAGCGGCCGAGCCGTCGCTTTGGGGATCGGTGGGCAGAAGCAGCATGACGACGAGGTCGACAGGCGCGTCGTCAATGGCTTCGAAGGCGATCGGCTCACGCAGCCGCGCGAGGATGCCGTAGGGCCTTGCGATGGCATCAAGCCGCGCATGGGGGAGGCCGATACCCTGCCCGATGCCGGTGGAGCCCAGATCCTCCCGGTGGAACAGGGCAGAAGCGATCATCTCAGGATCGAGCCCCAACGCCGCGCTCGCACGGCGGGCCAGGGCATCCAACAGGGCTCGCTTGGTCGGCGCGCGCAGGCCGACGAGCATGTCCTCGGCCGCGAAAATCTCGTCCATCGTCATCGCGAGCGTAAGGTCTCGTCATCGGGGGCGCGCAGACGATAGCCGACGCCGGTCTCCGTCAGGAGGAGACGCGGGCGCTCCGGATCGGCTTCCAGCTTCTGGCGCAATTGGCGCATGTAGACCCGCAGATATTGCGGATCGGACGAGGTGGACACCGCCTGCATCAACTGCGCATGGGTCAGCACCTTGCCTGCATGGAGCACCATGACCCGCAGGAAATCGTATTCCCGAGGGGTCAACTTCACCTCGGCATCGTCCACGCGGACGATGCGGCGGATGAGATCGACGGTCAGGTTCTCCACGCGAAAGATCGGCCGCTCGCCCTGGGTGGCGAGCTGGTGGCGGAGCGCCGCGCGAAGCCGCGCGAGCAATTCGGCCATGCCGAACGGCTTGGTGACGTAATCGTCCGCGCCGAGATCGAGCGCCTCGACCTTTCCACTCTCGTCGTCGCGGCTCGACAGCACCACCACCGGCAGATCGGGATGTTCGGCACGGATCGTCCGCAGCAGATCGTGTCCGCGCATGTCGGGCAGGCCGAGATCGAGGATCACGAGGTCGGCGCCCTCGCGCTTCAACAGGTCGAGGGCGGTTCGGCCGTCCGGCGCTTCGAGAATGGAATAGCCTTGGGTCGAGAGGCCCATTCGCAGCAATTTACGGATCGGCGGCTCGTCGTCGATCACGAGGACAGTGGCGCTCATGCCGCGATGCCCCTCACGCTTCGCCCGACAGGTACGGGCAGCCTCACGGTGAAGCAGGCGCCGGAGCGGTCGCGCCGGTTGGCCGCCGTGACAGTCCCGCCCATCGCCTCCACGAAGCCGCGCGAGATGGCGAGGCCGAGGCCAGTACCGGCCCGAACCCGGTCGCCCTTACGAGCGCGGTAGAACTTGTCGAACACACGCTCGGTATCCTCTTCGGGCAAGCCGTCACCCTCGTCCATCAGGTCGATGCGCAGGCTCGCGCCCTCGCGCCGCGCCCGCACTGTCACCGCCGAGCCTTCGGGGGCGTATTTGGCGGCGTTGTCGAGGATGTTCACGAGCACCTGTTCGAACAGCACCGGATCGAGCCGGAGGGCCGGAAGCTCGGGCTCGACATCCACGACGATATGGTGGCCGCCGAGCGCCTTCTCGACCCGACGCAGGGCCGTGTCGATGATTTCGCCGACATCCTGCGGGGCGAGGTTCGGCGCCACGGCTCCGGCCTCCAGGCGCGTCATGTCGAGGAGGTTGGCGATGAAGCGGTTCAGCCGTTCGGATTCTTCGATGATCGTGCCGAGCAACTCGGCCCGGGATCCGGACGGCAGGACGTCTTCGAGATCGCGCAGGGTGCTCGCCGCACCGAGCACCGACGAGAGCGGCGTGCGCAGATCGTGACTGATCGAGGTCAGCAGGGCTTGCCGGAGGCGGTCAGTTTCGGCGGCGCGCTCGGCCCTGTCGAGATCCTCGACGAGGCGGACGCGTTCGATGGCGAGGGCGCCCATATCCACCAGGGCGTCGAGGAGCCGCCGATCCTCCGGGGTGAGGATCGGCCCGGTCCCGTCCGTGTCGAGGCCGACGACGCCCAGTGTCCCCCGCCCCGTCCGCATGGGGATGAACAGCCGCCGCGCGCCGGGCAGCGTATCGGCGCCTCGCCCTGCCGGGCGGTCGTTGTCGAAAGCCCACCGGGCAGCGGCCAGATCGGCTTCGTCCAAACGGTCCTCGGGGGGGTAACCGGCGCGGACGGCCACGGCATCGCCCTGGGGCAGGAGAAGAACGGTCCTGACCTTCAGCATGGCCGCGATCTGTGCGCAGGTCGCCCAGAGCACGTCGTCCAGCGTGCCGCATCCGGCGAGTTTCCGCGAAAAGCCGTAGAGCCGCTCCGTCGCCCGCGCTCGCGACTGGCTGATCAATGCGGTGAGGCGCGTACGCGCCGCGAGATTCGAGACCAGGACGGCGACGATGGTGAACAGCACGAAGGCTGCCACGTTCGACGGATCGGAGATGGTGAAGGTGTAGAGGGGCGGCAGGAAGAAGAAGTTATAGGCCAGCGACGCGGCGAGCACCGCCGCCAGGGATGGCCCGAGCCCGCTGCGGATCGCCACCGTGACGACGCCCGTGAGCAGGAACAGGTCGGCATTCTCCGTGCCGAGGGCGGGCTGGGCCAGTAATGCGAGGCCGAGGCCGATGGCCGTAACGAGCAAGGCGAAGGCGTAGGCGCCCAGGCTGCCTCCCTGGCCCGACGGCGCGGAGACGTTCCGCCCCTTTTTCGTGGGCTCTGGCGCGATCGCCTCTCCGGGCACCACGTGGATACTGATCGCGCCCGACAGGCGCACCAGATCGTGCACCACCGAGCCATTGATCATCTCGAACGCCCAGGAGCGCGCGGCCTTGCCGACGATGATGTGGTTGACGTTGGCCGATCTGGCATAGGCCAGGATGTCCTCGGCGATCCGGCGCCCGCCGGGCACCGTCACCGCGTCGCCGCCGAGCCTGTCCGCCAGACGCAGGGCTTCGGCGATTCGATCACGCTGCGCCTCATCGAGGGAGGCCGAGCGCGGCCCCTCGACCACCAGCGCGGTCCAGGGCGCGTGGAGACGGTCGGCGAGGCGCTTGGCCGAGCGGACGAGGTTGCCCGCGCGCGGATCTTCGTTGACGCAGACCAGTACACGCTCCCCCGCCGCCCAGGGACCCGCGATGGCATTGGCCCGCATGTGGCTGACGAGTTCGTCATCGACCCGTTCGGCGGTGCGACGCAGGGCCAGTTCGCGCAGCGCCGTGAGGTTGCCGCGCGAGAAGTAGTGCCTCAGCGCCCGCTCTGCATTGGCGGGCCCATAGACCTTCCCGTCCTTCAGCCGCTGGATCAGGTCGTCCGGGTTGAGGTCCACCACCTCGATGTCGTCCGCATGGTCGAGCACGCTGTCAGGCACGGTTTCGCGCACGCGAATGCGGGTGATCGAGGCCACGACGTCGTTGAGGCTCTCGACATGCTGGATGTTGAGCGTGGTCAGCACGTCGATGCCCGCGTCGAGCAATTCCTCCACGTCCTGATAGCGTTTCGGATGACGTGAGCCGGGCGCGTTGGTGTGGGCGAGTTCGTCCACCAGCGCGAGGCTCGGTCGACGTGCGATGAGCGCGTCGAGGTCCATCTCTTCGAGAACCGCACCGTGGTAGGGCACGTGCCGCCGGGGGATGGTTTCGAACCCGTCGAGTAGGGCTTCCGTCTCGGCCCGGCCATGCGTCTCGACCACCCCGATCACAACGTCGGCCCCGGCCTTCAGCCGCGCACGGCCGATGGTCAGCATTTCGTAGGTCTTGCCTACGCCAGGGGCGGCCCCCAGGAACACCTTGAGGCGCCCGCGCACGCGTTCCTCCCGGCGCGCCGCTTCGAGCAGCGCGTCGGGGGATGGACGGTTCGGGTCTCGGCCGGTCTCGGGCATGGATCAGGGGCGTACGAGGTCGTCCAGAGCAAGGTTCAGGGCCAGCACGTTCACGCGCGGCTCGCCGAGGAGGCCGAGGGTACGGCCCTCGATCCGCGACGTCACCAGCGCCCGCACGCGTTCCTCGGGGATGTTGCGCGCCCTGGCGACGCGCGGCACCTGGAACAGGGCCGCATCCGGGCTGATATCGGGATCGAGGCCGGAGCCGCTGGCGGTCACGAGATCCACCGGCACGGCGGCGGCAGGATTTTCCGTCTTCCATGTGTCGAGATCGCCCTTCACCCGTTCGGCGAGGGCGGCGCTGGTCGGCCCGAGGTTCGAGCCTGCCGAATTGCTGGCATTGTAGGGGACAGGAACGGTCTTGGTGGCATCGGCCGGGTCGGCCGCCGTGGTCGCGGAAGGGCGGCCGTGGAAGTAGCCCGGCGTCGTGAAGCTCTGGCCGATCAGGCTGGAGCCGACGACATGGCCATCGCGCTCGATGAGGCTTCCAGCCGCTTTGGCCGGGAAGATCGCCCCGGCGATGCCTGTCATCGCGAGGGGATAAGCGAGTCCGGTGATCGCCGTGAGTCCGACGAGGAGGACGAGGGCGGGTCGAAGCTGGGTGTTCATGACAAACACTTTCGAGAAAGACTGGTCTTTACTTTACGCCGTATTTGCGAGGCCAGCGAAGCAATACAGGACATCGGGACATCAAATGACGTCATATCCCTGGATTGCTTCGCATTGCTCGCAAAGACGGAGCGGAAATCCAAGCTTAAGCGAGATGAAGGGCCGTGACGGCGAGGTCGATGGCCTTGATGCCGAGGAAGGGGACAATGACCCCACCGAGGCCGTAGATCAGCAGGTTGCGCCGCAGGAGTGAGGCGGCGCCGACCGGGCGGTAGGCGACACCCTTCAGGGCGAGCGGGATCAGCGCGACGATGATCAGCGCGTTGAAGATGATGGCCGAGAGGATCGCGCTCTGCGGCGAGGCGAGGCCCATCACGTTCAGGGCCTGAAGCTGCGGATAGAGCGTGAGGAACATCGCCGGGATGATGGCGAAGTACTTCGCCACGTCGTTCGCGATGGAGAAGGTGGTGAGCGCGCCGCGCGTCATCAGCAATTGCTTGCCGATGCCGACGATCTCGATGAGCTTGGTCGGATCGCTGTCGAGATCGACCATGTTGCCCGCCTCGCGAGCGGCCACCGTACCGGTGTTCATGGCGACGCCGACATCGGCTTGCGCCAGGGCGGGAGCATCGTTGGTGCCGTCGCCGCACATGGCGACGAGCTTGCCTTCGGCCTGCTCCCGGCGGATCAGCGCGAGCTTGTCCTCCGGAGTAGCCTGCGCGAGGAAGTCGTCCACCCCCGCCTCGGCCGCGATGGCGGCGGCGGTCATGGGGTTGTCGCCAGTGATCATCACCGTGCGGATGCCCATGCGGCGCAGCTCGGCAAAGCGCTCGCGAATACCGCCCTTCACGATATCCTTGAGGTAGACCACGCCGAGGAGGCGCCCATCGCGGCTGACGGCGAGCGGCGTGCCGCCCGCCTTGGCGATCTCCTCCGAAATCGCACGGATCTCCGACGCCGCCACGGGCTCGCCGCCATAGGCGAGCGCTGTGCTGGAACCGCGGGACGCCATGGGTTGGCCGGTCAGCGAGGCGATCACCGCCTCCACCGCACCCTTGCGGATCGAGGTGCCTTGCAGATCGACACCCGACATCCGCGACTGCGCCGTGAAGGGCACGAAGGTCGCGTTCAGGCTCGCCATGTCACGGGCGCGGATGCCGTATTTCTCCTTGGCCAGCACGACGATGGAGCGGCCTTCCGGCGTCTCGTCGGCGAGCGAGGCCAGTTGCGCCGCATCGGCAAGCTCCTGCTCGGACACGCCGGGGATCGGCCGGAACTCGGTCGCCTGCCGGTTGCCAAGTGTGATGGTGCCGGTCTTGTCGAGGAGCAGCGTGTCGACGTCGCCCGCCGCCTCGACGGCCCTGCCGGACATGGCAAGCACGTTGAAGCGCACCAGCCGGTCCATGCCCGCGATACCGATGGCCGAAAGAAGCGCGCCGATGGTCGTCGGGATCAGCGTGACGAACAGGGCGACGAGCACGACAACGGGGATGCTCCCACCCGCATAGCTCGCGAAGCTGGGAATGGAGGCCACCGCGAAGACGAAGACGATGGTGAGACCCGCGAGCAGGATGTTCAGGGCGATCTCGTTCGGCGTCTTCTGCCGGGAGGCGCCCTCCACCAGCGCGATCATGCGATCCACGAAGGTAGACCCGGCGGCGGCGGTGATGCGGACCGTGATCTCGTCCGAGAGAACCTGCGTGCCACCGGTCACGGCGGAACGGTCGCCGCCGGATTCGCGGATCACCGGAGCGGATTCGCCCGTGATCGCGGCTTCGTTCACAGAAGCGACGCCCGCCACCACTTCGCCATCCGAAGGGATGAGGTCCCCCGCCTCAATGAGGACGAGATCGCCGACCTTCAGGGACGTGCCGGGCACGGTCTCGTAGGAGCTGCCGCTGCCGGTGAGGCGCTTGGCGGTCATTTCCGTGCGGGTTCGACGAAGCGAATCCGCCTGCGCTTTACCGCGCCCTTCGGCCAGGGCCTCGGCAAAGTTCGCGAAGAGCAGGGTGAACCACAACCACAGGATGATCTGCCCGGAGAAGAACAAGTTGCTCCCGCCCGAGACGAGGTCGCGGACGAACAGGATCGTGGTGAGAACGGCCACCACCTCGACCACGAACATGACCGGGTTGCGGATCATGGCGCGGGGATCGAGCTTGGCGAGGGCGCCGAGACAGGCGGGGCCGACGAGGGCGGGACTGAACAGGGATGAGGATGGGCGAGACATGGGAAATGTCCGTTGAAGATCGCGAGGCCCGCGCCGTCATGGGTTCGCGGAGCGAGCCATGACGGCGGGACGCTTCAGCCGATGGATCCGAAGGTCAGGACGACGGCCGCTGCCATGGCAAAGCCGCCGAGCAGTACGACCGAGAGGAGGGCGAGGATCAGGTCCGAGACCCGCACCGGCTGGGGCCCGCCGCGAGCGGCACGGGGTGGCCGGTGAAACGCGAGGTGATGGCGCGCCATCTCAGCCCCCCGTTCCGAAGGTCTGCCCGGCGGCACCGGCGAAATGCTCGACCACCGGTCCCAGCGCCAGCGACGGGAAGAAGGTCAGCCCGCCGATGATGAGGACCACGCCGACCAGCAGGCCGACGAACAGGCCGCCATGGGTCGGGAAAGTGCCCGCCGATGCCGGGAGCGTCTTCTTCGCAGCGAGCGACCCTGCGATGGCCAGCGCCGGGATCTTCACGAAGAACCGGCCGACAAGCATCGCGATGCCGAGCGTCGAATTGTAGAACAGGGTGTTGGCCGTGAGCCCGCCGAATGCCGAACCATTGTTGGCCGCCGCCGAGGTGTAGGCGTAGAGGATCTCCGAGAAGCCGTGCGGACCCGCATTCGCCGGACCGGCGAGCCCCGCGGGCAGGACGGCGGCGAGTGCCGTGAAGCCCAGCATCATCAGCGGCAGGCAGAGGATGCCGAGCATGGCCATCTTCACTTCCTTCGCCTCGATCTTCTTGCCGAGATATTCCGGCGTGCGACCGACCATGAGTCCGGCAACGAAGATCGCGATGAGGACGAAGATCAGCATGCCGTAGAGGCCTGCGCCGACGCCGCCGATGATCACCTCGCCGAGCTGCATGTTGACGAGGGGAATCAGCCCTCCGAGCGCGGTGAAGGAGTCGTGCATGGCATTCACCGCGCCGCAGGACGCGGCGGTCGTCACGACGGCGAAGAGCGCCGAGGCGGCGATGCCGAAGCGAACCTCCTTGCCTTCCATGTTGCCGCCCGTGAGCCCGAGCCCGTTCAGCACGGAACTCCCTTGGGCCTCGGCCCAATAGGTGACGGCGACGCCGGCAAGGAACAGCAGGCCCATGGCAGCGAGGATCGCCCAACCCTGACGCTCGTCCCCGACCATGCGGCCGAACACGTTGGTGAGTGCCGCGCCGATCGCGAAGATCGAGATCATCTGCACGAAATTCGTGAGCGCGGTCGGGTTCTCGAAGGGATGCGCGGCGTTGGCGTTGAAGAAGCCGCCGCCATTGGTGCCGAGCATCTTGATCGCCACCTGGCTGGCCACGGGGCCGAGGGCGATGGTCTGCTTGGCGCCTTCCAGCGTCGTCGCATCGACGGAGGCGCCGAGCGTCTGCGGAATGCCCTGCCAGACCAGGAACAGCGAATAGATCACACAAAGCGGCAGCAGCACGTAAAGGGTCGCGCGGGTGACATCGACCCAGAAGGACCCAAGCGTGCGTGTCGAGGCACGGCTGAACCCGCGGATCAACGCCACGGCGACGGCGATGCCGGTCGCCGCCGAGAGGAAATTCTGGTGCGTGAGCCCCAGCATCTGCGACAGGTATGAGAGCGTCGTCTCACCGCCGTAGGATTGCCAGTTGGTGTTGGTGATAAAGCTCGTCGACGTGTTGAAGGCGAGATCGGGCGCCACTTCCCCCTGCCCCGCCGGATTGAGCGGCAACAGAACCTGCAGCCGCAGGATCGCGTAGAGCAGGAGGAAGCCGAAGACGTGGAAAACCACGACGCCGCCTGCATAGGCGAGCCACGTCTGCTCCTGCCGGGCATCGATGCCGGAGAGGCGAAAGAGACCGCGCTCGACGGGGCCGAGCACGGGGGAGAGAAAGGTGCGCTCCCCGCCGAAGACGCGGGTCATGTACAGACCGAGCGGCTTCACGAGCGCCAGCACGATCGCGCAATACAGCGCAATCTGAATCCAGCCATTGAGGGTCATGGGTTTCAGTCCGGCACGCCGCTCAGAACCGCTCGGGGCGGATGAGGGCATAGGTTAGGTAGACGAGGAGTCCGGCGGTCACGAGGGCGCCGAGGGCGAGGTCGAGGGTCATGGCCGCCTCCTCACAGACGCTCGCACAGCGCGGCATAGCCCGCGCTGGCAGCGAAGAAGGCGAGGCCCCCGGCGATGAAGACGACATCGAGCATGGTCATGCGATCCGGTCGGCGGGCCGACGCGGACTCTCCGCGACCGATCACCGCCAGGTCTGGATCTGGCCGCGAACCGCGTGAGGGTTCGAGAGGGAGAGCGGCCGCTTCCTATAAGGATCCCATCAGGATCGATGAAACGGGCGCGCGCCTGGGGCGTTCATGACGGCGAAAACAGAGAACAGGGACATACCGCCATGATGAAGACCTTTGCCGCCACCGCCGGGTTGCTCGTTCTCGGCAGCAGCCTCGCCCTCGCCCAGGCGCCCGCGGAGACCACCGGCACGGCCGGGAACATGAAGGACATGAAGGAATGGCAGGTCGCCAAGACCGCCAAGATCGGCCTGCCGCAGGCAATCACCACCGCCGAGCAGCAAGGCGACGAGAAGGGTGGCCGCGCCATCGATGCCGACTTCGAGAAGGCCGACAGCAAGGATCCGGTGCACTACGCCGTGAAGGTGGTCTATCCGAGCGGTAAGCTGGTGGAATACGGTATCAATGCCGACACCGGAGCTGTCTACAAGACCGAGAATCAGCCGATCGAGCGTTACTTCACCTTCCTGACGCCAAAGAATTTCAATGAGGCGAAGACGACCTTGAAGGACGCGCTCTCGATCGCCGAGACCAAGGCGGGCGGCGGTAAGGCCTATGAGGCCGAGGTCTCGAAGGACGGCAAGGCCGTTCAGTACGAGATCAAGGTGGCTGGTGCCGACAAGGATCAGACCGTGAAGGTCGGCCCGGACGGTAACGTCATCGACTGATCTTCAAGCCATGAATGGCCCCGGCCACGTGCCGGGGCCACCGCTCTGCCTCAGCCGGCGGGTGCCTTGCGAATGTACTCGCCTGTGAAGGGCTGGCTTCGGTTGGTCGAGGCGGTGCAGGCATATTTCACCTGTCCCGGACCTTCGGTGCGCAGCTTCAGCGTGCCCTTCCCGTTGCGCTTCACCAAATAGCCGTGCTCGCTCGCGACATGCACGAGGTCTCCATCGGCGTGTAGCACGAGACCATTGGCGAATTGGTCCGGGATCGTGATCGTCACGTCCGCATTCGCTTGGCTCGTCACGTTCATCGCGACGTTGGTGTTGGCCGGCACCAGCAATTCGGCCGGGGCGCAGACCGGCTTCCCGTCTTCCATCGTGATGATCAAGGCGATCGGCGGCATGACGTCGGTCGATGGCGGTGGCAGGGGTTTGCCCTGCGCCATGGCCACGGCAGGCAAGAGGGTGAAGGCCAGCCCGAGGGCAGCCGCCGGATGGAATCGCATCATGAGGGCTCCGTCCGCGTCAGTGCGGTCTCCCGAACAAGGGAAGACCGCCGGGCCGGTTCCTCGGCGCGGCAACTCGCCCGCCCGGCGCCTCAGCCCCTGCGCAGCCGCAGAGCCACCGGCAGGATCGTCTCGTGCCACCGCCCATCATCGCGCGGCGTCGCGGGTAGCCCAGCCGGAACACGATAGACCGTGTGCACGGAGCGCACATCGTAGGCGGGGACGAAGGTGGCGCGGACCGGTGCCTGATGAGGCCGACGCCGCAACGCAGCCACGTGCATCGCCCGCTTCTTCGCCAGCATGGCCGCCCGCTGGCGGGCACGCGCAGCGAGCCGGAGGCGTTCGCGGCGATGGTGTTTCGCGTAGCGCTTCTTCAGCGCCACGAACTTACGCGGGGTCGCAGCCGTCCGAACCGCCGTGCGCACGGTCTCGAGTTTGGCAGGTGGCGTGTTGACCGCGGCGACAACGGCAGTGTCGGGCCTGTCGTAATTGACCGGTGCGACGCGGTTCGTCGCCGTGATGCAACCCGTGCAGATCGAGGTGGAGAGGCGCCCCCACATCTTCTGCTGGCGATCGATGAAAGAGGTATCAACCCCGCTGTTGGCATCGCGCTCCGATGCGTACGACTTCCTATTCTCTCGCGCTTGTGGAGCCTCGATGGTGGGAAGAACGACAGCAAAAGAGACAAGCAATGCGGTAGAAGCACGAACGATGCGCTGCACGGCTTGCTCCAGAGAAGGGTTAAGATGCCTTAATCCTTCTACCGCGACGCACAATTGCGCAAGTCACCAAACTACGTAAGTGAGAGTTTTGTTGGGGGTTCTAGCAAGCAAAAGGCAATGTGTATAAATGATAGTCGCATATGATTAAAATTTTACCGATTGCGGTTGTAATCGGATCTAATAAATTTTTCTATTTTGAGTCGACAGATGGCGATGAGATATTGCCGCCCTGCGGGGAACAAAGGAAGATTGCCGCAAGATATTCTTTTTGATCTTCCGCTTATTTTGTTGAGAGATCAGTTTCCAGTGGCGTTATCAAGATTTTAGCGCGCACTTATCCGCTTCGTGAATGCCGTCAGAACAAACGAGCTCGAACGGAGAAGAGCCAAACAAGCTCATGCGGCGCCCTCGGGGCAACTGCTACGGCAGCAATTGTCGGCCACGGCTCACCCGCATGCTTTGTATTGGTTAGTGAGCGCACGAACCGCGCTGAGATCGAATTTACAAGTCAATTCCTGACGCAATGACCCTCGTTCTCCGCGAGGCAACACATAGCGGCCGGAAACGGCCTTTCCGTGCCGGATGCCGACGATAACGATTGCTTTGGCCTATGACTTGATTGGGTTGGACGGGCCCGAAGGGTTGAGGCAGTCTTCGACCCGAACCTTGAAATGAATGCTGCAAGGCGGCGATGGCCTGAGAGTGACATTGGCTCAGTCAACGGCACCCGAACAGGCGAGCGCACCCCGTCCACGCAGCCTGTAGCTCGGTCGGATAGCAGCCTGTCTGCCGACCTCCGCCGCCACCTGGTCGGTGCTGGTCTTCACGATCGGCACTGTCGTAGTGGCGGGGCTCCAGCGCCATATCGACCCTTTCCAGGGCACTCAGCGCCTCGTCGAACTCGATCTTGGCGAAGCTTTCGCGTCGGCGGCCATCTTGTCGCTGCTCTTTGCGGAGCCGCGCGCTCCATCCGGCCTCTCGCGCCTCGACCTTGGGGTGCTCGTTCTCTGCTCCCTGTGCTGGACATTGCCGGAGTCGCACGCCGTTTATCTCGGCATGACGCTGGTGGGGCTATGGCTGCTCGCCGGGCGATCTCGCAGCGCGATGCTGGCTGACATCGCGCACATCTGGCTTGCCCTTTCGCTCTGCCAACTCTGGGGCAAGCTCGTATTCAAGATGTTCTACCTCGTCATCGCGCCTTACGAGGTGAGCGTCATGGCGCAAGTAGGCCGGTGGATCTTTCCCGGGCTTCAATCCACCGGCTCTGAACTGAGCACTCAGGCCGACTGGTCAGTCATCATGCTGGAGGGATGCTCGGCGTTTCATAACCTGTCGCTGGCGGCGCTTCTTTGGCTGTGTGTACTTAAGATGTCGGCCGACCGTGCTGACAGAGGTGCGTTCATCGCGCTATCGATCAGTGCGGTTCTCGTCGTGGCGATCAACATCGCTCGCGTCCTGGCGATGGTGCCATCGCGGGACGCCTATCTGTACTGGCACGACGGTACAGGCTCGATCATCGTGGCACTGACCTCCGCAGCGGCTTCGATCATTCCGATCGTGATCCGCATCGAGCGCAGCGCATGACGGGCTCCGGAGAACGAGGGTCGGCCGGCTGGATCGCATTGACCGCGCTCAGTCTCATGCTTCTGACGGCGATTGCGTTGCGTGTCTTCACCGGAGACGCGGTGAAGACCAATGCCGAAAACGGAGATCATACCGGTCTCGTCGCGCTCGGCGGGGAAAGCATCCTGCTTCGCAGCGCATCGATGCCGCACGAGATTCAGGTGAACGAGTGCAAGGCCCCGGTTTCGGTGGAACTTGTCGAACCGTTGCCCCATGGTCGTGAGCGCGCCTTGATCGCACCACGCGATGTCGCCGACCGGGTCTTCTACGTCTATCGCGACAGAATCATCGGTGGTCGCTTCGCGCCGACGGTACTGAGCGTTCTGGCTTTGGCCTGGCGAACATTTGACGTCTTGTCACTGAGGGGCACGGCGGGATCCACACCGCTGGCCGTCAGGTTCATTATCCCATCCCACTGCAACGCGCGGCCGGAGGATGTTCTCACCGAACTGCGACGCGTGGCGCAGGCACGTAATTAACAAAGCCGCGTCGAAGGCGAGAGGAGAGACAGTTCTCAGCAGACCAAGCGACCGCATGAAGAGCGCTTTATCCTAAACGCTCATGCACAACGGGTCTGTGTCGCAGACAATGTTGGCTTTCTCAGTTTATCTAGAGTCTTATTGCGGATCAGCGATTAAGGCCGCTGATGGTGCCCAGGAAAGGACTGGGGGTCCGCACGTCATAACCGTTGAATTTACAAGGGTTTTCGGCGCCGCCGTCTCGCCTTTGTTGAACAGTGACGATGAACGGGATGAGGCTCGCCGTCAACTCGCTGATCGTCCTTCCACCCAGGAGCCACATGAGGAAACCCAATCACGACCCGACGCTGACCGTCCTGAACTTCAACCCCCAGATCAAAGGTGTCGGCCGCTACTTCCCCGTCAGGGTGATGCGGTGGGAAGGATCGCTCTGGCTGCTCTCGAAGGATGCCGAAGCTGCCCTCGGGTGGTCCTACGGTACCCTGACCGCGCACCTATCCACTCGGCTCCCCGGTGATGCCTGGGGCTACGCGAACGTCCTTACGGAGAGGGGCCGGGAGCTGCTCCGCTTCGTCTCCCTCGCAGGCCTGAAGGCCACCGTAACGCGCACCCGTGATCGCCAGTCCTGGGCCTTCCGCCGCTGGCTTCATACACTCGCCTAGTCACGATACTTCTTCGCAGCCCGAAGGCCCGAGAAGTGCGGAGGTGCAACCGGTGGGGGGCAGAGACGCTCTCTGGGCTACGCTGGTAGCCTCGGAGGCTTAATCGGCTTCCTCGCCGTCTACCTCCGTATGCTACCGCCGTTGCAGATCGAGCAACTTGGCGGCACAGTTCCCCGATGAGGGGAGACGGGGGTGGAAGCCGCCTCCTGCAGGTGTGGACCCTGCGTCATCCTCTCGGGACCGAAGGGCGCCACGGTGTGGACCCGTGACGCACGCGCTGTTGGACTGCAGGGAAGCGGTTGTCCGTGGTGGGGCTGGCCGCTTCCCCCTGCGCGTTAAGGTCAGGGTGCGAGTTGCCGTGGCGTGATGCAAGCCTTCGGACCGTTATCCCCACTATCACCGCACTGCACAGCCTGCGTGTCCACAGTTGAAATCGAGTTAAGTACCTATAAATACTAGTTTTTTTGATCTCATTCCGTCGCGCTCGAGGTGGATCGGCTGCTTGAACATCGGCAGTGGACATGACCACCAAGACCAACACCTTCTCGTTCGCTGGCCTGGAACTGCGGAGCGTCACCATCGAGGGCAAGCCCTGGTTCGTGGCGGCTGACGTCCTCCGCTTCCTCTACCCACGCTTCAATGGGAACGCGGGTGTGTCTCCCTGGCTGAAGACCCTTCGTCAGAATGAGGTTCAGCCGGTCGGCACCCTAGGAACTTCCTTGGGTATCCCCGCTGCCACCAAGCTGATCGCAGAGAGCGGCCTCTACACCCTCGTGATGCGAGCGCAGACGAAGAACCCGAAGGCCGCTGAGTTCCAGAACTGGGTCACCGGCACGGTACTCCCTGCGATCCGCAAGGACGGTATGTACGTCCAGGGCGAGGAGAAGCTGGACCCGAACAACGACGCATGGACGGGATCGACCAACCCATTGTGGTCATTCAGGAAAGCACCCCTGACGGCCAATTAGGGCCACCACTAGGGGAGAGAGATACATTAAGGTGTACTAAACATTGTTAGGTAGGGTGTATAGGTAAGGTGTCGTATAGGAGGTACTGAAGATGGTTATCACCATTAGTATCACCTCTAAGACACCCTAACGGTACCCCTTAAGGCGTCCTCAACGACTACCAGAGGGCTTGGCCTGGACGCCCATGCTTGTCCAAGTGGTCAGGCTCTCTGGTCTACTCGCCCTCACTAACCCCATCGCGTCTGACAGAAAAATGCGAAGGGGGATCGACTAATTCGAGTTTCCCCATGTCCCCCATGCCCCCCCTCGCGACCGCGTGCGGTATCCCGCGTGGTATCGCGCGAGAGCGCACGGGATGAGGTACGCCCAGGCGCACGGGTAGATGAGCCCCAAGCTGGCTGGGATGGTGCCTCTAGGTGCCGGTAGGGGTGGGTGAGGTGCTGACAGCCCGTACCAACCCCTGAGTGGTCTTCCACCGTTGTGGCGATTGCGTTGGCTGGGAGATCGGCTGAGAAGTCAGCCAATGTGAACCACAGGTCTCACATCCCTTGCAAATCTGCCAAACGACCGTATGATGGTTGTGCAAGCCAGTGGTGAGCACAGCCCATGACCCGCCTCGCAGTCGCCTACTACCGCGTCTCCACCAAGGCCCAGGGACGCTCTGGGCTTGGCCTGGAGGCACAGCAGGAGGCCGTACAGCGGTTCGCAGAGGCCCAGGGCTACACCATCATCAGCACCTTCTCCGAAACGGAGACAGGCAAGGGGTCAGACGCCCTTGAGACCCGTCCCCAGCTGTCAGCTGCCCTACGGGATGCCAAGCTCCGGGACTGCCCTGTGCTGGTGGCGAAGTTGGACCGCCTCTCACGAGACGTTCACTTCATCAGCGGGCTCATGAAGCACCGCGTCCCCTTCGTGGTCAGTGAGCTTGGGCCGAACGTGGACCCATTCATGCTCCACATCTACGCCGCCGTGGCAGAGCAGGAGCGCAACCTCATCAGCGACCGCACCAAGAAGGCCCTGGCAGCTGCTAAGGCTCGGGGGGTCACACTTGGGAACCCGAACGGTGCTGCTCACCTCAAGGCTCTCGGCAACGGCAGCGCGGTCAAGGCCGTGAAGGCGGAAGCCCAGGAGCGTGCAGAGGGGTTGGCTGGTGTCATCGCCAGCATCAAGGCCGAAGGCATCACGTCAGCCAATGGCATCGCGGGAGCCCTGAACGCTCGACACATCGCTACTCCTCGTGGTGGTCGTTGGACTGCCAGGAGCGTCCTGAACGTGCTCGAACGGCTGGCTTAGGGCCAGTCCTCGGACCTTTTGGAGAATGATGCGCGTCCGCTTCAGGAGGGGTGTATCAATGCCAAAAGGTATGACTGGGGAGACCCTCTCCGACACCTTCACGACCATTTCGGGCCACCACTAGAGAAAGGGCGTCATTCCCTTTTTCGTATGACTGGATGAGGAGGCCCGAGATCTGGGGGGCTCCATCCAGCACCCTCACGACACCGCTTCCGACACCGTGCGTACGCGCCAGGAAGCCCGTGAAGCCCTTCAGGGCGCCCAACCCACCTTGAACCACTGAACACCCGCCTACGGCTCACACCTCCGTAGCTCCTGGACATCCCTACGTCCGCATCTCGCGGCCCCCATCCATCCACAATCGAGACCATGAACATAACCGTCAGCCCAGCGGGCCGAGGGCAGCATCACGCACGCCTCGGTGGCCGCCTCGTAACGACCTCTTACACCCCCCTGTTCTCTGCTTCCCGCATCCTTCTTCAGGAAGGGGTCTCGGCAGATGAACCCCTGACCATGACCCATGAGGGATCGGAGACGATCTGCATGAGGACCACGGTCGGTACGGCAGCTCGCCTCACCGTTCAGGACGACGCCAGAGGCTTCGGCTTCCGTCGCTACCGCCCTGGCCCAACACTCAAGCCCAGGACACTGAAGTGATCATCACCATCCGTCACATCGCCTCAGGTCGTTACCGAGCCTACCTGGGCCAACGCTTCCTCTGCCTGTCTGCATTTCCCTTAGTGGCAGCGGCTCGAATACTACAGTCCGAGGGTGTTTCCAATCAGGAAACTCTTGAACTGATGCATGATGGCGAAGCAACTTCCTTCTACAGGACTACTGTAGGTGACGCCGCTTCGCTTCGAGTGGAGCAAATCAACGAGGCGTGGCCCCTATGAGGGTCGAATTAGACCCACCTGACGCGGCATCCAATCCACCACATTACAGGACCAAGCACATGCAACTCATCGTCAGCCCAGCCGAGAACGGGCGCCATCATGTCCATTTAGGCGACCGCCTGTTGGCCACCTCAGACTATCCGCTGTTCTCCGCTGCCCTCGCCCTGCTGAAGGAAGGCGTATCTCGAACTGAGCCTCTGGAGGTGTTCCATCGAGGTTCCCAACAGGCGCTCCTTCGCTGCACCGTAGGGAACGCCTCTCGGCCTCCAGCACCGGTCGATGGTCTCGGCCTACAGTCCCGCCACACCGACATCTTCCATCACGCCCGATAGGCGTTTCCAGCACTGAGGGTTCGCTCACCAGCGGCCGAGAGCCCGTAGCCCCTCCCAGACCAACCCAACCACCTCAACGCCCTTTCCTGACGCCTACCGCCACCCTCGCCATCCGCGAGCGGTGCGCCTTCGTGCGCCTGAAGGGCATCACATTGATTGAGACCCACACCATGAAATCCCAAATCCCCCACGAACTGACCCACACCACCGATCCTAATGGCGTAGCTGTGGTCGGAGTTCGCCTCTCCAACCGCGCGAAGGTGGCTTGGCTCTACCTCTCGGACTACCTCCGTATCATCAAGCAGTACGGCACTCCTGTCTGGGCCGTGAGCGGTAATGGAAAGGGACTGCTCTACGTCCGCTTCCGCGCTCCGGGTCAGTCAAACAACAAGCTGAACGTCGCTCGCTTGGTGGCCGGTGACTTCGAAAAGACCGGCGTTCGGTACCTCGATGGCAATCCACTGAACCTCCGCAACGCCAACCTCATCCATGACAAGGGGCGTGGTGGTCGGCCGAGCCGCTTCTCCGGCCTGATGATCCCCACCGGCAAGGGGACCGCTCGTGGCTGAAGAAGACCAACACATCCTCCCCAGTCCCCGCACATACCCTCGCGAGACCTACGAACCCCGTGAGGTCACTCGGCAGGTAGAGCGTCGCCTACATCGAGCGGGAATGAACGTCGCCAACTTCATCGGTGACGTCGAGGACATGCTCGTGGACGGAGCCTTCTACGGCCTGGACCAACGCGATCTACGCGCTCTCGCCCACTACCACCGAGCAGCCATCCGCCCCGCCGACAACCTTGAGGGCGGTGTCGTGTCCCTCTCCGGTCGCCAGTGGGGCGCCTTCGTGGGCATCCGCCGAAACTACCTAGCCGCCCGCCGCGATCCTGCGAACCTCACCGCCATGCTGCTCGCCAAGCGTGCAGCCTCCTGACCCCTAACAGAACCGAAAGAACCCCCAATGTCCTACCAGTCCTATCAAGTCGCCACCGATGGCGATCCCACGAACACCTCGAACCTGATCCCCGAAGGCCCTCCGAAGGTCACTTACAACGACCAGCCGGGAGCCCTGTCGCTCAACCCTGATGGCACCACCGCCATCAACAAGCCCCGTGGGCTCAACACGGCCGATGCCCTCCCCACGGGTGCAAGCGGCATCCTCGCTTCGGCACGAACCCCATGGGGTAGTCCGTGCATCAACGGCATCACGGCAAAGGACGTAATTACCATCAACGGAATGGAGGTCTCCGTGGGGACCGCCGAGATGATGGGCATGGTCCATAAGGACGTGTCTGGGCGCTACGTCGAGACCGCTGGAGGCGTAGAGCAGGCGACGGCAGGAGCCGATGCTGAGAACCAGCGTCAGGAGCGGGAGGAACAGCTTGAGGGACTGGCTGACCCCAAAGTAGAGGCCGACTTAGACGACCTGTGTTCTGCCGTGTCCCCCAGCCTTCAAGTCGCCGCCGTAGAGGAGATCATCTCCGCAGGGGCAGTTGACACCACCACACTGAACCGTGCTGCCAGTGAGGCTGGGATCGAGCCCAGTGAAATGCAGCAGCGGCTTGATGGTGTGCTCAAGGGGTTCGAGGCGCAGGCCCTGAAGGCAGTCGTGGGCTTCGGCTCCGATGATCCACAGGGCTTCATTGAGTGGGCACAACAGCATCGCCCCAATGATCTACGGGCGGCTGGCAGGACCCAGGTGATGGAGCGCAGCACCAAAGGCTATGAGCCGATGGTTCGAGAGTACATCGCTTCGATGGCCGAGCATGACCCGGAGAGCGTCATGAAGGCCGAGTTCGGTGGCGGCATCACGGCCTCCAAGGTCCGTGGTCAGGTGCTCCTGAACATCCCCGGCCGGGGTCAGATGACGTACCGGACGGCGCTCAAGGCTGGCCTCATCAGGGTCAGCGGGGCGTAACCCACCAAAAGTTAGGGTAGGTCTCAGCAGATTTGCGGACACCCTTCACGACCCCTTCAGCGGCTCCCTCACGGGGGCCGTTTCCATTTCCACACCCACATCCGAGACCACACCATGACCCCAGAGCAGCAGAACAACCTCGTCTACGACATCCTGAAGTTCACAATGCCTGACGGCTCCTCGATCTCGCCAGCGGTTCGGGCGGACGTAATCCTCTCGCAGCTTGGCCTTTCTGAAGGTGTCACGCAGCTTCGGCGCCTCGTGGCTTATGGCGTAGCCCGGAACGATCAAATCGTTCGCCGCCGTCACGCGCGGGGCAACGCCCATGACTGAGAGTAATCCTCACCACTTGACCTACGCATCCGATCTAAACGGCTTCTACCTTGTAGGCGTGCGGCTCTCCAATGCTCCCGAAAATACCGTATGGTTGTACAGGCCCGATTACGAAGTTCTAACGCAGGTCTACGGCACCTCTGAGTGGCTAATGCTTAGGAGGGGGCGTGGTGGCCGCCCCTACGTTGGCATCTACGTCAATAGCGGGTCTCGCCGTCTTCTTTCAGTTGCCCGAGCAATCGTTGGCGAGCGCAGTTCGAGACGCATTGGCTGTGCGGACGACGATTTCCTCAATTTGAGAAGAAACAACATCTACTTCACGCCAGTCGAAGGCTGAAGCCTCGGCAACGGCTGCATTTACTAGACAACAGCGCCTATCGCGCTCCCGCACCAGCCTCCAACATCGCGAGACCCTCATGAACGAGCCTGCCCTTAACCGGGGCGAGAGCGAAGGCACACCTGTGCCCGCATCCGTCCAACTTCCTGAAGTCAGTGTGACGGCCCCGGAACCAGTGGTGCCTGCCACGCCCTCAGAGGCCCCTCCAGCGGCCTCCACGCCTCCCAAGCCCCAACCCTCCATGGCCATCCCCCCGGCCCCTAGCGTACCCTCTACGGCGCCCAAGCGGGCTGTGGACATCATGCCTCCGGCGATGCCCGTGCGGGAGGCCCCTCCGGTGCCCGTTACGGGTGCCGGGTGGGAGCGGGAGCTGGAACGCTCGGCCGCCTCGACAGGGGTGGACGCCAACCTGATGCGGAAGATCGCAGGCAAGGAGAGCGGCAACAACCCGAACGCCAGGGCCTCGACCTCGACGGCCGGGGGCCTCTTCCAGTTCCTCGACAGCACTTGGTCGAGCATGGCGGCTCGCTACGGCCAGCTTGGGCTCACGAACAAGATGAGTGCCGAGCAGCAGGCCCGAGCTGCCCCCTACTACATGAAGGAGATCCAGGAGAACCTGCACAGGAAGCTTGGTAGAGCCCCTGACGATGCCGAGAGCTACCTCGGATGGTTCCTCGGCCCGGTGGGCTCTGCGCGGGCTCTAGGGGCCTCTGCGGACACTCCTGTGGAGCAGGTGGTCGATGCCGCCTCCATCGCGGCCAACCGTGCCGTGTTCAAGAACATCCGCACCGTGGGTGACCTCTACAACTGGTCGGCCAAGAAGATGGCCTCGTCTGGTGCGCGTGCCTCGTACACCGTCAGCAACTCTTCCCTGGCCGAGAAGGCCCAGCGGATGGGCACCCAGGTGGACCTTTCGAGCACCCAGACCCGTGTCCCCTTCACCTTCGAGGACAAGCGTCAGCAGGAGATCGACCGCGAGAAGGAAGCCTACAGCCTCGTTGAGGCAACCAGAGCGTCCATCTCACAGGACTGGATGATGTCCAATCTCCTCAAGCAGCAGGGGAAGGTGGTCTACGATCCTGGCTTCAACGTCACCCCCGACACCTTGAAGAGGGACGACATCAAGGCTCTGCCCCCGAGCTACCTCCCGTACCTCTCGAAGTCGATGAGCCAGCAGGACTTGGACTTCCGGGTCTCCAGGGCACAGCAGGACTTCGAGGTGGAGAAGCGCCTCTCACATCACCCCTACCTCCGCATGGCTGTGGGGATGGCCGATCCGGCAGGCATTGCCCTGGCCGCTGTGGCCCCGGCTGGATTCGCTGCCAACCTCGCACGAGCTGGTAAGGCTGCGTCCCTCCTGGCCGGTGTCTCCGATGCCGCTATCGGCTCCTACCTGACCGAAGTCCCGGCGCTCATGAACAAGCCCGGCTACGAGCCTGAGCAGGCCCTCTGGGCAGGCATCACGGGCACCGCTGGGTACGCCCTACTGAACCGCCACATGTGGGCGGGGAGGGGACATGACGAGGTGATGGAGGGTGCCGTTAAGGGCCTCTACGACACCCGCAAGAGCCTGGAGAACGGCTCCTTTGGTTCTGGGTCTGCCGGTGCTGCCCAGGTAGCAGGCTATCGTGATCCCGTCCGCAATGACATCGAGGGCATCGCCGGGCTCCAGACGGAGAAGTCAGGTGCTGCCTGGATGGACCGTCTGCGGTTCGATACGGCTCGCCACAAGAACTCGGAGAACTCACTGATCGCAGCTGTCGCTGACCATCTCGTGCAAGACCCTGTAGGTAACCGTGACACCTCCACGGCTGTCAGTCGGTCGCTGGAGACCAGGGCTCGGCACATGAAGGAGCAGCAGGATGTCTTCATGGACCGCGAGTACATCGCTGCGTCCAATGACTTCCGGCAGAGGAACAACATCAGCTACCACGCCTGGGAGTTCGGTGGGGTCAAGGAGCAGTTCCAGCGGGAGGCCTCGAAGGCTGTCCGCAATGAAAGCCCCACGACCACCTTCGATCCCGCTGTGGAGCGGTGGGCCAACGCCTGGAGGAAGAACGCCGCAGAATGGCACTCTCTGGCATCCAACCCTGGCCGCGATCTGGGAGAGACCTTCCGTCCCGTCCCTGGCTTCGACACCCTGGAAAAGAACCCTCACTACCTCCCGAGGTACACCAACTGGGACCGCTTCAACGAGCTGAATGGGGAGTTCGGTAACGACCTCCGTAGGTTGCTCGGTGAGGCTATCGCCAGGAAGAACCCTGACCTCGACGCGGACTTCGCTCACCAGCTCGGCGGCTACTACTACGACCGTCTGGCGCGTGTGGAGGCTGGCCAGGAGATGAACACCATGAAGGCCCTGTCTGGGTCGGACATGGAGGCTCTCCGTCGTGATCTGGTGAACTACGGCCTCGACAACGATGCCGTGAACCGGGCCCTCTACCAGCTCGATCAGAGCGCCTCGGAGAGCGGCGGCAAGACCATGACCTCTCGCCAGAAGCGCAGGACGCTGATGGACGAGAACTTCTCGCTGCAGCTCAGTGGCCGGAATGGATCACGAGAGGTGAAGGTAGCGGAGCTGTGGGAGGATAACCTCCACGCGATCTCAAACGCCTACAACCGCCAGATGTCCTCGACCGTGGCCTTCGCGCAGATGCGGATCGAGAACCCCCGGTGGAAGGTCGGTGACCCTGCGAGCGAGCGGTACATCATCGACGGCCTCCACTCCGAGGGCGACTGGAAGACCCTGGAAGCCAAGATCAGAGCCCACGATGCGGAGATCCGCCATGGTGACCGGCTGAAGACGGCAGAGGCAGAGCTACGCGATCTGAAGTTCGCCTTCGATTCGATCCGAGGTGTCCCTAACGACATCGACCGGACCCGCCTCGGGCAGGCCATGCGGATCGTCCAGAACGTCAACTTCGTCCGCCTCATGTCACAGGCAGGCTGGTCCTCGGTGGCCGAGTTCGGCAAGTCCATGGGCGAGTTTGGTGTGCGTCACATGCTGAAGACCATCCCTGGATTCAGGGACTTCATGCGTGATGCCAAGACCGGCAAGCTCCTGCGGGACGAGCTGGAGGACTGGGAGTACCACTTCACGGCCGGTACCGATCACCTTCGCGGTGTCGGAGGGTCGTGGAAGAGCGGTGACGTGGCCTCCGCGATGAATGATGGTGCCTCTACGTCGAGCCGCCTGGACCGCATCGAAGCGGCATCCAAGCAGGCCACCCGTGTGGTCTCCTCGATGTCCCTGGCGCCCCTGACGACCTTTCAGGAGCGGTGGGCGATGAAGGCGGCGATCTCGAAGTTCCGTGACGCTGCCGACAACATGGAGAAGAGGGTTCTCTCGGAGAAGCGTATGCGCGTGATCGGCCTCGATGCCGACATGCAGAAGCGCGTCCTTCAGGAGATCAAGAAGCATGACAGCTGGGTGTACGGGGAGAACGGCCGGAAGGTCCGCATCCTCGGCCTGGAGAAGTGGGAGCCCCAGACCCGCTCTGCGTTCGAGCACGCGATCTCGACGTGGACCCGTAGGGCTATCCAGCAGAACGACATTGGCCAGATGAACGCTGTGATGGGTTCGCCCTTCGCCAAGCTCCTGTTCCAGTTCCGCACCTTCACCATCGGCGCTTGGTCGAAGCAGACGCTCTCGTCCTTGCACCTCCACGAAGCCAACGACCTCTTCGGGTTCATGGCTTCGATGATGTTCGGCTCGATGGCCTATGCCGTCCAGACCAACCTCAACACCTTGTGGATGAATGAGGAGGACCGGAAGAAGGTCCACGATGAGCGCCTCAACCCGAAGAAGATAGCCATGGCGGGCTTCCAGAGGGCAGGGGCCTCGTCGCTCATCCCCGGCATGTGGGACTTCGGCACCGGGATGATCGGGCTTGATCCGTTGTTCGATACCCGAAGCACTCAGCAGCCTACGAAGGGTCTCGCTGCTAACCCCACGTTGGGGCTTATCGACAGCATCCACGGGGCTACAAGGGGGCTGACCACCGCCGCATACCCTGATGGGCACCTGACAAGCGGCGACGTTCGCCGGGCACTCACCATCCTCGGCAACTTCCCCGGCTTCGTCCACATGGTGAACGCAACCTCGGCACCGTTCCCCGCTCAGTAGGCTGGATGACAACAAGAGTTACAGGAGGAGTTCCGAAAGGAGCTTCTCCTGTTTTTTTCCAACCACCAGGGGCGACCGCACACTCACTCAACAGGTTCGCATGTTCAGTAGCAGATAAGCATCCCTATGGTGTACAGGCAGCAATAACCGAAATCCGCTGTATTACCCAGTCGACGACGCGAAATAGTCTACGATGGTGGACACGTTGAGCTTTAGATTGTTTATGTATACACCTTGACGCTCACAAATTCTGCAGCCAAACCTTCAAGAGTTCACGCAACGACGTGGCGATAGGGGTCTGGTGATGGCACAGGTTAAGGGTCTGGGTCTCGACGTCGAAGTTCACAAGTGGACGTTCTTCGCAGCTGTCCCACTGCTTGGAGACTTGTGGGTAGAAGCTGGAGCCGAAGTTAAGGGCCGCTGGTGGTTCGATTGCATGACCGTCAACGGCAACCTTCTCTTGTATTTCGGGCGGACACATGCGGTCGTCTCGCCTGTGTTGACGAGGCTTTGGGTCAGACAGTTCGCTGTAGCCTAGGCTTGAGCAGTTGGATGGACGAACTCAGCGGCCCCCACACGGGGCCGTTTCTGCGTTCAGCTACTTGGGTAGCCAAGTTTAGTCCTCGGCCATTCTTGGCGACCACCTCCGTAGTGGAAAGGGCCACGCAGAGCCGCTTCTAGGTGGGCCGAACGACGCCTGTGAGAGCCACGCCTTGCAACGGTAAGCTCGGACTCTATTGTCGCGCTTAGCTCTCCATCAGGTAAGCCGCTCAGCACCATGACGACCGAACCAACCGTGTTGATCGCGATACCCGAGAGCGTCCTGAACGCCGTGGGCGAGGCGCTGGAGCGGTATGACGAGGTCATGAAGAGCCAAATGGACCTCCACCGCGACGCCGCTGACCGAGCTGCCTGGGCTCTGGAGCACTACCGCAGAGCACGCTTCGGTGAAGTGGTGGATGAGGTTCGCCACCGCTTGCGGGACATGGACGGACTGTCACCAGCAACGAAGTCAGAGATGCGGGCTCACATCAGCCGGTGGCAGGAGGCGATGCCCAGGTCGAAGAAGAACGCCGAAGCATGGGCTGCTCACAAGGCAGAGACGAAACGCAGGCGGGCAGCAGTCGCTTTGAGGACGCGCTGACCACCCTGCCGTGCGCTGGTCCGCAGACGATGAGCAGCCAAGAGATCGCAGAGCTGACGGGGAAGCGACACGCGGATGTGATGCGCGTCATCCGCAACATGCTGGAGCAGTTGGGATTGGACGAACGCAATTTTGCGTCGGTCTACAGGGACGCGAAAGGCGAAGAGCGCCCCTGCTACAACCTCCCCCGGAACCTCACCGTCACCCTCGTGACCGGCTACTCGATCCCCATGCGGCACGCTGTCGTGACCCGCAGCAAGTCGCGATCAAGGCCCTCACACAGGTGGTAATACCCGATAGAGAATTATCAATCGATCATCCAGTCCGTGCTGTCTATGCCAATCGCGATCCGTCTTAATGTCAAATTGGACAATAAATTGCTCAGCTACGTGGGCGTTCGTAATTTTCAGAGATAGAACGTTGCCTTCCCCGTGAAACCTGGGGGAAGCATAGTGTGAGACCGTATAACTTACCCGATCAAAACTAGCATCGACCTCGACCTGTGCGACTAATACGTCTCCCGGCCGAAGGTCTCCATTACCCGACCTTCTAAGATCCATCACCCTCATATTTATGTCTAGGCTTATATCTTCGAGATGACTCTCATTGCCGAGATTATCTACAAACCTCGTAATTAGCGGGACGTCGTATTCCCTACTCACTCCGCGCTCCTTGTAAAAATTGAGCAAGCTCTCGATCAAGTCATTGCTGTAGCAAATTGCCTGTTCAAGACGCCGTGAGCTACAGCCTCTTCCGTGCGCTACATCATTTCGGATGTCCCGCAGCCTTGTGAGAAACGTCCTCGCCTCACTGTTTCCATTCGGATAAGCGTGACTGAGGCAACTAGAAAAACATTCACTCCATAGCCTTGGGTGAACCATAATATCAGCCAGTTGGTCGAATGATGTCGCATCGATTGCGCGCTTGAACCGCCCAGGATGCGAACTTAATTGACTTCCGATCCAATCCTTGGCTTTCCGAGGGAGCACGTCAGGTTCAGCATGGAAATTCTCACCAAACCTTTGACTAAGCATCTCATGGACAAGCCGCCTTAACCAAATTTCAGCACTCTCAATATGCCGCCTAGCTAACTCATCGCGCTGACTTCTATCGAGAGTCACGTTCAACGGCCTATCCTTCCATAGACGCTTTCTTGGCTAAGGCTCTTGCTTCCTCATTCGCTTCAGGGCGTCCCAAGCCAATCCACGATGGCATCTTCCACCTCCCTGACGGATCGAGTTGGCTCCCCACCTACAACATCATCTGGAGAAGAATGGGAGCCTGTGCTGCCCCCTAGCTGGCGAACAAATGTTGGACCTTCGGAAACCTCGATATCCATTGAACTTCCGTCATTCTTTACAATATTAATTGTCCGGTGATATTGCATTACATTTGCAGGAAAATTGTTCTTAGCAATATAGTCGCTCAGTGCCTGATATAATGGCCAAGCAGTAGTGTTAGTCTCGTCTTGGATATCTTGAAGGCGCTTAGCCTCAGCCGCCTTCTCTTTCGCGCGACGCTCCGCAGCTTGATAGAAGTTGAACACCGAAGAACCTCCCTCCGTAGAAATTTGACAATTCTTACTTCGTTACAGGTATCCGCTCGATGGCCTCTTTCATCGTTTCCAGCGTCACCGTCCCGTAGGCCTTAGCCACCGTGTCCGCCGCATGACCCACTATGGCATCCGCCACGCTGTCATTGATCCTAGCCGCACGGGCAAGCGTCTTGAAGCGGTGTCTCCACGCATGGGACGGGTCTTTTCGGTGTGCCCTACCGACCTTTAGCCCGAGACCCTGAACCCAAGCCGCTACGTTCTTGGCGACAATCTTGTGCGGAGGCTTCTTCGCGTCAGCCTTCCGGCGCGCGGGGCTGAAGAAGAGGGGCCCTTTAGCTGCGCCGGTAAACGCCAGGAAGCCCGCCTCGATGAGCGCCGGGTGGATGGGCACCACTCTCTCGGAACCAAGGTTCTTGAGCGACCCCGCCTCAGCCGTGATCCGTAGGGCGTTGATGCCGTCCTGAACGATCACGTCCTCGGCCCGAAGCTGTGCCATCTCCCCTACCCGCGCACCTGTAGCAGCACAGAGCAGAGGTATCCACCTGATGGACGGGCGAGCCTCCTTCGATGCCGCCTGAAGGATCGCTTCGGCCTCCGCGTCGGTGAATCCAAGCATCCGTTCATCGGGGCGCTTGCGGTGAGCCACAGCGACGCCAGCCGCTGGGTTGGAGGCCACGTGGACGTTCTTCACGCCCCACTCGAACGCGACCCTTAGCGCCGCGAGCTTGGCATCGTTGATCGTCTTCGGCGCACCGCCAGCGGCAACGAGGCCGTCCTTCCACCGAACCACATCGGCCTTACTAACCTGCCCCGCATCGTCCCTGCCCATGAAGGCGATGAACGTCTCACAGTGCTTCCGCCATTGGTCTACGGTGCTCTGTGCGGGACGGCGTTCTTTAGCGTAGCCATCAAACAGGGTGAGCAGGCTGACGGCCCTCTCCCCTTCCTTCATCTCCGGGAAGCTGGGGAAGCGTCCGGCTTGCGGGTCTGGGGTGTAGTCGCCTTCGGCACGCTTTATAAGCACGAGGTTGGCCTGACGAAGCGCGACTAGGACTTGCTCGTTCAGCCTGACGCGGCTGTCACGGTCGATCACGAGGCTACGGCGGCTCAGGAAGCTGTCAGAGAAGCCCCCTACCCTCTCCTCAACGCTCCTGTTGCGGCGCTCCTCGTCGGAGAGGATCATCAACGCTGCCCGGCCGAACTGCCCTGTCTCGGCACGAGCGTTGTCCGCCTCGATCCGCGCCCACTTCGCCGCTTCACCCGGATCATCCTCAAGGGTCTCAGCAAGCGCCCGGTAGACCTCCCCGGCAATCGCCAGGGTTTCCTTGTGCGAGAGCCTTCGCGGCCCTTCACGCACGGAACTCCATACCGCCTCAAGGTAGGCCACGGCCTGGGCTTGGCGTGCCTTGGCTTCCTTCGGATCGTTCGTGCGGAGGGAGACGCGAACGTCCTTGTCCCTGGCCGAGATGACCTTGTGGACGGAGGTGTCGCCTATGGGGATCGTCAGCGGCAAGCCGATCACCTTGCCGAGAATGTCGGCCGGGATACGCTGCACAAGCTGATGGTTGGAGGTGCCCTTACGCTTCATCGGCCGGGGCATCTGAAGGGTCATGTTGAACACGCCTGTTGAACAGACGGTGCTCGCTTAAACCCTTGATCGTAGGATACTTATTGCGGATCAGCGATTAAGGCCGCTGATGGTGCCCAGGAAAGGACTCGAACCTTCACCTCTTGCGAGACTGGTACCTGAAACCAGCGCGTCTACCAATTCCGCCACCTGGGCTCGCCGTCGGCCTTGGCCGTCGACGGGGTTCGTTTAGGCGGCGCGGGGGCTTGCGTCAATCGCGATTCCACCGCGCCGCGTTTTTCTTTGCGTCAGCCCTGCGGCCACTCGCGGATATCCACAAAATGGCCCGCCACCGCCGCCGCCGCCGCCATGGCGGGGGAGACGAGGTGCGTGCGGCCCTTCGGACCCTGGCGGCCCTCGAAGTTGCGGTTCGAGGTCGACGCGCAGCGCTCGCCCGGCCGCAACTTGTCCGGGTTCATACCGAGGCACATGGAGCAGCCCGGCTCACGCCAGTCGAAGCCCGCAGCCATCAGGATCTTGTCCAGCCCCTCGGCCTCGGCCTGAGCCTTCACGAGACCCGAGCCCGGCACGATCATGGCCGAGACGCCTTGGTGCACCTTGCGATCGCCGACCACGCGGGCGACCTCGCGCAGATCCTCGATCCGCCCGTTGGTGCAGGAGCCGATGAACACCCGGTCGAGGGCGATGTCGGTGATCCGGGTTCCGGGCGTCAGGCCCATATAGGCCAGCGCCTTCTCCTTGGACTGACGCTTGTTCTCGTCCGAAATCTCGGCCGGGTCGGGGATGCGGCCCTGAATCGAGATCACGTCCTCAGGGCTCGTGCCCCAGCTGACGATCGGCGGCAGGTTGGCGGCATCGAGCCGGATCTCGCGGTCGAAATGCGCGCCCTCGTCACTGACAAGGCTCGCCCAGTAGGCCCGCGCCCTGTCGAAGGCCTCGCCCTTCGGCGCCTTCGGCCGGTCCTTCACATAGGCGAAGGTGGTCTCGTCGGGGGCGACCATGCCAGCGCGGGCGCCGCCCTCGATGGACATGTTGCAGATGGTCATCCGGCCTTCCATCGAGAGGGCGCGGATCGCCTCGCCGGCATATTCCATCACGTGGCCGGTGCCACCCGCGGTGCCGATCTCGCCGATGATGGCGAGGATGATGTCCTTGGCGGTCACCCCCGGCGGCAACTTGCCGTCGACGGTGATGCGCATATTCTTGGCCTTCTTCTGGATCAGCGTCTGCGTGGCGAGCACATGCTCCACCTCGGACGTGCCGATGCCATGGGCCAGCGCGCCGAAGGCGCCGTGCGTCGAAGTGTGGGAATCGCCGCACACGATCGTCTGGCCCGGCAAGGTGAAGCCCTGCTCCGGCCCGATGATGTGGACGATGCCCTGGCGGCGATCCAGCGCATCGTAGAACTCGATGCCGAAATCGCGCACGTTCTCGGCCAGGGCCTCCAACTGCGTGCGACTCTCGGGATCGTCGATGCCCTTGGAGCGGTCCGTGGTCTGGACGTTATGGTCCACCACGGCCAGCGTCTTGCCCGGCGCACGGACCTTGCGGCCCGCTACGCGTAGCCCCTCGAAAGCCTGAGGACTCGTGACCTCGTGGACGAGGTGACGGTCGATGTAGAGGAGGCTCGTGCCGTCCGGCTGGACATCGACGACGTGGTCGTCCCAAATCTTGTCGTAGAGGGTGCGGGGGCTGGTCATGGTCTTGCTGTCTTCGCAGATGGCCTCGGTTCAGCGCTGTCGCTTCTGCCCGGGACTCCTTAGTAAGGTTCGGCGGCCGATTTCGAAAGAGGCGGCGCGTGCGCAACTAGCCTCGCCGGGGCGCCTGGGCGTATGGCCTTCCTGCGCTGGTCGATCGGCAGCGCGCATTCGTCACGAGGCCCGCACGACATGACCGGAGCTGAGCCCGCCGACATCCTGCTGCTTCGCGGGATGCATCCGTTGGTCGAGCGCACGCTCGACAGCCGCTTTACGGTCCACCGCCTCGACGGCGCCGCCGATCCCGATGCCCTGCTGAGCGAGATCGGGCCGCGCATCCGCGGCCTGTGCGTGGGGGGAGCGGTGGATGGAGCCCTGATGGACCGGCTCCCCGCCCTCGAACTCATCGCGAATTTCGGCGTAGGCTATGACGCGGTGGACGCCAAGGCGGCTGCGCAGCGCGGCATCATCGTGACGAACACCCCCGACGTACTGACGGATGAGGTCGCGGATCTCG
Source organism: Methylobacterium sp. NFXW15 (assembly GCF_049887755.1). Classification (NCBI taxonomy): domain Bacteria; kingdom Pseudomonadati; phylum Pseudomonadota; class Alphaproteobacteria; order Hyphomicrobiales; family Methylobacteriaceae; genus Methylobacterium; species Methylobacterium sp. NFXW15. Next base: position 402,120 of record NZ_JAGEKG010000002.1, on the reverse strand, counting down.
CCATCGGCCTCGTTTTGGCGACGATCCGCCGCCTGCCGCAGGCCGACCGCTACCTCCGCGAAGGCCACTGGCCGAAGGCGCCCTTCCCGCTGACCGCGTCCCTTCGCGGGCGGCGAGTCGGTATTCTCGGGCTGGGCCGGATCGGGCGCGCCATCGCCAAGCGGCTCGAAGGCTTCGAGGTCCAGATCGACTATTACGGCCGCAACCGACAGACGGATGTCGCCTACACCTATCACGACAGTCCAGTGGGCCTCGCTCGGGCGGTCCATGTGCTGATCGTTGTGGCGCCGGGCGGCGCGCAGACGAAGGGTCTCGTCGATGCCGCCGTGCTGGAGGCGCTTGGACCGGAAGGCATCCTGGTCAACGTGGCGCGCGGCAGCGTCGTTGACGAGGCCGCCCTCACCGAAGCCTTGCGCAAGGGGACGATCCTGGGTGCGGGGCTCGATGTGTTCGAGAACGAACCGCATGTCCCCGCCGGATTGATCGCCCAGGACAACACGGTGCTGCTGCCACATGTCGGCTCGGCTTCCGAGCATACGCGCAATGCGATGGCGCAACTCGTGGTCGATAACGTTCTGTCCTGGTTCGAGGGTCGCGGGCCGATCACGCCCGTGGCCGAGACGCCGTGGAGCGAACGGACGTGACGTTTGTCAGTCGGGCCGCCCTCGCCGCCGCGCTGGCGCTCGCCCCCGTGACGGTCTCGGCGCAGGACGGAGCAAACCCCGCGCTCGGCTTCTCGCAAGGATTGCCGCCTCAGCCCGAGTTCACGCCTGCGCCATCGGCCGCGCCGACGCCTGCGCCGCAACCGGCTCTCACCCCGGCGATGCCCGCCTTCCCGGAAGATACGCTGCCGACCAAAGTGTCCGAGGTGCCGGGGACGTGGGACCTGTCCCGCGACGGCACGAACCGGCGCTGCGTGATGACGTTGCTGCGCGACAGGGGCACGGCCGGGCAGAAGGTGAACTTCCCCGCGGGCTGTCGGCGTGCCCTGCCCTTCATGGGCAACGTCGCAGGCTGGCTCTATTCCGAGGATGCGGTGCGGCTGGTGGATGCCAATGTCCGCCCGGTGTTGCTGTTCAAGCGGCGCCCCGACCGGCGCAGCTATGCCGCCACGGAGAACGGCGAGACCTATAGCCTCGTGCCCCTCGACATCGCCGCGATGCGCCCGCCGGGCGCGGAGCCACCGCAGGCTGAGACGGCGGCGGTGGTCGCGGCGGCGCCCTCTCCCATGACGATGGCGGCACCTCCTGCAGTCGAGCCGGCCGTCGCGCCGAATCCCGTTCTGGCGCAACAGGCCGGAACCTACCGGGTCGATCGGCTGCGCCAGCAGGGGACATGCCGTCTGGGCCTCGCGGCGGACGGCACGGTGCGGCTGCTACCGGGCTGCCGGGACGAAGGCATGGAGGTCTTCAACCCGGTAAGTTGGCGCTTCGCCGATGGCCGCATGACCATGGTCGCCAAGCGCGGCCACAGCATCGATTTCGTCCCGAATGGAGACGGCGGCTGGCGCCGCGATCCCGAAACGGGCGTCACCCTGGTGCTCCGCAGGGCGACGCCTTGAGGTGACTCAGCGGCCGCCGCGACCGTCTTGTACCGGGAGCATGCGCTCGAGCAGGCCATCTCGGCGGATGACGAGATGCCATACCGTGCCGGCGATGTGCAGGGCCACGAGCAGGTAGACCGCGAACTGGCCGAACACGTGCACGGCCTGGAAGGTCTTGGCCAGAGCTTCGTTCTTCTCGAAGCCCGGAACGGTGAAGAGCCAGAAATACGGCGTCGAGCGGCCCGAAAGGGCGCTGAGCAGATAGCCACTGACCGGCATGATCAGGAAGATCGCGTAGAGCAGCCAGTGATTGATGCGGGCGATGATCTCCAGGGCCTTGGGCGCCTGGGGATCGGCCGGGGCCGGGCGGATCATCCGCCAGATGATGCGCACGGCCACCAGCGCGAAGATGGTGAGGCCCACCGATTTGTGCAGCACGAACATCGTGCCCTTCAGTTCGCTGTTCGGCAAGCTGATCGCGACCCAGGCGAGCGGCAGAACGGCGAAGATGAACAGCGCGCTCAGCCAATGCAGAGCCTGGGAGACCGGATTATAGCGGGGCATTCCCGAGGCCGTCGTGTACGTCGCCGGCAAGGAAGGGGCGGCCGACCGACCGGACGACAACGGGGATGCGGACATACGACCTCTCTCACGTTCGGGGCCGGGATCCGGCTGTTTATCGGTCTTAACCTGCGGACGTTTCAAAGCCGTGTCGCGAGGTGTCCGTGGCGGCACCCGCGCGGGAGACATCGATCAGGGCCGACAGTTCGGCTGCCGCCGAGGCAATCCGCGCGGCGATGGCCGGATCGGTGACGGACTCATGGGTGATGCAATCAGGACCGGCATAGACCGAGGTCGGTGCTACGTGGGCGGCAAAGAAGCCGAACAGCGGTCGCATGGAATGTTCGACCACCAGCGAATGGCGAAGGCCACCCCCGGTCGCCGTCAGCACGACCGGGCGCCCGGCGAGCTTCGCGGGCTCGATGAAATCGAAGACGTGCTTGAACAGACCGGCATAGCCACCCTGATAGACCGGCGTTCCGAGGATCAGGGCGTCCGCCTTCTCGACGGCATCCACCAGTCTCGCGGCGGGCAGGGTCAGTTCGCTTCGCTGCGTCGCGCCGAGGCCGGGACCGGCATCGAGGAGATCGTAGACCCGCAGGTCGATCCGGCGTAGGCGGGCAAGCTCGGCCGCCACGGCTTCCACGAGGAAGCGCGACCGCGCGGGGCGCTTGGCGCTGGCGGCGAAGGCGACGACGCGGGGAGTGCGCGGCGTGAGTGTCACGTTGGTACACCTTTGGGTCAGGTGGGGCTTCGAGCGCAAGCTTCGGGCCGCAATGCAGAAGTAGTGCGCTCTTGCCGCTTTACGAAGTGTGGCAGGTCAGTCCCTCAGCCGCCAGACATGGCTACGCTTGACCTCGGCGTCCTCCAGGCTGCGCATCACCGGCACAGTGTAGGTGTCCAGGCAGTCAAGCTTATCCTTCGGCAGATAGGTGCGTCCCGGATCGCCGATCAGCACGTCGCGGCCCTCGCGCTTGAGGCCGGTCAGCCAGTCGGTGACGGACGCGGCGAGGTCCATTTCGTAGAACACGTCGGCTGCGAGCACGAGATCGGCTTCGAAGGCCGTGCCGATCAGGTTCGCCTGCGTCGGTGCGATGAGCCCGGCGACGCCGTTCGCCTCCGCGTTCAGACGGATCGCGTGCAGGGCGAAGCCATCCAGGTCGCTGGCGAGCACGTGAGCTGCACCCGCCTTGGCCGCGGCAATGGCGCAGAGGCCGGAACCCGAGGCGAAATCGACCACGCGCTTGCCCGCGACCATGGCGGGATTGTCGAGGATATACCGTGCCAGCGCCTGCCCGCCCGCCCAGGCGAAGGCCCAGAAGGGCGGCGGAAGGCCGATCTCCTGCAACTCTTCCTCCGTCCGTTGCCAGAGCTCCGTCGCTTCGTCGGCGACGTGAAGGTGGATCTCCGGCGCGTGGGGCACCTGCAGCAGCCGCGTGTTGGCCCGGATGAAGCCCTCGGGATCGTCGGGTGGGCGCATGGTCATTCGTCCAAGAGGTCGCGCCAGAGACGGCAGGTCGCGTCCGTGACGGCGGCTTCGGTGAAGCCGCCGGTCTCGATCCTGGCACGGGCGGCCTCGCCCATGCGTGCCACCAGGGCGGGATCGGCGGTGAGCCTGGTAAGAGCTTCGGCGAGCGCGGACGCATCGCCGGGAGGGACGAGGAGACCTTCGATTCCGTCCCGCACCAGGGCGCGGCATCCCGGCACGTCGGTGGTCAGGCAGGCCCGGCCGCAGGAGGCAGCTTCCAGCAGGCTGCGCGGCAGGCCCTCGCCGCCCCGCGAGGGCAGGCAGGCGACGTGATGTCCGGCCCAGACCGAGGGGACATCTCGCGTCGCCCCGTGCCAGACGATCCCCTCGCCGCTCCACTCCCGCAGCGTTGCCTCCGGAATCGCACGCCGGTTGCCGGGATCGGGGGCACCATAGAGCGACAGCTCGACCGCCGCCCCATTCCGGCGGGCGAGGCGAACCGCCTCCACGGCGGTATCGATGCCCTTCGACCAGAGCATCCGCGCGACCAGGGCGACGCCGAGCGGCGGCTGAGCCGGGAGAGGCTGCGGCGCGTAGAAGGCCGTGTCGATTCCAGCCCCTCCGACGATCGTCACCATCCGGTCGGACGGGTCCAGGCCGAGGGCCAGCGCATCATCGGGATTCTCGAACAGGAAGCGCGTGCGGCGTGAGGCCAGCGGCCCCCGAATCAGCGCCCGCAGGGCGAAACGCCCGGTTCGGCCGATCTGGTCCTGCCGGGCGCCGATGAGGCCGAGGCCCGTCACGGCGAAGACGCGAGCGGAGATGCCCGCCATCGCCGCCGCCGTGCCCCCGACCAGGATCGAGCGCAGGGCGATACAGTGGACGATGTCCGGTTTCAGTGCCTTAAGGATCGCGGCAAGTTGTCCCGCAGCGTAGCCCGCAGCCATCGGGTTGAGGCTCGACCGCTCGGCCTCGAAGGGCACGACCCGCGCGCCCGTTGCGGCGATGATGTCGGCATGGTCGCGCACGCGGGCGACCACGCTGACCTCAAGGCCCATCGCCACCGCCGCCCGCGCCATGGGCAGGAAGTGGGAAGCAAAGAACCAGTCCTCTGTCGCGATGAAGACGAGGCGGCGGGGCGAATCGGGTTTCTCCATGCGGCGGTCCTGCACCGGCGGGGCGCGAAACGAAAGCGGCAACCGCCCTCCCCCCGGAACGCGCCATCGCCGTTCAAGTTGTCGGAGGCCGGGGCGTTCATTCCGGTACAGGGAGGTTCTAGACGATGGCCGCGGTCGAAGCCGCCGTGCGTGGCGGCGAGTTGAAGAATGCCGCCGTGGAAGCCGGGCTGGTCTACGTCGACGACAGCCGCCCCGGCCTCACCCGCCGTAAGAGCGGCAAGGGCTTCAGCTACCGGGATTCGAAGGGTTCACCGGTGCGTGACGCGGCGACTCTGGAGCGCATCAAGAAGCTCGCCATCCCGCCCGCCTATGTCGATGTATGGATCTGCCCCCGCCGGAACGGCCACCTCCAAGCCACGGGGCGCGACGCGAAGGGCCGCAAGCAATACCGCTATCACCCGGATTTCCGGCAGGCGCGGGAAGCGGACAAGTTTTCGCGGATCATGAACTTCGCCGATGCCCTGCCGAAGATCCGCGACCAGATCGATGCCGACATGCGGCGCCGGGGCCTACCGCGTGAGAAGGTGCTCGCCACCGTCGTCCATCTGCTGGAGACGACGCTGATCCGGGTCGGCAACGACGATTACGCCCGTACCAACCGCAGCTATGGCCTCACCACCCTGCGCGACCCGCATGTGAAGGTGTCGGGCTCGGAATTGATCTTCAAGTTCAAAGGCAAGAGCGGCAAGGAGTGGAACGTCTCACTCAAGGATAAACGGGTCGCCCGCATCGTGAAGGCGTGCCAAGACCTGCCGGGCCAGGAACTGTTTCAATACATCGATGAGGAGGGGATCCAGCGCGACGTCACCTCGTCGGACGTGAACGCGTATCTGCGCGAGATCACGGGCGAGGATTACACGGCCAAAGATTTCCGCACCTGGGCAGGCACGGTGCTGGCGGCCATTGCGTTGCGCGCCTTCGAGGCGTTCGACAGCGAGGCCGGAGCCAAGCGCAACGTGCGCACGGCCATCGAGGATGTCGCTCAGCGCCTCGGCAATACGCCGACCATCTGCCGCAAATGCTACATCCATCCCGAGGTGCTGGATTGCTACCTCGAGGGTGCGCTGCTCGACCAGATGCGCGGCGCTGTCGAGAACGAGCTTACCGAGAATCCCGGCCAGCTACGGGCCGAGGAGGCCGCCGTGCTCGGGCTTCTGCAATCACGTCTTGCCCGCGTCCGGAAGGACATGAGGGAGAAGGCCAGCGCCAATCGCAAGAAGAGCGCGAACAAGACCGGTGGTCATCAGAAACGGCGTTCGGCGGCCGAAGCCGCCTGAACGCTTGTCAGTGGCGGGAAGAGTGATCTTCCTGCTGCGAGGACCGCGACTCGCTCGTGCGGCGGACCGGCTCGGCATCGACGACGGGGGAAAGGCCGAGCTGACGGGCCAGCGAGACCAGATCCTTCAACCGGCCGGTCTGGGTCTTGCGCCGCAGGTTGAGACGGTGCGTCTCCACCGTGCGCACGCTGAGCGCCAGACGCCGGGCCACTTCCTTGTTGCTGAAGCCCGCGCTCAGAAAGCGCAGCACCTCGGCCTCGCGCGGCGTCAGGCCCTGTCCATCCATCACCTCGGCCGCCGGAACCGGCTCCATCTGCACGAGACAATCGGCGCCTTCGGCCAGAGCCACCATGGCGGCGCCGAGATCACGCGGGGATTTCGAGCGCGCCACGAAGGCATCGGCTCCCGCCGCGAGCACAGCGCGCAGGTCGTCGGCAGTGAGCGCCTTGAACGACACGAGCACGCGCAAAGACGGCTGGCGCTCCTTCAGATCGACGATCCGCGCCACGCCGTCGGCAAGGCGGACCTCGTCGAGGAAGACCAGGGCAACGGCCGGGCCGCCACCGACCGCTAAGTCGTCTTCCCCGATGGTGGAGAATTCCGGCATGTGTTCAAGGCTCGCGCGGACGGTCGCGCTCAGATCCTCCGGCTCATCCAAGATGAGAACGCCGATCGGCGTGGTCATGGTTCTCAAACCCTCGAATTCCCTGGCCGGGACATTCCAGCCAAGTTGTACGAAGTAGCTCCAAGAACCGTTCCACCCCAAAAGCCCCGAAATTAATGATTACTGGGCTGATTTGGGGGCGTTTTGCGGGGGAGTCGTCTCGCCGCGTGTTTCGAAAGGAGATTGCGTAAAATTGTAATTATCTTCGCGCGTCGTTACGAAACGCCATGGCGTGACGAGCCAGTTAAGAGGTCGGGCTTCATCTCGACCATCACGCGATTTCGGCCTGCGGCCTTCGCGGCATAGAGCGCGACGTCGGCACGTTTCAGCAAGGCAGCGACCGAATCCTCACCCGACCACGTGGAGACGCCGAAGCTGCAGGTGAGGCCCACCGTCGCGTCGCCACAGGGCACCCGCAACGCGCGCACCCGGACACGCAGCCCTTCCGCTTGAAAGATCGCCGAGTCGATATCGCGCTCGGGCAGGAAGATCCCGAATTCCTCGCCGCCCAGACGACCGACGATGCCGTTCTCGTCCAGCAGCCGGGCCACGGCGCAGATCGCGAGATCACCGACATCGTGCCCGTACAGGTCGTTGATACGCTTGAAGTGATCGATATCCACGAAAATCAGGGCGGGCGGGCGAAGGGTGAAGCCGCGGGCGATGGCGGCATCCATCCGCTCCCGGAAGGCGCGCCGGTTCAACAGACCGGTCAACCCATCCGTATCGGCGAGGCGGATCAATTCCTCCTGCAGCCGGGCCATGCGCTCTGCGGCGCGCAGGCGCGCATGCAACTCCTCCGCACGCGGAGGCTTCTCGATGAAGTCGTCGGCGCCGCTATCCAGTGCCTCGGCGAGGTTGTGCACACTGTTGGCGGAGGACATCGTGATGATGTGCATCGGTCGCCGGTCTTCGGCACGCGAGCGCACCGCCCAGCAGAGTTCGAGCCCGTTCATGGGCCGCACTTCCAGGCTGGTGATGAGCACCCTCACTTCCGGCGCGTGCATCATGAACTCGAGGGCGGCGTCGGATTCCGTGAACTCGTGAACGGTGTGCCCGCGCGCTTCGAGCAAGGACGCGATGATCCGGAGAACGACCTGGCTCGAGTCGACGACGACGATCTGCATTGCAGCCCCGGTTGAACCCGGGTGTCACGACAACTGAAATGAGTTAATCTGATGCCAATGGCCGGTCGACAACCGTTCAAAACTCCGGATGGCCGGTATCTCGTCGTTCGAGGACGTCTATGGCGGTGCGCCAATCCGTCGCTGCCCGAGCCGCGTCGGAAAGCCCTCGTCGCAGACCTGATGGACGCGCGACGCGCCGTCGGTCAGGCCAAACGCAACGATGATGCCACTGCAATGAAGGAAGCCCGCGCCGCCGTCGATGACGCCAAGATCGCCCTGGGTGAACGCGGCCCGGTCTGGTGGGACGACGGCGCGCCCGATCTCAACCGTCACATGGCCCGCACGACACCCTATGCCGAATGGTACGCCGGGATCAGCGGCGGGGAACGCTGACGTTGACGACCCGCACGTCGCCAGCATCGTGTCCGGAACGGCCGCTCTTTCTGGCCGCACCGGGATTGATGACCGTGAGCGTCGGGGCGCCTGTGGGCGGGGCCGCGATACCGGACACGGTCGGCACGCCGTAGGTGCCGTAGCTCCACGGCGTCGGGACGATCTGGGTGGGTCGCGGCACGCGGGTCAGCGGCGCGCCGATATATTCTCCGGCGATGAAGGGCTGCGCGAAGCCGCGTCCGTAGGACAAACGTGAGCTGCCGACTTCGTAAGCGGGATACGGGCGGCCGTAAAAGCCTTCCGCCGCAGCGGGAAGCGAGACGGGAATGGCTGCAATAGCGGCCAGGATCGTGATCGAACGCAGACGCATTGTACGGGCTCCGGTGTCAGACCGGGAACGGGTCGACCAAGATGTCGTTCCGATCCGCCCGAAACCGCCAGCCGCGCGGACTGCGTATCCCGTCCTATCGGCAGGTCGCGATCTTGCGCACGACCCAGCCCTCGCCTTCGAGCCAAAGGCGCCGCCGCGTATGGGTGCAGACCGGCTGCGACTCGTTCTCGATCACCGCGACCGGCCTGACCGACGAGGTCTCCTGTACGACCGGTTGATCGGCGGAAGCCGAACGGGTCGAGCGCGCCTGAGCGGAGGCGACACCAAGGCCGACGCAAACGGCGCCGAGGAAGAGCGAGCGAAACATGACGGTCCTGGGCAGGTGCAGTGATCGGAGCACGGCGCCTTCGTTAAGCGCCCGTCGACCCGATTTGGTTGCATGGCCAAGGTTGCAACTTCACGACGATTCGCGCCAGCCGCGAAAGCGCTTCACGGCTTAGACTTCCCCACCTCCGCACGGTAGGAGGTGCGATCACGGACGCGCAGGCGCCGAAAGGTTCATGACCAAGCCGAAGCCCCCGACGAACCCGCTGCTCTCTGGCGAGAAGCGCGGGGAGGACGCCGATCAGTCGATCCGCCCGCTGAGCCTGTCCGAGTTCATCGGCCAGCGCGCGGCGCGGGCGAACATGCAGATCTTCATCGAAGCGGCCCGCAAGACCGGCCAGGCGCTGGATCACGTCCTGTTCGTAGGCCCCCCTGGCCTCGGTAAGACCACCCTTGCGCAGATCGTGGCGCGGGAGCTCGGGGTGAATTTCCGCTCCACGTCCGGGCCGGTCATCGCCAAGGCGGGCGACCTCGCCGCCCAGCTCACGAACCTCGATGAACGCGACGTGCTGTTCATCGATGAGATCCACCGCCTGAACCCGGCAGTAGAGGAAATTCTCTACCCGGCCATGGAGGATTACCAGCTCGATCTCATCATCGGGGAAGGCCCTGCGGCCCGCTCGGTGAAGATCGAATTGCCGAAATTCACCCTGGTCGGGGCGACGACTCGGGCGGGTCTTCTCACGACGCCGCTGCGCGATCGGTTCGGCATCCCGATCCGGCTCGAATTCTACGAGATCGACGAGCTGGAAAAGATCGTCAGCCGCGGGGCGCGGGTGCTGGGCCTCGGCATGTCGCCCGAGGGCGCCAACGAGATCGCAAAGCGCGCCCGCGGCACGCCGCGTATCGCCGGGCGGCTGCTGCGCCGGGTGCGCGACTTCGCCATCGTCGCCGAAGCGGAGACCGTGACGCGCGCCATCGCGGACAGGGCCCTGCAACTGCTCGACGTCGATGCCGCCGGGCTCGACGTGATGGACCGGAAGTATCTCACCCTCATCGCCACCTCCTTCGGCGGCGGGCCGGTGGGTATCGAGACGATCGGAGCCGCGCTGTCAGAGCCGCGGGACGCCATTGAGGATATCGTCGAGCCGTTCCTGATCCAGAAAGGCTTCGTGCAGCGCACGCCTCGTGGGCGCGTGCTGACGCCCCACGCCTTCCGGCACTTGGGCTTCGCGGAACCACGCCGCGACCCCACCTCGCAATTCGGCTTGTTCCAGGGTCGCGAGGAGGCGTGAAGCCGCAATTCATTGCGCGCCATGCATCAAACTCTGGACAGGATATCACCGAGAGCATATCGCAACGACCGAGACAAGCTTAGCCATTCGGCGCATTACGTAGGCTAAATCCACGATAAATTACTGCGGTGTCTGAATATTTAGCAGCCCTGCGACAATGGCCTGCGTAATCCCGACTTGCCTGACACTCCCGATGATCACGCGTTTGCGATGCAAAAAGCGTGGAACAGTGGCCTGCCGCCTCGGTTGAGCGCCCGACCGGTCCTCACAGTGGGACCAGACGTCAGGCCCTGCCGGGCAGGTCTCGGCTTGGGCCTCCCCTTCAACACAAGAGAGGGATTTCACCCACTCATGAAGAAGACCACGCTCGCCGCCCTCGGTTTCTCGGTCGCCGCGATCGCGACGCCGGCCCTGGCCCAGGACGCCCTTCCGGTTCGCATCTTCCCGACCCCGGCCGACGCCGGCCCGGTTGCCACCACCTCGACCCCGGCCTTCCGTGCCGAGGCGCTGCGCTCGGATGCAGCCAGCATCGAGGCGAGCCGTATGGCCCTTGAGCGTTCGCGTAATCCGCGCGTCCGTTCCTACGCCAATCAGGTGATCGAGACGCGTCAAGCCACGACCAACGCGCTGCTCCCCGCCGGCACCTCGCTGAATCGCAACGGCACCGTCGTCTCCGACAACCAGGGCATCCGCACCGACCTCAGCAACCCGGCCGGTCTGATCCTCGCTCCGGTGACGATCGCCGCGAACATCGGCACCTCGATCGTCGGTGGCACGCTCGGTGCCGTGGGCCTCGTGGACAACAACCCGGCCGAGCCCGGTCGCCGCGTCGCCCTCGGCGAGCGTGGTCAGGCCCGCCTCGCCCAGTTGCAGTCCGCTCCGAACGGCCGCGCCTTCGACCGGACCTTCATTCGGCAGCAGGCTCGCGCGGACGCCCAGACGCTGGCGCTCTATGACACCTACGCCAAGGGCGGCAACAGCGCCCAGGGCCGTCAGTTCGCCAACGAGGCGCTGCCCTATATCGCTCAGGAGCACGCCGAGTCCTCGACCCTGGCCGTCCGCTACGGCGGCTGATCCGGATCGCAATTCGGCTCAAGCGAAGGCCGTCCCCTCCCCGGGGGCGGCCTTCGCCGCTTCAAGCTGCGAACAATCGGCTGTAGACGCGGACGTGGTGCTATGGGCACGGCCTCGCGGGCAAGAGACGATGGACGAAGCGGGACACGCGCTGCCACTGCGCGTCTATTACGAGGACACGGATTTCTCCGGCTTCGTCTACCACGCGAGCTACCTGCGCTTCATGGAGCGCGGCCGGACCGAATTGCTGCGCGGCTTGGCGGGTGATCAATCCGATCTGCATCGCGAAGCGCGCGGCCTCGTCTTCGTCGTGCGCAAAATGGCGATCGATTTCCGCAAGCCCGCCTATATGGACGACCAGCTCGTCGTGCGGACCATGACACGGGAGTTGCGCGGCGCCTCGATGACGCTCGCACAGGAGGTGCGGCGCGGCGAGGATATCCTCGTCGCCGCCGATGTCACCGTGGCCTGCGTGCGGGATGGCAGGGCCGTCCGTCTACCGGACAGCCTGCGCGCCCTGCTCACGCCCGATCAATCCTGAAGCATCCGCTTCAGCAGCTCGACCTCATCGCCGAGCACCGTATCTTCGCCGATCTGCTTCTCAATCTTGCGCACGGCGTGCAACACCGTGGTGTGATCGCGCCCGCCGAAGCGGCGGCCGATCTCGGGAAGCGAGCGCAGGGTCAGCACCTTCGAGAGGTACATGGCGATCTGGCGCGGCTTCACCACCGCCGCCGTCCGGCGCTCCGACAGGATGTCCGACCGCGAAACGTTGTACCGGCTGGCCACCAGCTTCTGAATGTCCTCGATCTTGATCCGCTTCGGCTCGCGGTTCTTCACGAGGTCGCGGATCGCGGTCTCGGCGGTCTCTACCGTGACGGCCGTGCCGCTGAGGGTCGCATGGGCCAGCAGACGGTTCACGGCGCCCTCGAGATCACGGCCGTTCGCCGTGATCGAGCGGGCGACGTAGTTCACGACCTGCGGCGAGACGTCGAAGCCCGGATGAGACGTGCGCACGGCAGCGAGCCGTGCCGAGAGGATCGAAACGCGCAGCTGCTCGTCGAGGCTGCCGATCTCCACCACGAGGCCGCCCGCGAGGCGGGAGCGAACCCGCTCCTCCAGGGCCTCGAGTTCCGTCGGCGGACGGTCCGAGGCGACGACGACCTGACGGCCGGCATCGATGAGCGCGTTGATGGTATGGCCGAACTCGGCCTGGATCGACTTGCCCTGGATGAACTGCACGTCGTCGAGGATCAGCAGGTCGATGCCGCGCAGGCGCTCCTTGTAGGCCAGCGCCGACTGCGTCTTCAGAGCGTTGACGAAGCCGTACATGAAGCGATCGGCGGTCAGATAGATCACCCGGCGCCCGGCCTCGCGGGCCGCATGGCCGATGCCGTGCAAGAGGTGCGTCTTGCCGAGACCGACACCCGCGTGAAGGTACAGCGGGTTGTACAGCGCGCCCTCGCCCTGATGGCGGGCGATGCGCTCCGCGGCGGCATGGGCCAGGGCGTTCGAGCGCCCAACCACGAAGCTCGTAAAGGTCAGGCGCGCATCGAGCGGCGTGCCGTTGAAATCATTGCCCGTGTCGGCCGTGGCCGAGGCGGCGGCGCGGGTCTGCTCCGGTGCCGGAGCCACGGGGGCGATAGCGGCCGGGGTTCCCGTCGCGTGCAACCGGGCGAGCGGACCGCTGGTCGGGCTGACCGGCTTCGGCGGGGCCACAGCCGGGCGAACGGGCGCTGCCGTGCCGCGCACGCCGATCTCGATCCGGTCCACCTCCGGCGCCTCCGCGCGGAAAGTCGTAAGCACCCGGTCGATGTAATGGGATTCGATCCAGCTCTTAAGGAAGCGCGTGGGGACCGTCAGGCGCCCCGCACCGGACACGACACCTTCGAGTTCGAGGCGGGCGAACCAGCTCGCGAACACGTCCTCCCCGAGCTCGGCGCGCAGACGGCGCTTCACGCGCGACCAGGCCGCACCGTAATCGGGAGTGACCGTCTCATGGGCGCCACCGTCCTGGGTGCGTCCCTCTTCGTCGCCGTTCGCCACTGTTCCGTCGACACGCATCACTGGCTCTCCCCACGTCGCCGACGAAAATCCGCCCGCGGCGCGTACGCACGCTTCACGCCCTCAGCGTCTCGCAACCACCGCGCGAGACTGATTCCATATGTCGAGTCAAGACTGACACGAGGAACTTTTGCCGATTGGAAGAGCCTATCAACAAAGACCTATGGTTCCCTTAACAGTGGGACTTATGGGGACGGCGTGAAATCCCAACGGCAAGTGTTCCGGCGGAGCGTTCGGGCAAGAGCTAGAGTCTTGCGCCGACACACGATTCGCGAGAGTCCCGGAATCAGTGCGTTTTGCTTTTGTCAGGTGACGTTTTGTTAAGCTACACGCGGCCGGTGGACTCCGCAATGCAGCAAATTCTGGGGGAAGGTTAACGGTAGGTGTGCAGGCCGGAGAGCGAAGGCGCTCGATCCTGGTAGGCCGCACAGGGGCTGGGAAATGACCGGAGAGCGGGCAATAAAAAAGCCCGGCGCGTTGGCCGGGCTTCGAACCGTCAGACGGTGTGGAGTGCGATCAGGCCGCGAGAGCCTTCACGCGCGCAGCGAGGCGCGACACCTTCCGGGAGGCGTTGTTCTTATGGACGATGCCCTTCTGGGCAGCGCGCATGATCTCCGGCTCGGCGCTCTGGAGGGCGGCCTGGGCGTCCTGCTGGTTGCCGGAGGCAATCGCCTCCTCAACCTTGCGCACGAAGGTACGCATGCGGGAGCGGCGGGACTTGTTGATCGCCGTGCGCTTGGCGATCTTGCGGGTCATCTTCCTGGCCGAAGCGGTATTGGCCATGTAAGTCCTCGTGTTTCTCGTCGGGCGATGCCGACGGGCCGGCACGGCCGGGGATCGGTCAACGCATAAGGTTGTCAGGCGATGGCCGAGAGGATGCGCACGCGAAAGCGCGGCCTCACAGCGAAGCGCCTCCTATAGAGACGGCGGCACGCGGCGTCAACGCGGCTGGATGATACGAATGGTCCCGATGCCTCTATGGGTTTCACACATTCGCAGTTCATTCCACCGACATACCATTTTTCTCGATATAACACCCATTTCAAGATATTAAACCTAATGACGAGTGACGCATGGAGCGATCGAACGATGATACCCGACTCACCTCGATTGCACGAGTTGAACTCCTTGCGTCGGTTAGTGGCCAGCCTCGAGCTTGATCTGAAGCTTTTGAAGCTGCGATACGTCATCCAGCGTAAGTATTCGCCTAGCCAGCCTCGCGCACCGGCCGGACAAACGAACGGCGGCCAATGGATCGATCAATCAACTGGACAGCAATCGCGTTCGAATTATACAAAAATCGCGGAAACTTGCCAGGAATATATATCTGCCAATTGCCGCGGAAAGATCAATCGGGAGTTCCCAAAGCAGTTTTTAGACCGTGATGTCTCCGATCTAAAAGCAGCAGCACAAGCAAATGAGCCTGGCGCCAGGAAAGCGTACAAGCTCTTATTTGACAATCGCTTCCAAAAATGAAGGATGTTGTCATGGAAATCAAGTCTATTTACAATGTTCTGCGCATTTTGGAGGATAGAAAGATTTCTTTCGCATTAAACAGATCGAGACCAGACAGCATCAGGGTAGATGCAACACTATATGGCATCCGTCTTGAGATCGAATGTTTTGACGACAATCACATTGAAGTTGCGACCTTTCGAGGAAGCGAAGACATAGACGGCGGCTTTGATTTCTTGCTCCAGACACTAAATGAAAATAGCCTCGACTGACAAAATGCCTTCAAGCAACCAATATCATTCGAATTGATTGGCCTAAATTTTTGAGTCAATCGGCCTCATTGGCAAGCTGACGTAGGTCAAGATAGCTACTCCGGCCACCTTAGCGCCGCTGCCGCCGCCACCGTTCCGACGACGGCAGCGATCAGGGTCAGCCCCGTCAGCACCGCCAGGGGCACGAGGAACGGCACGGTCCCGCCCGTCGCCGCCTGGGCGGCGGAAACGCCGAAGATCAGCGTCGGGATCATCAGCGGCAGGACCAGCACCGCGAGAATCAACCCGCCCCGGCGAATCGAGGCGGTGAGGGCCGCGCCCACGGCGCCGATGAAGCTGAGGGCGGGCGTGCCGACGGCGAGGGTGAGCGCAGTCGCGGCCATGGCCGTGCCGTCGAGGGCGACGAGCAGGCCGAAGAGCGGGCTTGCGAGGGCGAGCGGCAGCCCGGTCGTCAGCCAGTGGGCGAGCACTTTTGCGAGCACGACACCTTCGAGGGGCACGGGCGCGCCGGTCATCAGATCGAGGGAGCCGTCTTCTTCGTCCGCCTGGAACAAACGGTCGAGGCCGATCAGCGTGGCGAGCACGGCCGCGAGCCAGAGGATGGCGGGCCCGATCCGCGACAGGAGGTTGAGGTCCGGTCCCAGGGCGAAGGGCACCAGCGCCACGATCATGAGGAAGAAGACGAGGGACAGCGTGCCCGATCCGCCGACGCGGGCGGCCAAGCGCAGGTCGCGGGCGACGAGGGCGTAACCGGCGCGGATCATATCCACTCCTCCGCATCGGCCGCTTCGAAGGCGGTGGCGGGTGCCTCGGCCGCGCGATCGATGCGCAACTCCATCGCGTCGTGCAGGCCGAGAGCTTGGTGAGTCGCGGCAATCACGAGGCCGCCCCCGGCCCGGTGCTCGGCCATGAGCGCGCTCAACACGTCCTGCGAGGCGACGTCCAGGGCGGCGGTGGGCTCATCGAGCAGCCAGAGCGGTCGCGCGCAGACGAGGAGCCGGGCCAGCGCGACGCGCCGTCGCTGCCCCGCCGAGAGATACGCGACCGGCAGGTCGTGGACATGGCCGAGCCCGAGACGTTCGAGCGCCTCGCGCGGCATCAAGCGCGGCGCGCCGAGGAGATCGCGGGCGAAGGTCAGGTTCTCCCCGGCGGTCAGCGCGGATTTCAGCCCATCCCGGTGGCCGACGACATGCAGGCATTCCGGCAGGCTCGCCTCGCCGACATCGGACACGACGATCCGCCCCCCATCCGGCCGGAGGCGACCGGCCAGGATCGCGAGGAGGCTCGATTTGCCCGCCCCGTTGCGGCCGGTGACGGCGAGCGCCCCGCCCTCCCCCAGGGAGAACGTCAGGCCGGAGAAGATCCGGCGGCCAGATCGGCGGCAGGCGAGGTTGTCGACGTCGAGCCGCACAGATCCCCCAAGGTTAGGCCGGTCTCGCGGGATGCGTCCAGCGCGCCTCCATGCCCGATTGCGGCCCCAGACGGAACAGCAGAGGCTGCTCGCGCACTTGTCGTCACCGGGAGGGTTCTCATGAGCCTCAATGATCGACAGACCTCACCCACCGAGGCGGAGGTCGCCACCAGCGACGATGCGGTGAAAGGCCTTGCAATGGTCGAAGCGCGGGTGAGCCGCTGCACGAAGGAAGAGCAAGACGCCTTCTGGGAAGCGGTCGGCCGCTGCTTCGGCGGCGGCAAGCCGCCGGATCCGCAGAACGCGTAGGTCCGATCAGGATTTCATCGCCCGCGAGATCGCCCGCAGCGCCCCCTGGAAAGTGCGCACGTCCTGTTCGTTCAGGGCCATGCGGTGAAGCATGTCGCGCATGTTGCGTGTGATGCCCCCGCGCTTCTCCGGCGGGTAGAAACCCGCCACGTCGAGCGCAGCCTCCAAGTTCGCGAACAGGGCGACCATCGCCTCGCGCGTCGCGGGTGGCGACAGCATCTCGCCCGAAAATGGAAGTCGCGCCCGGCCGCTGGCCTTCCGCCACTCGTAGCCCACCAGCAGCACCGCCTGAGCGAGGTTCAGCGAGGGGAAATCCGGCGAGACGGGAAAGGTGATGATGGCACCGGCCAGCGACACCTCGTCGTTCGTGAGTCCCACGCGTTCCCGGCCGAAGAGAATACCGCAGCGCTGCCCTTCGCGGCCGACCAAGTCGGCCATGGCCTCGTCCGGTGCGAAGACGCGCTTCATCTGCCCGCGCTCGCGGGCGGTGGTCGCGAACACACAGTGCAGATCGGCGACCGCTTCCTCGACGCTCGCGAAGATGTGCGCACCGTCGAGCACATGCGTGGCGCCGGAAGCCGCCTCGCGCACGCCCTTCTTCGGCCAGCCATTCTTGGGGTTGACGAGGCGTAGATCCGACAGGCCGAAATTCGCCATGGCGCGGGCCGTCATGCCGATATTCTCGGCCAGTTGCGGCTCCACGAGGATCACGGCGGGTGCCGTGCCCGGCGGGAGTTCGAGTTCCTTCTCAGCGGACGTGCGGGTCATGCCGCCCTCTGGCACGGGTCCGGCGGTCCGTCGAGGGGGCAGTTACGACACCGCCTCAATGACAGCGCGAGCCTTCCGCTCCCGGTGCCCCCTTGCTATGTCGCCGGGCGCGTCCGCACGGCACTTGCATGCCGTGCCCCCTGTAGGACAGCGCGCGGGAAGGCAATCGGCCCATGGCGAAGATCAAGGTAGCGAACCCGGTCGTCGAGCTCGACGGCGACGAGATGACCCGGATCATCTGGGCCGAGATCAAGAACAAGCTCATCCACCCCTATCTCGATGTCGATCTCGAATATTACGACCTCGGCGTCGAGCACCGCGATGCCACCTCAGACAAGGTGACCGTGGATGCCGCCGAGGCGATCAAGCGCCACGGCGTCGGCGTGAAGTGCGCCACCATCACGCCGGACGAGGCCCGCGTGAAGGAGTTCAATCTCAAGGAGATGTGGCGGTCGCCGAACGGCACGATCCGCAACATCCTCGGCGGCGTGATCTTCCGCGAGCCGATCATCTGTAAGAACGTGCCGCGCCTCGTGCCCGGCTGGACGCAGCCCTTCGTGATCGGCCGCCATGCCTATGGCGACCAGTACCGCGCGACCGACTTCAAGGTGCCCGGCAAGGGCCGCCTGACCATCAAGTTCGAGGGCGATGACGGCACGGTCATCGAGAAGGAGGTGTTCAAGTTCCCCGAGGCCGGCGTCGCCATGTCGATGTACAACCTCGACCAGTCGATCATCGATTTCGCCCGCGCGTCGATGAACTACGGCCTCGCCCGCCGCTATCCGGTGTACCTCTCCACCAAGAACACCATCCTTAAGGCCTATGACGGCCGGTTCAAGGACCTGTTCCAGAAGGTCTACGAGGAAGAGTTCAAGGCGAAGTTCGACACGCTGGGCATCACCTACGAGCACCGCCTCATCGACGACATGGTGGCCTCGTGCCTCAAGTGGTCGGGCGGCTACGTGTGGGCCTGTAAGAACTACGATGGCGATGTGCAGTCCGACACCGCCGCCCAGGGCTTCGGCTCGCTCGGCCTGATGACCTCAGTGCTGATGACCCCGGATGGCAACACCGTCGAGGCCGAGGCCGCGCACGGCACCGTCACGCGTCACTATCGCGAGCACCAGAAGGGCCGCGAGACCTCGACCAACTCCATCGCCTCGATCTTCGCCTGGACCCGCGGCCTCTCGCACCGCGCCAAGCTCGACGGCAACGACGAGTTGGCGAAATTCTCGGCCACGCTGGAGAAGGTCTGTGTCGACACCGTCGAGGCCGGTCACATGACCAAGGATCTCGCCCTGCTCGTCGGGCCGGATCAGAAGTGGCTGTCTACGACCGGGTTCCTCGACAAGGTCGATCAGAACCTCAAGACGGCAATGTCCGCCTGAGCCTGAGGCCCTAGCGGAGTTACGATGAAGGCGGCGGGTGCGAAGGCACCCGCCGCCTTTTTCGCTTTTGGATTGTATCGTGGTCAATGGGTCGCATGACGGGCTGCCACGGCCAAGACATGATTGGTTTCCAAGCAACACTTTGGCGTTACGAAGCAACTTCTCTCACAGCGGGCAACCGGGCCTGACGATGGCGATTGACGGCAGGCGCTCAGCATACAACCTCAGGTGACATTCGCGGTAGCGGTGCGCTAGGCTGTCACCGATGGAGCCAGCGGCCCAGGGAGCGAGTGTCGTGTTCGAGGCGCCGAAGACCCAGGAACATCTGAGGCTTATCGCGTCCGCGCTCGACGTTCCTCCCGACGCCTTCCGCGCCACGCGATCCGTGTTCGATGAAGGACCGGATGCGAATGAGCGGGCGGAAGCAGCCCTCCTGTTCAGTCGCCTCACGGCACCCGATCAAAGGGCGGCTATCGTTTCCCTGTTACGCGCGCTGGTGCATCCGTCCGAGCGGCGCTGAATCAGGCGGCCACGAGGAGCGCCGCTCCGGCCACTCCCGACAGGACGAGGCGCAGGCGCCCGAGCCAAGCGGGCGCGAGGCCACGCCGGGTCAGGTCCTGATCGACGAGGCCCCAGGCCAACACCAGAACGCCGAGAATGCGGAGATCCCAAGGGGCAGGCGCGGCCATGGCCGCCCAAGCGACGAGGGATGGAACGATGGCGATGAAGTAATCGCCCCCGCTGCCGCCACGCGCGGCCGCCGCCCCCCACCGGATACCGCCGAGGAAAGACGCGATCACGGCGCCATAGGCCGACAGGATGGTGCGCGGCGACAAGCCGATCGTGCCGAGGCCGCCATCGCTCCCCGAGACCGCCAAGGCCGCGAAACCAAGAAAGGGAATCAGCCCGGCCACACCGAGCACGATCGCACTCACTGGCACTGCGGGAAGGCGCGGCATCCAACCTCCGGTTCTATGCCCGGCCATGGAACCGTACCTACCCGGGCCGGACCGACCGCACTTGCGAGCGAGGCGTCCCGCATCCGGCGCCTGCGGTCAAGTTCTGAACGGCAACCGCGTCGCTAAGCCACCCCGACTCGCCCTGATGGGAATTCAAGCCGGGGCGCCCGGAGGCGACCCGATCAGATTTGGCGGCGCGAGACCGGGACCGTGGCGGCCACCGGCACGGGGGCGCCGAGAAGGCTCACCGACCCCTGCACTGCATCGTTCACGGCCGGGGGCTCGTTCACGGCCGGATCAAGACGACGCGGCTTGAACGATCCGGCGAGGCTCTTGGCACGGGCGAGGTCGGGCGCGCTGAGCTTCGTCGCGACGTCATCGCGCTTCTTCCCGGCATCGTCGTCGCCCTGAGCAGCGGCAGCGGCGAACCACACGTAGGATTGCACGAGATCCTGCGTCAGCCCGAGGCCGCGGGCATAGAGCACCGCGATGTTGTACTGGCTATCGCGTACGCCGTGCTCGGCCCCCTGACGGAACCAGGATGCGGCGGACACGAAATCGGGCTTGCCGTTCGCGGCCGGGTTTTCGGCATAGATTACGCCGAGATTGTGCATGGCGCGGGCATGACCCTGCTCGGCGGCCCGGCCGTACCAGAGCTTCGCCTGAGCGAGGTCGCGGGCGACGCCCGACCCCTTTTCGTAATGAGCGCCGAGCTTGTACTGGGCGGGCGCGTAGCCGACATTCGCGAGCTTTTCGAAGAGCTTGGCGGCACTGGCGAGATCGCGCGGCATCCCCCGGCCATCCGACTCGCGAACCGCGAGGTCCCATACCGCGGCGCCGTCACCGTCAAGGGCGGCCTGCTTGGTCTTGGCAAGGGTGGCGGGCACGGTGGCGAGGTCGTTGGCGAGCCCGGCCATGTTCGGAACCTGCGGCACGGCGGGCTTCGCCGGCTCCTGGACTTCGGGCGGACGCGGGGCGGCCACGGTCTGCGTCGTAGCCGGATCCTTCTGTGCCTCGGCAGCCTTCACCGACCCGGGAATCTTCTCGGCCGTGGGGTCCGGCGGCGTGGCGAGTAGCGGCACGCGGGCCGCATTGTCCTTGTTCACGCTCACCGCCTGTATGGCGCCGAGCGTCAGGACGATGGCCGCGAGGCCGAGGAGAAGCGGCTTGCGATGCTGGTCGATCTCAGAGCGCAGGCGGGTCATGGGCCCGACCGTCGGCGCGGAGGCCTTTGGGGCACGGGCACGGAGCGGGCGATCGACCGGAGTTTCGGCGGCAAGCTCGGCCTGAGCAGCCTGGGCGGCACGGCGGGCGGCGGCGATGAAGCTCGTCTTGATGTCGCCATCGGCGGCTGCGGCTTGGTCGAGGGCGGGCGCCTTCGGGGCGGACTGGCGCTTCTCGACCGTGACGGTCGGCGCGCGGAGCGGGCGCGGGGAGCCCGGCTCGAGCAGGACGCTGGTGCCGGAATAGGCAACCGGAGCCGGCTCGGCCTCCTCAGGCTGCGCCGGGCGCAGGGTGGGCCGCGGAGCCTCGACGCTGGTCGAGGTCATCAGACGCTCATCGAGGGACGGGGTACGTGCCGCGACCGGAGCCTCGGTGGAGATGAGGCGGTTCACCAGCCGGTCGAGGGCGGATTGCACGCCTTCGAGGGTCGAGCTCAGCCGCTCGTCCGAAGCGATCTGCCGAGCCTGCATCTCGGCGAGGCTTGCGCGGAGCAGCCCGAACTCGGTCGGGTCCGCCTTGACGCTGGCCCCCTGAAGGGTTTCCGCGACGGCCTGCCGGGCCGCACGCTCGATGACGGCATCGCTCGGGGCGACCTCACGGAGGGCTTCGACCTGATGCATCAGGTCGTTCATCGTACGCTCGAGGCTGGTGAGAGCCGGATCGAGCGCGGACGGCGCCTCGATCCTGTCGACGAGCGTCAGAACCTGCTTTTCCAAAGCATCGAGACCGTCGGCGCCATTGCGCTGGCCGACACGGTCCACCTTCTCCGCGAGGCTCTGCAGCATCGCCTGGATCGAGGCCATCTCGCCGCTCGTGGCGGGGGCCGCCTGCTGACGTCGCGCATCCGCATCGAGATCGGCGCGGGCGGAAAGACTGTCCACGCGCTCGGCGAGGGCGCTGATCTCGTCGGCCAGCTCGACCTTCTGAGCAGGCTCCGCGATGACGACCGGCTCGGGCTGAGCCTCAACGGCGGGAGGGAGGTGATCGATCTGCTCGCCCAGCGACTGGACGCGGCTGGCCACGGCATCGAGCCGAGCCGGCTTCGCCAACTCGTCGGCGGCGGCGCGGATCTCGGCCAGTTCGACCGAGAGGGCGTGGAGCAGCTCGCGGTCGGCCTCGGCCTCCTCGAAGGCCGAGGCGACGTCCAGCCGGTTCTTGAACCGCTTGATGCCGACGGCGATCTGCGAGTGGGCCGCTTCGGTCTCTTCGATATTCAGTTCATCGATCCGGGTCCGGACGACGGCAAGCGGGAGCGCCAGCGCCGGGGCCTCGGCATCGGACTTCGCACGAGCGATATTCGCCGCGATGGACTCGACCGCGTTCTCGAGCTCCAGCACGTCCGCATTGGAGGCAAGCGAAGCCAGCAGATCGCGCAGCCGGCTCGCGTTGCGCTGCAATTCGTCCGTCACATAGGCGGGAAGACCGTTGTCATCCTTGGCCGCAACGTCGGTGGTGAGGCGGCGGGCGAGGTCGCGATGCATCGTCGCGACCGTCCCGGCGGGCTGAGACTGCTCCGTGAGTTCACGCTGGCGCTGGCGGATGGCCTGCACCGCCTCGCGCATCTCGGCGGCGCTGGCCTTGCCGCGCTTGGCCGCCGGACGGGCACTGCTTTCCTGCAGAATGGGATCGACCCGCAGAGCGATGTCCTCGGGCCGCTTGTGCTCGTCGAGGGCGGCCGCACGGCGTTCGGCCTCCACGGACTGATCGAGGCCGTCGAGGCGTGCCATCAACGCTTTGAGGCTTTCGGAGCCCGAACCGTGGGCCTGATCCTGAGGCATCCGGCCGTGCTCCCCTGCAGAATGCTGTTCGGTCGCGCCGGAAACCGGCGCGAGGTGCTGCGGGACGACGGAGGCGATCCACGCCTCCAGGGGAACGCCCGCGCGGCTCGCGACGTCGCGAGCGGCTTCGATCACCTCCGGATCGAAACTATCGAAGTGCGAGGTCGCGTTGCGGTTCATCGTCGGCCTGTCGTCATCGGCGAGCAGCGTGGCGCCCGACCGGTGCGAAGCCGGGGAGCATGCCCCGGCGCTGCAACCTGTGGGGCGCCTGGCGGTAACCATTAAATTTGTTGGTAAACATCACGTTAAGGCTGGGGTCAGGATTGCCCCATGGCGGTCGATCAATGGTATTGCAACTATAGCGTGCGGCTCGTTTCCTAAAGCGGGTAGAGGATCGGGGAACGTAGGCAGCTCAACCACTTACATCGTGCGGCATGACCGCCGCCCCCGTCCTGCGGCAGGGTCGACACGTTGCCGCAAGCTGCGGCGCCCGTTTAAGGTCTGTGCATCGAAAGCGGGTTTTTCGACCGTCATTCGAATCGCAAGGGCAGGAAACATTCGCATGCCGCAATACCGTTCGCCGGTAGACGACACGCTGTTCATCCTCAACGATGTTCTAGGCCTGCAAGGCCGGTCGAACCTCAGCGCCTTCGCGGAGGCGACGCCCGACGTGGTCGAAGCGGTGCTGCGCGAAGGGGCGAAACTGGCCGATGAGGTCTTGGCACCGGTCAATCAGGTGGGCGACCGGGAGGGGTGCACGCGGCATCCGGATGGTCGCGTCACGACGCCGACGGGCTTCAAAGCCGCGTATGACGCCTACGCGGGCGGGGGCTGGATGGGCCTCTCGGTGCCTGAGGAATATGGCGGACAAGGCCTCCCGCAAGTTCTGAATATTGCTATTCAGGATTTCGCGAATGGAGCGAACCTCGCTCTCAGCATGTATCCAGGCCTGACCCAGGGGGCGATTGCCGCCCTGCTCGTCCATGGTTCGGAGGAGCAGAAGGCGCGCTTCGTGCCGAAGATGGTCGAGGGCACGTGGACCGGGACCATGAACCTGACCGAGCCGCATTGCGGCACGGATCTCGGCCTGCTCCGCACCAAGGCCGCGCCGCAGGGTGACGGCAGCTACGCGATCACCGGGACGAAAATCTTCATCTCGGCCGGCGAGCACGATCTCTCGGAAAACATCGTGCATCTCGTGCTCGCCCGCATCGAGGGCGCTCCAGCGGGCACGAAGGGCATTTCGCTCTTCCTCGTGCCCAAGGTGCTGGTGAACGAGGATGGGTCGCCTGGCACGCGCAACGGCGTGTCCTGCGGCTCTATCGAGCACAAGATGGGCATTCACGGAAACGCCACCTGCGTCATGAACTACGACGGCGCGACAGGCTGGCTGGTGGGCGAGGCCAATCGCGGCCTCAACGCGATGTTCGTGATGATGAACGAGGCACGCCTCGCGGTGGGCGTTCAAGGGCTCGGCCAGTCAGAGGTCGCCTATCAGAACGCCGTTGCCTACGCGAAGGATCGTCTCCAGGGCCGTGCTCTCACCGGGGCAAAGGCCCCCGACAAAGCCGCCGACCCGATCATCGTCCATCCGGACGTGCGGCGAACCCTGATGCAGATCCGCGCCTTCAACGAGGCCGCCCGTGCCCTGGTGCTGTGGACCGCGTTGCAGGGTGACATCCTCCACCGGGCCGAAGATGCCAGGGAGCGGCAGGCGGCCGATGACCTGATGGGGCTGATGACCCCGGTGGTGAAGGGCGTGCTCACGGATCGTGGCTTCGCCAATGCCGTTGAAGCGCAGCAGATGCTGGGCGGCCACGGCTATGTCGAGGAATGGGGCATGTCGCAGTTCGTGCGCGATGCCCGCATCGCCATGATCTACGAAGGCGCCAACGGCATCCAGGCCATGGATCTGATCGGCCGCAAGCTGCCGAAGGATGGCGGGCGGGCGATGATGGCCTTCCTCGGCGAGATCCAGGGCTTCCTGAAGGTGGCAGGCGAGGACGAGGCCATGGCGCCCTTCGCGAAGCCGCTTCAGGCGGCAACGGGCGATCTCCAGCAGGCGACGATGTGGCTGATGCAGAACGCCATGGGCAACCCGGACAATGCCGGCGCGGGCGCCACCGATTTCATGCACCTGCTCGGGCTCGTCGCCCTCGGCTACATGTGGTGCCGCATCGCCCGGGCGGCGCAGGCCCGCAAGGTCGAGGGCGGCGAGACCACCCGGTGGGACACGAAGCTCGTCACCGGCCGGTTCTTCATGGAGCGAACCTTGCCGGAGACGGCCCTGCGCCTCGCGCGGATCAAGGCCGGATCTCAGACCACCATGGCGCTGGAGGCGGAGGCTTTTTAGGCCTCCACCCCGGGCGCTAGCTCCGGAGCGCCCGGTCCAGATCCTCGATCAGATCGGCCGGGTCTTCCAGGCCGATCGACAGGCGCACCACTTCGGGTCCGGCACCGGCGGCGGTCTTCTGCTCGTCAGTCAACTGCCGGTGAGTGGTCGAGGCCGGGTGGATGATCAGCGAGCGGGTGTCACCGATATTAGCGAGGTGCGAGAACAGTTCGAGGTTCGAGACCAGCTTCACGCCCGCTTCGTACCCGCCCTTCAGACCGAAGGTGAACACCGCGCCCGCGCCGTTCGGCGTGTAGCGCTTGGCCATCGCGTAGTACTTGTCGCTTTCGAGCCCCGGATAGCTCACCCACGCCACCGCCTCGTGCTGCGAGAGGAAGGTCGCAACCTTGAGGGCGTTGTCGGAATGGCGCTGCATCCGCAACGGCAGCGTCTCGATGCCGTTGAGGATCAGGAACGCGTTGAACGGCGAGAGCGAGGGCCCGAGATCGCGCAGGCCGAGCACGCGGCAGGCGATGGCGAAGCCGAAATTGCCGAAGGTCTCGGCGAGCACCATGCCGGCATATTCCGGGCGAGGCTGGCTCATCATCGGGTAGCGAGCATCGCCCGCCCACTGGAACGTGCCGCCATCGACGATGAGGCCGCCGATCGAGTTGCCGTGGCCGCCGAGGAACTTGGTGGCAGAATGCACGACGATGTCCGCCCCGTGCTCGAACGGGCGGATCAGGTACGGCGTCGCCATCGTGTTATCGACAATGAGCGGAATGTTGTGTTTCTTCGCGATCTGCGACAGCGCCGCGATGTCGGTGATGACGCCACCGGGATTGGCGATGGATTCGCAGAAGATGGCCTTAGTGCGCGGCGTGATCGCCGCCTCGAACGAGGCCGGATTGTCGGTATCCGCCCAGACCACCGACCAGCCGAAATTCCGGTAGGAATGGTTGAACTGGTTGATCGAGCCGCCGTACAGCTTGTTGGCGGCCACGAACTCGTCGCCCGGCTGCATCAGCGCGTGCATGGTGAGGAATTCGGCGGCGTGGCCCGAAGCCACGGCCAGGGCGGCCGTGCCACCTTCCAGCGCAGCGATCCGCTCTTCCAGCACCGCGTTCGTCGGGTTGGTGATGCGGGTGTAGATGTTGCCGAAGGCCTGGAGGCCGAACAGCGACGCCGCATGGTCCACGTCGTCGAACACGAAGCTCGTGGTCTGGTAAATCGGCGTCGCGCGGGCGCCCGTCGCAGCGTCGGGGGCGGCGCCTGCGTGGATCGCCAGGGTGTTGAAGCCGGGCAGCCGGTCGGTCATTTCGCTCACAAGTCTCCGTGGGCTGATGCCCTCAGCCTGTACGCCCGCACGGGATGACGGCGCAAGGCGCGCCTCAGGCACCAGCCTTGCGGAACACGAGGGTGAGGTTGTTCGCGGGCATCTCGAATCGCTCCGCGAGGCCTAAGCCATGCGAGGCTGCGAGCTCGCTCACCTCGCCAAGCAGACGCAGACCCCAGCGAGGGTCGCGCACGCGCAGATCGACGTCGAACGCCTCGTTGCTCGGGGCCGTCGGCCGCCCGTCCTCCCGGAACGGCCCATATAGCACCAGGGGCGCCCCCTCCGACAGCAACCGCCCGGCCCCCGCCATCAATCCTTCGGCGGCCGTCCAAGGCGCGATGTGAATCATGTTGATGCATAAAACCGCTTCGGCGGAACCCAGGGGCCAAACGGGCGCTGCGGCATCGAGCACGACGGGTTCGTTCAGGTTCGAAAGAGCCGCGTGACGCCGATGAGCGGCGATGCTGCGAAGGGCGGCCGGCTCCGGATCGCTCGGCTGCCAGACGAGATGCGGTAGCGCGCGGGCGAAATGGACCGCATGCTCGCCGGACCCGCTCGCCACTTCCAGCACAGTCCCAGAAGCAGGCAGGATACGCGTGAGGATGGCGAGGATGGCATCCCGGTTGCGGGCGACGGCGGGTGCGGTGAGAGCATCACCTTCAGAGGACCAATTCAGCATGGAGCCAAGCTAGCACAGATGCCGGGTGGCTCGCCGTTCGACCGAATGTCCGAAGATGTGGTGAGCGCGCTGGGACTCGAACCCAGGACCTACAGATTAAAAGTCCGTTGCTCTACCAGCTGAGCTACGCGCTCGCGACCCCGTCGAGCGGGGCCGGCGGCCACCGCAATAGGGGAGCGGATCGGGAGGGTCAACCGATCGTCGTGCGGGCGCGCTCGACGATCGCACGGGCTTCGTCGAAAGCCGCAGCCGCATCGAGTTCGGTCGTGTCGAGCCGAACGGCATCGTCGGCCATGCGCAGGGGGGCGGCGCTGCGCAAAGAATCACGCGCGTCGCGCGCTTCGATATCGGCCAGGATACCTTCGAGCGTCGCGGCCTCGCCGCGCCCGGCCAATTCCTTGTGACGGCGGCGGGCGCGCTCCTCGGAGGAGGCGGTGATGAACAGCTTCACGCTGGCCGCCGGACAGACCACGGTGCCGATGTCGCGGCCGTCGAGCACCGCCCCGGCCGGATCGGCGGCAAAACGGCGCTGCCATGCGAGCAACGCGGAGCGCACCTCCGGGACGGCCGAGACGCGCGAAGCCGCCTCGCCCATCGCCCGGTCGCGCAGGCGCGGATCGGTCAGGCCGTTGGCATCGAGGGTTTCGGCCGCGCGGGCAGCGGCCTTCGTATCATCGAGGGATTGGCCTGCTTCGAGCAGGGCAAAGGCGACGGCGCGATACAGCAGGCCCGTGTCGAGATGTGGCAGGCCGTAATGCGCGGCGAGGCGCTTGGCGAGGGTACCCTTGCCGGAGGCGGCCGGGCCGTCGATGGCGATGACGAGGGGCATGATCAGGCTCCGATCCGGCCGCCGAGGGCGGACATGGTCGGCAGGAAGCTGGGGAAGCTGGTGGCGATCATCGCCCCGTCATCCACCGTCACGGGCTCACGCGTCGCAAGCCCCAGCACGAGGAACGACATGGCGATGCGGTGGTCGAGATGCGTCGTCACCGTGCCGCCGCCCTTCGGCGCGCTGCCATCGCCCTCCACGATCAGGTCGTCGCCCTCGATCCTATGGGGGATCCCGTTTGCAGCAAGACCCGCCGCCACGGCGGCGAGGCGGTCGGATTCCTTCACACGGAGTTCGTGCAAGCCGTTCATGCGTGTAGCGCCCTCGGCGAAGGCGGCGGCGACGGCGAGCACGGGGTATTCATCGATCATCGCGGGCGCCCGCTCGGCCGGGACATCGACGCCTTTCAGGCGGCTTGCCCGTACACGGAGATTCGCGACGGTCTCGCCACCCTCCTCGCGCTCGTCGAGCTTCTCGATATCCGCACCCATCTCGATCAGAGTGGTGATGAGGCCGGTGCGGAGCGGGTTCATCATCACCCCCTCGATCACGATCTCGGAGCCGGGCGTGATCAGTGCGGCCACCAGCGGGAAGGCCGCGGAGGACGGATCGGCCGGAACGATGACGTCCGTGCCACGCAGGGTCGGCTGTCCGGTGAGGGACACCTTGCGGCCATGGCCCTGCGGCCCGTGTGGCTCCACGCGAATCTCCGCCCCGAACAGACGCAGCATCCGCTCGGTATGGTCGCGGGTGGCGGCCGTCTCGATCACGGTGGTGACGCCCGGCGCGTTGAGCGCGGCGAGAAGAACGGCGGACTTGATCTGCGCCGATGCGGCGGGGGTCTCGTAGGTGATCGGGATCGCCTCCTGCGGCCCGCGCAGGGTCAGCGGCACGCGCCCGCCCGCTGCCTCGGAGACGACCTGCGTGCCCATGAGGCAAAGCGGATCGAGAATGCGGCGCATGGGCCGGGAGCGCAGGGAGGCGTCGCCGTCGAAGGTCGCCGTCACCGGCTGGCCACCGACCACGCCCATCATCAACCGCGAGCCGGTTCCGGCATTGCCGAAATCGAGCACCTCGGACGGATCGGTCAGGCCGCCGATGCCGACGCCGTCGACCACCCAGCGCCCTTCGCCCAGCCGCTCGACCTTGGCGCCGAGCGCCTTGGCGGCGGCGGCAGTGCGCAGCACATCGTCTCCTTCCAGCAGCCCCTCGACGCGGGTGCGGCCCTGGCTCAACAGCCCGAGAATCATTGAGCGGTGCGAGATCGACTTGTCGCCCGGCGGACGAAGGCTTCCCCGCAAGGCAGAGCCCGGCGTGGCGGTGAGTGGCTCAGGGGTGAGGGCGTGCGACACGAGTCAGGTCCGTTCGGATCTTCATGCGGCAGGGATGGCCCGGCGCGGAGCGCGGCAGGGGCTTCCCGGAGGCCGGTTCGCGGCGCGGTTATCACGGGCGCCGCCCGTCGTCATCCGCGCGAGGGCCGGTGGCGGCGCGCCGGAGTGACGAGGGTTCGGGAAAACATTGCGAATTCCCGCCACAGCACCTCGATTGACAGGGGCGACAGCCGCGACTAACCGGGCCGCTCTCCGCACACTGCTTCGACGACGAGGTGTCCCCCGTGGCCCGACCTGAACTCGGCCTTAAACGCCAGTGCATGAGCTGCGGCGCGAAGTTTTACGACCTCGCCCGCGACCCCGCGACCTGCCCGAAATGTGGCGCGGTCTATCAAGCGGCCGTCGGCCGCGTCGCGCCGCCCGCCCTGTCGCGCAGCACCGACGACGATGAGGACGAGACGGACGAAAAGGGTCCGGAGTTGGTCTCCCTCGATGAGGTCGAGGCCGCCGAAGACGATGCCGATCCGACGCCGGCCGATGACAGCGACGACGACGCTGATTCCAGCGGCGGCGACGACGATACCTTCCTCGAGGAGGAAGACAGCGGTGACGACGACGTGTCGGACCTGATCGACGGCGATATCGAGAACGACGAAGAGAGCTGAGCCCCCCTTCGACGCTTTGTTGAAAATAGGGGTTGAGTCCGGCCGGCAGGGCGCTTATAGAACCGCCCTCGCCGGCCCTTCACTGGAACGGCGAACCCTGCGGAACCCAACCGCAGCGGCAAATAGTGGGGCCTTAGCTCAGCTGGGAGAGCGCTTCCATGGCATGGAAGAGGTCATCGGTTCGATCCCGTTAGGCTCCACCATTTCTTTTCCGGATCCCAGTGCTGTTATCGTTCGATCGCACGTCGGATCTGCTCTCTTATCCCTTGCCCTCTTGAGCACGGTCGGCGTCCTGCCTGCCGCGATCGTCGTTTCGGAGCCGGTCCGCGCCGACGAGATTGTCGCGGCGCGTCCGGCCTCGGCGGTCGAGGCCCTGGTAGCCGACCTGCGAGGCCGCATCCTGCGCTCGGACAGTGCGACGGCGGCGCTCGAATCATGGTGCGCCGAGAAGGGTCTCGCACAGCAGGCGCGCCTCGTCGCCCATCGGCAGAATGGCGTGGACAAACCCCTGACGGCGGAGCAGCGCGCACGCCTCGGCGTCGGTCCAGACGAGCCCGTGCGCTACCGCCATGTGCGCCTTGCCTGCGGCGACCGCGTCCTGTCCGAAGCCGACAATTGGTATGTTCCCTCGCGGCTCACGCCGGAGATGAACACAGCCCTTGATGGGTCGGATGTTCCGTTCGGCCGCGTGGTACGGCCTTTGGCGCCTGTGCGCCAAGTCGTGTCGGTCCAGAGCTTCCCGCTTGCGGCCGATCCCGGCCCGGACGCGCCCCTCGTGCGGGTCGATGCCCTATTGGTGACGGGCGCGGGCGTCCCGTTCTGCGAGGTGATCGAGACCTATCTCGGCGCTACGCTTCCTCCCCACCGCTAAATCGACCGAGTCGGAGACCTCTCGTGACATCCGTTTCGCTGCGCCTCGCCTCCCTTGCGCTGCTCGTCGCCCTTACCGGGACGGTCCAGGCCGCGTCCGGCGATCCGAGCGGCCTTTGGCTTACGGAGACGGGCAAGTCGAAGGTCAAGATCGCCCCCTGTGGCGGCGGCTATTGCGGCACCATCGTCAGCGCGCCGGGCAAGGCGCTCGATGCCAACAATCCTGACGCTTCCCTGCGTGGCCGAAGCGTCATCGGCGTACAGATCCTCGATGCGCGCAAGCCTGATGGAAACGGCTTCTCCGGCAGCCTCTACAACCCGAACGACGGCAAGACCTACTCCGGCTCCATGAAGCTGACGAAGCCGGATACGCTGGAGGTCTCGGGCTGCGTGCTCGGCTTCCTGTGCAAGAGTCAAACGTGGACCCGTACGAAATAACTGGATCCGGTTTCAATCCCCGAAGTCTTGTGTGGTGACGCACACAGCGCGGTCGTTCGCCGGATCGATGGTGCGCAATCCAGGTTCCCCGTCCCACACATCAGGGACGGGTACACATGACCGCCTTCACCAAGCTGACGCTCGCCGCCGCCCTCGCGGCATCCCTCGTTACGCCCGCCTTTGCGCAGGTGATCGAGACTCCGACCGCAACCGCCGTCGTGGTGCCCCAGGGTGCACCGGGCGTCGTGACGCCTCTGAACAACGCCACGGGCGAGGCGGGCGCCATTACTTACACGCCTACAGGCCGTGCTGCCGATACGATCTCGAACGACTCGGCCGCTGCGGGTAACGCCGGCCAGCCGTCGCGCGCAGCGCCGCAGGGTGGCGCTGGCGGCGGCCGATAAAGCGATCCGAAATAGGAAAGGGCCGCACCTATGAGGTGCGGCCCTTCTTTTTTGTCGAAATCAATCCTCAAGCGGAGGCGGCGAGAGCCTTCTCGATGGCATCGAGGGCAGCCTGTGCCCCGGCACCATTGGGGCCACCGGCCTGGGCCATGTCGCGGCGGCCACCGCCGCCCTTGCCGCCGAGGGCATCTGCTCCGGCCCGGACGAGAGCGACCGCATCGAAACGGCCACTCAGATCCTCGGTGACGCCGACCACGAGACCGGCCTTGCCATCCGGGGCGACGCCGACGATGGCGACGATGCCGGAGCCGAGGCGGCTCTTGCCCTCATCCGCGAGGCTCTTGAGGTCGCGCATCTCCACGCCCTCGACCACCCGTGCCATTAGCGGAACGCCCGCGACATCCTTGGGCGCATCAGCGGAAGCAGACCCGCCCCCGCCCATGGCGAGCTTCTTCCGGGCGTCGGTCAGCTCGCGCTCCAGGCGGCGACGATCCTCCATGAGGGCCGTCAGACGATCCGGCGCCTCGGCAGCGGGGGCCTTCAGGATACCGGCCAGCGACGCGAGCGTCCGCGATTCCTCGGCACGGTAGCGGCGGGCCGCATCGGCCGTCAGCGCCTCGATGCGGCGCACACCTGCACCGACCGCGCTCTCCGAGACGATGGTGATCGCGCCGATATCGCCCGTGCGCCCGGCATGGGTGCCGCCGCAGAGCTCCACCGAGAACGCCTTGGCGTTGGTCTCGCCTACGGGGAGCCCCATGGAGACGACGCGGACCTCGTCGCCATACTTCTCGCCGAACAGCGCCCGCGCGCCGGATTCGATGGCATCATCCACAGCCATCAGCTTGGTCACGACGGGCTCGTTCTGCAGCAGCACGGCGTTGGCGATGTCCTCGACGCGAGCCATCTCCTCGGCCTCGATCGGCTTCGGGTGGCTGATGTCGAAGCGCAGGCGCTCCGGCGTGACGAGCGAGCCCTTCTGCGCGACATGATCGCCCAGCACCTGGCGCAGCGCCTCGTGCAGCAAGTGGGTGGCCGAGTGGTTGGCACGGATCGCCCGGCGGCGGGCGTGATCGACCTTCAGCTCCACCGGCTGGTCGATGCGCAGCGTCCCCTCTTCGACGGACACCACGTGGGCGAAGAGGTCGCCCAGTTTCTTCTGGGTGTCGGTGACGCGCACCTTCAGGCCGCCCGAGACAATCAGCCCGGTATCACCGACCTGACCGCCGGATTCCGCGTAGAACGGGGTCTGGTTCAGGACCACGATGCCGGATTGGCCCGCGGACAGTTCAGCGGTCTCGGCGCCGTCGCGCAGCAGAGCCGTCACCACGCCCTCGGCGGCCTCGGTCTCGTAGCCGAGGAATTCGGTGGCGCCGACGCGCTCGCGCACGCCGAACCACACGGTTTCGGTCGCCGATTCGCCCGAACCCTTCCACGCCTCGCGCGCCGCCTGCTTCTGCCGCTGCATCGCCGCCTGAAAGGCGTCGGTGTCGACGCCGATGCCGCGCGCCTTGAGGGCGTCTTGCGTCAGGTCGAGGGGGAAGCCGTATGTGTCGTAGAGGGTGAAGGCCGTGTCGCCGGAAAGCTTCTCGCCTTCCTTGAGGTCGCGGCTCTCGGCATCGAGGATCGACAGGCCGCGCTCCAGGGTGCGGCGGAAGCGCGTCTCTTCCAGCTTCAACGTCTCGCCGATCAGCGCCTCGGCTCGCATCAGTTCGGGATAGGCCTGCCCCATCTCGCGGACGAGGGCCGGCACCAGCCGGTACATGGTGGGCTCGCGGGCGCCGAGGATCTCGGCATGACGCATGGCCCGGCGCATGATGCGGCGGAGGACGTAGCCACGCCCCTCGTTGCCCGGCAGCACGCCGTCCGCCACGAGGAAGGACGAGGCGCGCAGGTGGTCCGCAATCACCCGGTAGGATGCCATCGTCGACGGCTCCGGCGCGCGGGAGACCGCATGGGCCACCGCCTCGATCAGCGCCTTGAACAGGTCGGTATCGTAATTCGACTTCACGCCCTGGAGGACGGCCGCCATGCGCTCCAGGCCCATGCCGGTGTCGATGGACGGACGCGGCAGCGGGTTGCGCGCCCCCGGCTCCGTCTGCTCGTATTGCATGAACACGAGGTTCCAGAATTCGAGGAAGCGGTCGCCATCCTCATCCGGGCTGCCTGGCGGTCCCCCGCGCAGCTCCGGGCCCTGGTCGATGAAGATCTCCGAGCACGGCCCGCAGGGGCCGGTATCGCCCATCTGCCAGAAGTTGTCCGACGTGCCGATGCGGATGATCTTGTCGTCCGAGAAGCCCGCGATCTTCTTCCACAGCAGAGCGGCATCGTCGTCATCGGCATAGACGGTGACGAGGAGTTTTTCCGGGGAGAGGCCGAACTCCTTGGTGATCAGCGTCCAGGCCAGCTCGATCGCGCGCTCCTTGAAATAGTCGCCGAACGAGAAATTCCCCAACATCTCGAAGAAGGTGTGGTGGCGCGCCGTGTATCCGACATTGTCGAGATCGTTGTGCTTGCCACCCGCACGGACGCATTTCTGGGCCGTGACGGCCCGATCGTAGGGCCGCTTCTCCACGCCCGTGAAGACGTTCTTGAACTGCACCATTCCGGCGTTCGTGAACATCAGGGTCGGGTCGTTCTTCGGGACCAGCCCCGAGGACGGGACGACCGTGTGGCCAGCTTCCGCAAAGAAGTCGAGGAAGGTCGACCGGATCTCGTTGACGCCGCTCATCTGGCAGACTCTTCAGGCTTCTCACGTCACTAGCTGGGGGCACGCTTCGGCGCACCCCCCTGTAGGGTCCTCTTAAGGATGGAACAGGCGGGAGTCACGGCGCCAGAATGCGGCTTGCACCTGAGAGCGCGAATTGCCGGGGCGAATAGCGACGGCGCCGTGAAATAGCCTGGGAATGCCCCACGCTCGCCACAAGCGCGGCCGTGTTGTCGCCACATCTGTCAAGCCAGATTAAGCCCATCGGCGCCGACTGGCGCAGCGGGAAACGGAATCACGATGCAGGGCCGCGCGGTCGGATCGAGGAAGACGATTAACGCGAAGTCCGGCACGCCGGAGGTTCGTCGCTTCGGCAAGGGCGGCAACGGCGCCATCGCCGCGCATCAGCCCGTCGGCACCTCGCACGGCAGCACGCCCGCCCTCGTCCGTTCGCTCCTCACCGTCACGCTGCTCGCTGGTTCGATCAGCGCCGCGCTGATCGGCTCGGGCGTGGATCTCAGCAAGATCGGCCTGCCGCAGGCGGTTTCTCCGGCGGAAGCCGCCACCGAGGTGCGCATGCCGCGCCCGAACCTGCACCTCGTCGCCCTCAGCGAAGACCTCGAGAAAGCGACGCTTCGGGCCTCGTCGAGCTTCGCCCCGGTCCACGACCTCGACACCGATGTCGGTTCGAGCTCGGTCGACCGGGTGTCCTACGATTACCTGCTGTCGCAATCGTCCACCGGCGATCCGAACGACATCCTCGAGTTCGGACCGATGAAGATCCGGCGCCACCTCGTGCAGACCATCGTGCGCGCGGCGCAGACGGTTCAGACCGATCCGGTCTTGCTCATGGCGGTCGCGGATAAGGAGTCGAGCTTCATCACGGCCGTGCAGGCCAAGACCTCATCGGCTACCGGCCTCTACCAATTCATCGAGCGCACCTGGCTCGGCGTGGTCCGCGATTTCGGCCCCAAATACGGCCTCGCCAAAGAAGCCGCGCTGGTTACGGCCGACGCGAACGACAAACCCGTCATCGCCGACTCGGCCGAGCGGGCCCGCGTGCTCGACCTGCGCCGCGATCCCTACCTTTCGGCCCTCATGGCGGGCGAGATGCTGAAGCGCGATGCGGCGCGCATCAGCCAGCGCATCGGCCGAGAGTTGACCCTCGGCGAAGTCTATCTGGCGCACTTCCTCGGCCCGGACGATGCCGGCGACTTCCTCGACAAGGTCGTGAACAAGCCCGCCGCCGCTGCCGCCGTGCTGCTTCCGGGCCCGGCCCGCGCTAATCGGTCGATCTTCTTCGCGGCCAATCGCTTCGTCGGGCGCGGTCGCCACCGGAAGCCGTTGAGCCTGTCCGTGGCGGAGGTACACGAGAAGTTCGAAGCGATGATGCAGACGCGCGGCAGCCGCTATCAGAATGTCCGCGCCATCTCGGGAATTATGGCCTACGCCGACACCGAATCCGCGGTCGAGACGCAGTAAACCTCTCGCGATCCGTGCGTGATTTGACTTAGCAATCGCAACCCACTGCCGATTGCCGACTTCTCTACCCAGGTAGCTGCGCGGATGTGCGGCATGACACTGTGTCGGGGGGATCTTTGAGGAAACCGTATTCCGATACGCACTCGCCCTTTACGGATACGCTGACACCGGGCGTTCCGCTTGATCAGATCGGCCAGACCCTGGCCTCGTTCTACGACGATCTGATCACCGAGGGTGTGCCACCTCATCTGGCCGCGCTCGTGCGCCGGGTGAAGCAATCACAACCGATCGTTGCCGAGGCATCGCGTGAGACCGTGCGCGCGGCCGGCGAGAGCAAGCCGGTCCACCTCGCGATCGTGGTCGAGGACGAGCCCGAGATCCGTCAACTCGCCGAAACTCTGCTCGAAGAGACGGAGCTCGAAGTCGTCGGTTGCCCCACGGCAGAAGAGGCTCTGGCCGTCCTCCGACAGCGGGGCGGCGAAGTTGCGCTGGTCTTTGCCGATGTCCGACTCGCCGGCGAGATGGATGGGCTGCAACTCGCCCGCGCCGTATCGACCTTGTGGCCACGTGCCCGGCTCGTGATCACCTCGGGCCATGGCATCCGCAGGCCGGACCTGCCGACGGATGCTGTCTTCATCGCCAAGCCCTGGCGACCCATGGACGTGCTTGTCGAAGCCGAACGCGCTGCGCGCGAACAAGCCCCGCCCGTCGTGTAGGGAGCGCACGCCCTGAGCGCGCGCCTTGGCACGAGTCTCGCCTTGGAATTGAAAAGGCAAGGTGAGCACGATGCGGATTAGAACCGGCTTCGATATTGCCTACGAGACGACGCAACCGACGCCTATGATCCTGATGTTGAGTGTGCATCCCACCCGGATGCCGGACGTGCTGACACCGCACGTGCTCACATTCGATCCACCGGTCCAAACGCGGGAATACCGGGACGACTTCGGCAACCTTTGCCATCGGATCGTCGTGCCACCCGGACGCCTGACGGTCTCCGCAGATTTCGACGTCTACGATAGCGGCTTGCCCGACCCGTTCGTGCCGGAGGCGCGGCAGATTCCGGTACAGGACCTGCCGGATGAGGTGCTCGTCTACCTTCTCGGTTCGCGCTACTGCGATACGGACAAGCTTTCCCAGACTGCCTGGGGCCTATTCGGTGCCGGCCCCGAGGGTTGGTGGCGGGTGCAAAGCATCGTGGACTACGTCCACAACCATATCCGCTTCGACTATCAGCGCGCCGACGCGACCCGCACCGCCTATGACGGCTTCATGCAGCGCGAGGGCGTCTGCCGGGATTTCGCCCATCTCGCCATCACTTTGTGCCGCTGCATGAATATCCCGGCGCGTTACGCGACGGGCTATCTCGGCGACATCGGCGTGCCGAAGGACCCTGCGCCGATGGATTTTTCGGCATGGTTCGAGGTCTATCTCGACGGACCGGGTGGGCCGCAATGGTACACGTTCGATGCTCGCCACAACCGCCCACGCATCGGGCGGATTGTAATGGCTCGTGGGCGGGATGCGACCGACGTCGCCATCTCTACGAATTTCGGCTTCACCCATCTCGCCCGGTTCGAAGTGCATACGGACGAGGTCGTTTAAGGTTTTGACGTCATCGGCAGCAGCGCGGCGCATCGACGAAAGCGGGCGTCAAAGGCCGTCGAGGCCGCCGCGCGCCTTGAGGGTCCGGTAGGCTTCGACGCCGATCGCAAGGTCCGAACGAAGGCGTGCCTCATCGCCCAGATCCTCCAGGCCATAGGACAGGCCGAGGATGTGCGCGGCCTCGTAGCCCTCGGGTAATTCGCCTGCTGTGCCGAGGCGCAGTTGCGCGACAGGAAGGCGCCCGGCGAAATCCGACAGCCTCTCTCGCAGCCTGTCGCCACTGGCGCGCAGATGCGCCAACCCGCGAGGACCGTGCTCGCGCAGGGCCGCCACCGTCCCTTGCGCAAGGGACAAGTGCACACGCTCCCGATCCGCAGGAAAGAGGTAGACGAGATAGTAGCCTCGTGTCGCGCTGGTGGTGACGACCGGATCGAACACGGCGAGCCACGGGACGGCGGCCCAGCGTGTTCCCCGCCCCGGCGAACCCTTGACGAGAAAGGTGCCGTCGATCGGCTCCAGCGCCCGGCGCAACTCGTCTGGCGCGCCCTTCCGGATCACCGCGGCGAGGACATGCCCGGCAGGCGGCTCCAGCTTGGCGAGGGGGTATTCCTCGATGATTCTGCGCAGGGCATAGCCGAGGCTCACGGCAGGGCGAGGCTACCGCCGCTGATCGGCTCGCGTACCCCGGTGGTTGCGGGGAAGGTGATCGGCAGCCCCTTCTGCGAACGCACCGCGAGGAACGCGAAAGCCTGCGCTTCGAGATAGGCCGAGGACCAGCCGATGGCGTCCGCCGTCGTGATCTCCGAACGCAGATGGTAGTTCAGCAGCCGCACCAACTCGCCGTTGCGCGCCCCGCCGCCAGCCACGACCCAACGGGTCGGGATCTCGGGAGCATGGTCGAGGGCGCGGGCCACCGCACGGGCCGTGAACGCGGTAAGGGTCGCCGCGCCATCCTCCGTCGAGAGCTGCCCCGCGAGCTTGTGCGAGAACCAGTTCCGGTCGAGGGATTTTGGCGGCTTGCGGAAGAAGAACGGGTGCGTCAGCAGCCACGCCAGCAGCGGCTCGTCGGGCCGCCCCCGCGCGGCGGTGCGACCGCCATCATCGAGGTTCTTGCCCTCACGCTCCTGCATCCACTCGTCGATCAGGGCGTTACCCGGCCCCGTATCAAAGGCGATCACCCCGCCCTTCGAATCGATGAGCGTCGCGTTGGCGACCCCGCCGATGTTGAGGATGCCGACCGGCCCGGTGAAGCCCGATGCCTCGGCCAGCGCCTTATGGAACACCGGCACCAGCGGCGCCCCCTGCCCTCCCGCCTCCACATCCGCGCGGCGTAGGTCTGACACGACCGGGATGCCCAACCGCGTGGCGAGAGCCTGCCCATCACCGATCTGCACGGAGATGCGGTGATCCGGCCGGTGGATCACGGTCTGTCCGTGGAAACCGATCACGTCGATATCGGAGGGCTTCAGGTCGTTCTCGGTGAGAAAGCGTTCCACCGCCTCGGCATGGGCTTCGGTGACGAAGGTTTCGGCTTCCGGCAGACGCCCTGGCCGGTCGCCAGGCTGAACGATGGCCTCGGCATCCTTTGTGGCGGCGCGCAGCAGCGCCTTCTCCTCATCGGAATAGCCGCGATAGCCGGTGGGGCCGAGCGGTTCGAGGAAGTTGTTGTGGCTCTTCACGACATGGACGGTCTCGCCATCCGTCTCGATCAGCGCGACATCGACACCATCGAGCGATGTGCCGCTCATCAGGCCGATCGCGCGCGACATCGCCATACCTTCCCCCGTGCCTTTCCCGGACCGGACTGTTAAGAGCCCAGCCGATCCCCAAAACGGGGAGCTAGCACGCGGGCCGCACCCTGTCGCCCGCCCCGGACTCCGTGACACCGATGAGCGCCGACTTCACGCCCAAATCCGACTTTCTGCGGATCCTGACCGAGCGAGGCTATATCCACCAAGCCTCCGACATGGCCGGGATCGACGCCGCGGCGGCGGAAGGACGGCTGACGACCTATGTCGGCTACGATTGCACGGCGGCCTCGCTGCACGTCGGCCATCTGCTTTCGATCATGATGTTGCACTGGCTTCAGGAGACCGGCGGCAAGCCGATCGCTCTGATGGGTGGCGGCACGACCCGCGTCGGCGACCCGTCTGGCCGCGACGAGTCGCGAAAGATCCTCACGATCGAGCAGATCGACGCCAATAAGGCCGAGATCCGCAAGACCTTCGACCGGTTCCTTCGTTTTGGCGAGACCGGCAACGACGCGGTGATGGTCGACAACGCCGAGTGGCTGACCAAGCTCAACTACATCGAGATGCTGCGCGATATCGGGCGGCACTTCTCGGTGAACCGCATGCTCTCCATGGACAGCGTGCGACTGCGCCTGGAGCGCGACCAGGAATTGTCGTTCCTGGAATTCAATTACATGATTCTCCAGTCCTACGACTTCGTGGAGTTGAACCGCCGCTACGGGACGATCCTGCAGATGGGCGGATCGGACCAGTGGGGCAACATCGTCAATGGCATCGATCTCGGTCGCCGCATGGGCACGCCGCAGCTCTACGCGCTCACCTGCCCGCTGCTGACGACGTCCTCTGGCGCCAAGATGGGTAAGACGGCCGCCGGGGCCGTGTGGCTGAACCCGGAGATGCTGGCGCCGTACGATTACTGGCAGTTCTGGCGGAACACCGAGGATGCGGATGTATCCCGCTTCCTCAAGCTGTTCACGCTGTTGCCGATGGATGAGATCGCAAGGCTTTCGGCGCTGGGAGGTGCTGAAATCAACGAAGCCAAGAAGGTTCTCGCTACGGAAGCGACCGCCCTCATGCATGGGCGGGAGGCCGGCGAGGCTGCGGCCGAGACGGCGCGCAAGACCTTCGTGGAAGGATCGCTGGCCGCCGACCTGCCGACCATCACCGTCCCGGCGGATGTGCTCGAAGCCGGGCTCGGCGTGCTCAGCGCCTTCGGGCCGGACCATGCCAAGCTGGTTCCCTCCACCAGCGAGGCTCGGCGCCAGATCAAGGGCGGAGGCCTGCGCGTGAACGACGTTCAGGTGAGCGACGAGAAGGCGGTGCTGCGCCCCTCCGACCTGACGGCGGATGGCGTGATCAAGCTGTCCTTCGGCAAGAAGAAGCACGTGCTGCTGCGGGTGGGCTGACACCGGCCACCGTCATTGCGAACGCAGTGAAGCGATCCAGGGAAGCGCACCGTATGGACGACGTGGCGCAGCCCTGGATTGCTTCGCTCTGCTCGCAATGACGATGAAGGTAGGGAAGCGGGAGGAGCTCTACGGCTCCAACCCATCCGCCGCGCGCTGCGCCTTACGCCGGGCCTCGACGCGGGTCACTGAGAAGATCGATGCCTCGTAGAGCAGCAGCATCGGGATCGCGAGCGACAGCTGCGAGATGACGTCCGGCGGCGTCAGGATCGCCGCCGCGACGAAGACCAGCACGATGGCATAGCGCCGCTTCTCGCGCAGGAACTTGGCGTCGATGATGCCGACCTGACCCAGCAGGGTGAGGATGACGGGAAGCTGGAACGCAAGGCCGAAGGCGAAGATCAGCGTCATGATCAGCGAGAGATACTCGTCGACCTTCGGCAGCAGTTTGATCGTCGGCTCGCCCGCGACACCGACCTGCTGCAACGACACCGAGAACTTGATGAGCAGCGGCATCGCCAAAAAGAAGACGACGAGCGCGCCGAGCACGAAAAAGATCGGCGTCGCGACGAGGTAAGGCAGGAACGCCTTGCGCTCGTTGCGATAAAGTCCTGGGGCCACGAAGGCGTAGATCTGAGTGGCGATGACCGGGAAGGCCAGGAAGGCCGCTCCGAACACGCTGAGCTTGATGTTGGTGAACACCTGCTCGAGGAAGTGCGTGGCGATCAGTTCGGCATTCTGCGCCCCCACGACCGAGACGTAGGGGTAGACGAGGATGTTGTAGATATCGCGCGCGAAGAAGAAGCACGCGAAGAACATCAGCACGAAGGCAATCAACGACTTGATCAGTCGAGACCGCAGCTCGATCAGGTGCTCGAGAAGCGGCGCCCGTGATGCCTCGATCTCGGCCTCGTCGGCGTCGCTGATCATTGTGCCGCCGTCTCGTTACGCATGGGCGTGGGCTCGGGAGTGCCGTAAGGATCGTCCACCGAGCCCGGCACGGGCAGGGATCCGCCTTGCCCAGCCTGCCTCTCGGCTTTCAACTTCGCCGTCGCGTCCGCAAGGCTTCGCGGCTTCGGCGCTGGCGGAGGCGGCGGGCTCTCGATGACCGGTTCGGGCTTGGGCGGCCCGAACGTCTCCACTTCGGGTGTAAGGGACGACGATGTCGTCTCAGCCTTTGTGGCGCGGCCTTCGACGGCGCCACGCAGTTCATCGCGAATGGTCTGGACCGGATTGAAGTTCGAGGTGCCGCGCATCGTATCGCGGATGCCGTCGACCTCCTTGCGCACTTCATCGAGCTCCGCCTCGCGGATCGCCTCGTTGAACTGCATCTGGAACTCGCCGGCCATGCGGCGCAGCTTGGACGTGACTTGCCCGACCGTGCGCAACGCCTTGGGCAGGTCCTTCGGCCCGATGACGATGAGGGCGACGCCGCCGATCAGCATCACCTCGCCCCAACTCATGTCCAGCATGTCGTCGACGGTCCTGCGGCCGTGGGGGTCTCGCTCCCCTCACGCCTCTCTGCGAGCGGGCGCGCGCGCCCCGGCGGCTCCCGGTTTGACGGCTCAGATGGTCTTGCTGTCGCCACCCGGGAGGTGGCTCGCCGGAACGGCGGTGCCGGGGCTGGTCTCCGCGGTATGCGGGATGGTGCGAACAGGCTGGGCCGGGGGCGCCACCGGCTGAGCGGGCGGAGGCGTCTCGTCCTCGGCCATGCCCTTCTTGAACGCCTTGATGCCCTTTGCCACGTCACCCATCAAATCGGACACCTTGCCGCGCCCGAACAGCAGCATCACGATGACCGCGACGATGACCCAGTGCCAAATGCTCATGCTACCCATGACAACCTCCTGCACTCCGCGCGGCCCAAGGGCCATGCGACCGGAGCACCCCGTCCATTGAGGAATTTCCCGCGAACCTAGGGAGCGCGCTCCCGGAACACAAGCGCAAGCGGACGGCTGAGGGCACGGGGCGGTGGAGGGTGAGGCCCTACCGTCAGGCGGCGGTGGCGAAGGCGGCGGCGAAACGCGCCCGTGCCTCGGGTAGGTCGAGGCCGTCGTTTAGGCCCTCGAGGCGGGCCAGGGCAGCGTCGGCCCGGCGGGCGGCATCGCCGGTCAGCAGGGGCGTACCCTCGCAGATGGCACGCATCTCCTCCGCCACGCCGTTGCAGTGGAGAGCGATGTCGATCCCCGCCGCGAAGGCGGCTTCC
Organism: Methylobacterium sp. NFXW15; assembly: GCF_049887755.1. Taxonomy (NCBI): domain Bacteria; kingdom Pseudomonadati; phylum Pseudomonadota; class Alphaproteobacteria; order Hyphomicrobiales; family Methylobacteriaceae; genus Methylobacterium; species Methylobacterium sp. NFXW15. Next base: position 359,216 of record NZ_JAGEKG010000002.1, on the reverse strand, counting down.
GTCCGAGCCCGGAACGGCCCGGTCAGCGCGTGCATCGACAGGTCGTCCGTCATCAGAAGGCCGTCGAAACCGATCTCGCCGCGGATGATGTCGCGGATCACCACGGGCGATTGTGTCGCGGGGCGGTCCGGGTCGATGGCGGTGAAGACCACGTGGGCGCTCATGGCCATGGGGAGATCGGCCAGGGCACGGAACGGCCCGAAATCGCGCCCGCGCAGGTCGCCGAGCGCGGCGTCCACCACCGGCAGATCCTTGTGACTGTCGCAGGCTGCACGGCCATGGCCGGGCATGTGCTTGATGACGGGCAGGACGCCTCCGGCCATCAGACCCTCGGCGATCGCCCGGCCGATGGTCACCACAGCCTCGGGGCTGTCGCCATAGGCACGGTCGCCGATGATATCGTGCGAGCCCGGCGACGGGACGTCGAGGACCGGCGCGCAATCGACGTTGATGCCGACCTCCGCGAGATCGTGCGCGATGAGTCGCGCACCGAGCCGGGCAATGGTCTCGGCCGAGCCGTTCAGGCGGCCATAGCTTCCCCCCGCCGGGTATTTCGGCCAGTGCGGCGGCCCCATGCGCTGAACGCGCCCGCCTTCCTGATCGATCAGGATCGGCGCTTCGGCGCGACCCACGCAGTCGCGCAGGGACGCGGTCAGGGCGCGGACTTCCTCCGGCGTGCCGATGTTGCGCTTGAACAGGATGAAGCCCCAGGGCTGCGCATCCCGAAAGAAGGCGGCCTCCTCGGGGAGGAGTGTCTTGCCGGCGCAGCCGAGAATCAGGGCGCGGGAGGTCATCGGGCAGCGTTCCGGGGCAAAGGGACCGGGAGAGCGAATCGAGGCCGTGAGAATCAGGCTCACCCGCCCGTCGCGCAAGACGTCGACCCGGCCCCGAAGGGTCGGCTCGACGAAAGCGGGGAGAGGTGTGGCCGTCCGGACTCGGTCGGGGAAAGCGGGCGCGTCAGGCGCTCGCGTCGCAGAGGCTCAGTTCTTCGCCACGAAGCACTGGCCGCCCGCGCCCTGGAGCGAGGAGCAGAGGCTCGATGCCTCGTCCTTCGACAGCGGCCCGACACGGACACGGAAGATCGTCTTGCCGTTCACTTCGGCCTGACGGATCAGCTCCGGCTTGCCAGCGAGCTGGCTGTACTTGCCCTGCATCTGGCGGAAGGCGGAGCGCGCATCGGCGGCAGAACCACGCACGCCGAGCTGCACAGAGAAGCCGCTGACTGGCGAAGTCGTGTCGATCGCCGAAGTGGCCTGCGTCGTTTCGGGGCTCGCGGCGGGCATCGTCTCGGGCGAGACGGAGGCCACGCGCTGCGGCGCCTTCTTCGGCGCGGCGACGGGCTTCGGAGCGCGGGGCTCCTCGGCGGTCTGCGTGGGCGTGGCCGTGGCGACGACCGGAGCGGGATCGGGCTGGCGCACCACGGAGCGGGGCTTGGCCGGAGCGGGCGCGGCAGCGTCATTGCCCGGCAGGACCATGGTCGGAACCGGCACCGGAGGCGCCTCGGCCTGCGGCGGCGGCGCCGGAGGAGCTTCGGGCTTCACGGACACGGTGCGCACGCGGCGCGGCTCGCCGAACGCCTCGAACGGAGCGTTGCCGGGGGTCGTGCCCTGCGCGGAGGCATTGGCGGACGTACCGCCAGCGACGCGCGATGCCTCATTGACGTCGAGGGGCTGTTCCTCGCGGTTCACGACCTTGATCTGACCGCTATCCTTGCTGGTGGCGTTGCGATCGTAGATCTGGCGGTTCTGATCCGGGATCTCGACGCCATCGGCCACTTTCGGCGCGACCTTCAACGGGGTCGTGTCCGCGGTGACGATCGGAATGGTTCCATCGCTCTTGCCGCTCAGGCCCTTGTAGGCGAGCGCGCCGGTCACGGCGACGGCGACGACGGCGAGGCCAGCTCCCACCGACGCGAAGCGGCGGCGCGGGGGGGCCCGGCGAAGGGAGCGGGCGTCGTCATAGGTTTCGCTGTCGTCGGACGCCTCGGCGGCCGCATCCGCCTCCGGGTAGCTGTGCATGTCGCGCTCGACGGAGGCGAGATACTGATCGAACGCGTCAGCCGGGTTCGGCCGGGCCGACTCCTCGGCCCCGAACCGCGGCTCGCTACGCTCCGACCAAGTCTGGTCGTGAGCGGAGGCCGTATGCTGAGGCGCACTCGCCTCGGCCTCATGGGCCGGGCGGGTATTGTCGCGCGCCGCTAAGAGGGCGCGGAAGGGGTCGTCCTGGCCGACGATCTTGGCCAATTCGGCCAGGGGATCGTTCTTGCTGTTCGCACGCGCGACCGCTTCGTCATGACGCAGATCACGCGCGAGTGCTTCCAGATCGATCTGAGCGCGCGACGCGTTCGTCATGGCAGCATCCTCAACCAATGGCGGGCCGGTGCTTCACCGGACCGATTCGGGCTAGCGCATCTCGTCCGGCGCGCTCACCCCAAGAAGGCTGAGACCGTCCGCCAACACCGATCGAACGGCTTCAACGAGCGCTAACCTCGCCCATGTGGACTTTCGATCGGTTGCATTAACAAACCGTAATTGCGGCAAGTCTTTGCCCTTGTTCCAGAAACCGTGCAGCGACGCTGCAAGATCGTACAACTGGAACGCGATGCGGTGTGGTTCGTGGGCCATGGCGGCCGATTCAATGATGCGCGGGTACTGAGCAATAAGGCGCATCATCTCCGCCTCACCCGAATCAGTCAGAACACTGAAGTCGGCCCCAGAAAGCAAAGCTTTCGGCGACAGGTCGGCATCCGGGAACGCCTCCCGCGCCTGCCGCTGCACCGAGCGCACGCGGGCATGGGCGTACTGCACGTAGAAGACGGCGTTGTCCTTCGACTGCTCGACTACTTTGGCGAGGTCGAAATCGAGGGTCGCGTCGTTCTTGCGGAACAGCATCATGAATCGGATCGCGTCGCGGCCGACCTCATCGATCACGTCGCGCAGGGTGACGAACTCGCCCGCCCGCTTGCTCATCTTCACCGGCTCGCCCGCGCGCAGGAGCCGCACCAGCTGGCACAGTTTCACATCGAGCACAGCCTTGCCGTCGCTCACGGCCTTCACGGCGGCCTGCATGCGCTTCACGTAGCCGCCATGATCGGCGCCGAGCACGTCGATGATCTCTTCCGCACCGCGCAGCACCTTCTCGCGGTGATAGGCGATGTCGGCGGCGAAATAGGTGAAGCTGCCGTCCGACTTCAGCAAAGGACGGTCGGTGTCGTCTCCGAAATCCTTGGTCCGGAACAGCGTCTGCTCGCGATCCTCCCAATCCTCGGGCAACTGGCCCTTGGGTGGAGGAAGCCGCCCTTCGTAGACGAGGCCGCGCTTGCGCAGATCCTCGAGCAGAGAACCGACGGCTCCGCTCTCATGCAGTTTCCGCTCGGAGAAGAACACGTCGTGGCTGATGCCGATGGCGGCCAGATCGGCCCGGATCACATCCATCATCATACCGACCGAGAGGTCGCGGACGATCGGCAGCCATTCCGATTCGGGCTTGTCGAGCAGAGCGCGGCCATGGGCCTGGACCAACGCCTCGCCCACCGGCTGCAGGTAATCGCCGGGATACAGCCCCTCCCCGATGGCGAAGCTCTCGCCCAGGGCTTCCCGGTACCGCTGGTAGGCCGAACGGGCCAGCACATCGACCTGAGCGCCCGCATCGTTGATGTAGTATTCGCGCGTCACCTTTCGCCCGGCGGCGACGAGGAGGCTCGCCAGGGCGTCTCCGAAGACCGCACCGCGCCCGTGGCCGACATGCATCGGCCCGGTCGGGTTCGCCGAGACGTATTCGACGTTCACGGGCCCGCCCGGCAATTGCACGCGGCCGAATCCCGACGGATCGGACAGGACCGAGCGGACGACTTCGTGGAAGACCTGCGGCTTGAGCCTCAGGTTGATGAAGCCCGGTCCGGCCAGCGACACCTCCGCCACGCGCTCATCGGCACGAAGCTCCTGAGCCAGAGCCTCGCCGAGCGCCCGCGGATTGGTCTTGGCGTCCTTGGCGAGGACCAGCGCCGCGTTGGTGGCGAGGTCGCCGTGAGACGGATCGCGCGGCGGCTCGACGACGACGCGGCCGAAATCGAGCCCCTCCGGCAGCGTCCCGCTTCGGGTCAGCGCCTCCAGGGCCTCGCGCACACGCGCCTCGAACTGGGCGAAGATGTTCATTGCCGATCGTCTCAGAGTGTCGTCCCGGCCTCGTTCCGCCGACGCAAAACCGATTCGCGATACCGCGAGACGGTTCCGGGGGGCAGGGTGCCGAAGAGGCATGCCGCATAGCAAGGGCGGGGCGCCCTGTCACCGACCGCCGCGACGCGCGGCCTTTCCCATGGGCACGACTACTGAAATCCGAACGAATCCTTGTCGGAGACAGGACAAGGGGCTGATCTGCTCGGGTTTACAATAAATCCTCGCCTGGAGTGAGCGCGATGAAGCATTTGATGTTGGCCGGAGCGGCCCTCTGCGCGGTCATGGTGGCCGCCCCCTCGGCCGAGGCTCGCGGCTACCGCGCCTACGGATATGGCGGCGGATATGGCGGCCATTACGGCGGGTACCACCGTGGCTACGGCGGCTATCGCGCCTACGGCTATGGCCATCGTCACGGCTACGGACGGGGGCTGGGCTACGGCCTCGCGGGCGCTGGTATCGGCCTGGGGCTCGGCCTGGCCGCGAGCGCGGTGACGGGCGGCTATTACGGTGGCTATGGTGGCTACGGCTACCCGGCCGGGTATGGCGGTTACCGTTACGGCTACGCCCCCTCTTACGGCTACGGCTACGCGCCGTCCTACGGATACGGCTACGGCTACGCTCCAGCGGCCTCTTATGGGTACGGCTACGGCTACGGCGCGCGCTGCGGCTGCTGAGAGAGCCTGGGGCGGCCGGGATCGACCGGCCGCCCCCGGGCTTGTTCAATCAGGCGGCGCGGGCCACCACCGGGCCATGAGCCTGCTTCATGATGGCATCGAGCCGCGCGCCCACGGCGACGGCGAGGGCGGCTCCATCCTCCTCGCTGGCGTCTTCCCGTTCGAGGCGTGTGATCGTGTTGGCGACCCGCTGCTCCAACACCGCGAGGATCGCGGCGGCGGCCTTGGGTTGGGCACCGCGCAGGACGGCGACCACATCGAAATAGGCATCCTGCAACAGGTGCAGAGTCAGCCGGTCGACGGCGTGCGCGTTCTCGTGCGTCAGTTCGGTCATGCCTGAATCGCTCCCTTCCGGACGCGCCGAATCTCGCGCCCGGATGGTTAAGGCGAGCTTTCAATCAACCGAGAGGCGTTCCAGCGCCTGATCGCGACCGATGAGGGGCAGGAGTCCGGCGAGGTCCGGCCCATGGTCAAGCCCGGTCAGCGCGAGACGGAGCGGCATGAACAGCGCCCTCCCCTTCGCGCCGGTGCGCGCCTTCACGTCGGCCGTCCACCCCTTCCACGTGGTTGCGTCGAAGGGCGCTTGCGGTAGCGTCTCGCGAGCGACCGCGATGAAGGCAGCATCTTCGATCTGCGGTGTCACCGGGCCCTCGACCACGCGCCACCATTGCGCCGCGTCGTCCACCTTGCCGAGGTTGGCCCGCACTGCGAGCCAGAACGCTTCGGCCCTGTCGTCGGGCACGCCGAGGGCGCGAAGCCGCTCAGCCGCCTGCTCATAGGGCATGGCGTGAATGAGCCGGGCATTCAGTCCGTCGAGATCGCTCTCATCGAATCGAGCCGGGGCGCGGGAGATCTCGGACAGGTCGATGATCTCAGCGAGTTCGTCCAAGCCTTCCACCGCGCGCACGGCTTCCGCCGAGCCGGTCAGTACCGCCAGCGAGCGGACGGCGCCCGGCTCGTAACCGGCCTCGCGCAGGCCGCGCAGGGAAAGGTGACCGAGACGCTTCGACAGCCCCTCGCCATCCGCCGTGGTCAGCAGGTTGTGGTGACCGAAGACCGGCACGGGCGCGCCCAAGGCTTCGAAGATCTGCACCTGGACCCCGGTATTGGTGACGTGGTCCTCGCCCCGGATGACATGCGTGATGCCGAAGTCGATGTCGTCCACCACGGAAGGAAGCGTATAGAGATACGATCCGTCCTCACGGATCAGGACCGGGTCCGAGAGCGACGCGCAATCGATATGCGCCGGTCCGCGCACGAGGTCGTCCCAGGCGACCGTGCGGGCATCCAGCAGGAAACGCCAATGCGGGCGGCGGCCCTCCGCCTCGAAGGCCGCGCGCTCCTCCGCCGTCAGCTTGAGGGCGGCCCGGTCATAGATCGGCGGCTGTCCGCGCCCGAGTTGGCGCTTGCGGCGGCGGTCCAGTTCCTCCGGGGTCTCGTAGCAGGCGTAAAGGCGTCCCGCCGCCTTCAGCCGCTCGGCAGCCGCGTCGTGCTCGGCTTTGCGGTCGCTCTGCCGGGCGAAGAGGTCCGGCTCGATCCCGAGCCACGCCAGATCCTCGCGGGCCGCCTGCGCGAACGCCTCCGTCGAGCGGGCGAGGTCGGTGTCGTCCAGCCGGAGCAGGAATTGCCCGCCGTGACGCCGTGCGTACAGCGCGTTGAGCAAGGCCGGGCGAGCATTGCCGATATGGAGGTAGCCCGTGGGCGACGGGGCGAAGCGAACGCGAATCATGGGCGCTCCTTAGCAGGTTGCGATCCAGCCTTCCCGGACTTTGCACAGCGGAGATGAGGCCGCATTCTCGTGCGTCGGATGAAACACCGCACGCCTCTCCACGTTGTCTGCCCGTGTTCACGGGAGTGTGAGCCATCCCGAGGGCACGCGCCGCGCCACGCGAGGCGGGCGGCCCGGCCGATCAGTCGGCTTCACAGTTAACGGGGTGAGAAATGCGAACAGCGATGATCCTCCTTGTCTCCCTAGCGGCGGGGAGCGCCGTGGCGCAGGACGCGGGCAACAAGCCTCCGGCACCGCGCGATATCGGGCCGCCGAAAGCCGTGTCGCCGACCACACCGCCCAACAGCACCGTGGTGGTGGCCCCCGATACGCAGAAGAGCGGCCCTGGCGCGAACACCACCATCGCCCGGTCGGGTTCCGGCGCGGACACGATCACCACCGACACGGCGGTGGGCGGCAATGCCGAGCAGCAAACCCGCGCCGTGCCATTGGCCGGTGGCGGTAGCGGCGGCAGCGGGGGTGGCGGTTCATAAGGCATTGCCATTCCGTGAGCGACCTGTCCCGGTCCGTCAGAATCCGCCACAAGGCGGTCTTCAGGCGGCCCGGCGGCGGTGTTGGAATGGACAAGGGTGCGGATATCGCAGTGATCGGCGGAGGCTTGGTCGGCCTCGCCTCGGCCCTGGCGCTGCGCGAGCGCGGTCTCGACGTGGTGCTGTGCGATCCGGGTGAGGCGCGGGCTCGCACCTCCTACGGCAATGCGGGCGTGGTGAGCCGCGGCTCGATTCTGCCCATGGCGAGTCCCGCCCTGTGGGGGAAGCTCCCGTCCTATCTACGCAATGCCGACAGCGCCCTTCGGCTCGACTATGCGCACCTTCCGCGCATCCTGCCGTATCTCGCGCATTTCATGGCGCGCGCCCGCGAATCGCGCTGGCGTGAGGCCGCCGCCGCGCTGGTCCCGCTCACGACAGCCGGCTACGCCGCGCATGAACGCCTCGCGGTCAAGGCCGGCACCACGGATCGCCTCGCCCGCACGGGTTGGATCAAGGCCTATCGCACCGATGCCGCCTTTGCCGGGGCGGCGCTCGAACGCGACATCCTAGAACGCCACGGCGTGTCCTTCACGATCCTCGACGGCGACGCCCTGCGCGAACGGGAGCCCGCCCTCGTTCGCCGCTATGCGAAGGCGATGATCCTGACCGAGACGGGTTCGGTGCGCGAGCCGGGCCGCCTCGTGGAGGCCTGCGAGACGCTGTTCGAGAAGCTTGGAGGACGTCGACTTCGCGGCAGCGTCACGCGCCTGTCGCCGGAGGCCGAGGGATGGACCATCGCCTACGAGGGCGGGACGCTGCGCGCCAAGCAGGTGGTGATCGCGGCAGGGGTCGCCTCGGGGACGCTGACGAGGAGCCTGGGTTACCGCTTTGCCGTGGCGGCCGAGCGTGGCTACCACCGCCACTACAAGCTCCACCCGGACAGCCCACCCCTCTCCTGCCCCGTTCTCGATACCGGCGCGGCCTCGATCATCGCGCCCATGGGGCCGGACCGAGTCAGAGTCCTCTCGGGAGTGGAACTGAACGCCCGGCACGCGCCGCCGAATCACGCGCAGATCGAGGCGGCGAGCCGCGAAGCCTCAGAGACGCTGCGCCTCGGCGGTCCGATCGACAACGAGCCCTGGCTCGGCTCTCGCCCCGCGACGCCGGATGGAATGCCGGTGATCGGCCTAGCACCCCGGCACAAGGGCCTGATCTTCGCCTTCGGGCACGGCCATATCGGCCTCTCCACCGGGCCGATCACCGGAGAGATCGTGGCCGACCTCGCCACGGGGCGCAGCCCTGTGGTGCCGATCGCGCCCTTCGCCCCGCAGCGGCTGCTGGGTTTTCCGCGGCTGCTCTGACCCGGTTTGGCCCTATCGCCAATCGTAGGGGTTGTACGGATCGAGCGCCGCCTGAATCCGGCGCATCATGTCGGGCTGTCGCTGGAGCGATGCCTCGCGCGCGAGGGCACGGAGGAAGGCGCGGGGGCCATGTTCGAGATCTCGTCCCAGACCGTCATAGCGGTCGGACGGCTCGACATGGGGCGGGTTCGTACCGACGAGATATTCGACGCCGCAGACCGGCGGGTCGATACCGAGTCGGTAGCAGATCCGGACATGCTTGAACGGTTCGCCCGGCCGCTGCTCGACGCGGTATCCGGCCAGGGTAAAAGCGCCCCGGCTCACGCGCTCCGCATGAGCGATCGTCAGCGAGACGCTGATGAAGCCTTGCGTGACATGCGTCTTCACGAGATCGACGGCCTGCCGGTCGCCCGGCACGAAGGGCTCGGCGGCGGCGGGGGATGTCGCGCCGATCAGGGCGACGACGAGGATGACGGCGCGTCTCACGGCTTCCTCATGCACACGGCCACGGGGGTGGCATCCTTGGCGGGCTTGGCGTTGAGATCGACGCAGGCGACGGTGGCGATCCCCTCCGTCACACTGACCGTGGGTAGGACGGACATGCCGCGGCAATAGGCGCCGATCATTTCCTCGTCCTTGCGGCAGGCGACGTCGAGGCGGATCTGACTGTTGGGTGCCGCTCCAGGCGGGCCCTGCTCCCCCGCAGGCCCACGCTCTCCTGCTGGGCCGCGAGCGCCCGTGGCACCGTTCAGGCCTGCGGGCCCCTGCGGACCGGCGGGGCCTTGGTCTCCCTTGGGACCGGGCGGACCGGCCGGGCCGGGCTTCGATTCCCCGCAGGCTCCCAAGGCGAGGATTAGCGCGGCGGCCAGCAGGGATCGCATCAAAGGCTCCGAAGGGCGCGCGACCGCGCCCGCCGAGACGGAAGGGGTCGCTCAATCGTCCCGGTAAACGCGCTCGCGACGCTCGTGGCGCTCCTGCGCTTCGAGCGACAACGTTGCAATCGGTCGCGCATCGAGACGCTTGAGGGAGATCGGCTCGCCGGTCTCTTCGCAGAAGCCGTAGGATCCATCTTCCAGCCGCGCCAAGGCGGCGTCGATCTTGCCGGTCAACTTGCGCTGCCTGTCGCGGGCGCGCAATTCGATCGAACGATCGGTCTCGGACGAGGCGCGATCCGCAATGTCGGGATGGTTCTCGTTCTCGCTCTGCAACGCGGTCAGCGTATCCTGCGCTTCGCGCAGAATCTCGCCTTTCCAATTCAGCAGCTTGCGGCGGAAATATTCGCGCTGCCGTTCATTCATGAAGGGCTCGTCGTCGGACGGGACGTAACCGTCCTCCAGAGTCACCTTCGCCATGCGTCGCCCTCTTCCGAATAGGATGGCCGGTATGCGGCGATAATGGGTGCCGTATAGTCGAGGCATGGAGCCACCACAACGCGGCGCAACCACCGGCTCCGCACTGTGTCGGCGCGTGCGGCTTGAGTGCCACGGTTACGGTCAGCGCTTTGCGTCATCGGTGATCAAACAAATGATCGCATTGGCGATCTCTGCTCCGTTTCACAGCGTCGCTCAGAACTGGAAGTAGATGAACTCGTAATTGGCGTCGTCGCCGATTTTCAGAAGAACGACGACGAAGAGAAGGGCCACCGTGAGGGCGAGGCCACGGCTGGGCGCCAAGCGATGGACGGCGTTCCACGCGGTGGGGCCGAGGGTCGCGACGAGGGCGGCGATGGCGATGGATCGCCATTTAAACTCGGATACGCTGTGGCTGAGCCCGACGAGCCCCTTGTAGACGGCGAGCGCCGCATCGAACGAGGTCGCGCGGAACAGCACCCAGGTCAGGGCCACGAACAGGCTGGTCATCAGCCAACCGGCCGGGGCCGGGATGCGCCAGCCCGCCCGGCGGGCCAGCAACCCCGCGCCGAGGCCAGCCCCGTGCAGCGCGCCCCAGGCCAGGAACGTGAGCCCCGCCCCGTGCCACAGGCCGCCGAGCGCCATGGTCGCGAACAGGGCTCCGACCTGACGCGGCAAGCCGTGCCTGTTCCCGCCGAACGGAATGTAGAGGTAGTCGCGCAGAAACCGCGAAAGGGTCATGTGCCAGCGGCGCCAGAAATCCTGAAGCGACGTGGCGCGGTAAGGCACGTCGAAATTCTGCGGCAGCACGAGGCCGAACATGAGCGCGATCCCGAGCGCCATATCCGTGTAGCCGGAAAAGTCGAAATAGATCTGGAAGGTGAACCCGAGGGTCGCCTGCCAGGCTTCTCCGAAGCCGATCGCCTTGCCCTGCGCCGCCGCCTGGAACACCGGGTTCACGTAGGCCGCCAGCGGATCGCCGAGGAACACCTTCTTCGCGAGGCCCACGGCAAGCAGCACCAAGCCGCGCCCGAAGCGCTCACCGGCATCGGGCCGGGCGTAAGGCCGCTCGTCGAACTGGTGCATAATCTCCGACCAGCGCACCAAAGGGCCGGCGAGGACCTGTGGGAAGAAGGAGATGTAGAGGGCGTACTTGACCAGGCCGAAGGACGGCGCCCGTCCCGCCCTCAGATCGGCCAGATACATGATGTGGTGAAAGCTGAAGAACGAGATGCCGAGCGGCAGGGCGAGACCCAGCGTCGAAGGCTCGTTGCCGGAGAGCCGCCCCGCCAGATCGATCAGGAAGTCGGCGTATTTGAACAGGCCGAGAAGGGCGAGGTTGCCCGTGATCGCCGCCGGGATCAGCCAGCCGCTTTGGCTCCGCCCGAAGGCGCGCGCGACCAGCCAATTGATGAGGATCGACCCGGCGAGCAGCGGCACGAACCGCACGTCCCACCATCCGTAGAACACGAACGACAGCACGACGAGCAGCGGCAGGCGCCAACGGGGCGCGGCCCACGCGATCAGCCCATGCAGGGCGAGTGAGGCGGGCAGGAAGGCCAGCAGGAAGACGTAGGAATTGAAAAGCATCCGGCCGCGCGGCCGAGCCGCCTGTCTCCCCCAACGCGGCGTGCCTTTTCTGGAATCGGCGACGCCGCGTCAACTCGCGGCGGCGCCGGTTCGGATCCGCCTCAGTTCAGCTGAGCCGAGATCGAGGAAAATTTGTCGTTGAGGCTCGTGCCGATGACCTTGAGGGTCCCGATGATGACGACGGCGATCAGCGCGGCGATCATGCCATACTCGATGGCCGTCGCCCCGGATTCGTCTTTCGCGAAACGAGAGAAGATTTTTGGCATCGCCCACAACCCCGCTCTTGTTGACACAACTTACTCACGAGGAATTGAGCAAGTCCTAATCGCCGCGAGCAAAGCGTGATCTTGCGCCGTTATCTTTCGAGAATCCGAATCTGGAATCCGTCTTCAACGGCCGGTCGATGAATTGGATCGTCTCATTCTTCGAGTTACATCGCTTACAATTGAGTTGTGCCTTCGGCAATTAGGCGTCGGCACGAACTCGACCGTCAAAGACTTCCGCCGCGACGGTGAGGCCGAGGCCGACCGATCCGAAAGTGTCGCCCGCCACGATCCGCGCCTCAGGGAGGCATTCCGCCAGGGCCGCGCGCAGATGCGGAAGTCCGGTCGAGCCACCGGTGAGAAACAGGGCATCGATGCGTTCCGCCGGGAGCCCGGCCTGGATCAGACACTTGCCGATCCGCGCGGCGACCGCGCGGGACAGGCCATCGGTCTTCACGGCGAGACCCGCCCGGTCGAGGGACGCGGCGAGGCCTCGCTCGATGGGTCCGAGATCGATCGAGGCTGCGCCGGTCTCCGAGGCTGCGATCTTGGCCGCTTCCACCGTGCCCGCCAGCGCATGGCCGCGCTCTTCCTCCACCGCCGTCCGCAGACGTCCGACGAGATCCGGCCGGGCGCAATTGCGCAGCACGTCATCGATCTCGCGCAGGGTCCGGCCGTCGTAGAGCCGATTGATCGCCGACCACGTGGCGAGGTCGTGGTAATAGGCACCGGGCACGGCGAGGTCGCCTCGCTTCATGGCGCTGCCGAAGCCGAGAAGCGGCATCACTGTCGCGAGGCTGAGCTGCCGGTCGAAATCCGTGCCGCCGATCCGCACGCCGTCATTGGCCAGGATGTCCGCCGCCCGGTCGGCCTGCCGCCGCCGCTCCGGCGAGAGCCGCACGATGGAGAAATCCGACGTACCGCCGCCGATATCCGCGATGAGGGCGATCTCTTCCCGCGTCACCTGCCGCTCATAATCGAGGGCGGCGGCGATGGGTTCGTATTGGAACAGCACGTCGCGGAAGCCGACCTCGCGGGCAATCTCGCGGAGTGTGTCTTCAGCCCGGCGATCGCCCTCCGGGTCGCCATCCACGAAGTGGACGGGACGGCCGTGAACCACCGCATCGAAGTTCTTGCCGGAGGCCTCCTCGGCTCGCGCTTTCACGATAGCGATGTAGCGGGCGATGATGTCGCGCAGCCGCAGCCGCTCACGGCCGACCGGCGTCGCCTCCTCGATCAGCGGCGTGCCGAGCACGGATTTGAGCCCGCGCATCAGACGGCCCGGCTTGCCCGCGACATAGGCGGCCGTCGCCGCCCGGCCGATCAGCGGCTCCTGCCGAGGCTCGAAGAAGATGGCGCTCGGCACCGTGAGATGAGTGCCTTCGAGGGGGAGCAGCACCGGGCCGCCGGTTGAGAGGTGGCCGAGCGTCGTGTTCGACGTGCCGAAGTCGAGGCCGCAGGCCGCCATCGGGATAATCCGGTCGGTTGGGGAGTTGGGGCGTGGCGATTACCCGGCCGGACGCCCCCAAGTCCAGGCGCGAAATGGTGGACAGGCGCATGCCGGACCCGCCTTCCGGGCAAGAGCCGTGATAGAGGACCCCATGCGCTGCGACATCGATCTCGGACTGACGGGCGACCGCCCGGCTCTCCTCGACCTGACCGAACTGCTCGCCACGCGGCTCCTCGTCCAGGGCAACTCGGGCTCGGGCAAGTCCCACTTGCTGCGCCGCCTGCTGGAGCAGAGTGCCGGGTTGGTGCAGCAGGCCATCATCGACCCCGAGGGCGATTTCGCGAGTCTCGCGGAGCGGTACGGCCACGTCGTGGTGGAGGCGGATGGCGACGACGCCGCCCTTCAGCGCGTGGCGGCCCGCGTGCGCGTCCACCGCGTATCTGTGGTGCTGACTCTCGATAACCTCGATGCCGACGGCCAGATGCGCGCCGCCGCGGCCTTCCTCGGCGGGCTGTTCGATGCCGATCGGGAGCATTGGTATCCGATGCTCGTGGCCGTCGATGAGGCGCAGCTCTTCGCCCCGGCGGCGGCGGGCGAGGTCTCGGACGAGGCCCGCCGCCTGTCGCTCGGGGCCATGACGAATCTCATGTGCCGGGGCCGCAAGCGTGGGCTTGCGGGGGTCATCGCCACGCAGCGGCTCGCCAAGCTCGCCAAGAACGTCGCGGCGGAAGCGTCGAACTTCCTGATGGGCCGCACCTTCCTCGACATCGACATGGCACGCGCCGCCGACCTGCTCGGCATGGAGCGACGGCAGGCCGAGACCTTTCGCGATTTGCCACGCGGCCAATTCGTCGGCCTCGGGCCCGCCATCGCCCGCCGCTCCCTCGTCATCGCCGTGGGACCGACCGAAACGGTCAGCCGTGCCGCCGCGCCGGGCCTTCTGCCCCTGCCGAGCGACATCGAGGATGCCCGCTCACTGATCCTCACGCCCGAGCCGCGCGACGAGACCCTGCCCCCCGTGCGCCGCCAGCCGCGCGCAGCCCCGGTGCAGGACGTTCTCACGCAACTGGCCACCTATCGCCCCCCGGTCCCCAGTGAGGAACCGGAGGAAGAGGCGATGGACCCGGCCGAGCGCGACGCCATCATCGCGGACGTGCTGCACTCGGTCATCACCGATGCCGATGCGGGCACCTGCACGCCTGCGACGCTCTATCAGGACTTCACCGTCCGCTGCCGCATCCGTCGCGTCCGGGGTGAGGCGCTGTCGCTGCCCGAGTTCAAGCGCCGCATTGCCGTCGCGCGGGCGGAGGCGGGCGGCGAAGTGAGCGACGGGTCGGGTTGGGAGAAGGCGCAGGGCATCGCGGCGGGCCTGCCGGATGATCTGGCGGGCCTGTTCCTCGTGGTCGCGCGGGCGGCGATCGAAGGCGCCCCCTGCCCCACCGATTCCGCCCTGGCCGAGGCCTACGGCACGAGTTCGGGCGGCCGTGCGCGCAGGATGCTGGCCTTTCTCGAAGAGCGCGGCGCCATCGTCACCCGTCGCGACCTGCGCGGCGCGCCGATCATCGCCGTGCCCGATCTCGGGGTGGAAACCGCCCCCGGCGCGCCGCAACCGGCGGCAGGTGGCCTGCGGCGGCGGATGGGCTGACGGACGACGGGCAGAGCGTCACACGCTCCGCCGCGTCTCCAGCTTGGCGAGCTCGACCGCAGCGCGCAGTTCGATCTCGGCCATCAACCCGTCGAGGCGGGGATCGCCGGAGGGGCCGCTACGCTCGGCGAGGCGGGCCGCCACGGCTCGCAATTCTCCCGGGCTGACACGTCCGCCGAGAATTGAGGCCTTGAGCCGGTCGAGACCGTCCAACAGGTCATGGCCCCGGCGGGCGGTGCGGCGGCGGCGCTCCTGCGGGGAATCGGCCTGTGCCTGGAGCAGAAGGACCGCATCGAGCCCCGCCAGCGTCGTGGCGGCAGCGGGGGCGGCAGTGTGGGACGGTGCGTCCGGGGTTTGGCCGAGGCTGAAGCCGCGAACTTCATCGCGCCGCCCGGCCGGGACGCTGCCTGTCGTCCGGATCGGCTGGCGGTTATCGACGCGCATCATCTCATCGGAGCCGGGAGGGGGTGAGAACACCCTCGGCCTGGTACGGTTAAGCGGGAGTAAACAGCCCGGCAGAAGCTGCCGGGTCGGCAGGAATGGCACCGGCCCCTCGAACCCGGTCGATTTCTGAAACCCTTTGGCAACAATGACTTGAAGGATCGACCGGTGTGGCACGGGGCTGGCGTGGACCGGGCAGGCCCCGTCAGCGTTCGAATCCGGTATGCACCCCCGTCTCCCGACGCCCCGCCTGCTCCCGCTCCTCGCCGCCGCGCTCGTCGCGCTGCTGGCGCTCGCCGCACCGGCTCTCGCCATGTCGCGGGTGAAGGATCTCGCCTCCATCGAGGGCGTGCGCCAGAACCAGCTCGTCGGCTACGGCATCGTGGTTGGCTTGAACGGCACGGGCGACACCCTCAACAACATCCCCTTCACCAAGCAGTCGCTGCAAGCGATGCTGGAACGGCTCGGCGTGAACACCCGCGGCGCCACGATGCGGACGCAGAACCTCGCGGCGGTGATGGTGACGGCGAACCTGCCGCCCTTTGCCGCCCAGGGCACGCGGATCGACGTGACGGTGTCCTCGCTGGGCGATGCGAAGTCCCTCCAGGGCGGCACGTTGCTGGTGACGCCGCTTCTCGGTGCCGATGGCGAGGTCTACGCCCTGGCGCAGGGTTCCATCGCCATCGCAGGCTTCTCCGCCGAGGGCGATGCGGCCAAGATCACGCGCGGCGTGCCGACCAACGGGCGCATCTCCAACGGCGCGAATATCGAGCGCGAAATCGCGTTCAAGCTGAACGACGCGCGCTCCCTGCGCCTGTCCCTGCGGAACCCGGATTTCACCACCTCGAAGCGGATTGCCGCTGCGATCAACGACTTCATGGGCGCCGATACGGCCGAGCCCACGGATCCCGCGACGGTCACGATCCAGATTCCGGCCCGCTACCACGGCAACATGATGCGGCTGATCACCGAGGTCGAGCAGTTGAAGGTCGAGCCCGACCAGGCTGCGCGCGTCGTGGTGGACGAGCGCTCCGGCATCATCGTCATGGGGCGCGATGTGCGCGTCTCCACGGTGGCCATCGCGCAGGGCAACCTGACGGTGACGATCACCGAACAGCCGCAGGTGAGCCAGCCCGCGCCGCTCTCGAACGGCCAGACGGTGGTCGTGCCGCGCACGGGCCTCAAGGTCGATACCGGCGACGGCAACAAGCTCGCGCTGGTGAAGGAGGGCGTGAGCCTTCGCGACCTCGTGGACGGGCTGAACGCCCTCGGGGTCGGGCCGCGCGATCTCATTTCCATCCTTCAGGCGATCAAGTCGGCCGGGGCGCTTCAAGCCGACATCGAACTCATGTGAGGGGACAGCCATGCTTCAATTAGCCAGCATCGCGGCGAGCGCTGCTATCGGAGTCGGCAAGGCGATCGCCGGAAGCGTTGCCGAAAACACGTCGACCTCCGATCTCGGCGCCGCCAAGACCGCCAAGATCAAGAAGACCGCCACCGACTTCGAGAAGATGTTCCTCGAGAACAGCCTCGACCGCATGACCCAGTCCGAGGGAACGGACGGGCCCCTCGGCGAGAACGGCACGGGCGGCGGCGTCTACCGTTCCATGCTCACCAAAGAATACGCCAACTCGATCGTTCAGTCGGGCGGCGTCGGCATCGCCGATTCCGTGTTCCGCGAGATGATGAAGATGCAGGGGGCGACGAATGTCGGAGGCTAAGCCCCTGCGCCTGTCCGACCGGGCCGGCGCCGAGGCGCTGGTCGCAGGCATCCTCGCCAACATGAACGCCCTCAGGGTCGTGCTGGACGAAGAGGCCGAGCATATCCGTGCTGGCCGGCTGAAGGCGGGCGTGATCGCCGCCGAGCCGAAGACACAACTCGCCGCCGCCTACATGCAAGGGTTGGAAGCGGCGAAGGCCAACGCCGTCGCCATGGCCCGGCTCTATCCGCAGGGCGTCGAGAGCCTGCGCAACGCGCATCACAGCTTCACCAAAGCCGTTGAGGCGAACCAAGCCGTGCTCGCCTCGGCGCGGACGGTCTGCGAAGGTTTGATCCGCTCGCTGGCCGACGACCTCGCCAAGGCCCGGACACCCGCGAGCTACGGCGCCGCCCGCGCGGCCCCCTCCCCGTACGGACGTGGCAACCGCAGCGGACCGCTGGTCGTTTCACGCTCGTTGTAAGGACGGCTTGGGCGCGCCTCAGCGGCGCCCATTTCCGATGCGGACATAGGTGCGGACCTCACCGAGATCGGTGTCCGCCCTGTTATCGATGGCGATCCGCCCCGCCACCATCGGCGCTGTCGCCGGTCCGTCCCGGTTCACGCGCGCATCGAGACCCGCCGCAACCCGCCCTGAGAGGCGTGTGCAACTCCTCGCACCCGGCATCCGAACAAAGCCCGGCTTGCCGGGGCAAGCCTCCATGGTCGGCGCGATCTTCGCCAGATCGAGATCGAGCGCCGACGCCCCGAGGGTGCCGGTGAACAGGATGGCGAGGCCGAGAAGCAGACGGTCCATCAGGCGGCGAGCTGGGCGAGGTCGCGGTGCAGAGTGTCGATGTAATGTTCGACCTCGGTGATGAACCCATCGAGATCCGGCTCGCGACGGCGCAGGCGGGCGAGGTCGCGCAGCAGCGCGTCTAGCGCCACGCTCCGTTCGGCGGCATGGCCGAAGCCGCCGACATACATATCCACGACCTGCTCGGCCAGCACGATCGCCCCGATCCGGCTGGCGGATCCGAGGCGGCGGACTTCTTCCACGGGCTCGCGAGACATCATCCGATTCCCCATCGGAGGCGCCGTACAAGGCGCCCGACCGAACGCAATACCGTGTCGGCAGGGGCCTGTAAGGACCTGAACGTCCAAGTGAGGAGAAACACAACCTAAAAGCGGCAACACTATGAAGCCGTACGATCACCCGGAAACGGGTGAAGGCATCACGAAAGGTAATTGACCAGAGACAACTTCGAGAGTGACGAGGTGATCTGATAGCTTGCCTGGAGCCGCGTCTGCAGATCGAGGAGCTTCGTCGCGACCTCTTCGGTGGAAGCCTGCTCGATACCGTCCACCGTATCCTGCAACGTGCTCTGCTGCGCGGCATTGGCGGTCTGGGCGCTCGACATGCGCGCAGATGCGAGGCTGAAATCGGTGACGATGTTCTGCACGCTGTTGCCGGTATTGTAGGCGGCGAGCATCGGCGTCGCCGCCGCAGCGACGGCCTGATAGGCTTGCGCAGAATTGGCGCTGCCTGCGGTCGGCATACCGAAGGCGACGGTGGCGAGCCCCGACAGGACGCTCTGGATCGACGCCTCATTGGCCCGCGCGCCGAGTTGCACCGTGGCGCTCGAACCGACCTGATAGGTCTGGCTCGCCCGCGCGGTCGAATCGAGGCCGCTCTCGCCCTGATACCAGACGACGGACTGCTTCTGCGGGGTGCCCGCCGCTGCTTTCGCCAACAGGTAGGTCGGCCCACCCGTCGTAGCGTCCGCATAGACACGCTTCGGCGTCGTGTTCGCATCGGTCGAGGCGGCGAAGAAATCCGTGGTCGCACGGGGGGTGGCATTGGCCGACAGGGTCGTCGAGGCCGCGTTCTTGATGGCGGCGGAGAGCTTGTCGTTGAGGTTCTTCGCGGTGTCGCTGGGCGTCGCGCCGATGGTGAAGGTCGTCGACGATGTGGGGGCGGTCGCCGCCGCGGCCGTCAGGGTGATCGTGGTGGTGGTGTTGTCGGGCAGCGTCAGCTTCACGGTCATGGTGTCGCCCTGGACGGGCTGGCCGTTGACCGACAGCGTGGCCTGCCCCGACGGGCTCGCCGGGGTCACGCCGATGGCGGTTCCCGATGCTTTCACATCCGTCAATTGGAAGCCGAAGGCGCCGCCATTTTGCGCGCTAACGCGGGCGCTAGGCCCCTCCGCCAGGGAGATCGTGGTCGAGTTGGCCACATAGGTCTGCGTGACCCGCCCATCGCCGTTAGGGCCGATATCGGCATCGACCTGTTGTTGGACGATGGTCTGGAGGCCGTCCAACGTTTTGGTGCCGTCCGACGTGCCGTACAGGATCGCGCCCGCATCGGCGACCGGTTGGGTCGAGCCCTTCTTGCCGCCGAACAGGTAGACGCTGCCATCTGACTGGTTGAGCGCGTCGAGCGCGGCGTTGAGGTTGTTGAGGGCCGTCGATTTCGCGGCCTGCGTATCCAGCGACGTGCTCTGCAAGCCGTTCTGCAACGTCGAGTTCGTTGCGGAGGCGACGCTCACCACCTGGGACAGGCTTGTCGTGCCAAGCTTCGCGCGGGTCTGTGCGGTGTCGATCACCGACGAGTAGCCGTTGAGGGCGCTGATCGAGGCTTGGGCCGACAGGGCGGTAGTGCGCGCGCCGCCGAGGCCGCCATAGGTCTGGGACGTAAGACCCGAACTGAGCTGGTTCGTGAGGTCGCTGAGTTGCGACTTCAGCGCCAGAAGCTGAGAGGTATTGCGGCTGGCAGTGTAGCTGCCGGCTGCGAAGGGCGGGATCGTGGTCATCAGATCTGCAGCAGCTGGTTGAGCATGTCGCGCGCGGCGGTGAGCACGCGGGCATTCGCGCCATAGGCGGTCTGAAGGGCGATGAGGTTCGACATCTCGGCGTCGATGTTCACCCCGGCGCTCTGCGAAAAGCGGCTCTGCGCGGTGGAGAGGGCCACCTGCTGGGTGTTGTCGAGGGTTGCCGCCGCACTGGCGGCACTCCCCTGAGCGGAGATGATGTCCTGCGTGAACTGGGCGACGGAGGCGGTGTAGGGCGCCGTGACGCCGCCGATTCCGCTCGCCGAGGAAAAAGTTTGCTGCGTCGAGGTCAGAGACGTGAACAGCGACTGCGCCCGCCCGCCCGAAGCGGTCTGGTCGTTGGGGCCGGACGCGGTGAGATACGACGAATTGTTGGCGAGGTTGCCGTTCACCGCGATGCGCTGGGCGAAGCCGGTGATTTGCGCCGAAGTGTCGACGCTGCCGGTATAGAGAGTGCTCGTCCCGTCCGTGAACAGGGGCATCTGTGGGTAGCCGTTGGCGAAGTCGTTCGCTGAGTTCGGCTGGGTGATGCTGGCGCTCGCGCCGCCCACGGTGGTGCCGGGGTTGCTCGCCAGGGTCACGACGCTGCCCGTGGCGCTGGCCGTGATGTTCGGAATGTTCTTGTAGCCCGCCGCCGTCGCCTGCGCGCGCATGGCGGTGAGCGCGTCCTTGATCGCATTCTCCGTATCGCCGGGCACGCGTGTGACGTCGAAGGTCTGCGAGAAGCTCGTGGAATCGCTCGTCACCGACGAGTCGACGGGCTTGGAGGCTCCGGTTCCCGCCACGAGGACGACGTTGCGGACGCTGCCATCGCTGAAGGTGACGGGGATGGTGAGCGTGTTGCCCGGCTTCATCCCCCCAATGTCGACTTGGGCCGGGTTCGTCGTGGAGGTCACGGTCTTGTTGGTCAGCGCGGTCGCCATGCCCGCCGCGAGATCGTCCAGCTGACGCTGGGCCTGCGGAAGGGTCGTGTCGCGCAACTCGAACTGCGCGGCGAGGCTGCCGGAGCGCATCACGCCGGGGGCGCCGAGGTCGATCTTCGCGCCGCCGGGGGTCGTCGCGGTGATGGTGCCGACCGTGCGCTGCGACGAATCCGTCGAATAGCGCGAGGATGCATCGAGGGTCCCGTGCCCATCGAAGCTCAGGGTCGCCGCGTTGCCCCGGTCCACCAGGGTGACGCCCGAGCCGGTTAGCACCGTCACGGTGCCGTCACGCTGATCCACGGTGGACAGGTCCATGTAGCTCGACAGGCTGTTGATGGCCTGATCGCGCTGGTCCTGGAGGTCGGCCTTCGAGGAATCGTCGGTCGTATTCTGGATCTTACCGTTGAGCGTGGCGATATTCGACAGGAGCGAACTGGCGGTGGCGGTATCGGTGGCAAGCTGCCCCTCGATGCCGTTGCGCAGGCTCTGCACGTTGGAGGCGGCGGCATTGATCTGCGAAGCCAGCGCAGAGGCGTTGCTCAGGACGGTGCTGCGCGCGGCGGCCGAGGTCGGGTTGGCCGTGAGTTCCTGCAACGACCGGGTGAAGGTGTTGAACGTGCCGTCGAGTGCCGTCGCCGAGCCCGGCGTGCCGTAGAGCTTGTCGAGTTGGCTGGTGATGTCCGCACGCGTCGTCGTGTAGGCGGCTCCGGCGGTCTCCGAGCGGAGCTGCTTTAGGGCCGCCGCGTCGAAGCTGCGCGTCACCGCGCCGACCGTGACGCCGAGATTGCCTTCCGTCGAGACGGTGCTGATCGTGCGGCGCACGTAGCCGGCCGTGCCGGAATTGGCGACGTTCTGCGAGACGACGTTGATCGCCGCCTGGGTGGCCTTCAGCCCCGCTGTGGCGTTCCAGATCGCGTTCATGCTCACTGGCGTAGCCCTTTCCTACGTGTCGGGGCGGATCCGGCTCAGCGGATCACGTTCAGGAGGTCGCTCATCATGGTTTGCGCGGTCGACATGACCCGCGTGTTCGCAGAGTAGGCCTGCTGGGTTACGATCATCTTTGAAAATTCCGACGCAATGTCGGTATTCGATTGCTCGGTGCTCTCGCCGACGATGGTGCTGCCCGCGAGGCCCGCGAGCGGCGAACCGGAATCAACCGTCTGGAAATAATGACCGTTGGTATCGGGCTTGAGCCCGTCCGGGTTGGTGAATCGAGCGAAGCCGACGGTCGCGAGCGGCACTACCGAGCCGTTGGAGAACGTGCCGTTGATCTTGCCGTCGCCACTCACCGCCACGCTGGAGAGCGTGCCGGACGTGTAGCCGTCCTGGGTCAGGGTGTTGGTCGTCGCGCCACCCGACGAGTCGGCATATTGCGTCAGACCGGTCTGGCCGAAATTCAGCGCCACCGGACCGAGATTGGTGCCACTCACCGTCAGGTTCGGAATGGTGATGCCACCGGACGTCGGGTTCGTAAGCTGACCCGCTGTATCGAAGGTGAAGGGTTGGCCGACATTCGTCCAAGCGCTCGCCGAGGCCGAGGCCGTCGTGTCCGACTGGTAGTACAGGTTCCAGACCGAATTCGTCACGGGCGGCGTGGCCGCCGTGTTCACGTCCTGCACCTTGGCCCAGCGGGTCGTCACGGTGACCGGCGCGCCGGTTGCGGTGTAGGCGGTCACCGCAGGCCCGGCGATGCTGGAGTTCACGAAGTTCGCCGCATCGCCTTTCGCGATCTGCGGCGAGGCGGTGCTCGCGCTCGTCAGAAGGATCGAGTTCGGGTCCGCCGGGGCGTAGAGGTCCGAGCCTGAGGTGGTGGATTTCCCGGTGATCGGCGTCGCGGGCAAGTTCGCGGCGTAGTTGATCGTTGAGGTCGGCTTGGCCGGAAGGGTCGAGTTGGCGATCTTGATCAGGCCGGTGCTGACGGTCTGGCCGGTGGCGGGGTCGATGTTCTGCCCGGTGAGGTAATCGCCCGCGCCATTGACGAGATAGCCATCCTTGTCGGGGCTGAAGTCGCCGCGCCGCGTGTAGACGGGTTGGGTGTTGAAGGTCGCCTGACCACCCGCGTCGCCGGATTTCTGAAGCACCGTGAAGAAGCCCTGGCCGTTGATGGCCATGTTTGTCGCCACCTGCGAGGCGACCACGTTGCCCTGGATGGTGTTGGTGAGCCGCGCCTGCGCCAGAACCGTGCCCGCGACCTCGCGCTTGGCGGTCTGCTCGGCCATGAGGTCGATGAAGCTTGTGTCGATACGCTTGTAGCCGGTGGTCTGGGAGTTCGCGATGTTCCCGGAAATGTTGCTGATCGCGTAGGACTGCGCCTGGAGGCCCGAGACCGACGTCTGCAACGCGGAAAAGATGTCCATGACCTGAGGTCCCCGGCGCGATGGCCAACGCAACGGCTTGTTGCAGCAACCCTCATGCCAAAGGTAACTTATTGCAAATAAACATATTTTATCGAAATGCGGATCAGAACACGGCATTTTGCGCCGGGTCGTTGAGGTCAAGTCGGCAAAATTTGCTCGGTCCCCACTCACGGGGTAACCACGCAAAGTCTGATTGTCGGCGCCTGTTTACGGCACGTTATTTTGCCTGCGCGATCATCCCCCGAAGTCGGTCGCGTTTCGATTCGCGATCGGTCGAGGAAATTGGGCAACGGGACATGCGGGCCAAGCGGACGAGCCTCGTCCACATCATCTACTTCTCGCGACTGACCCTGTCGTCGGATCCGGCCAAGCGGTCGGCTCAGGTCGATGACATCACCCGTGTGGCCCAGAAGAAGAACGAGTTCGCGGTGATCACAAGCCTGCTGATGATCGAGGGCAATTTCGCCGCTCAGGTGATCGAGGGGGAGCGCACCTCGGTCCATGAGACGTTCGATCGGATCGCCGCCGATCCGCGCCACCGTGAAGTGCAGATCTGCGAATGGCGCGAAATCGCCAAGCGCGAGTTCGTGAACTCCTTCAAGTGCGCTCAGCGCGGGGGGGCGAACGATAGCCACTTCGCAAAAGCAAACCTGCTTCCCATGTTTCAGCGCGGCACGCCGAAAACCTCCGCCATCCTGAGCCTGGCCATGGCCATCCAGGCCGACGCGATGTCCCGTCAGGGCATCGACCATCTCTTCGTCTGAGGTTCCATGAGCGAGGCCCCCGACCATCCGCCGATCCTCGTCGTCGACGACCAGGAGAAGCTGCTGCGGCTCGTGGTGATGCTGCTGTCGCGTATCGGGTTTCCCGATGTCGATGGCGTCACGAGCGGCACCGAGGCGATGGAGAAGCTACGTCAGCGGCGCTACGCCCTGGTCATCTCCGATCTCGACATGGAGCCGATGGACGGCCTCACGCTGCTCCGCGAAATCCGTGGCGACGACACACTGATGAACACGCCCTTCATCCTGACCGAGGCGTCCTTCGAGTTCGAGGACATCAATCTCGCGCACCAGGCCGGGGCGGACGCGTTCATCCTGAAGCCGTTCGACATCGCCGTCCTCAAGACGAAGCTGAAGAACGTCATCAACCGCAAGCCGCGCAAGCGCGAGGCGCCCATCGCGGCGCAATCGACGCTGTCACAGGACTTCCCGATGCTGGGTAAGTACTGAGGGATCCAAGGAAAAACGGGGGACGCCCTGACGTCCCCCGCCGCTGAGATCACTCCGCGCGCTTCTGATAATCCTTCACATCGGTGAAGCTCACGGACGGGTACCGCTCTTCCTCGTAGCGAAGGGAGAAGGCGGTCGTCGCCATGAAGACCGGGGCGCCGTCGAGGTCGCGGGCCATAGCCGAGTTGTGGCTGTCGATGAACTTGTCGAGATCGGTTTCCGAGGTCGACGAGACCCACCGGCACACGGTGAATCGCGACGTTTCGTAATCGACCGGCAGGCCGTATTCGGCCTGCAGCCGCTCCTTGAGCACGTCGAGCTGCAGCGCGCCGACTACGCCCACGATGGCTTGGCTGCCGTCGTAGGGAACGAAGACCTGCACGACGCCCTCTTCGCCCATCTGCTGAAGCGCCTCCTTCAGCTTCTTGGCCTTCATGGCGTCGGTGAGCTTGATCCGGCGCAAAATTTCCGGCGCGAAGCTCGGAACGCCGCGGAACACGATCTCCTCGCCCTCCGTCAGCGTATCGCCGATGCGCAGCGTGCCGTGGTTCGGGATGCCGACCACGTCGCCCGCATAAGCCTCGTCCGCGATGGCGCGATCCTGCGCGAAGAAGAATTGCGGGGCCGAGAGCGAGATCGGCTTGCCGGTGCGCACGAGCCTGGCCTTCATGCCCCGATTCAGCTTGCCTGAGCAGACCCGCATGAAGGCGATACGGTCCCGATGGTTCGGGTCCATGTTCGCCTGAATCTTGAAGACGAAGCCGGTCATCCGCGCTTCGGAAGGTTCCACCCGGCGCTTGTCGGCGTCCTGTCCGCGCGGTGCCGGGGCCACTTTGGCGAGCCCGTCGATCAGGTCGCGAACGCCGAAGTTGCGCAGCGCCGAGCCGAAGAAGACCGGCGTCAGATGGCCCTCACGGAAGGCGTCGAGATCGAACGCCTTCAGCCCACCTTGGGCCAACTCGACCTCCTCGCGCCACGTATCGGCGGCGCCGTTCTCGGTGAGCAACTCGTCGAACAGCGGATCCTCCGGCCCGGAGACCGGAACCGTGCCCACATCGTCGGCGGCGTCGAGGCGGCGCACCCGGTTCATGCCGAGTTCGTACGTGCCCGAGAAATTGCGCCCCGAGCCGATCGGCCACGTCACCGGGGCGGCGTCGAGGGCGAGCGTCTTCTCGATCTCATCCAGGATGTCGAAGGGGTCGCGCGATTCGCGGTCGAGCTTGTTCACGAAGGTGACGATCGGGATGTCGCGCAGACGGCAGACCTCGAACAGCTTGCGCGTCCGCGCCTCGATGCCCTTCGCCGCGTCGATCACCATCACCGCCGAATCGACCGCAGTCAGGGTGCGATAGGTGTCCTCCGAGAAGTCCTCGTGGCCCGGCGTGTCGAGCAGGTTGAAGACGCAATCGCCGTACTCGAACGTCATCACCGACGTGACGACGGAGATGCCGCGCTCCTTTTCGATGCCCATCCAGTCCGAGCGCGTGGAGACGCGGTTGCGCTTCGCCTTGACCTCGCCCGCAAGTTGGATCGCCCCACCGAACAGCAGTAACTTCTCGGTGAGCGTCGTCTTTCCCGCGTCCGGGTGGGAGATGATGGCGAAGGTCCGCCGCCGGGCCACCGGATCGGCCGGAGGCGCCTCGGTTCGTGTCTGCATCAACATGGGAAGGTCTTCGTCGCGCGTGTGCGGTTTGGCGACGGTGTACCCCGTGCGCCCTAAGCGGCCAAGGGAGCCGCTCGCGAGGACCAACGCGCCGCTGCAACGAAGTGCAATTTTCACGACACATCCCCGACATTCTCCGGGGCCAGCGTGACCCTCCGAGAACGGAGAGACTTCGAGCGATGATGCGATCCGCCTGGAGATCGGCTCTGGCCAGTGTGGCGCTGCTCGCCGCCGCATCACCGCTGGCAGCCGCGCCCTCGCCCGCTCAGGACGCCGCCTTCCTGGACGCGCTGACCTGGGGCGTCTCGCCTTCCTCCTTCGCCGAGTTGCGCACCAAAGGCCGCGACGCGTGGCTGAGGGAACAGCTACACCCGCAGGCCGCCTCCACCCTACCGGCCGAGGCCCAGGCTCTGCTGACGGCCGGGGCCCGAGACAGCGTGGCCGAGCGGACCTTCTACTTCGAAGCCCTTCAACGCGCGGCGAATTCCGAGCCGGACCCCGAGGCACGCAAGAACGCGCACCAGTACAATCAGGCGTTGTTCAATGCCGAGGCCCGGCAAGCGGCCAGCGCGACGATCCTGAAGGCGCTCTACGCCCCGGACCAATTGCGCGAGCGGCTGACGTGGTTCTGGTTCAACCGGTTCAACGTCCATCAGAACAAGGGATTGGTGCGCGTCTGGGTCGGCGATTACGTCGACACCGCGATCCGGCCGCACGCCCTCGGACGTTTCCGCGACCTTCTCAAAGCGACGCTGCGCCACCCGGCCATGCTGCGCTACCTCGACAATACCGACAACGCGGCGGGTCGCATCAACGAGAACTACGCCCGCGAGATCATGGAACTGCACACGATGGGCGTCGGCTCGGGCTACACGCAGGCCGATGTCGAGGCGCTGGCGCGAATCCTGACCGGGATCGGCATTGCGAATGGCCGCGAGGTTATCAGGCTCCGGCCGGAGCGCAGGGCCGACCTGATCCAGGACGGCCTGTTCCTGTTCAACCCGAACCGGCACGATTACGGCGACAAGGTCTTCCTCGGCCATACGATCAAGGGCCGCGGCTTCGGCGAGGTCGAGGAGGCGCTGGATCTCATCGCGCACTCGCCCGCCACCGCACGCAACGTCACGCGGGCGCTCGCGACCTACTATCTCGGACAGCCGCCGGACGACGCCCTAGCGGCCCGGCTTGCGGAGGTGTTCACCCGCTCCGACGGCGATACCGCCGCCGTGATGGATGCCTTGATCCACAGCGAGGCCTTCGCGGCGTTCCGCGAGGGCACGTTCAAGGACTCGATGCGCTACGTTTTTTCGGCCTTGCGCATGGCCTATGACCGGCGGGTCATCCTCAATACGGGCCCGGTGATCGGCTGGTTGAACCGGCTTGGGCAGGGACTCTTCGCCCGCTCGACACCGAATGGCTACGCCCTCGATCCCGCCGCCTGGGCGGGGCCCGGCCAGATGATGGCGCGGTTCGAGGTCGCCCGGCAAATCGGCTCCGGCTCGGCTGGCCTGTTCAAGCCCGCCTCGGGCGACCAGCCGGACAAGCCCGCCTTCCCGCTCATCGCCAATGGCCTCTACTTCACCGCCCTTGAACCGGCTCTCAGCGCGGCGACCCGGACGGCGATCGCCCAGGCGATCTCGCCGCAAGACTGGAACACGCTCTACCTCGCCTCACCGGAATTTGCCCGATGAACCGTCGCGATCTCCTCCGCAACGCTTCCGCCTTAAGCCTGTCGACCGTCGCGGGTCGCGTCTGGGCCGCGCCCAAAGCCGATGCCTGCCTCCTCGTCGTGTTCCTGCGCGGCGCTTACGACGCGGCCAACGTCGTGATCCCCACGGGTAGCGACTTCTATTATCGCGTGCGGCCAACCCTCGCCGTCTCCAAGCAGGATGCCCTCGCCCTCGACGGGGATTGGGGCCTGCACCCGGCCTTGCGTGACACGATCATGCCCCTCTACGCGAAGGGACAGGCCGCCTTCGTGCCCTTCGCGGGAACCGACGACCTGACGCGAAGCCATTTCGAGACGCAGGATACGATCGAGCTCGGCCAGACCATCGGTGCTTCGCGCGACTACAATTCCGGGTTCATGGCGCGTCTCGCGGCCGAGCTGAGCCGGGTGCGCCCGATCGCCTTCACGGAGCAACTCCCACTGATCTTCAGGGGTGGTGCCGAGCCGGTGCCGAACATCGCCATCAATGGTGTCGGCAAGCCCGCGATCGACGACCGGCAGGCCGCCCTCATCGCGGCGATGTACAAGGAGACCCCGCTGGCGAATGCCGTTGCGGAGGGGTTCCGCGTCCGCAACGAGGTCTACCAATCGATCTCGAACCATGCCGATCAGGCCGACCGGGGCGCCACCTCGCCCAAAGGGTTCGAGCTGTCGGCCCGGCGAATCGGCCGCCTGATGCGCGACACGTTCAACCTCGGCTTCGTGGATGTCGGCGGCTGGGACACACATGTGAACCAGGGCGGCGCCAAGGGTTATCTCGCGGATCGCCTGGGCGAACTCGGCCGGGGCATCGCGGGCTTCGCCGAGGAGGTCGGCCCTGGCTGGTCCGACACGGTGGTGGTCGTGGTCTCGGAGTTCGGCCGCACCTTCCGCGAGAACGGATCACGCGGGACCGACCACGGCCATGGCTCGACCTATTGGGTGCTCGGCGGCGGCATTCGGGGCGGACGCATCGCCGGACCGCAGGTCCGTGCCGACGAAGCCCACCTGTTCCAGAACCGCGACTGGCCGGTCCTGACCGATTACCGCTCGCTGCTCTCAGGGCTGCTCGGCCGCCTCTACGGCCTAGACCAGACCGCCCTGAAACGGATCTTCCCTGGCAACGACCCCGCCAATCTCGCGCTGATCTAGGCCGCCACGACGGCGAGCGAGCGCAGATCCGCGATCAGCGCTTCGACGCGTTCTTCCTGCGCGTCCCAGCCGAACATGAAGCGGGCGCCGCCACCGATGAAGGTATAAAAGCGCCAGCCGCGTGCGCGCAGGCCCTCGGCCATGGCAGGCGGCAGACTGAGGAAGACGGCGTTCGCCTCCACCGGAAACAACGCCCGCACGCCCGGCAAACCCGCGACGGCCGCCGCGAAGCGGGTGGCGGTCGCATTGCCATGGGTGCCGTTGCGCAACCACGCACCGCTTTCCAGCATCCCAACCCACGGAGCGGCGAGGAAACGCATCTTCGAGGCGAGTTGTCCCGCCTGCTTGCAGCGATAGCCGAAATCCTCCGCGAGCTTCTCATCGAAGAACACAACGGCCTCGCCCGCATGCATGCCGTTCTTGGTGCCGCCGAAACAGAGGACATCGACGCCCGCCCGCCACGTCATATCGGCAGGGCTGCATCCGAGGCTGGCGCAGGCATTGGCGAAGCGGGAGCCATCCATGTGCAGAGCGAGGCCAAGGCGACGGCACTCCTCCGACAGGGCGCGGATCTCGGCCAGTGTGTAGACCTGCCCGGTCTCGGTCGGCTGGGTGATCGTCACCACGCGAGGCCGGGGGAAGTGGATGTCGCTGCGGTTGGTGGCGAGCGACCGGATCGCCTGCGGCGTCAGCTTGCCGCCCTCGGTACGGACGGTGAGCAGCTTCGACCCGTTGGAGAAGAATTCCGGGGCGCCGCATTCGTCGGTCTCGACATGGGCGGAATCGGCGCAGATCACGCTGTGGTAGGATTGACACAGAGCGGCCAGAGCGAGCGCATTGGCCGCCGTGCCGTTGAAGGCGAAGAACACCTCGCACCGTGTCTCGAACAGCGTGCGGAAGGCATCCGCCGCCCGCGCGGTCCAGGTATCCTCGCCGTAGGCCGGGGCATGGCCGCTATTGGCGGCTTCCATGGCCGCCCATGCTTCGGGACAGATGCCGGAATAGTTGTCGCTGGCGAATTGCTGCGACGGATCGGGAGTCTGGTCGAGAGGCATGGATGGATCATAGCATCCCCCTGGCGGCCAAGGCCAAACCGCCTCGCGCATGGGCACCGTGCACGCCCGCGAAGACGGCTCGCGCATCTTGGATCTCGGCAGCTCATGGTGTAGAAGCCCAGCCAAGGCGCGTTCCACGTGCCGATTCGTAGACCGATCTTGCGCGTCCCTCCCGGGCCTGATCCGGGCGAGGGACTTTGTCGGTTTACGCATCGGCGACTGGCCGCGCGTTCAACGACTTAGGCCAAAGGATCTCTTCCGTTGCAGGTACTCGTTCGCGACAATAACGTCGATCAGGCTCTCCGCGTCCTCAAGAAGAAGATGCAGCGCGAGGGTATTTTCCGTGAGATGAAGCAGCGTAAGGCTTACGAGAAGCCGTCGGTGCGCCGCGCCCGCGAGAAGGCCGAGGCCGTTCGCCGCGCCCGTAAGCAGGCCCGCAAGACCGCGATCCGTGAGGGCCTGATCGCCGCTCCGAAGCCGAAGCCCCGCGTTGCCGGCGCTGGCCGTCGTCCCGGCCTGCCCACCGCCTCGCAGGCGCAGACCAATCAGGGCCAGTTCTCGGCCGCCAACACCCCGGCCACCGCTGCCTGATTGGCCGACCCGCCCGAGCGGCGGGTCACACAGTTCAAGGGCCTGGATCGCTGACGCGGTCCAGGCCCTTTTTCGTTCCGGCAGGAAAGCAGCGTCGCCGCGTCGTTATCGCAGCGACGTGACGACTTAGAATGCGCTGCGAACGGCATCCCCCAAGGCGCTGACGCTGTCCTTGATCTTGCGCCCTGCCGGAGCAAGCGAAGGCAGCTTCACGCCCAGGATCTCAGTCTCATCGGAGTCCGGTTCGGCCGCCGCAGTCTGGGTCACCGCCGCCTTGGCGGGAGCTGGCTTCGGGGTCGCGACTTTGGCGGGCGCGGGAGAAGCCGCCGGCTTCGCCGGCGTGGGCTTGGCCGTGGCGACCTTGGTGGGCTCCGGAGCAGGCTTCGCCGTAGCAATGATCGGCTTCAGCTTGGCGGGCGCCGGCGTCTCCGCGATGTGGGCCGGATGCGCCGGCTTGACGACGGCGGCTTCACGCGGCTTGGCGGGCTCTTCCGCAGTCACGGCCTCGTCGCGCGCCCGTACGCTTTCCGATGAGCGCGGCGCGAGGGCCGCTACGGTCCGCGCAGGTGCCACGATCTGAGTGGCAGGCGGTGCTTCGAGCACGGCGACCTCTGTCGGCACGGGAATTCGCGCGGTCGGCGCAAGGGGCGTAGGCCGTTCCGCGACGGGCGCGGGCTTCGGCGCGGCCTGCGGCAGACGCGGGACATCGTCCGCAAACGCTTTCGGATCCGATGTGAAGGCGGCCATGCGCGGACCGGCCGAAGCCTTCGGTGCTTCGGGCTTCGTTTCCGTAATCTTCACCGGCTCGCCCGCTCTGGCGGGCAGACCGTCCTTGAAATCGGGCCAGCTGGAGGCGAGGCCGGCATTGGCGACGGCAGGCTTGCGCAGGAAGGGCGTGGGCTGGACGAGCCCCGCCATGACGGACGAGGCCGCGACCGCGAAGCCCGTCAGCGCAGCAGCACCCGCGGCACTCGCCAGCAGAAGCCGTACGACGCTGCGCTTGCCCTTCGGCACGGCGGCGGCGCGGGGGCTGCGCCTCTCCGACGTGTCGAGGAGAAACTCGGACATCAATTGCGATCCTGGACCTGATGCGCGGCGATCACGATCGGAGCGCCCGGATTCGGCCGGCCCGGCCCGATGCTGTCGCCCGACACTGGCAACGTCGCCGATTGAGGGTTCACAATACGGCGCAATGATGTCGCCGCCCGGCGATCTTACAGAAGACCCAGTTGCATCGAGGCGAGGCGAAGTCATCCACAGGATTTACGACGTATCGCTTAAGGAATAGTCATCGCATCGTTATCCGGGACATTCCCAGTGCAACCTGAAAGCGGGTCTCGTCACTCCGTGGAAACGCGCCCGAACCTGTTGCCCCCACCTGGCACCGCTCCGGCTCGCGCCATGCCATGGTCCCATTGGTCGACCCGCACGCGGCTCGTCGCCGTGGTGCTGCTCATCGATGTGATGGCCGCCGCCATTTCGTGCGGGGTCGTCGTGTTCAACGCGCGCAACGCCGTGCGCGTCGAGACCCGCGCCTCCCTGGCGACGGTCGAAAACCTCGTAGCCGACACGATCCGATTGTCGGATACGGCTGCGCCGGAGACCGTCCTTCAGACCCTGGATCTTCGCTTCCGCGCCCTGCGGCACGTGCGCGTCACGGTGCTGGATGTCGAGGGACATCGCGTCGGCCCGGACGAGCCGGGTCGCAAGGCGAGCCGGGAAGCACCGGCGTGGTTCTCCGACATGATCCTTCCGCCGATCGAGCGGCACACCCTCCCGATCCGCGTCGGGGGCCGCGTGCTCGGCACGGCACAGATCATGACGCAGCCCATGGACGAGATCGAGGAGATCTGGGGCTATGCCCGCGCGCTCTCGCTCACGACCTTCGCCATCAATGCCGCCATGCTGGTCGCCCTGTTCCTGGCGCTGGGCAAGATCCTCGCCCCCCTGAATCGCCTCGGTAAGGCCCTGACACAGCTCGAACACCACGATTACACGGCCCGCCTCCATCCGCCGGGCACGCCGGAACTGGCGGTGATCGCCGAGCGGTTCAACAAGGTGGCCGAGGCCCTGGCGCAGACGCGTTCGGCCAACGCCAACCTCAACCAGAAGCTTCTCACCGCGCAGGATGACGAGCGTCGCCGTACCGCCCTGGAGTTACACGACGATTTCGGCCCTTGCCTCTTCGCCCTGGAAGCGAATGCCGCTTCCATCGCCCGCATCGCGGCGGGCGCGAAGGAGATCGACCGGAGCAAGCTCGCCGCGCGGGCAGCGGAGATCGGCACGATCGTCGGGCAGGTCCAAGGGGTGAACCGCGCGCTCCTGAACCGCCTGCGCCCGCACGGGCTCGGTCAGGCCCCCCTCCCCACCTGCCTCGATCTGCTCCTGCGCGGCTTCGGCGAGCGGCATCCCGGCACGACCTTCATCGGCCGGTTCGACAACCTCGAGCGGGGTTATGGCGATCTCGTGGACCTGACCATCTTCCGCTGTGTGCAGGAGAGCGCCACGAATGCCGTGCGGCATGGGGGCGCCACGCGCATCGAGGCCACGGCCGACGACCGGGACGGGACCGTCACCGTCGAAATCCGCGACGACGGCACCGGCATCCCCGCCGAGCACCGGATCGGCCTCGGGTTATCGGGGATGCGTGAACGTGTCGAAGCCCTCCAGGGGACTTTCACACTTGACAATAACGGCCCGGGCGCGATCGTCCGTATCGCCATCCCGATCCCGCCAGAGCGGAGCCGGGAGACTGAAGATCTTTCTCCCGCGCAGAGCGTATGAACGCCATTGCTTCACAGATCGAGCCTGCCACGACGCGCCTGCCGGTGCTGGTGATCGACGATCATCCGATCGTCCTGCAGGGGTGCCGCCGCGTCCTTGAGGATGCCGGGATCGAGACCATCGCCGAGGCGACGACCGTCGTCGGCGGCTATCGCATCTTCCACCGCCTGCGCCCGCCGGTGGTCATCTGCGACCTGACCTTCCAGGGCAGCGGCCTTGCCGGTCTCGGGCTGATCC
This sequence comes from Methylobacterium sp. NFXW15, assembly GCF_049887755.1. Classification (NCBI taxonomy): domain Bacteria; kingdom Pseudomonadati; phylum Pseudomonadota; class Alphaproteobacteria; order Hyphomicrobiales; family Methylobacteriaceae; genus Methylobacterium; species Methylobacterium sp. NFXW15. The sequence goes on along the minus strand of NZ_JAGEKG010000002.1, from coordinate 325,779 downwards.
GGCGGATTCGCGCCGTGGCGCCGACCACGCGGATCCTCGTGTTCAGCATGCACAACGATCCGGTGATCGTCGCCCGTGCCCTCGAAGCGGGGGCGCTCGGCTATGTCCTGAAGGATCACGCCTCGGCCGAACTGTTCGACGCCTTCGAGAAGGTGCGGCACGGGGAGGTCTACCTCGACCGGCGGCTCGCAACCGAGGTCGCGATGCTGCGCGCCGATGCCCGCCGTACGCCGGAATTACAGCTCACCCCGCGCGAACAGCAGATTCTGGCGCGCCTCGCCCAGGGACGGTCCTACGGCGCGATCGCGGCCGATCTGTCGGTCAGCTACAAGACCGTCACCAACTCCTGCTCGCAGATGCGCCAGAAGCTTGGCGTGCGCACCTTGGCGGAGTTGATTCACGTAGCCGTCACCCACGCACAACGACAGGGCTGAGCCGCCCGAGCGATGCATGAGAGCCACGGCCCGGCGTAACCTGTCTGGGCCAGCTTGACGCAGGCGTGTTGGGACCGAATTCTTCGGTCTACGGTTGGCCCGGAGCGGACATGTCCCTGATCGCACGCCTGCGTGCCTATGCCGAGGAAGCCCTCGGCCTCGGCACCTCCGAGGGGCGCGGCCCGGCGGACGATACCCATCTTGCGGCCACCGCGCTGCTCGTTCACGTCGCCCGCGTGGACGGGATCCTCGACCCGTCAGAGAGCGAGCGCCTCGCCCGCTTGGTGCAGGGCCGCTACGCTGCCAGTCCCGCCGCCGCGGAGGCGCTCATCGCCCGCGCGACCGCCGTCGATGCGGAAGTCCGCGATGTCGCGAGCCTCGTGGAAATGATTCCGCATGCGGCGAACGACTTCGAACGGCAGGCCCTCCTCGCCATGGCGTGGTCCGTCGCCGGTGCGGATGGCAAGGTCGATGAGTTCGAGGAGGCGCTCGTGGAGCGCTTGGGTCGCCTGCTCGGCTTCGACGATGCGAGCATCGCCGCCGCACGGCACAGCGGCCTGTCGGGGGCGACCGCCGAATGATCGCAAGCCTTGCTCTTATCCTGCTGGCGCAACTCTGCGGAGAGGCCATCGCCCGGGGCTTCGGCCTTCCGGTGCCCGGCCCGGTCATCGGCATGGGGCTGATGTTCGCGTTCCTCCTGGCGCGCGATGCGGAAAGCAGCCCCCTGCGCCGCCTGCTCCCCGCGCCGCTGGTGGACGGCAACCTGGAAACCATCGCCAAAGGCCTTCTCGCCAACTTGTCGCTGCTGTTCGTGCCCGCAGGCGTCGGCGTGGTCGGACGGCTCGATCTCCTAAGGACACAGGGAGCGAAGCTGGCGGTCATCCTTCTCGTATCGACGGCGGTGTCCCTGCTCACCACCGTCTTCGTGTTCCGCGCCGTCTCCGCTCTCGTGGATCGTCGCGGCGGCAAAGAGGACCTTTAGGCGATGGAGGGAGGCGATTTCTCCCTGTGGGTCTATCTCGCCCGCACGCCGCTTCTCTGGCTCACCGTGACGCTGACGGCCTATGTCGCGGCGGACAGGATCGCCGCCGCCACGGGCCGCCATCCGCTGGCGAACCCCGTTCTCGTGGCGGTGGTGTTCGTGGCCGTCGTCCTGGCCATGACCGGCACGCCCTACCCCACGTATTTCGAGGGCGCGCAATTCGTTCACTTCCTGCTCGGCCCGGCAACGGTCGTGCTGGCCTTCCCGCTTTACGAGCGCCGCGCCACGGTGAAACGCGCTTTGGTTCCGATGCTGGCGGCATTGGCGGCTGGATCGGTGGTAACGCTCATCTGCGTCATCGTCCTCGCCCGGCTCTTCTCCATCCCGCAGCCGATCCTCGTCTCGCTGGCGCCGAAATCCGTCACGTCGGGCGTGGCGATGGGCATCGCGGCAACGCTGGGCGGCGATCCCACCCTCACGGCCATCCTCGTGATCCTCACAGGCATCATCGGAGCGATCCTCGTGACGCCGATGATGGAGGCGCTCAACATCTCCGACATGCGCGCCCGGGGTTTCGCAGCCGGCCTCGCCGCGCACGGTATCGGCACCGCTCGCGCCTTTCAGGTCAGCGAGGTGGCGGGTACCTTCGCCGGTATCGCCATGGGGTTGAACGCCTTCGTCACGGCGATCCTCGCGCCGCTCGCTCTCCACCTCATCAGCTGAGGCTCAAGCCGTGAGGCGGTCGGCGACATCCTCGGCCAGCGACAGGCTGGACGTGAGGCCGGGGCTTTCGATCCCGAACATATGGACGATGCCGGGCAATCCATGCTCCGCCGGTCCCTCAATGCGGAAATCCGCGGCAGGCTCGCCGGGTCCCGTCAACTTCGGGCGCAGCCCGGCGTAATCCGGGAACAGAACGCCCTCCGGCAGAGCGGGCCAATAGCGGCGGATCGCGCCGTAGAATGAGGCCGCACGGGCCGGATCGACGCGATAGTCGGGCGCCTCGATCCACTCGACATCCGGCCCGAACCGAACTCGACCGTTCAGGTCGAGTGTGAGGTGGATGCCCAGCCCACCATCGACGCGCGGCGCCGGATAGATCAGCCGGGTGAAGGCTGGCTTGCCGGTGCAGCCGAAATAATTGCCCCGCGCGAGATGGAGCCGGGGGACGGAGGTTTCGGGATAGCCCTCGGTCCGTGCCGCGATGCCGGGCGCGCCGAACCCGGCCGCGTTCACCACGGCGTCGAAGGGCATGGTGCCCGCCTCGGTGCCGCCGAAGCTTGCCTGCCACTGCCCTTCGGCTCGGGCCAGATGATCGACCTTCGTCTGCACGGCGAGCGATCCGCCGCGATCTTCGATCTCTCCCAGCAGCGCGAGCATCAGGGCATGGCTGTCGATGATGCCGGTGTTGGGTGAGTGCAAGGCCAGGGTACAGGCAAGGTTCGGCTCGAGACGCTTGGCCTGCGCCGCATCCAGAAGTTCGAGACCTTCGACACCGTTCGTATCGCCCCGGTCGAGGATGGCGGCGATGGCCGACGCCTCTCCGTCATCGCCCGCGACGATGAGCTTGCCGCAGCGGCGGTGCGGCACCCCGTGTGTTTCGCAGAAACGGAACAGCGCCCGCGCGCCCTCAACGCAGTGCCGGGCCCGGAGCGAGCCCACCGGATAATACATCCCGGCGTGGATCACCTCGGATGAGCGGGACGACACCCCTGTTCCGATGGCCTTCTCGGCTTCGGCGACGATGACGGCATGCCCACGCAACGCCAACGCCCGTCCGACCGCGAGGCCGACCACCCCCGCTCCGATGACGAGCACGTCCATCGCGCGTCCCCTCCAAAGACTGTCCAGCCGGACCTTTAACAGGCTCGCGCCGGTCTCGCCCACCGCCCTGCAGGCCGACCGAAGCGGAATTTCCGGCGCCTGGATCGACCGCAGATTGTACGCACTGACCTACTTTAAGTCCGAAATGACAGAGACAAACTTTCGTAACGCCACTGCAAACACCTTTGCAGCTCAGAAAAGGGCGCTTGAACCGCTGGAAATGACTAACGATCAAGCAATACGGCGTTGACGGATGAATGCAATCATAAGTAGTATAGTATCATAGTGTACACCGGCAGAGACGGGCGACTGCGGGGGCAGTGGGCGTCCCGTCAGACTGGGGGGGCCGGGGCGTACCTGCATCCAGGACATGACCACGTAGGGGACCGGCGAACAGGCCCCCACGCGGTGATGTTGAAACCAGGAACTCACGATGACCGACAAGCCGACCGTGGAACTCGCGACCCGGATCTTGACCGCCTATGTCAGTCGCAATCGCGTCCCGGCAACGAACCTTCCCGAATTGCTGACCGAGATTCACCAAGCCATCCACGGGCTTTCGACCCCCCAGAAAGCGACCCTGCAACGCCCGACCCCGGCGCAGATCTCGGCCTCCATCCGGCCCGACGCCATCACGAGCTTCGAGGACGGGAAGCCCTACAAGGCACTTCGCCGCCATCTGACCTTGCGTGGGCTGACACCGGAAACCTACCGCGCGAAGTGGGGCCTTCCGGTCGATTACCCGATGGTCTGCGCCACCTACAGCGCACGGCGTTCGGAGATCTCGCGGGAGATCAGCGTGGGCCAGCAGCAGCGGGCCAAGTTGTCGGTCGTCGGCTCGTCCAAGGCGAAGGCGCCCGTCGCTACGGCTCCGTAAGCTCCTGGATCAGCAGGGCCACGAGGCCAGACCAACCGGTTTGATGCGAGGCGCCGACGCCGCGCCCCGTATCTCCGTGGTAGTACTCGTAGAACAGGATGTGGTCCCGGAAATGGGGATCCTCCTGTTCGATTCGGCTCTCCCCATAAATGGCGCGGGTGCCGTCCGGTCCGCGCGTGGACAGCGCGATCAATCGGCGGGAGATCTCGTCGGCGATCTGGCGCAGGGTGAGCATGCGCCCCGAGCCCGTCGGCGCCTCCACCGTGAAGTCCGGGCCGAAGTAATCGTGGAAGCGATGCAAACTCGCGATCAACAGGTAGTTCACCGGCATCCAAACCGGCCCGCGCCAATTGGAATTGCCGCCGAACAGCCGTGAGCGTGACTCGGCCGGCTCATAGGCGAGGCCGAGATCCTGCCCATTCCAGTTGAAGCAGAACGGCGCTTGCGCATAGGCGCGCGAGACCGCCCTCACCCCGTGATCGGAAAGGAACTCGGCCGGGTCGAGCATCCGCCTCAGCAGGGCCTTGAGCCGGTGTCCGCGCAAGAGCGAGAGCAGGGCCGAGCGCCCGACCCCCGGCTCATTCCAGCGAGAGACGAGACGCCAAAGGTCGGGGCGGTTCTGCTGAAAGAAGACCAGCCGCTCACGCAGGTGCGGCAGGCGCTCGATATCCGCCTCCTTCAGCACCGCCACGGCCAGGATCGGGATGAGGCCGACCATGGTCCGAACACGGATCGGCAGGCGGGCCTCCGGGGCTTCGATCACGTCGTAGAAGAAGCCGTCCGCCTCGTCCCAGACGCCATCCCCGGTGGCCGCCGCGATCAGGAGGAAGTGCTCGAAGAACTTTCCCGCCATGTCCTCATAGGTCTGATCCTCCAGCGCCAACTCGATGGCGATGCGCATCAGGTTGAGGGCGTACATCGCCATCCATGCGGTGGCGTCGGATTGGGTCAGCGTCGCGCCCCCGCCAATGGGTTTGGAGCGGTCGAAGATGCCGATATTATCCAGCCCGAGGAACCCGCCCTGGAACAGGTTGCGATCGTTCGCGTCCTTGCGGTTCACCCACCACGTAAAGTTCAGCGTCAGCCGGTTGAAGACGCGTTTGAGGAAGTCGTGATCGGACTTGCCGGTCAGGGCACGGTCGAGTTCGAACACCTTCCACGCGGCCAGCGCGTGGAGCGGCGGATTCGCGTCCTCGAAGCCCCACTCGTAGGCGGGCAACGCCGCGTTGGGATGGCTGTAGGCGTCGCCGATGAGGAGCAGAATCTGTTTCTTGGCGAAGTCGGGATCGATCATCGCGAAGACGATCGATTGCAGGGCGAGGTCCCATGATGCGAACCAGGGGTATTCCCAGCAATCCGGCATGGAGATGATGTCGTTGGCGCGTAAGTGCATCCACTCGCTGTTGCGCCCGTGGCGGCGCTGTTCGGGCGGCATCGGCTGGCCCGGATCGCCGACCAGCCATTCGCGCACATCGTAATGATAGAGTTGCTTCGACCACAGCATGCCCGCCAGCGCCTGACGCTGGACCAGACGCTGGTCCGGGTCCGTCACCCGCGCTTGAAGGGCAGCGTAGAAGGCATCCGCCTCCTGCTCGCGGGCTCCGAAGACGGCATCGAAATCCGCGAAGGGCTCTCCCCCCACCTCCGCCGGGCGCAACCTGAGGCGGATGGTGTGCGTCTCCCACGGCGCGAGATCGATATCGTAACGCGCGGCGCATTTCGTGCCCGACCCGTCGTGAATCACACCGGCTTCACCCCCGACGACGTGTCGATCGAATCCGTCCTTGAACAGGCCCTCCGCCGGACCGGTGCCGTAGAGTCTGTGGGTGTTCGTCTCGTTCTCGGTGAAGAGCCACGCGTCCGGCCTATCGGCATGAAGCCTTAGGGGTGGCAGCTCGGGGTGCGTGGCCAGCACGGCACCTCCATCGCGGCGTAGAGCGGGCTTCTCGATGCCCGGCTTCCATGACCATAGGTTGCGCGCCCACATCTGCGGCAGGAGGGTGAGGCGCGCCGCGTCGGGACCACGATTTGTGGCCCTCACCTGCATCAGGATGTCGTCGGGGGCAGCCTTGGCGTAGGAGATCTCGACGTCGAAGTAGCGGCTCTCATCGAAGAGCCCGGTATCGAGAAGCTCGAATTCCGGCTCGTCGAGGCTTCGCCTACAATTTTCCGTGATCAGCTGAGCGTAGGGGAATTCCCCTTGCGGATACTTGTAGACCATCCGCATGAACGAATGTGTCGGTGTGCCGTCGAGGTAGTAATAAAGTTCCTTGACGTCCTCCCCGTGATTGCCCTCCCCGTTGGTCAAACCGAATAGGCGTTCCTTAAGAATCGGGTCCCGCCCATTCCAGAGGGCGAGCGACAAACACCAACGCAGATAAGTCTCGCCAAACCCACCGATTCCGTCCTCGCCCCAACGATAGGCACGGGATCGAGCGTGGTCGTGGGGAAAATACGTCCAGGCATCTCCCCCGGCACTGTAATCCTCTCGGACGGTGCCCCATTGGCGGTCGCTGAGGTAGGGTCCCCAGTTTCGCCACGCCGGATCCTGACGCGCGGCGACGAGGCGAAGCCCTTCTGCCGTCTCGAAAATCTGCGGCACGCGGCCTCCTTGAAACCCACGTTCCATCTTTGCCGCGAGGGTAGGGCGACAAGCAAGACGCAGCACGCCCGAAGTCGTTTTCCGTCACGGCGCCAACTAACGCTGCGCGCGAAATGATACGTTTCAAGCAACCTCAGCTTGGCCATACGGCCATTCTGTGAGATATTTGAGCGTCGCCCGTCGGTCGGCAATTTCAGGGGGCGACGTCAGTGCCGGGTCTTGATCCCGCGACTCTGCTGATTGCAAGCTGCGCCACGACCTTCTTGGTCAGCGTGCAGTTCCTCGTCTCGTGGCGGCAATACCCAAAGGCCGCTTGCCTCGCCTATTGGGGTTTCGCGCATTTCATCGGCTCCGTGGCCTCGGTCGGCCTCGCGCTACGGGGCGTCATTCCCGATTGGCTGTCGATCGGCGGCTCCAACGCGATGATGATCAGCGCCTACGGGCTGATCTGGTACGCGATCGGCCAATTCGAAAACCGGAAGCTGCACCTTTCGCTGGCCTTCTCGGCGGGCCTCGCCTGGATTCTCCTTTGCCTGATCCCGGCCTTCTACGAATCCATCGCCTACCGGGTCATGTTCGCCTCGTCGGCAGCGACGCTCTATTGCTTCGGCGGCGCATGGGACTTTTGGCGAGGCCGGGCCGAGCCCCTCGCCTCGCGCCCCTTCGCCATCGGCCTGATGGTCTTTTACGGTTTCTGCTACCTCGTCCGCGTCCCGGCCGCGCTTCTCTTCCCCCTGCCCGCCCCCCAGGCGGCGCTCGCCTCTTATTGGGTCGGCGTGCTGTGCCTTGCCGCGATGCTGTTCTCCATCGCCTCGGCCTTCACCTTCATCGGGTTGGTGAAGGAGCGGGCCGAGCGGATGCAGAGCGTGGCCGCGCGCACGGACTCGCTGACGGGCATCGCCAACCGGCGGGCCTTCGTCGAGGTGGCCGAGCAACTGATTGCCACCCGGTCCGATACGACCCTGCTGCTGTTCGACCTCGACAGATTCAAGGCCATCAACGACCGCTACGGCCACGAGGTCGGCGATGCGGTCATCGTCGGCTTTTGCACCTTGGCGGCGGGCACGTTGCCGAAACGCGCCATGTTCGGCCGGCTGGGTGGCGAGGAATTCGGCTGCCTGTTGATCGGCGTCTCACCCGCCTCGGCGCTGAACGTGGCCGAGCGTGTCCGGCGCGCCTTCGCCACCATCACGCTTCCCCAATTCCCCGACCTCCGGCCGAGCGTCAGTGTGGGCGTCGCCCAGGGAACGCCGGACGGCGTGTTCGAGCACCTGTTGCGTCGGGCAGACGAGGCGCTCTACGAGGCCAAGAAGGGCGGGCGGGACCGGGTCGAGATGGCCGATTTCGTCCTGCGCGTGGCGTAGGGACGCCACGTCGTCAGCCGCCCACGGGAATGCCGATGGACGCGACCGAACGGATGGATCGGCTCGAGATCCGCCTCACCGAGCAGGAGGCGACGGTCGAGGACCTGAACCGTATCGTCACCGAGCAATGGACGCAGATCGACCGGCTGACGCGCCTCGTGGCTGCGTTGCGCGATCAGGTCGAGGAGGCGACGGCGCGAGCCGCGCAACGCGGGCCGGAACCGCCGCCTCCGCATTATTGAGAACCCGAGCCATCTCCGACCAACTCGGCTCACGTGCTTGTGTCTTTGCGAGCGTTAGCGAAGCCTTCCAGGGCCAGCGGGACGCTTCAGAGCGGTGCGCCTCCCTGGATTGCTTCGCTGCGCTCGCAGAGACGGCCGGGAATCCAGTGACGGGAGCGGCTCACCTCCGTCGGATACGGCTCTAGAAGTTCGCCTGGGTCACGAACTTCGTGACGAGGTAGGCGTCCAGGGCCTCAGGTCCACCCTCACTGCCGTAGCCGGAATCCTTCACGCCGCCGAAGGGCACTTCCGGCAGGGCGAGACCGTGGTGGTTGATCGAGATCATCCCGCTTTCAACCCGGTTCATCACCCGCGCCGACCGCTCGACCGAGCGTGTGTAGGCATAGGCTGCGAGGCCGTAGGGCAGACGGTTGGCCTCCGCGAAGGCCTCGTCGTCATCCGAGAAGCGGTTGATCATTGCGATGGGGCCGAAGGGCTCCTCGTTCATCATCCGCGCCGTCAGCGGCACGTCGGTGAGCACGGTCGGCTCGAAGAAGTTGCCCCGGTTGCCAAGGCGCTTGCCGCCCGTGCGGAGGGTAGCACCGGCGGATTCGGCATCGGCCGACAGCGCCTCGACGGCATCGAGGCGGCGGCTATGGACGAGCGGGCCCATCTTGGTCTCGGGATCGAGCCCGTCACCGACCTTCAGACCCTTGGCGAAGTCGGTGAACCGCGCGACGAATCGGTCGAACACCGAATCGTGGACGAGAAACCGCGTCGGCGACACGCAGACTTGGCCGGCATTGCGGAACTTCGACGGGGCGAGGACGGACACTGCCTTCTCGACGTCGGCATCGCTGAACACGATGGCCGGGGCGTGCCCGCCGAGCTCCATCGTCGCGCGCTTCATATGCTCGCCTGCCAGGGCCGCGAGCTTCTTGCCGACCACGGTCGAGCCGGTGAACGAGATCTTTCGGATCACGGGATGCGGCACGAGATAGGCCGAGATCTCGCCCGGATCGCCATAGACCAGGGAGAGCGCATCCCCCGGAATTCCCGCATCGAGGAAGGCACGGACGAGTTCGGCGCAGCTGGCGGGCGTATCTTCCGGTCCCTTCAAGATAACCGTGCAGCCGGTACACAGGGCGGCTGAGATCTTGCGGACCGCTTGGTTGATCGGAAAATTCCAGGGCGTGAAGCAGGCGACCGGGCCGACCGGCTCCTTCACCACCGCTTGCAGTACGCCATCGGCGCGGGCGGGAATCACGCGGCCGTAGGCGCGCTTCCCCTCTTCCGCGAACCAATCGATGATGTCGGCGGCGGCGAGGGTCTCGATCCGCGCCTCGGCCAGAGGCTTGCCCTGTTCCATGGTCATGATGCGGGCGATGCCGTCCGCACGCTCGCGCAGCAGGTCGGCCGCCTTGCGCATCCGCTTGCAGCGTTCGAACGGGGCGACCGCGCGCCAGAGCGGAAATGCGCGGGCGGCGGCGTCCAGCGCCTCGTCGAGATCGGCCACCGTGGCGACGGCGCATTGCCCGATGGTCTCGCCGTTCGCCGGGTTCAGGACGGCGAGGGTGTGGCTCTCGCCGCCCGAACGCCAGCGTCCGGCAATGTGCAGATCAGTGTTGGGATACATGTATCGCTCTCCGCACGAGCCGCAGGCCGGTTCGTCGCGGGCTGGATTTCGGCACGGGAGGCATCGCGGAGCAATGCCGAAATCGAGATCGCAGCCCCGATCCGTGCGTGACCCTCACGCCGCGCGCCGCGCCGCGGCCTTCTCGGGGAGCGTCACGATCGAGGAGCTTCCCCGGCGGGCCTGAAGCGTGGCGCCCTTGGGCACGACCTGCCAGCCCTCGCGGCACCCATCGATAGGCTCGGACACCACGACCAACCCACCGGGGCCTTCGCGGAAATAGAGGGTCGGCGGGCGGTTATCGCTGGCCCAGCGGTAGGCGGTGAGCGATTCACCATCCGTCACCACGGCGGTGAAGCGCAGCGGTTCCGCGACCGAAGCAGCCTGCATCAGATTTTGGACCGTCTCGATGGTGCGCGTCATGGCGCCGACCGGATCCTCCGCGAGGCCGTTGGCCAGCGCCAGGAGGAAGATCGCCTCGGAATCGGTGCTGCCGCGGCGGCTGTCGTACAACTCGTCCGGGATCAGCGCCTCCAGGCGCCGCTTGATCCGGCAATACCCGCCGATCTGCCCGTTATGCATGAACAGGTGGCGGCCATGGGCGAAGGGGTGGCAGTTCGCTCGGGCGGTGGCGGTGCCCGTCGAGGCGCGCACATGGGCGAAGAAGGTTCTCGCCCGCACCTGACCGCACAGGTTCACGAGGTTCTCATCGGACCATGCCGGGGAAATGTCGCGGTACACCCCCGGCTCCGCGCGTTCGCCGTACCAACCGATGCCGAAGCCATCCCCGTTCGTTTCCGTCTTCCCCTCGTCGGCGTGCAGGGACTGATGCACGAGCGAGTGCGTCGGCGCGCAAACGAGATCGGAGAGGAAAACCGGCTCACCAGAGTAGGCGAGGAAGCGGCACATGATCGGACGACAATCCTGAATGTCGATCGGCGGAGGAATCCGCCCGACGCCTGCAAGCTTTGAGCCGGCTCACGTCGTGAGAGTGTAAGGGTCGCGCCGGGTCGGTGAACAGTTTCTTAACCGCCGCCGCCTTGCGCAAATTTGATGCCTCCCGCCTGAAGTGCATGCTGCCTGGTTGCAAGGCAGGCATACGCGACTGACGTGCGACTCTTGTAGGCGGCTTCTTGGCGGGCCAGCATGGCCGAATCGGGGAATCAATCGCACGAATCGGTGCTTTCCCTGCGGAGAGGCGTTGCCCCCAACCACCAGACAGGAGCCTTCTATGGACTGCGCACGCACGGAGAGTCACGCCCCGATCGCCCTCGTCGTCGAGGACGATGCCGAGATCCGGGACCTCGCGACGGCAGTTCTCGAAGAGACCGATCTGGGCGTGATCGCCTGCGAGAGCGCGGAGGACGCCCTCTCCATTCTGGAGCGCGGTGATATCACCGTGGCCCTGCTTTTCGCCGACGTCCGCCTGCCGGGCGAGATGGACGGCCTGTCCCTGGCTCAGACCGTGGAGCGCCGCTGGCCGGACGTGCGGGTGATTGTCACATCCGGCGTGACCGAGGATGTCACTCTCCCGGACGGCGCCGTGTTCATGCAGAAGCCTTGGCGCGCCTTCGACGTGCTGGTGCAGGCGGAGCGCGCCACCCTCGACATGAAAAAGGCGGCCTGAGCCGCCCAGAGCCCGCATCTCACTGGGTGAGACGCGGGCGGATCAGGGTTCGCAAGGTGTCAGCCGCGCTGCTGCGGCTTGAACCCGCCCTTCCCCGCGTTGCGGCGATGACGGTCGGCACGGGGTGAACCCATTCCTTTCCCGTTGCCCGGCGCACCCTTACGAGGAGCGGGCGCGAATTCCGCCGGAAGCGCCTCCACCTGGATTTCGGGCGAGCCGTTCCGCGCGAACGATTCCGCGAAGCGCGAGGCCGCGTGGCCGCGCACCTCGAACTTGGTCTCCCGGTCGAAGATGCGGATCGCGCCGATCTCCTGGCGGTCGAGGCCACCACGGCGGGTCAGGAGCGGCAGGAGGCGGCGCGGGTCGGCATTGTCCCGGCGGCCGAGGTTCAGACGGAACCACACCGCAGGACCCATGGCCGAGATGGCCTCGGCGTTCATGGGATCGTAGGGCGGCCGTTCGGCGCGGGCGCGCCCCTCGCCCGGATCGGTCACGTCCTCCGGCGCCGGAAGCCTGGTGCGGTAGACGCGGGCGAGGAGACCGGCCAACTCTTCCGGGCTCTTGTTGGCGAGCAGCGTCTGCGCCATCACCGCATCGTCCTCGGAAGGCGGCTCGGCGAAGAGCGGATCGGTGAGCATGCGCTCGGCGTCGAGGGCACGGATCTGATCGGCCGAAGGCGGCCCGCACCATTCCGGCTGCACCTTGGCGATGGCGAGCATCTGCTCCGCCCGGCGGCGGCGCGCGTTCGGCACCAGCAGCACGGACGTGCCCTTGCGACCGGCGCGACCGGTGCGACCGGACCGGTGCTGCAACGTCTCGGCGTCGTGCGGCAGGTCCGCGTGGATGACGAGGCTGAGCGAGGGCAGATCGATGCCGCGCGCCGCGACGTCGGTGGCGACGCAGACTTTCACTCGCCCATCGCGCAGGGCCTGAAGGGCGGCATTCCGCTCCCCCTGACCCATCTCACCGGACAGACCGACGGCGGAGAAGCCGCGCTCGGTCAGGTTCGCCTGCAGGTGGCGGACGGCGTTGCGGGTGTTGCAGAACACGATGGCGGTCGGCGCATCGGCCTCGCGCAGCAGGTTGAGCACCACGTGCTCGATCTCGCGGGGCAGAACGCGTACCGCGCGGTAGGCGATGTCGGCGTGGCCTCTCGTTTCGCTCTTCACCGCGAGGCGGAGCGCATCGCGCTGGTAGCGCTCGGCCAGGGCTTCGATGCCTTTCGGCAGGGTGGCGGAGAACAGATAGGTCGAGCGCTCCTGCGGCGTCGCGGACAGGATGAACTCGATATCTTCGCGGAAGCCGAGATCGAGCATCTCGTCCGCCTCGTCGAGGACGACGGCGCGAAGCGTCGAAAGGTCGAGCGCGCGGCGCTCGATATGATCCCGCAGGCGGCCGGGCGTGCCGACCACGATCTGCGAACCGTCGGCGAGTCGGCGGGCCTCGCGGCGCGGATCCATGCCGCCGACGCAGGCCGTCACACGGCCATGGGCCGGGCCATACAGCCATTCGAGTTCCCGCTGCACCTGCAGCGCGAGTTCGCGGGTGGGGGCGATCACCAGGGCGAGCGGCGCGGCGGGCGGCGCCATGGTCTCGGCATCGCCGACCAGAAGGTCGGCCATGGCGAGGCCGTAGGCGACGGTCTTGCCGGAGCCGGTCTGAGCGGAGACGAGGAGATCACGCCCGCCCCCCGCTGCTTCGAGGACGGCGGCTTGCACGGGCGTGGGCTCGGCGTAGCCACGCTCGGCCAGAGCCCGCGACAAAGGAGCGGGCAGGGTCGGAAAAGGCACTTCGGTCAGGCTTTCGTTAGTGCATCGCCCGCCGGGGCCAAAGCCGATTCGGCGCGGGACGACACAGCATCGTCGGGATCATGCACGCGGCGCACAGGCCCGCGCGGGACGCTTGAGAGCGTCCATCCGAAGGCCGCCCGTTTTGGTCCGAAGCGCGCCTTCTACCCGCTGCCCGTGGTGCTGACCACTCCCGCCCAGGCATGAGAGCCCTGCTTGAGGGGGGTCGCTACTCGGCCGAAGGCTCGGGATCCAGCGACATCCGCATGCGCAGGCGGACCGTCCCATCCTCGGCGCGCACCGCCAGGACGTAATCCTGCCGGGCCGGTCCATCGGCCATGCCTTGCGCGATCCGTGTCATGATTCGCACGGCCTGCGCGCGGGCAGCGTCGAGATCCGGAAGGTCGAACCCCTCGCGGTCGCGCACAAGATTGCTGCCGTCGTGGAGGTCGATGAAGTAGCGAGGCAAGGCTGGCGCCGGGTTCCGTTTGCGGAGCCCGTGCATACGACTACGTTGTTTCTACGCAGTTACCGCCGGATCAGCAATCGCGCGTAGATCGTCGCACCGCGGCACTCTCGTGGAGTGTCGCGGGCGCATTCATCAAACTTAGGCTCAATAAGCTCGGCCGTAATACGGTTGAGAAAAAGGCCTGTAACGTTCGGAGACCGGCCAAGTATAAGGCTGCTCCGCGCCAGAGACGCGCGTATCGGTACGATAAGCAGGCTTGAAGCCGTTGAGCGTCGTCTGGCCCTTCTTCTTGGGTGCCATTCCGTCCTTCGCGACGGCGGCGCCGGAGAGGCCGAGAACGGCTAGGGCAACGAGTGGGAGTCGTGAAAGCGTGCCGGGCATCATGACCTCCAACGTCGGCGTCACTGCCGACAGGGAATCGAACGGTCCAGCCGGATCGCGGTTCCTGCGCCCGCCCGCTACTCTCCAAACCGTTCGGTGCGCACGATCGTGGCCGGGACGCCTGCTGCAACGATGAGATCCGCCGCAGGGCTGACGAAGCGATTGGAACCGCAGAGGAAAACCTTCCGCGGCGCACCGATGCGCTCAAGCGCGGACCGCACCAGGGCGGCATCGATCCGGCCCTCCTCACCCTCTCGCGTGGTTCGCAACAACAGGGAGAAATTCGGCTCGTCCCGGTCGCGGGCTTCGAGCTCGTCCAGGGCGATGGCCTCGGCACGGGTGCGCACTGAGTAGATCAACACGGCCGGGATGTCCGGGGCGACCTGTGCCCGCCGCCGCAGCATGGCGAGCAAGGGAACGACGCCCGATCCGCCCCCGGCCAAGAGCAGCGGCCCGCCATCCGGCGCATCCCAGGAGAACGACCCGCCGATGGGCCCGCGCAATTCGAGCTTGTCCCCGACCTCGGCACTGTCGAAGAACCAGCCCGAGACCTCACCATCCGGCAGGCCTTCGACCAGCAGTTCGAGCGTGCCGCTCTCATCCGGAACGGAGGCGACGGAATAGCTGCGGCTCGCGCGGTAGCCGTCCTCTGCGGTCAGACGTACGTCGACATGCTGGCCCGCCCGCTGCCGCCCGGCAATCGCGCAGCGCAGGCGCACGCTCTTCACCCTGGGCGTCACCACCGTAACGGCGGCGACCTCAGCTTCGTACCAGCGGAAGACGATGGGTTCGGCCGAGGCCGCTTCAATCTCCGATATACCGCTGCTCACGCCACGGATCCCCGTACATGTGGTAGCCGCGCAGCTCCCAGTAGCCCGCGGTGTCGGTCGTGGTGAAGCGCAGGCCCTTGAGCCACTTGGCGCTCTTCCAGAAATACAAATGCGGCACGAACAGGCGGGCCGGACCGCCATGGTCGGCATGGATCGGCTCACCCGCGTAGCGAGTGGCGATCATCGCCTTGCCGTTGAGAAGGTCCGCCACCGGCACGTTGGTGGTGTAGTCGTCGAAAGATTCGGCGAGCAGATAGGCACTCGGCGCGGACATGTTCGCATCGACGAGCAGATCATCGATGGTGACGCCGTCCCAATCCGTATCGAACTTCGACCACTTGGTGACGCAGTGGATATCCCCATGCCAGCGGGTACGCGGGAGCGAATCGAGTTCTTCCCAACTCCACGATTTGATGGGCCGCGCGCCCTCCCGCAGCGTGAACCGCCAGGTCGCGAGATCGATCACGGGGTTCGGCCCGATCTGAAGGATCGGGAAATCCTGCGTCAGGTACTGGCCCGGCGGAAGGCGCGCTCCGGTTTCCGGACGCTGCCGACGCCCGACAAAGCCGCGTGTCACCATGTCGGTCCCCATCATCAGCACCCGGTTTCGGGCCCGGCAGCGCCGCCGTCAAGCGCCGCGCCTTCGCCGAACAATCGCCCGAAAGCTGATGTGCGATAGGTCCAACGCTGAATAGCGTGGAACCATGACAGGAACGGATATGCGGACGACCTTCGCGACCGCCGTGCTCTTGAGCGGCGTCATCTCCCTCGCTCCCGCCGCCCAGGCGCGTGACGGAATCGGCCCGGCAGGCGCCGCAGCTCTCGGTGCCATCGGCGGTCTCGCCGTCGGTAGCGCCATCGCCGGTTCGGCCAACAATGGCTACTACCCCGGCCGTCCCGTCTACCGGGCCCCGGCTCCGGTCTACGTCGAGGAAGATTACGGCCCGGTCTGCCACTTCGAGCGCCGCCGCTATGTCGATGGCTACGGCGACGTGATCTTCCGGCGCGTGCGCGTCTGCGAGTAATCCGATGCTTCGGCGGGAGCCTGCGGCGGCGGCTTGAACCGTTCGGCGCAGGCGATCCCGCCGAGCACCAACGCCAAGGCCGCCGCCTGGACCGGCCCGAAGGGTTCGCCGATCAACAGCACGGCGAGCCCCGCCCCGAAGATCGGGACGAGATTCACGAACAGGCCCGCGCGGTTGGGGCCGATCAACTCCACCCCGCGCATGAAGCAGAGCTGCGAGAGCAGCGACGGCCCGAGGCCGACGAAGGCCACCATCACCCAGCCCTCGTGGCTCGGCCAAACGGTGTGGCCCGAAGCCCATTCCACCGCGAGCGGCGGCAGGGATGTGAGGAGGGCGGCGATCGCCATCGCGCCGAAGAAGCCGAGCGCCGACACCTTCGGCCGCATCGGCAACACCACCGTGTAACCGGCGTAGAGCAGGCAGGCCCCGAACACGAGCACATCGCCCCGGTTGAAGGCGAGATCGGTGAACACCGACAGGTCGCCATGGCTTGCGGCCATCGCGGCACCGGCGAGGGTGAGCACCACCCCGACCGCCTGCCCCGCTCCGACCGGAACGCCATAGGCGATGCGGTTGGCGAGGATGACCATGACCGGAATGGAGCCCTGGAACAGGGCGAGGTTCACTGCGCCGGTATGGGTCCCCGCCGCGTAGAACAGGCAGTTGAAAGCCGTGTAGCCGAGCCCGCCCATGAGAAGGATGCGGAGCCAGTGACGGCGCAACACCGGCCACTCGGCAAGGATGCGCGGCGCGGCGAAGGGAAGAAACACTGCGCAGGCAATGAGCCAGCGCAGCGTCGTAATCGCCTGCGGCGAAACATGGCCCGGCGCCCACCGGCTGGTGACGGCATTGCCGGCCCAGAGGAGAGCGGTCAGGGTCAGGAGGGGGTAAGCCGCGGCGGCTCCGCCGCCCGGCTTGTTCACCTCAGCGGCGACGGAACTGACCGCCACGCACCGGCGGACGCGGGCCGGAGGCGCGCTCGTCCTTGTGGCGGAACACGAGGCGGCCCTTCTCCAGATCGTAGGGCGACATTTCGACGGTCACCCGGTCACCGGCCAGGGTCTTGATGCGGTTCTTCTTCATCTTGCCCGCGGTGTAGGCCACGATCTCGTGGCCCTGGTCCAGCTGCACGCGGTAGCGGGCATCGGGAAGGATCTCGATCACGAGACCATCGAACTGCATCAACTCTTCTTTGGCCATACACCTTCTCCAGTCGGACCGTCCGGCAGCAGGCGTTCCGGCAAAACAGCGTTCGACAACCCGTGTCGTCTTGAAAACGCCAGAGCGCGACGGTCCGATCCGAAAGGGGGGATCACTTCTGCCCGGCGGCGAAGCACGGATTTAGTCGCCAAGGAACAGCGCCGCAAGTCGGCACGGGTGCTCCCGGTGCCGCAATACAACCCGTTCCCCCGGTTTCACGTCAGGTCGGGGGCTCCTGCCCGGCATAGTCGAGCCGTCCGTCCGGTGTCCTGTGCCAGACCTTGAGGGCCACCGGGGCGCTCGTCTGGTCGCCCCGTCCGTCGAACGCCAGGGTGCCGAGGATCGTCTTGACCGGCCCTGCCCGCATCGCCTCCGCCACCTTGCGCCCATCCACCTTGCCCTTGGGGCCGACCGCCTGCCCCCGATCGAGGGCCTGGGCCAGCGCCTGTACGGCGGCGTAGGCGCTGGCCGCCACCGAATCCGCCTCCGGCGTGCGCGCGATCGCCTTGCCGATGCGCAAATCGGCGAGGCGAGGGACGTCGGGCGGCAAGGTCATCACTGTCCCCTCCCCGGCCGCACCGCTGGCGGCAAAGGCCGATCCGAGGATGCCGTCACTCGCCACGAAGGTCGCGGTGAAACGCGAGTCGCGCATCGCCTTGACCAGAGCAGCGGCATCGGTCGCCTGACCGCCGTAATAGACGGCCGCAACCTTCGCCGCCGCGAGGCGCCGCATCAGCGGGCCGAAATCGCGGGTGCCGCGCTCGACCCCTTCGAAGGCGGCCTCGTGCTGGCCGAGGTCGTGGAGGCGTGACGCCACCGCGTCGGCAAGGCCACGTCCGAACGTAGTCCGGTCATTGAGAATCGCGATGGGCCGACCGGCGAAGGCCCGAGCGAGATAATCGGCGCCGGCCCTGCCCTGCTGCGGATCGCTCGAACCGAGGCGAAACAGGTTCCAGAGGCCGCGGCCGGTCAGCGGCCCATAGGTCACGCCCGGCGCGACCAGCACAGTCCCGGCCCGTTCGTAGACGGGCGCGGCCTTTGCCACCGCTGCCGATTCGAACGGCCCGACGACGAGGCCGATCTCGTCTCCCGCGAACCGCGCCGCCACGGCGGCGGCTTGGCGCGGATCCCCTCCATCGTCCGCGACGACCAGGGCGAAGCGGCGGCCCCCGGAGCGGTTGAGATCGGCGACCGCCTGTTCCGCCCCGAGGCGCAGCCCCTGTCCGAACGCGGAATCGGGCCCTGTGAGCGGAGCGGACAAGCCGATCCGCACCATCTGGGCAAGAGCGGAAACGGGAATCGCGCCGAGGAGGCACAGGGCCAGGACAAAGGCTCTCATGGTCCGGGACGGCCTCGGGGGGCTGCAGCTCAGACGAGTATAGTCCGGCCGATGACCGCCCGGCGAGGGGATCGCGGTTTTTCGATCTGCCCTGCGTTCAGGCAGGGTCGCGATTATTCGCATTCTGCGCGATAAGGCCTCCGGCCCGCAGTGCCGCGGCGGCGAAACATCGTCCCCGGCGGGTCGCCCCAGCCGTTTCGGGACACATCAACAATGACCTCGCTGTTTGCCGGCATCCAGGATGCGCCGCTCGACCCCATCATGCGCCTGTTCGAGGCGTTCAATGCCGATACCCGCCCGGGCAAGCTGAACCTCGCCATCGGCGTCTACACCGACGCGGACGGCAAGGTGCCGCGCCTGCGGGCGGTGCAGGAGGCCGAGAAGCGCTGGATCGACAAGGCCCTGCCGAAGACCTACCGGCCGATCGAGGGAACGAAGCCGTTCCGCGACGCGGTGCAGGCGCTGCTGTTCGGTGACGGCGCGAAAATCCTGACCGAGAATCGCGCCGCGACGCTTCAGAGTGTCGGCGGGACGGGCGCCCTGAAGATCGGTGCCGACGTGCTCGCCAAGTTGAAGCCCGGCGCCACCGTCGCCGTGAGCGACCCCACTTGGGAGAACCACCGCGCCCTGTTCACTCAGGCCGGCTTCACGGTGACCGAGTATCCCTATTTCAACGCCGAGACGGGCGGCGCCGACTATCCGGCCATGCGCGCCGCCCTCGAGTCGCTGCCCACCGGCTCGATCGTGGTGCTTCACGCCTGCTGCCACAACCCGACCGGCGCCGACCTGACCGCCGAGGAATGGGCGGACCTCGTGCCGCTGATGCAGCAGCGCGGCCTCGTGCCCTTCCTCGACATCGCCTACCAGGGCTTCGGCATCGACCTCGACGCCGATGCCGAGCCGGTGCGCCTGTTCGCCCAGTCGGGGCAGGAATTCTTCGTCGCCTCGTCCTTCTCGAAGTCGTTCTCGCTCTACGGCGAGCGCGTCGGCGCGCTGACGATCGTGGCGGCCGACCCGGCCATGCGCGCCAAGGTCGAGGCCCTGGCCAAGCGCCTGGTGCGCTGGAGCTACTCCAACCCGATCACTCACGGCGCGGCCATCGTCGAGATCGTCCTGACCGACAAGGCGCTTCGGGCCGATTGGGAGAAGGAGTTGGGCCAGATGCGCGAGCGCATTCAAGAGATGCGGGTGCGCATGGCCGACAGCCTGCACCAGCGTCATCCCGACCGGGGTTTCGAGGCGATCAAGGTGCAGAAGGGCATGTTCTCGTACACCGGCCTGACGCCGGACGAGGCCGTGCGCCTGCGTGATCAGCACGAGGTCTATGCCCTCGAGACCGGTCGTGTCTGTGTCGCGGCCATCAACACCCACAACATCGACCGCGTGGTCGATGCCATCGACGCCGCCGTGAAGGGCTGACGATGCCCGGCGGGCGCCGCGACAGAGCGGCGCTCGCCCCCTTCTATTGGCCAGATGCGTAAGTAGGTCCCAAAAAAGTCCTTAATATCGGGCTGCCGTGAGGCCCATTTCGACGGATCCCCGCCAGCCCCATGCTCAAAACCGCCTTCGTTGCCGCACGCGACCGCCAGCGGCTGTCGGAGATTGCCTCGATCCTGATCGGGTTCGGCGTGACCCGCGTCGTGGATCGGCTGGGTCTGCGCGCCCTGCCGTTGCTGCCGCGCCGCCAGCCTCGTGTCGACGTCACGCGCCTGTCCGAGCCGGAGCGGATGCGCCGGGCCATCGAGGCTCTGGGCCCCACCTTCATCAAATTCGGTCAGATCCTCGCGAGCCGTCCCGACCTGCTGTCGCCGGCTTGGACGGAGGAATTGCAGAAGCTGCACAGCCAAGTGCCGCCCGTGCCGTGGGAGCAGATCCGCGACCAGCTCGAACAGGATCTCGGCGGACCGGCGACGGAGATATTCGCCGAATTCAACACCGAGCCCCTGGCCTCGGCCTCGATCGCTCAGGTCTACCGCGCGCGGCTGCACACCGGCGAGGACGTGATCGTCAAGGTCGTGCGTCCGAACCTGCGCAAGATCATCGAAGCCGATCTGCGCCTGATGGCCCACGGCGCCCGCATCGTCGAGGCCGAGTGGCCGGACATGGCCCGCTACCAGCCGCGCGAGCAGATGCGCCATCTCGCCGATGGTCTGAACGGCGAACTCGACCTGCTGAACGAAGCTCGCAATTGCGAGCAGCTGGCACAGATCTTCGAAGGCCGGGATGACATCGTCTTCCCGAAGATTCACTGGGAATACTGCTCCGAGCGCGTGCTGGTGCAGGATTTCATCAACGGCATTCCGCCGAATGACGAGGCGGCGCTCGAAGCGGCGGGTATCGACAAGAAGATGCTCGCTCAGAAGGGCACCGACGCCTTCCTGCAGATGGCCCTGATCGAGGGGCAATTCCACGCCGATCCACACCCCGGCAACATGCTCGCCATGCCGGGCAACCGAATCGGCTTCATCGATTTCGGCATCATCGGCCGCCTGTCGCAGCGGCGGCGCAACCAGTTGCTGGTCCTGATCGGCGCCATGCTGAAGCAGGACGCGGACGGCTTGATGGCCGTGCTGCTGGACTGGACCGGCGCGAGCAACCCGGACCTGACGAAGCTACAGGTTTCGGCCCAGGCCTTCGTGGAGAGCCATTCCACGATTCCGCTGAACCTCGGGCTCGTTCTCACCGACTTCATGAACATGGCGCGCGAAAACGACCTCGCGATGCCGACCGATCTCGCCATCCTGTTCAAGGGCCTGGTGACGGCGGACGGCGTGATGCGCCACCTCGATCCGAATTTCGACCTGTTCGCGGCCGCCGCGCCGACCGTGCGGGCGAGCATGCGCTCGCAATTCTCCCTCGACGGCCTGAAGCAGAAGGCTGAAGCCCTGGGCGCGGGCCTTTACGGCGCGGCCTCCGAACTGCCGACGCTCATCCACCTGATGCTGGTGCGGCTGAAGCAGGGCCGCGTGACGGTGGAGATCGAGATCAAGGGTCTCGAGAAGGTCACGCGGGGCATCGAGCGGGCCGCCGCCCGGGTCGCCGTCGCCCTCGTGGTCGCCGCCTTCGCGACGCAGCTCGCGCCGCGATTGATCGATCTCGGGACGCCGGTCTTCGTCTCGATCGGCCTCGTCATTTTTGTGCTCGGGATCGGTTGGTTGGTACTTTTAATGCGCAATCGGTAAACTGGTATACAAATACAGATCCTGGGTTTCGTCGTTTTGCCGCAAGGTGGTTTGATAGTCTTCGCTTGCGGCCACGCTGCCGAATGCTACGATTCCTCACCCTTCGAATCGCGCGGATGCGGGTGGGGGCGATGGTTGAGAAGCGGGTTGATCCGCCGCCATCGTCCCGCCTCGACCTGACCGTCGCAGCCTCGCCTTCGGCGGGTCATGGCTCGAGTCATGTCCCTGAGGCGGGACCACTGCACGAGCCTGCGGGGGCGCTGCCATGAGTCTGCTTGTTGCGCTGAAGGAAGACGATCCGGTCGCCGACCGGATCAACAGCCTTGAAGCCGAGAACGCACAGCTCCGCCGCCTATTGAGTCAGGCCACGGAACTCGTCGACAGCGAGATGCGCCGGAACGCCCGGCTCGATCGCATCGTCGAGAGCGAGCGTGCGGAAGTCGAACGCAGCACGGCCTTGTGGCGGCGTGATCTCGAGGACGGCGCGGCCCGCCTCGCGAGTGCCGAGGAATTGAACATTCAGCTTCAGGCGAGCGAGGAGTTCAATCGTCGCCTGCTCTGGACCACGAACGACTTCGTGGCGGTGCTCGACCTCGACGGGCGGCTGATCACCCTGAGCGAGAACGGTCCCTCGATCCTCGGCACGGTCAGCGCAGCCGGCGCGTTGGGCCGGTTCTGGGTGGACTTCTGGATTTGCCCGGATAGCCGCGCCGCCGTGCTGACGGCTTTACACTCGGCCAAGCTCGGCCGGGCGAACCGTTTCCAGGCGGAACTGGACGTGCGCGATGTGGTGACATGGTGGGACATCGCGGTGACGCCGGTCCACGGTGCTGACGAGCGGCCCGAGCGCATTCTGGCCGTCGCACGCGACATCACCGAGTTGAAGGACACCGAGGCGCGGCAGACCCTGCTGATGCAGGAACTGGCTCACCGCATGAAGAACACCTTGGCTCTCGTTCAGGCGGTGGCGGCGCAGACCCTGCGCAACGCCACGTCCATCGACGCGGCTTCGGAATCCCTCTCGGCGCGTCTCCTCGCGCTGGCGCAGGCGCATGACGTGCTGGTTCAGGGCTCATTCGCCAGCGCATCCCTTTCAGCTCTGGTGGCCACGACCGTCTCCCTGCATGGAGACGGCGTGCCGGGCCGGTTCCGGGTCGAAGGGCCGGACGTCACCCTCAACGCGCATCAGGGTATGACGCTCGCGCTCATGCTGCACGAGCTCGGAACCAACGCCACCAAGTATGGCTCGCTTTCGACCCCCTCCGGGCATGTCGCCGTGACATGGCGCGTGATCGACGGCGTGTCCGATCCGATACTGTGTTTCCGCTGGGAGGAGATCGACGGGCCACCGGTCTCGCCGCCGACCCGCACCGGCTTCGGTACGCGGCTCATTGCCCGCAGCCTCGCCCATAGCTTCGGTGGCTCGGTGAAGCTCGCCTACCCCAAATCGGGCGCTCAATTGACCTTTGAATGCCCTCTGCCGCCCGTCGCCGCCGAGATGCAGGCCTCACAGCGGCCTGTTTAGACGGGGGATTGTCGCGCGAGGGCGCCGATCGTGCCGTCCCGCAACCGGCGCGCTTCTTCCAAGGGCGCCCTGATATCGGCTCCCGTCACGGCATGCTGCTCCAGAGCGCGGCAGGCGGCACTGAGCGCATCGCATCCGAGCATCCCGGACATCGAGACCAGCTTGTGCGCCTCGCGCCCGATCTCCGCCGCCGGGCGATCGTCCTGAGAGAAGGCCTCAGCCAAAGCCTCGGTGAACCGGTCGATCAAGCTGTGTAGACGCTCGCGCCCGATGACGTCGCCGAGTTCGCTAAGCGTGCTCGGATTGACAAGGGCGGGCATCGACAAGGGCACGTCCTCTTGGGAAACGGCGAGTCTGGATCTCACGAGAGGATGCCTCGGCACCCGGTTCACTCCAAGTCCCCCCGGCGCGGGCATCGTGTCGCCCCGGCGAAGATGGCTCTTGAGAGCCTCGCAGCCGAATGCTGCTAAAAGCTCCTTTTCCGGAGGGTATTAAACGAAGTTGTGATCGGAAAGACGGAACTCGCGTCAACTCCGCGCGCTATGCCCCCGCTTGGTTCGCGGGGGCGGACTTCGGGGGGCAAAGCATGGATCGGTCTGCGGCGGCGAACGGGGCCGATTCCGGGAGCGTGAAGACGCCATCCTCCAAGGCTTTGCGCGGTCTCGACGCGCTCAATTTCTTTCTTGCCGACGTGCGCGACGGGCTCGGGCCCTATCTCGCGATCTACCTGATCGCCGTGCGCGGCCCCGACCAGGGCTGGAACGAGGCGACGACCGGCCTTGTCATGACCATCGCCGGCATCCTCGGCCTCGTGGCGCAGACGCCTGCCGGAGCCTTCATCGACAAGACCAACCATAAACGTGCGGTCGTGATCGGCGCGGCCATCGCCGTCACGGCGAGCTGTCTCGTCCTGCCCTTCGTCTCGAACTTCTACGTGGTCACGGCCACCCAATCCTTCGCCCATGTGGCGGGCACGATCTTCCCGCCTGCGCTCGCGGCGATCACGCTTGGCCTCGTCGGGCCCAAGATGTTCTCCAAGCGCATCGGCCGGAATGAGGGCTTCAACCACGCCGGCAACGCCACCTCGGCCGCGGCGGCGGGCGCGTTGGCCTACTTCTTCGGGCCGGTGGTCGTGTTCTGGCTCATGGGCATCCTGGCTGCCCTCTCCATCGGCGCAATGCTGATGGTGCCCGCCGAGGAGATCGACGACGATCTCGCGCGCGGGATGACCTCGACAGAGGCCAAGAACGAGGAAGAACCGTCGAGCATCAAGACCTTGTTCAAGAGCAAGGGCCTGCTGCTCTTCGCCGTGCTCTGCGCGATCTTCCACCTCTCGAACGCGGCGATGCTGACCTCGGTGGGGCAGTTGCTCACCCATATCTCGGGCAAGGATCACGCGACCTCGCTGATCGCGATCTGCATCGTCGCCGCGCAATGCGTGATGGTGCCGACAGCGATCTTCGTCGGCGCCAAGGCCGACGTCATCGGCCGCAAGCCGATCTTCCTCGTCGCCTTCGGCATCCTGGCGATCCGCGGCGTTCTCTACACCTTCTCGGACAATCCGTTCTGGCTGGTCGGCGTGCAGCTTCTTGACGGGATCGGCGCGGGCATCTTCGGCGCCCTGTTCCCCATCGTGGTCGCGGACCTGACCCGGGGCGGCGGTCGCTTCAACGCCGCCCAAGGCGCCGTCGCGACGGCCCAGGGCATCGGTGCCTCGCTCAGCGCCACCCTCGCGGGCGTCATCATCGTCTCGGCCGGATATTCGGCGGCCTTCCTGTGCCTCGCGGCCATCGCTGGCGTCGGCTTCGCCCTCTACCTCGCCCTCATGCCGGAAACGCGAGACTTCGCACCCGAGGCTGCCGACAGCGGCCTGCCCCGCGCCGTCGCAGCCGCCTGAACTCGTCCCATGAGCACTTCACCCCGGAAAGGGCCGGACCGGCCCTTCGTCTTCGTCCATGTCGGCGACCAGCACCTCACCGTGCGGGATGCCCGCCACCACCAGGATCTCGTCGCGATCTTCCAGCAGATCGCACGCTTCGGCGAGGATGCGGCCGACTTCGTGTACCTGCCGGGCGACATCGCCGAGAACGGCACGGCCGGGGAATACGAACTCATCGAGGAGATCCTCCGCGATTACGCTCCCCGGGCAATCCATCTGATCCCCGGCGATCATGATCGCCAGTACGGCGACATGAGCGCGTTCGGGGAATTCGTCGGCCGCATCGGCCTCACCGGCCACGCGCCCATCGCGAACAGCGTTCGCCAACTTCCGAGCGGGCCGGGGGCGGAGCCCGCCGAGACGCTTCCGCAATTCTATCGCGCCGCCGATTACGGCGACGTGCGGTGCCTGTTCCTCGACATGATCAGTGCCGGCTACGGGCGGAAAGGTCAGGGCCTCGATTTCCGCCTCGGCCGGGCGCAGCTCGACTGGCTCACGGCCGAGGTGCAGCGCGCCCGCAGTGAGGCGAAGACCTGCGCGGTCTTCATGCACACCTATCCCGACGATCTCGAGAAGGGGGAAGCGGAGGAGGTCGCGGGCCTGTTCTGGAGTCTAGGCGTACGCCTCGTAGAGATGGGCCATACCCATTACAACGAACTCGGCCATGACGGGCGCACCACCTATGCCGCGGCCCGTTCCGTCGGTCAGAACGAGGACGGCTCCGTCGGCTACGCGGTTGCCGCCATCGATGAGGGCGAGGTGAGCTGGCGTTTCCGTGCCCTCGACCGGAACGCGCCCTTCGTGCTCATCACCTGTCCGGCCGACCGGCGGCTCGCCACCCACGCCCTGCGGGCCGCCGATGACGGACGCGTCATCGTGAGAGCCGTGGTGTTGTCGGAGTCAGCCGAGATCCGCTGCCGTTGCCGGGTCGATGACGGGCCCTGGCAGACGATGACGCGCTTGAGCGAAGGCGGCGCCTTCGAGGCCGCCGTCGAATGGCCCTACGGCTCGCGCCGCATCGCGGTGGAGGCGATCCACCCGAACTGGCCGGGCTATGGGCCGGATCACATCGACCGCGACGTGATCGAGCCGCCCTCCACCGTCCTGCTCTCTCGGAGCCGCCCCGACGATCTCGGCAGCGATGCCTGTAACATCGGTGCGTGGCTCGAAAAGGGTGTGCGCGGCGATCAGCTCGGCCCGAACCGCGCCGGGCGCGACTGGTAACTCACTTTCTTCTCCTGACCGAAAGACCGACTGCCCGATGGGTGCCCTGACCCTGAGCCCGAACCTTGCGACCTGGGGCATCGCTGCCCTGGCGACGCTCGGCGTGATCGTTCGCCCATTCTCCTGGCCGGAGGCGATCTGGGCGGTGCTCGGCGCCGCCCTGCTTGTCGTGCTGGGCCTGCTGCCCTGGCAGACGGCCCTCGACGGCATCGCGAAAGGCACGGACGTCTATCTGTTCCTCGTCGGCATGATGCTGCTCGCCGAGATCGCCCGGAAGGAGGGCCTGTTCGACTGGCTGGCGAGTCACGCCGTGCGCGCCGCGAAGGGGTCGGCTACGCGGTTATTCCTGCTGGTCTACATCGTCGGTACGGTGGTGACGGTCTTCCTGTCGAACGACGCCTGTGCCGTGGTGCTGACCCCGGCCGTCTACGCCGCGACCAAGGCGGCGAAGGCCGAGAACCCTCTGCCCTACCTGTTCATCTGCGCATTCATCGCCAACGCGGCGAGCTTCGTGCTGCCGATCTCGAACCCCGCGAACCTCGTCGTCTTCGCCGAGAACATGCCGCCGCTCGGCACGTGGCTGCGCCTGTTCGCTATGCCGTCGCTCCTCGCCATCGTGACGACCTATGTCGTGCTGCGCCTCACTCAGAACGCGGCGCTGAAGCAGAGCATCGAGACGGAGGTGGAGACCAAGCCGCTGGAGACCGGCGGGAAGGTCGCGGGGCTCGGCATCATCCTCACCGGCGCGGCGCTGATCGGCGCCTCGGCGGCGGGTATCGAGCTTGGTTTGCCCACCTTCATCGCGGGCTTGGCGACGGCCATCGTGGTGCTGGCGATCAAGCGTGGCGGCTTCGTCGAGGTGGCCAAGGACGTGTCGTGGAGCGTGCTGCCCCTCGTCGCCGGGCTGTTCGTTCTGGTCGAGGCGCTGGAGAAGACCGGCGTGCTTAAGATGCTCGCCGACACTCTGAAATCCTATGCCGCCGCCGATCCGATGGCGACTGCCTGGGCTGGAGGCGCGGCGGTCGCGTTCGGTTCGAACCTCGTGAACAACCTGCCCGCCGGCCTGCTCGCGGGTGCGGCGGTCCAGACGGCCGACGTTTCGCAGAAGATCGCGGGCGCAATTCTGATCGGCGTCGATGTCGGGCCGAACCTGTCCGTCACCGGTTCGCTCGCGACGATCCTCTGGCTCACGGCGATCCGCCGCGAGGGCCAGGACGTCTCGGCCGGGAAGTTCCTCAAGCTCGGCATCCTCGTGATGCCGCCAGCCCTGATCCTCGCGCTTGCCGCGCTTCTCTACCTCTGACCCGTCGAAGACCGGAGAACGCGCCGCGTGATCGAGAGCTTGCTCTACCCCTTCATCATCGTCGCGGGCGCCTTGCAGGCCCTGGGCAATTCCATGAACGCGCAGCTGCGCGGAAAGTTGGTCAACCCATGGCTCGCGGCCACGGTCTCGTTCCTGCCGATCGTCTTCGTCTTCACGACGCTGTTCCTGACGATGCCGACGCCGCTGCCGACGCTGGACTCCCTCGGCAAGATGCCGTGGTACGCGCCGCTCGGCGGCGTCGCGGGGGCGGTGGCCGTGTTCGGCGGGCTCGCCTTCATCGACAAGGTCGGCGCCGGGCCGTTCAACGGACTGACCCTCACGGCCAACATCCTGACCTCGCTGGCGATGGATGCGCTCGGCCTGTTCGGCCTTCAGGCGGCGGGCTTCAAGCCGCTGCCGTGGCTCGGAGGGTTGCTGATGGCGGTGGGCGTCGTGTTCATCGCCCGCTCGGGCGGCAAGAAGGACAAGGACGAGCATAGCAGCACCACCGGCAAGTTGCTCTACCCGTTCATCATCGTGGCGGGCATGCTGATGGCCATCGGCGTGGTGTGGAACGCCCAGCTGCGCGGCGCCCTGCTGAATCCCTGGCTCGCGGCCACCGTGTCGTTCCTGCCGGTGGTGTTCGTTTTCGCGCTGATCTTCCTGCTGCGCCCCTTCCCGCTACCGAAGCGCGAGGACATCGCCGGGGTGCGCTGGTGGATGCCGCTCGCCGGGCTCACTGGTGCGGTGGCCGTGTTCGGCGGCCTGCTCTTCGTGGATAAGGTTGGCGCGGGCGCGTTCAACGGCCTGCTCATCACCGCGAACCTGCTGACCTCCGTCGCCCTCGACCATTTCGGCTGGCTCGGGATGAAGCAGGTGAAGGCGGGCCCGGCGCGCTTGTTCGGCGCGGCCGTGATGGTGGCGGGGATCGTCCTGATTTCGGTCTTTTAGAGCCGTCTTCGACCAAGTTGGCTCACGCGTCTCCCTCTTTGCGAGCGTGAGCGAAGCCATCCAGGGCAGCGGGACGCTTCAGAAAGGCGAACCTCCCTGGATTGCGTCGCTGTGCTCGCAAAGACGGCCGGGAATCCATTGAAGGGAATAGATCAACTTGGTCGGATACGGCTCTAGGCCTGGAGCGGAGCCGCCTCATCCGCCGCGAGCACCGGCTCCGGCGGGGCCTTCCGCGAGAAGTAATAGAGATCGACCGCACGCCAGAATGCGCCGCGCTCGTCGTCGCTGCGGTGTGACAGGGCCGCTTCGAGATGGGCCATCGCCTCGCGCGCGACCTCACTGCGCTGCAACTCGTCCATCAGCTCGGAAAGGTTTGTCATCTCAACCTCCGCGGGACAAATAACTTTGATAACGCCTAAGCTTGAAGAGTGATCCAGATGAGCCGTGACGGCTTGCCCTCGGCCAAGCTGTGGCTACGATCCCCTCGCACTGCGAAAGCGCGTTGCGGGAGAGTCTTCATGCAGCTTCGTCATCACCTCCTTCGGTCGGCGGCCCTGTCGCTGACACTGGCTCTGGGTTTCCATGCGGCGCCCCTCGCCGCGAAAGAGATGCCGGAGGCGAAGGCGGCGACCGAGACACGCAAGCCGAACGTTGTGATCCTCGCCACCGGCGGCACCATCGCAGGCGCGGGCGCCGACGCCACGAACAGTGCGAGCTACGCGGCGGCCAAGGTGCCGGTGGACAAGCTCATCGCCGCCGTGCCGCAGGTCTCCAATGTCGCCAACGTTCGTGGGGAGCAGGCCTTCCAGATCGCCTCGGAGAGCTTCACCGACGACAAGCTGGTTCAGCTCGCCAAGCGGGTCTCCGCGCTGCTGAAGCAGGACGACGTGGACGGTGTGGTCATCACCCACGGCACCGATACGCTGGAAGAGACCTCGTTCTTCCTCGACCTCGTGGTGAAAAGCGACAAGCCGATCGTGGTGGTCGGCTCGATGCGCCCCACGACCGCGCTGTCAGCCGATGGCGCCCTCAATCTCCTCGACGCGGTGACGGTCGCCGCCAGCAAGGAGGCCGTCGGTAAGGGCGTCACCGTCACGATGAACGACTACATCCAGAGCGGTCGCGACGTGACCAAGCGGACGAACGTCGTGCCGAGCGCCTTCTTCAGCCAGTGGGGGCCGCTGGGCATGGTGGTCGAGGGCAAGACCTACTTCTACCGGACGCTCGCCAAGCGCCACAATACGAACTCCGAGTTCGACATCGACACGATCGACACGTTGCCGCTGGTCGGCATCGTCTACGGCTCGGGCAACATGATCCCGGCCGTCTATGACGCCGAGGTCACGGCGGGCGCCAAGGCGATCATCCACGCCGGAACCGGCAACGGCTCGGTGCCGGACTACCTCGTGGACAAGCTCAAGGACATCCGCTCCAAGGGCACGCTCATCATTCGCTCGGCCCGCGTGCCCGATGGCTTCGTGGTCCGCAACGCCGAGCAGCCCGACGACAAGTACGATTGGGTCGTCTCGCACGACCTGAACCCGCAGAAGGCGCGGCTGCTCGCCGCCGTGGCGCTCACCAAGACGAGTGACACGAAAGAGCTCCAGCGCATCTTCTGGGAATACTGAGCAGCGACCGGCCCCGCCGCGAGGCGGGGCCACAGCCGGAATTGACCTGCACCCTCGATGTAAACGTTTTCCGTCACCACGTTCTGGGGTATGGTCCCGGGCAAACGCCGCAGGAGGATACCTCATGAGCGAACTTCATCCCGAGGTCGCGGCCGTCACCGCGCGCATCGTCGAGCGGTCTCGCGACTCTCGCCGCGCCTATCTCGACCTGATCGAGCGGGAGCGCGAGAACGGCGTTCACCGGCCGAAGCTGGCCTGCGGAAACCTCGCGCATGGCTTTGCGGCGGCAGGAGAGGACAAGGCGGCGATCCGCGCCGGGCGGTCGATGAATATCGGCATCGTCACCGCCTACAACGACATGCTCTCGGCGCATCAGCCGTACGGGCGCTATCCCGACCAGATCAAGGTGTTCGCCCGCGAGCGTGGGGCCACCGCGCAGGTCGCGGGTGGGACACCGGCCATGTGTGACGGCGTCACGCAAGGCCAGCGCGGCATGGAGCTGTCGCTGTTCTCGCGCGACACCATCGCCCTCTCGGCGGCGGTGGCGCTGAGCCATGGCATGTTCGACAGCGCGGCGCTTCTTGGCATCTGCGACAAGATCGTGCCGGGCCTGCTGATCGGCGCCCTGCGCTTCGGCCACCTTCCGACGATCCTGATCCCGGCCGGGCCGATGCCTTCGGGCCTCGCCAACAAGGAGAAGGTGCGGATCCGCCAGCTCTATGCCGAGGGCAAGGTCGGACGCGAGGAACTGCTGGAATCCGAATCCGCCTCCTATCACGGGGCGGGAACCTGCACCTTCTACGGCACGGCCAATTCGAACCAGATGATGATGGATATGATGGGCCTGCACATGCCGGGCGCCTCGTTCATCAACCCTGGCACGAAGCTGCGACAGGCCGTGACGCGGGCGGCGATCCACCGGCTCACCGAGATCGGCGCCGACGGCAACGATTACCGGCCGCTCGGCAAGTGCGTGGACGAGAAGGCCATCGTCAACGCGGCGGTGGGGCTGCTCGCCACGGGCGGCTCGACCAACCACGCGATCCACCTGCCCGCCATCGCCCGCGCGGCGGGCATCGTGATCGACTGGGAGGATATCGACCGGCTCTCATCGGTGGTGCCGCTGATCTGCCGCGTCTACCCGAACGGCGCGGGTGACGTGAACCACTTCCACGCGGCAGGCGGAATTAGCTTCGTCATCGCCGCACTGCTCGATGCGGGCCTTCTGCACGACGACATCATGACCGTCTCGGGCAGCCGCCTGCGCGACCATGCTCGCGATCCGAAGCTGTCGGGCGAGGAGTTGGTGTTCGAGGATGCCGTGCCGGAAAGCCTGGATGACGGGATGATCCGCCGTCCGGACCGGCCGTTTCAGCCCGATGGCGGCATGCGGCTCGTGAAGGGCAATCTCGGCCGGGCGACCTTCAAGACCAGCGCGGTCGATGAGAAACGCCACGTCATCGAGGCCCCGGCGCGGGTGTTCGATGATCAGGATGAGGTGCTGAAGGCGTTCAAGGCGGGCGAGTTGGAGCGGGATGTCGTGGTGGTGGTGCGCTTCCAGGGGCCGCGCGCCAACGGGATGCCGGAACTGCACAAGCTCACGCCGCCGCTCGGCGTCCTGCAAGACCGCGGCTTCAAGGTCGCGTTGGTGACGGACGGGCGCATGTCCGGCGCCTCCGGCAAGGTGCCCGCCGCCATCCACCTGACACCGGAGGCACTGGCCGGAGGGACCATCGCCCGCATCCGCGACGGGGATATCGTGCGCCTCTCGGCCCCGGAGGGTCGCCTGGAGGTTCTGGTCGACGACGGCGATCTGACCGCGCGCGAGCCTGCCCCGACGCCGCGCCCCGAAGCCGGCACCGGCCGGGAGCTCTTCGCCTTCATGCGCCTAGGCGCCGACGGGGCCGAGCAGGGCGCGTCCGCCATGCTCGCTGCTGCGGGGCTGTGAGCGCACGCACAAGGGCACCGAACCAACCCGCAACCTCATCCTGAGGTGCTGCGAAGCAGCCTCGAAGGAGGCTTCCAGAGATCGCTCCGGGTCCTGGATCTCTCCTTCGGGGCCCGCCAAGGCGGGCACCTCAGGATGAGTGTTGAGCGTGGGAGCGGAGATAACCAGAAGGAATGGCACCATGAACGACCTCGTCAGCATCGACACGTTGATGCGCTCCGTGCCGGTCATCCCGGTTCTGGTGATCGAGGATGTCGCCCACGCCCGGCCGATCGCCGAGGCGTTGGTGAAGGGCGGGCTCACCGCGCTGGAAGTCACGTTGCGGACGCCCGCCGCCCTCGATGTGATCCGAGAGATGTCCCAGGTCGAAGGCGCAGTGGTCGGCGCCGGGACGGTGCTGAACCCGCGCGATCTCGATGCGGCCCTGAAAGCGGGCGCCGAGTTCATCGTCTCACCGGGCCTGACCGCGCCGCTGACCGACGCCGCCAAGGCGAACGGCGTGCCGTACCTGCCGGGCGTCGCCACCGCCGCCGACATCATGCGCGGGCTCGATCACGGGCTCGACCGGTTCAAGTTCTTCCCGGCCGAGGCCGCGGGCGGCCTCAAGGCGTTGAAGGCGCAGGCCGCCGTGTTCGGGCAGGCGCGGTTCTGTCCCACGGGCGGCATCACCGAGGCGACCGCACCGGAGTGGCTCGCCCTCCCCGCCGTTCTCTGCGTTGGCGGAAGCTGGGTGGTGAAGCCCGGCACGCCCGACCCGGCCGCCATCGAGGCGGCGGCGCGGGCGGCCTCCGGGTTGCGGAAAGGGTAAGCCGTTGCTCCGTCTTTGCGAGCAACGCGAAGCAAAGACGGTGGGGTTTATTCGGCCGGCATCGCCTGCATCGACTCGCGGGGCACGAAGCGGTCGCCTTCCTTCTCCAGCACCACCTTCCGGTCGTGCAGCGCTTCCAGCGTCGAGCGGTGGCCTATGGAGACGATGGTCGTCTGCGGCAGACGTTCGCGCAGCATGCGGTAGATCTTCGCCTCGGACGGCTCGTCCAGCGATGCCGTCGACTCATCGAGGAACAACCAAGCGGGCTTGGCCAGCAACGCCCGCGCGATGGCCAGACGTTGCTGCTCGCCACCTGACAGGCGGCGCTCCCACACGTCGTCCTCGTCGAGCCGGTCGATCAGGTGCGGCAGCTGCGCGTCCGTCAGAGCCTGACGGATCTCCTCGTCCGAGAACCGGCTGCGCTCGTTGGGATAGACCACCGCGTCGCGCAGTGTGCCGAGCGGGATGTAGGGGCGCTGCGGCAGGAGCAGCGCGGACTCCCCGGCGGGCACGTCGATGCGGCCCCGGCCGAAGGGCCAGATCCCGGCAATGGCCCGGAACAGAGTGGACTTGCCGGAGCCCGAGGGGCCGGTCACCAGGGTCGCGGCGCCCTTGGTCAGGGCAAGACTGTCGGCGGAGACGATCTCGCGCCCATCGGGCAGGGCCAGGGCGAGGCCGGTGGCGGTGACATCGCCGGTCGTGGCGTTGCCCTGGGCAAGGCTTCCGCCCGTCGCGCCCATGGCCTCGGCCTTCATCATCGCGCGGCGGAAGGAGCCGAGACGGATCGTGTTGGCCTTGTAGGCGGCCAGCGTGGTGTAGGCGTCCACGAAGAACGACAGCGAGGTCTGCACCTGGCTGAAGGCGTTGCCGGTCTGCTGAAGGGCGCCCAGCGTGATCTTCTTCGCGAAGAAGGACGGGGCGGCGATCAGGTACGGGAAGATCACGCTCGCCTGCCGGTAGCTGAAGGTGAAGGCGATCAGCTTGATCCGGCGGAAGATGATGTTCGTGTAGTTGTCGACCACCATGTGGAACAGTGACGAGAGGCGGCCCATCTCGGCCTTCTCGCCGCGCAGCAGCGCGATCTGCTCGGAGTAGATCCGGTTGCGGGCAAGCGAGAAGCGGAAGTCGGCCTCCGCGCGCTCCTGCCGGAAGTTCAGCCCGATCAGCGGACGCCCGATCAGGTGCGTCAGCCACGTGCCGACGACGGCGTAGGCGATGACGAGCCACACGAGAAAGCCCGGCACGACCGTGTCCGTGAAGGGCAGCACGAAGTCCTTCGAGATGGTCCAGAGGATCACGATGAACGACACGAGCTGCGCCGCCTGGCTCAGCAGGCGGATCGACAGGCTCGCCGTCTGACGGATGAAGGCATCGACGTCGGACTGGATGCGCTGATCCGGGTTGTCCGCCTCCTCGTCGGTAAAGGGGATGCGGTAGTGGGTCCCCTCCCCGAGCCAGCGGCCAGTCAGGCTGTGGGTCAGCCATGTCCGCCAGCGGATCAGCAAGGAGGAATCCACGAACAGGTCGAACATGCCGATGGCGATGTTCAGCGCGGCCAGCGGGATGAAGATCCACAGAAGCTGGTGCCAGAACGCCTCCGCGTTGTACTCCTGCAAAGAGTTGTACATGTCGCGGTAGAAGAAGTTAAACCGCAGCGTCAGCGCGACATCGGCGAAGTTCACGAAGATCGACAGGGCGACGAGGTTGCGCCCGATGCGACCCTCTGTGCTGCCGAACCAACTAAACAGCCGGATTTCCTTGGTCGGCGTATCGCGATTGGCGAAATACGGGTCGGCGATATTGGTGATCGCCCGGATCGGCTCAAGGTACGAAATACCGAGCACGATGCCCGCGAAGACGACGGCGCCCGTCGCAGCGAAGGCCGGAGGCAACAGCGCGGCGAGGACCGGCGGCAGCAGCCCAGCCTCGGCCAGCGCGCGCGATCCGGCGAGCAGCAGGTAGCCGACGCCGTAGACCGAGACGAAGACCTTCAGATAGGCGGAGATGCTGTTGGAGGCGATGAGGATGCCCGCCATGGCGAAGCCCGCGAGCGAGACGTAGAGCGGCGGGCTCGGAACGCCGGGAAATGCCAGCAGGATCAGCGCGCACAGCGCGGTCACCACGGCCTGGATACCGAGTCCGGTCCTGATCGCCGCCACTCTCATCTCCCTTCACGTCCCCCCGGCCGCGAACGGTCGAGGCCCGCGGGCATGGCTGCGGGTCGTGGCGAGATAGCGGCAGGGGGCGAACCTGTCGCGTGAAACTTCCGCAAGGTTCGGTTCCGGCGGTTATGTCGCTGACCCGTCAGCCCGCGATTGCAACCACTCCATCATTGAGAGCGCAGCGACGGGGAGCATCTTGACCCCAAGCACGGCATTTAGTCTTATCCGTGCCGGGACGGTACGCGCCGTCCTGGGGTGTGGAAGCCCCTAAAGAAGCAACTGTAGGGCGCAGAGATGCGTTCTGAACCCTCTCGACCCTTCGTGGCCGGGGGCCTGCGACGCATGTCCAGGCGCTCCGGTGCTAAAGGTCGCGGGAGCCGTTGCCTCTTTCGGTTTTCCACCCCCCGGTCATTGGGATGGTCGAGGCTCGTTTGCGGGGGCGTACCGCAGACACGGGCCTTCCGGGGGCCGGGAGCATGACGGACAAGCCGGTGAGCGAGCGCGAGCGCCAGATCGCGGTGCTGCGCGATGTCTATACCAAGGCAGCGCAGGGACCGATCCAGGGCGCGATCGGCGCGCATGGCCTCTCGCTGCTGGCAATGGTGATCATGATGCTCGAAAACGGCTGGGACGAGCGCACGAAGCAGGCTGCTGCGGGAAAAGGCTCCCCGCCTCGCTTCGAATCCTGACCGTCATTGCGAGCGAAAGCGAAGCAATCCAGGGAAGCGCCTCGTTCGGGGATGTCCCGCCGCCCTGGATTGCTTCGCTGCGCTCGCAATGACGGTGAGCGAACTACGCCACCTTGCGCGGCACCAGCCTCTCGCTGGTCAGCGCCTCCTGCGCGCCCGAGATCCCGGCTTCGGTGTATTCGGCGTCCTCGTTGACCCGCCAGACATCATGAAGGCGCCGACCCGCGCGGATGTTCTCCACGGTCAGCATCGCCGTCATCATGGCGTGGTCCTGGTTGTTGTACTTGTGCATGCCGTTGCGGCCGACGAGGTGCAGGCTCGGATAATCCCGCTGCAATTCGAGGCGGACGGTGTTGATATGCGCCGAATAGTCCTCGTCGTAGACCGGATAGGCCTTCGGCTGGCGCACGACGCAGGCATCGACCACCTCGGCCGGATCGATGAGGCCGATCCGCCCGATCTCGGCCTTGGCGAGCGCCACGAGATCCTCGTCGGATGACGACCACAGCCCATCGCCCTCGAAACAGAAATATTCGAGGCCGAGGCAGGTATGCGACTCATCCGGAATCATCTCCGGCGACCACGAGCGGAAGTTCTGCACCCGGCCGACCTTCACCGAAGGATCGTGGATGTAGATCCAATTGTCGGGGAAATTCTTGTCGGACTTGGCGATGAGCGCGACCGTGAGGAAGTCGCGATAGGCGAGCGCGCGGGCGTTGAACGTGCTCAGGGGGCGCGGGCGGATGGCGTTCACGAGGTCGCGCACCGGTGCCGAGGAGACGACGTGGCGGGCGGTGTAGGTCTCGCGGGAGCCATCGCTCAGGCGGGCCGAGGCGGTCCAGAGGCCAGTACCCTGGTCATAGCTGAGGGAATCGACGGTGCGGCCTAGCAGCACCCGGCCGCCCTGCGCCTTCGTCTTCGCAGCGGCGGCCTCCCACATCATGCCGGGACCACGGCGGGGATAGCGGAACGATTCGATCAGCGTCTTGATGACCGGGCCGCCTGCCTTCTGGCGCTTGCGCAGACCGAGCGAGCGCTTCACCCCGTCGCGGATCGCCGCGCCGAGATCGAGCCCCTTGATGCGCTGCGCCGCCCAATCGGCCGAGATCGCATCGCACGACATGCCCCACACCTTCTCGGTGTAGGTCTTGAAGAAAATCGAGAACAGGCGCTCGCCGAACTGGTTGCGCACCCATTCGTGGAAATTCTTCGGCTCGCGGACCGGTTTCGCGCGGGCGTAGAGGTAGGACGCGACGCAGGCGACGCTCGTGCCGAGGCCGAGATTCTTCAGAGCCTCGAAGGCCTTGAGCGGATAGGCGTAGTATTTGCCGTTGTAGTAGATGCGCGAGAGGCGGGGCCGCTCGATGAAGTCGTTCGGAAGGATCTCGTCCCACAGGTCCACAACCGCCTTGGACTTCGAGAAGAAGCGGTGGCCGCCGATATCGAACAGGTAGC
The DNA here is from genome assembly GCF_049887755.1 of Methylobacterium sp. NFXW15. Taxonomy (NCBI): domain Bacteria; kingdom Pseudomonadati; phylum Pseudomonadota; class Alphaproteobacteria; order Hyphomicrobiales; family Methylobacteriaceae; genus Methylobacterium; species Methylobacterium sp. NFXW15. The sequence continues at coordinate 288,370 of NZ_JAGEKG010000002.1, read as the reverse complement.
CGTTATGCGAAACGGTGCGCGAGATGCCACCAACCTGTTTGGGATCGCTCTCCAGAACCGTGACCGAATGGCCGTGCTTGGACAGCAGATACGAGGCCGTGAGACCCGCCGGCCCGGCGCCGATCACCAGCGTCTCGGTGTGATGGCTCATCAGTCGCTCCGGCCCGGATCGATTCACGCGTAGGTTGCGCCGATTCATGTCCTGGCAGGGTTAAGACTTTCCTCCCCTCGGGCGACTTTCAGCTCACCCATTTCAGCACGCGGATGACGCCCATATCTGCCGCCTGACGGTGAGCCGAGACATCCCGGCGCGCGGCGATCTCCGCGCGGTTGGCGACATAGTAACGATAGGCGGCCAGCAGCATGTCGCCGTTGGTCAGCGTCGGCTGCCAGCCGAGACCCGCCTTGATGCGGCTCGTATCGAAAACGAAGCTCTCCGCGATCATGCGGTAATGGTAGGGGCCGAGCGGCGAGATCCGCAGGGCGTGTGCCGCGCGCATAGCGAGCAGCGTCGGCTTCAGGGGCAGATGCGCCGTGCGCGCGCCCGTGCCCGCATGGGCGATGACGTGCTGGAACGTCTCGCGCATGGAGCCGACATCGTCCGCACCGATGCCGAACACTCCGGAGGCGGTCTGCCGCCACGCCAGCAGCATCGCGGCAATCAGGTCCTTGGCGTAGATGAACTGATAGCGGTTGCTGCCCTCGCCCACGAGCCACACCCGCCGCCCCTCGCGGATGAAGTCGAACAGGATCGCGAGCAGCCCGAGCCGCCCCTCATCGATGATGGTGGGGGAGCGAATGATGGTGGTGGCGAAGTCGCCCGCATGGGCGGCCAGGATGCGCTCGCCCTCCAGCTTGCTCTGTCCGTAGATCTCACAGGGCGCGGGTTCGTCATCCTCGCGCACCGGCCTGTCGAATCCGCGTGCCCAGAGGCAGTTGCTGGAAATGTAGACGAGGCTGCGGATGCCCGCTGCCGCCGTCGCCTGGGCAAGGACACGAGTGCCCTCGACGTTGCTCGCCCACAGTTCGCGAGGCTTGATCGTGCCGTGCGCCAGCAGGGCCGCGCAGTGGAACACCGCCTCGTGCCCCGGCACGTGCCGGTCGAGCAGCGCCCGGTCGCGGATATCCCCGACGACCGGAGTGAAGTTCGGGGCCACGAAGGTCGCGGGCAGCAGGTCCACGCTGGTGACGGAGTGGCCGTCATCGAGCAGGCGGCGGACGAGGAGCGATCCGAGAAAGCCTGATCCACCGGTGACGAGAACGCGTGCCATGTCTGTTCGCCGGTTCGAGGAATCGTCAGGCCGCCGCGTCGAGGGCGGCATGCTGCGGAACGAGAGTGCGCTGCGCGTGCAGGAGGCGGTGCGCCTGCGCGAACAGAGCACCGGGCACCAACACGCCGAGGATCGGCAGATCGAACACGATGAGGATGCGGGCCATCGGCACCAGGATCCATGCGGCCACCGTGCTTGGCGCGGCACCGGGGGCGTGGCCGAGTACCAGCAAAGCGAGCGCAGGCGCGGCGATGGCGAGGTCGTAATGCGAGACGTAGGGCTGCATCACCAGCGCCCCGAGGATGACCACCACGAGCACGCCCGGATCCCGCGCGCCCCGGCGCAGGGCCGCAACGCCGAAGGCGAGGCAGGCCGCACTCACCACACCTTGGATCGCCCAGGCGGCGCTAGCGGGCAGGCCGGAATAGCGCGCCGCGAAATAGGCCGTCACCGACGTCTCGATCATCTTGGCGTCGAAGCGGGTGATGTAGGCGCTCTGCATCGGCATCGTGACGGTGATGAACTGCCGCCAAACCTCGAAGCCGAAAAGACCGGCAGAGGCCGCGACCAGCGCCAGCGTCGCGACCGCCCCCGCCGCGAGGCAGCGCCACTGCCCTGTAAGGAGGAGCATCAACCCGATGGCGCAGGCGAATTGCGGCTTGGTCGAGAGGAACGCGAGGCAGAGCCCGGCGAGCACCGGCCGTCGCCCGGCGTCGATCAGCGCGACACTCGTCGCCAACGCGAGCAGGCCGCCGAAATGGCCGTACATCATCATCGCCACGGCGGGCGGCGAGACGCAGGCCACGAGAATCGGCCAGCGCCCGGGGCTCTCCCGTAGAAGGATCCGCGTCGTGAGGGCGAGACCCGCGAGGTTCACCGCCGTCCAGAGGAGAACGCCCGGCAGGAACGGAAGTGCCGCGAAGGGCGCGAAGAGCAGGAGCGCGTGCGGCGGATAGACGAAGACGAGCAGCGGATCGCGCGTCATGCCGAAGGCCGTCTTGATGGCCGCGCTGTAGGCGGGCAGATCGACCAGCACCGCCCCCTGCCCCGAGAGCACGAGGCGCGGTGCCATCCAGAAGTTGACGAAATCCCGGCCGAGCGGTGCACCGATCATCCAGCCATGGATGTTCCAGGGCACCATCGCCAACCACGACAGGGCAGAAATCATCGCGCCGCCCGCGAGGATCGCCATTTCCCGTCGTTGCAAGTGGGGTATCGGCATCGTCCGCTCCGCGCGGACGCAACCGTAGGAAGCAACGGCTGACGATTGGTTAACCCAACAATGCTTCCTGAATGGCACCACCGGCCGGGGAGACAAGACGACGATGCCGGACCGAGCCCCGCCGGTGGCCTCGCCTGCGACGCGGTTCAAAACGACGACGCTGCTCTGGCTGCTGGCCGCCTTCGGCCTCGCGACGATGAACGCGCCAGTCGATATCGCTGCGACGCTGTTCCATCTGCGCGTGCCCGATCCCGACGACGCCATGCGGCTCGTCGAGGCCCGCGACCTTGCGAACGGCCAGGGCTGGTTCGATCTGGTGCAGCACCGGTTCGGGCCGCCGCCCGGCATTCCGAGCCATTGGTCGCGCCTCGTGGATGCGCCGCTGGCGGGGCTGATCCTCATTCTCACACCGCTGGCGGGCCGTGGACTGGCTGAGGGTATCGCCGCCGCGCTCTGGCCAATCCTGCTGTTCGGCCTCTACGCGCTTGTGCTGATGCGCGGAGCGAAGGCCGCCTATGGCCCGAGGGCCGCATTGCTTGCCCTCATCGTCGCGACACAGACCGTCGGGGTCGGCGTGCAATTCGCCGCCGGTCGCGTCGATCACCATGGTCTCCAACTCATCATCATCCTCGGGCTGGCGCTCGCCATCATCCGGGGCGCGGGATGGCTCGCCGGGCTGCTCGCGGCTGCCTCCCTGGCGGTCGGGCTCGAAGGCCTGCCCTATGTGGCCGCCGCCGCGCTGTTCCTGTGCGCGGATTGGACTTGGCGCGGGCGACCCGCCTCTCGCGTGCTCACCGGGTTCGGCCTTGGCCTGGGCCTTGCCGCGCCGATCTTGTTCGGCGCGCAGACCGATCCTGCCCGCTTGAGCATCCCCGCCTGCGATGCGATCTCACCGCCCTGGCTCCTTTTGGCCGAGGGTGGGCTGATTCTTACCCTCGGCTGCGCCGCGCTCGACGGGCGCTTGGCACGACCCGCAGCGCGGCTCGCCGTGCTGGCCGTTTTGGGTGCGGGCATCGTCGCTGGCTTCGCCGTGCTGTTCCCGGTCTGCCTCGGCGGGCCGTTCACCGGCATGACGAGCCTGGTCCGCGACCACTGGCTTCTCAGGGTCAACGAGATGACCAGCCTGCCGACCTTCGTCGCCAGACGCCAGTGGGAGGCTCTGGCCTTCTATCCCGTCCTGATCCTCGCGACGCTGGTCGCGACGCGTCTCGCGCCGCAGGGCCGGGCTTGGGCCGTCGCCGCGACCTTGCTCTGGCCGGGCCTACTCATGGGGATCTCGGAGTTTCGCGGAATCTACGTCGCGAGCGGGCTGGTCCCCCTCGTGGCGGGCGGCTTCATCGATCGCGTCCTGGCGACCGGCCCGGGCACGCGCCGGCTGTCGGCGGCGGCAGTCGCCGCGGGGCTCGTGAGCACGATCTGGATACCCATCGCGAGCCTCGGCGAGGTGCTGTCGCCTTGGCCTCGCACCGCCCCCGATCTGCAGGGCGCGATGACCTGCCTGAGCGACGAGGCCCTGAGCGGCCTCGCCGCCCTGCCCCCCGGCCGCGTGCTGGCGCCGACCTTCATGGGTCCGGCAATCCTGCTCCACACGTCGCAATCGATCGTCAGCGCACCCTATCACCGGGCCGTGCCGCAGATCGCCGCCTCGATCCAGGGCCTCGGCGGCACCGAAGCCGACCTGCGACGGGCCATGACGGAACAGGGCGCGACACGGCTCGTCGCCTGCCCGGCGCGTCTATCCACGGATCTTCAGCCGGAGCCCGCCTTCGTCTCCCGCCTCGTTCAGGGAACGGCGAGCGCCGACTGGCTGACTCCGGAACCCGCGCAGGGCGTGATCAGAATCTGGCGCGCCGCGCCCTGAACCTCAGACCAATCGCCGGTCGAGCCGAATAATCCGGCACGGATCGCCTGCTTGAGCGGGCGGTGCGTGCGGCTCGCGGATCAGCAACGCTTCCGAGCGACCGAGCACCGCGAGCATGGACGAATCCTGCCGGTTCTCCGCCGTGGCCACTGGCAGGCGGCCCGGCTCGATGGTGAGGCTTGCGCGCATGAAATCCGCGCGCCCATCGTTGGCGGGAAGGTCACGCCCCAGGGTGGCGGGCTCGCTGCGATCGGCCCCGGCCTGGGGATCCCCGAGCAGGGCGCGAATGGCAGGCACCACGAAGAGCAACCCGCAGACGATGGACGAGACCGGGTTGCCGGGCAGGCCGATCACCAGCATGTCCCCGAGCCGCCCGTGCATGAGCGGCTTGCCCGGTCGAAGGGCGACCTTCCAGAAGCCCAGTTCGAGACCCTCACGGGCGAGCGCCGCCTGGACGAGATCGTGATCGCCAACCGAGGCACCGCCGAGGGTGATCAACAGGTCGGCCTTCGCCTCCCGCGCCCGTCGAAAGGCCGTCTCCAGGGCAGCATGGTCATCGGCGGCGATGCCGAGGTCGATGGTCTCGGCACCTGCCTCCTCCGCCAGGGCGGCGAGCGCGAGGCTGTTCGAGGCGACGATCTGGTCCCAGGCGGGCGTCGCCCCGGGCTCGACCAATTCGTCGCCCGTGGCGAGGATCGCGACCCTTGGGCGCCGTCGCACCGGCACCTGCGGATGGCCCGCCGCCGCCGCGAGGGCGAGGCGCCGCGCATCCAGGACCATGCCTTCGGCGAGCAGCGTTTCGCCCGCCGCGAAATCCAAGCCCTCTCGACGGATGAACCGGCCAGGCTGCACCGCCTCACGGACGCGGACCGTTTTACCCTCGGCGTCCGCATCTTCCTGAATGAGGATCGCATCGGCACCTTCGGGAACCGGAGCGCCGGTGAAGATCCTCACGGCCTCTCCGGGTTGGAGCGTGCCCGCGAAGCCGTGACCGGCGGCGCTGGTAGCGGTGAGGCGCAGGCTCGCTCCGACCGTGCCCGCATCGGCGGCGCGGACGGCATACCCGTCCATGGCCGAGGCCGGGAACGGCGGCTGCGTGCGGGTGGATGCGACGGGCGCGGCGAGCACCCGCCCGGCCGCGCGGGCCAGCGGCACGCTCTCCGGCTCGACCGGCGTGCGCACGCTCGCCAGAATGCGCGACAGCGCCTCCGCGACAGGAATGAGGCCGCTCATCGTTCCGGCCTCACGGCGCCGGATCCGCCCGATAGGCGCCCGAACGCCCACCATCCTTGGCGAGCAGGCGGATGCCCTCGATGCGCATCCCGCGGTCCACCGCCTTCACCATGTCGTAGACCGTGAGGCAGGCCAGCGAGACGGCAGTCAACGCCTCCATCTCGACGCCCGTCGGGCCCTGCACCCGCACCTCGGCCGTGATGCGCAGGCCCGGGAGGGCGGTATCTTCCTCGCACTCCACCCGTACCTTCGAGAGGAGCAGAGGGTGGCAGAGCGGAATGAGTTCGTGGGTGCGCTTGGCGGCCATGATGCCCGCGAGCCGCGCTGTACCGATCACGTCGCCCTTCTTGGCATCGCCCTCGCGGATCAGCGCCAGGGTCTCCGGCAGCATCACCACGCAGCCCTCCGCGCGAGCGGTGCGGGTGGTGGCGGGCTTGTCCGTGACATCGACCATATTGGCCGCGCCCGCCGCATCGAGATGGGTGAGGCGCCCGCTCATGCCCTACCCTTGCCCTTCGCGCCGTCCCCGAAGAGCAAAGCGCGGGTCGCCAGCGTCACGTCGCCCTGGCGCATCAGGCTCTCGCCCACCAGCACCGTATCGAGCCCATGCTCGGCCAAACGCACCACGTCGGCATGGCCGCCGATGCCGCTCTCGGCCACGGCGATCCGGTCATCCGGGATGCCGGGCTTCAGACGAAGGGCGTTGTCGAACGAGACCTCGAAGGTCTTCAGGTTGCGGTTGTTGACGCCGACCAAGGCCGTGCCGAGCGGCAGAGCGCGCGCGAGTTCGGCCTCATCATGCACCTCGGTCAGCACGTCCATGTTGAGCTCATGGGCCGTCTCGACGAGGGCCATGGCCTCGTCGTCATCGAGACAGGCCATGATCACGAGGATGCAATCCGCGCCCCAGGCTCGCGCCTCGTAGACCTGATACGGCTCGAACATGAAGTCCTTGCGCAGCACCGGCAGCGCGCAGGCCGCGCGGGCGGCGACGAGGTAATCGGGCTTGCCCTGGAAGGACGGCTCGTCGGTCAGGACCGATAGGCAGGTCGCCCCGCCCTTCTCGTAGGCCGCCGCCAAAGTCGCGGGGTCGAAATCGGCGCGGATCAGCCCCTTGGACGGAGAGGCCTTCTTCACCTCGGCGATCAGCGCAGGCCGACCGTCCTTGCGGTGCCTGCGGATGGCCTCCGCGAAGCCGCGGGGCGGATCGGCCTGCGCGACCTTCTTTTCGAGCTTCGCCAGTGGCATCCGAAGCTTCGCCTCGGCGATCTCGCGGCGCTTGTACGCTTCGATCCGGGCGAGGACGTTCGGCCGTTCCGGGTTCTCCGGGGCGGCTTCGGGAGCGGCCTCCTGCGTGAGCGAGGTCATCGGCTCTCCTGCCCGTTCGAGCATGACTGCGACACGCGCACCAGACGCGCGAGGGTGGCACGGCCCGCGCCGGAATCGATCGCATCCTGCGCCCGGCCGACGCCTTCCGCCAGAGACCCCGCGCCCCCCGCGACGACGAGTGCCGCACCTGCGTTGACAACCGCGATGTCGCGATAGGCGTTTCGCTCGCCCGCGAGAACCGCTTCGAGGGCGCGAGCATTATGGGCCGGGTCTCCCCCGCGCAGCTCTTCCGGCGCGCGAAGGGCGATGCCGAGGTCGCGCGGATCGATGGTGAAGCGCTCGATCCGGCCGTCTTCCAGGGCGACGACGCCGGTCGGGCCTGTGACGGTGATCTCATCGAGCCCGTCCGAACCGTGCACGGTCCAGACCCGCTGGCTGCCGAGTTCGGCGAGCACCCGTGTCAGCGGCTCGGCGCGGGTGCCATCCGCGACGCCGAAGAGCTGGCGCGTCACCCCCGCCGGATTGCACAGAGGGCCGAGCAGGTTGAAGATCGTCCGAACCGGCAGTTCGGCGCGCACAGCCGCGACGTGGCGCATGGCGCCATGATGCGTCTGGGCGAACAGGAAGCACAGACCGGCTTCCGCCAGGCACTTTTCCTGCGCCGCCGGATCGAGCCCTAACGTGACCCCGAGAGCGGCGAGCACATCGGCGGCACCGGAGCGGGAGGTCGCCGCGCGGTTGCCGTGCTTGGCTACCGGCACGCCACAGGCCGCCACGAGGATCGCGGCGAGCGTCGAGACGTTCACGCTGCCCGAATGGTCGCCCCCCGTGCCGACCACATCCACCGCGTTTTCCGGCGCCGTGACGCGGACCATGCGCGCCCGCATCGCCTCGGCTGCACCGACGATCTCCTCGATCGTCTCGCCGCGCATCTTGAGGGCCGTGAGGAACGAAGCCGCCTGGACGGGTGTGACCTCGCCCGACAGGAGCAGGTCGAAGGCCGCGCGCGCCTCGGCGCGCTCAAGGGGCTGCCCCCCGGCGACCTTGGTGAGGAGCGGTCTGAAGCTATCCATCGGAATCGTCGCGGGAAGCGGGGATCGCGGCGTCAATGCACGTCGGCGGAGGGCCTGTCACGCCCTGCGTTCCAGGCCCGTGCCAGTTCGAGGAAGTTCTGCACGATCTCGCGCCCGTGCTGCGAGCGGATGCTCTCCGGATGGAACTGCACCCCGTGGACCGGAAGCTCGGCATGCTCCAGCCCCATGATCAGCCCGTCCGCCTCGGCGGTGACGGAGAGCGAGGCCGGGCAGGTCGCACGGTCGACCACCAGCGAGTGGTAGCGCGTGGCCTCGAAGCTCTCGTTGATGCCCCGGAACAGGCCCTTCGCCCCATGGCGGATGGTCGAGACCTTGCCGTGCAGGGGAAGAGGGGCACGCACCACATCGCCGCCGAAGGCCTGCCCAATGGTCTGGAGCCCGAGGCAGACGCCGAAGATCGGGATTTCCCCCGCCAGCTCGCGCACCACGTCGAGGCAGATCCCCGCCTCGTTCGGGCTGCACGGTCCCGGCGACAGCACCAGCGCGTCCGGCGCCTTCTCGCGGATGTCGGCCACCGACAGCGCGTCGTTCCGCGCCACCTCGATCGTGTCGCAGAGCGGCCCGATCAAATGGACGAGGTTGAAGGTGAAGCTGTCGTAGTTGTCGATGACGAGGACTTTGGACATGGCGCGAACCCGAGCAGTTCCGAAGGGATGTGACGGCTCGGGGCGGGGCGGTCAACCGGCGCCCCGCCGTGGCACTACTGCCCCCGCCGCGCCTGCGCCGCGAAGCGCACGGCCTCTTCCGCCGCGCGGAACAGGGCCTTGGCCTTGTTCACGCATTCCTGCTGTTCCGACGCCGGATCCGAATCGTAGACGATGCCCGCGCCCGCTTGGACGTGCATCCGTCCATCCTTCACTACAGCCGTTCGCAGCACGATGCAGGTATCCATCTCACCGCCCGCGCCGAAATAGCCGATGCAGCCGGCATAGGGGCCGCGCTTCTGCTTCTCCAACTCGTCGATGATCTCCATCGCCCGCACCTTGGGCGCGCCGGAGACGGTGCCCGCCGGGAAGCCCGCCGAGAGGGCTTCCAGCGGATCGTACTTCGTGTCGAGGTCACCCTCGACGTTCGAGACGATGTGCATCACCTGGCTGTAGCGCTCGATGAAGAACTGATCGGTGACGCGTACGCTGCCGATGCGGGACACGCGGCCCGCATCGTTGCGGCCGAGATCGAGGAGCATCAGATGCTCGGCCCGCTCCTTCGGATCGGCGAGCAATTCCTCCGCGAGCGACCTGTCCTCCGCGGGCGTCGCGCCCCGGCGGCGCGTGCCCGCGATCGGGCGGATCGTCACGATGCCATCGCGCACCCGCACGAGGATCTCCGGCGAGGAGCAGACGATCTGGAAGGCGTCGAAATCGAGGTAGCAGAGGAACGGCGCCGGGTTGGTCCGGCGCAGGGAGCGGTAGAGCGCAAAGGCGGGCAGCGTGAAGGGTGCTTCGAACCGCTGCGAGAGCACCACCTGAAACACGTCGCCCGCGACGATGTACTCCTTCGCCCGCGCCACCATGGCGGCGAATTCTTCCGGCGTCGTGTTCGACACCGGCTCGGGCGCCGCCACCGTCGCGAGATCGATCCGCGCCTCGATCGGGAGCGGGCTCTCCAAAGCGGCGGCGACCCCGTCGATGCGCGACAGGGCGGATTCATAGGCCGCTTTCGCCGAGACACCCTCGGCCGGACGCACGGGCGTGACGACCGTGATCACGTCGCGGATCGAATCGAACACCACCATCAGGCGCGGACGTACCAGGATCGCATCCGGCACGCCGAGCGGATCGGGGTTCGGCGTCGGCAGGCGCTCCATCGAGCGCACCATATCGTAGCCGAGATAGCCGAACAGGCCCGCCGCCATCGGCGGCAGGTCACGCTCCTCGTCCTGGCCGATGGCGCTTTCGGCGATGAGGGCGCGTAGGCTCACCAGGGGATGACGGGTATCCGGCTCGAAGCGGGTCAGATCGGGCTGACGCGCGAGCGAGGGCGCGCCGTCGCGGCAGCGCCAGATCAGGTCGGGATCGAGCCCGATCATCGAGTACCGCCCGCGGACGGCTCCACCCTCGACCGACTCGAGCAGGAAAGCCGGGCCGGGATGCCGGGCGCGCAGCTTGAGGAAGGCGGCGACCGGCGTTTCGAGATCCGCCACCAGGGCGATCTCAAGCAGGGTCGACCGCCCGGAATCGTAGGCCGCGCGGAAGGCGTCGAAATCGGGCAGGTCGGACATCAGTACTCGCCGCCGAAGACTTTGCGGAGCGCCGCCTGGTCGACCTTCACACCCGCGTTCTTTTGAACATCCGCGATGTATTGCGACAGCACGTCGTCCGCGATGGCCGACTGGAAGTTCTGCGTCACGGTCCGGTCGCTCGGGCTGTCGGGCACGAAGGCAGGCACGCTCGCCGACGTCACCTTGAACACGGCACGGGTATCGCCGGAGGCCGCACTGCCGGACTTCTCGACCGGCGTCGCGAAGATCAGGTTCACCACGTCGGAGGTGAGCATGTCCTTCGGCTGGTTGCGGGCGAGATCGGATGTCTCCTGCGGGTTCACGCCGACTTCCTTGGCCACGTCCTCAATGGACGCGCCCTTGTCGAGCTTCTCCACCAGCTCACGACCCTTCGTCTGAAGCCGCTTGGCGGTCTCGGCCGTCACCCAGCCCGCCTTCACGGCATCCTTCACCTCGTCGAAGGGCTTGTCGTGCGCGGCGTCGATCTTGGTCACGTCGTACCAGATGAAGCCCCCAGACTTGGTGCGGAGGGGCTCGTTGTCGCCGCCGATTTCGGCGCGGAAGATCGCCGGGAGCGTCGTGTCGGCATCCGGGATACCGGCGACGCGGTTGCCATCCGGCGCCTTGCCCTGGCCGTCCACCGCCTGGACCGCGACGAGGGCGAGTTTGCGCTCGGCCGCAATGTCAGCGAGCGGCTTGGCGCTGGCGCGCTGGTCCTCGATGGCGTCGCGCACGTCTTCGATCTTGTCCTTGGCCCGTTGCAGGGCCAGCGTCTTGCGGATCTCGCCGGAGACCTCATCGAAGGACTTCACCGTTCCCGGCTCGATCTTGGTCACGCGCAGGAGCACCTGCCCGAACTGACCCTTCACCGGCTGGCTCACGCCGCCCTCCGGAAGCGCGAAGGCGGCCTCGCCCACGGCCTTGTCGAACAACTCGTCGCGCGAGAGCGTGCCCAGCGTCAGTTCCTGGCCGCTCGTCCCGCGGGCCTCGGCGACCTGCTCGAAGGTCTTCGCGCCTTCCTCGATCTCCTTGCGGGCGGCCTCGGCCGAGGCCGCATCGGGGAAGACGATCTGCTGGATCGTGCGCTTCTCGGGTGTGCCGTAACGGCTCTTGTTGAGATCGTAGGCCTTCCGGGCGTCCTCGTCCGAGACGGGCTCGGACTGCGCGACGGCCTCGGGATCGACCACGAGGATATTCACGGTGCGGTATTCGGGGGCGCGGAACCGGTCCTTGTTCCCGTCGTACCAGGTCTTGAGCTCCTCATCGCTCGGCGCCGGAATCTGGCCCGCATCGGAAGGCTGGAGGAACAGATACGAGACCGCGCGCCGCTCGGTCGAGTAGCGGTGAACCGCCTCGCGCAGAGCGGTCGGCACCGTGATTCCGCCGGACACCGCCTCGGCCAACTGGATGCGGGCGATGACGGAGCGTTGCTCTCGCACGAAGCCCTGCTCATTCAACCCGGCGCGCTGCAGGGTTTGGTAGAACAGCTGCGGCTCGAACTGGCCCTGCGCGTTCTGAAACGACTTCTCCTCGCGGATCGCCCGAAGCACGGTGCTGTCAGGCACGGCGAGCCCGAGATCGCGGGTCTTCTGGTCGAGCGCCGCCTCGGTGATGAGCTGCGACATGACCTGGCGGTCGAGGCCAAGCGAGCGCGCCTGCTCGGGCGACAGGGCGCGCTTCAGCTGGACCTGATAGCGTTCGAGCTGGTTCTGATAGGATTGGCGGACCTTCTCGGCCGAAATCTTCGTGTCGCCCACGGTGGCGACCGCGCTGGTCCCGCCGCCGCGGACGAGATCCTCCACGCCGTAGATGCCGATGCCGAACATCAGCAGCGAGAAAATGATCGCCAGCACGATCTTGCCGAGCCAATGCTCGGAGGCGGCGCGGATGCCCTGCAACATGGTGAGTTCTGGATACGCCGGTTCGGGAAAGCCTTGTCGCGGCCCGCGATAGACCATTCGGGCCGAGAGGCAAAGGCGAGAGACCAGGGCTCGTCCCGTCCGGTGGGTCCGGACACCCGGCGAAACAACCGCAGGGAAATGCTCTGTGACGCGTTTGCGCGCCCAAGCTTGCTCTGGTAGGGCCGCCGGTCACGGATGAGTGAGAATTGGGGGCTTAGGATGACGCAAGCCGGGCGGCGGCCCCTGGTTGCTGGCAACTGGAAGATGAACGGCACGCGATCTTCGATCGCGGTGGTTGAGAAGATTCGCGACGGCCTGTCGCCCGATCTCTCAGCCCGCATCGACGTGCTGATCTGTCCCCCCTCGACCCTCATCGGGTCCTGCGTCGCGGCGACCTACGGCTCCTCGGTCGCCATCGGCGGACAAAATCTCCACGCCCGTGAGAGCGGGGCCTTCACCGGTTCGATCTCGGCCGAGATGCTGGCCGATCTGGGTGCGAAGTACGTCATCGTCGGCCATTCGGAACGGCGCGCCTACCACCACGAGACCGATGACGGCGTGCACGCCAAGGCGCTCGGCGCGCGCCGTGCCGGGCTCTGCGGCATCATCTGTGTCGGCGAGACCATCGAGGAGCGCGAGCAGGGCCGTGCGCTCGATATCGTCCGCGCCCAGCTGGCCATCGGCCTGCCCAAGGGTGCGACGGCAGCCGACACGGTGATCGCCTACGAGCCCGTCTGGGCCATCGGAACAGGTCGCACGCCGACGCCGAAGGACATCGCGGAGGTTCACGCCTCCCTGCGCGACATGCTCGACAAGCTCGCGGGCGACGAGGCTGCGAAGATCCGCATCCTCTATGGCGGCTCGGTCAAGCCGGGCAACGCCCGGGAAATCCTATCGCTGGACAATGTCGACGGCGCCCTCGTCGGCGGCGCGAGCTTGGTGGCCGAAGACTTCCTCGGCATCTGCAACGCCTACGCGTAAGACGGAACCGGGGCGTCGCGCCCCGGCTTCGCATGGTTGTCACATGGAATTGGTCTTGAGGTCGGGCTGAGTCCCGACCGAAGGCGACCCATGTCAGAGGATCTGAGTTCCGCAAATCCGGCGCTGGTGGAGATGATCCGCCGCGAGATCCTCGACAGCTACGACGAGGAATGGGAGCAGGATCTCGAAGACGAGCGCCTCGACCAGCTCGGCGGCGATCCCGTCCATCGCGAGCTCGATCGCCGGTTCTATTTTCGCGAACTCCTTCGCCTCCAGCACGAACTCGTCCGCCTTCAGGATTGGGTCCAGCATCACAAGCTGCGCGTCGTCGTGATCTTCGAGGGTCGCGATTCGGCCGGCAAAGGTGGTGTCATCAAGCGCATCACCCAGCGCCTCAACCCCCGCGTGTGCCGCGTCGCGGCCCTGCCCGCGCCGAACGAGCGCGAGCGGACGCAATGGTATTTTCAACGCTACGTCGCTCACCTTCCGGCGGCGGGCGAGCTCGTTCTGTTCGATCGCTCCTGGTACAACCGGGCAGGCGTCGAGCGTGTCATGGGATTCTGCACCGAGGGCGACGTCGAGGAGTTCTTTCGCTCCGTCCCGGAATTCGAGCGCATGCTGGTGCGCTCGGGCATCGTGCTGCTGAAGTATTGGTTCTCCATCACCGACGAGGAGCAGGCGCTCCGCTTCAACATGCGGATCATGGATCCGCTGAAGCAGTGGAAGCTTTCGCCCATGGATGTCGAATCACGGCGGCGCTGGGAGGATTACACCCGCGCCAAGGAGGACATGCTCGCCCGCACGCATATCCCCGAGGCGCCCTGGTGGGTGGTCGAGGCCGTGGACAAGAAGCGCGCGCGGCTGAATTGCATCAGCCATCTTCTTGAACAGGTCCCCTACGGCGAGGTCGAGCATCCGCCGGTGCACTTACCCGCTCGCGTGCGGCACGCCGATTACATCCGCGCGCCGATCCCTGCTTCGATGCACGTGCCGGATCGCTACTGATGGGCGGGCCGACCGTGGTTGGCGCTGGCGCCCGCATGGTGTAAGGCCCGGTCCACCTCGATGGAGCGGCGCCGGACGCCGCCCGTCACCCGTGCCTCGACCGTCTCCGGTCGGCGCGGGTGAGCGAAGACCGGATCCCCGATGCAGACCGTCCTGATCGTTGTCCACCTTCTTATCGTTCTCTCGCTGATCGGCGTCGTGCTGCTTCAGCGGTCCGAGGGCGGCCTCGGCCTCGGCGGGGGCGGCAGCGGCGGTGTCGGCGGCTTCATGACCGGCCGTGGCCAGGCGAATGCCCTCACCCGGGCGACCGCGATTCTCGCGGCCCTGTTCTTCTGCACCAGCCTGGCGCTTGCCGTGATGTCGCACCGCTCGGCGGCGCCGAAGTCGATTCTCGACTCAGGTGCTCCGGTGCCGGGCGCCCCGGCCGCGCCTGCTCAGAAGCCGACCGGTGCCGACAACCTCCTCGACACGCTGCGCAAGGCGCAGGACCGCACGCCCGAGCAGGCGCCGGCCCAGCCTGCGCCGGAATCCGGTGCGCCTGCCGCGCCGCAATCGCGCTGATCGTGCCTGCGCGGGCCGCACTCCGCCCGCGCCCCCAAACCACTCTGCACGGATCGACCGCGGGTCTGGAACCCGCGGCCGTTTTGCGTGCCATCCCCAGCCACCGCCGCTTTGCACGGTTTGACCGTTTGGCAAATGCGGCTGCCTTCTTTATGGATCGAGGCCCATGACGCGGTACGTTTTCATCACCGGCGGCGTGGTCTCCTCCCTCGGCAAAGGTCTCGCCTCGGCTGCCCTCGCGGCGGTCCTCCAGGCACGCGGCTACCGCGTGCGGATGCGTAAGCTCGACCCGTATCTGAATGTGGATCCGGGCACGATGAGCCCGACTCAGCACGGCGAGGTCTTCGTGACCGACGACGGCGCCGAGACCGATCTCGATCTCGGGCATTACGAGCGGTTCACGGGCGTTCCCGCCTCGCGGGCGGACAACATCACCACCGGCCGCATCTATCAGGACATCATCGCCAAGGAGCGGCGCGGGGATTACCTCGGCGCGACGATCCAGGTGATTCCGCACGTCACCAACGCCATCAAGGACTTCGTCCTGGAGGGGAACGAGGCGTTCGATTTCGTGCTGGTCGAGATCGGGGGCACGGTCGGCGATATCGAGGGCTTGCCCTTCTTCGAGGCGATCCGCCAACTCGGACAGGAATTGCCGCGCGGCACCACTGCCTTCGTACACCTGACGCTGTTGCCCTACATCCCGAGCGCGGGCGAGTTGAAGACCAAGCCGACGCAGCATTCCGTCAAGGAACTGCGCTCCATCGGCATCCAACCCGACATCCTGCTCTGCCGCTGCGACCGGCCGATCCCGGTGGAGGAGCGGCGCAAGCTCGCCCTGTTCTGCAATGTGCGCGAGACGGCCGTCATCGAGGCGCGGGACGTGGCTTCGATCTACGAGGTGCCGCTCTCCTATCGGACCGCCGGGCTCGACCGGGAGGTGCTGGGCCATTTCGGCCTGGAGCATGGCGACGAGCCGGATCTCGCCAAGTGGCGCACCATCGCCGAGCGGGTGCGCAACCCCGAGGGCGAGGTCTCCATCGCCATCGTCGGCAAGTACACGGGGCTCAAGGACGCCTACAAGTCGCTGATCGAGGCGCTGACTCACGGTGGCATCAACCACCGGGTGAAGGTGAACCTTCAGTGGATCGAGGCCGAGGTGTTCGAGAACGAGGACCCGGCCCCGTTCCTGGAAGGGCTGAACGGCATCCTCGTACCGGGTGGCTTCGGTCAGCGCGGCGCCGAGGGCAAGATTCGTGCGGCCCGTTACGCGCGCGAGAAGAAGATTCCCTACCTCGGCATCTGCTTCGGCATGCAGATGGCTGTGATCGAGGCGGCGCGCTCGCTGGCGGGCATTACGGACGCCAATTCCACCGAGTTCGGCGAGACGTCCGAGCCGGTCGTCGGCCTGCTGACCGAGTGGCTGCGCGGCAACGAGCTCGAACGCCGGGCGGCCGAGGGCAATCTCGGCGGCACGATGCGGCTCGGCGCCTACGAGGCCAAGCTCGATCCCGAGTCGAAGATCGCGCAGATCTACGGCTCGGACCGTATCTCGGAGCGCCACCGGCACCGCTACGAGGTCAATATGGGCTATCGCGAGCGCCTTGAGGCGAAGGGCCTGCGGTTCTCCGGCCTCTCGCCGGATGGGCTCCTGCCTGAGACGGTGGAGCATGTCGGCCACCCGTGGTTCATCGGCGTGCAGTTCCACCCGGAACTGAAGTCCCGACCCTTCGAGCCGCACCCACTGTTCAAAGGCTTTGTCGGCGCGGCCATCGAGCAGAGCCGTCTGGTCTGAGCACGGGGGTCCGGTGCGTGATCCTGCCGCCGTCCTTCGCTGAAGGGCGGCGCGGCCCTATCTTGCCGGTATCGTGACCGAGATCCTGTTCTACCATTTGCAGCACCAGCCCCTGGAACGGGTGCTCCCCACTCTGGTGGAGCGCTCGCTCGAACGCGGCTGGCAGGCGGCGATTCAGGCGGCCAGCGAGGAGCGGCTCGCCGCCCTCGACGACCAGCTCTGGACCTATTCCGACGAAAGCTTCCTGCCGCACGGCACGGATCGCGAGCCCGATGCCGCGAGCCAGCCCGTCGTGCTGACCCTGAAGGACGCCAACCCGAACGGGGCGTCGATCCGCTTCCTCGTGGAAGGCGCCGATCTGCCATCGGATGCGTCCGGCTATGCCCGCATCTGCGTGCTGTTCGACGGGACGGACCAGGATGCGCTGCTGCGCGCCCGTGAGCAGTGGAAGCAGGCTAAGGAAGAGGGCCACACGATCGCCTATTGGCAACAGGACGAATCCGGTCGCTGGAACAAGAAGGCGTGACGTCCTCCATGACGATTCCGACCGTCGGCCGCCTTGCGACCGCTCTCCTGATGGCCCTGGCCACTCCCCTGCCGCTCGCGGCGCAGGACTCGCCCCATGGCCCCTCGCCGCACGCGCCTCCTGCCCGTGCGCAGGCTCCAGGGCCGGACGGGCGTCGCCTTCCCGCCGACTCGGTGACGAGCCAGAGCATCACCCTGCCCGACGGGCGCAAGCTGGACTTCACGGCGACGGCGGGTAGCCTGCCTCTGGTCGACGAGGGCGGAAAACTTCAGGCCGAGATCGGCTACATCGCCTTCACACGCCCGGCGGAAAACGGGCGCGAACGGCCTGTGACCTTCGCGATCAATGGGGGGCCGGGCGCGGCCTCGGCCTATCTCAATATCGGCGCCATCGGTCCCTGGCGGCTCCCGATCGGCACGGACACGATCAGCCCCTCGCAGGGCGTCGGCCTTGTGCCGAACGATGGGACGTGGCTCGATTTCACCGATCTCGTCTTCATCGATCCGGTCGGCTCCGGCTACAGCCGCGCGGCCGATGGCGACGGCAAGAAATACTGGTCCGTCGACTCCGACGCATCGACGCTTGCGGCGGTCATTGCTCGCTACCTGCGGGTCAACACCCGCATGGCGAGCCCGAAATTTTATGTCGGCGAAAGCTATGGCGGGTTCCGGGGGCCACTCATCGCTTCGAAGTTGCAGGAAGACATCGGCATCGGCCTGTCCGGCATGGTGCTGCTGTCGCCCGTGCTCGACTTCGCATGGCTCGAGCGACCGCGCACAGACCCCTGGGGCTACGTGCTGCGCCTGCCCTCGCTCGCGGCCACGGGGCTCGAACGCCAGGGCAAGACGCCCGGCGCCGACACCCTGGCTTCGGCCGAGGACTATGCCACGGGCGCCTATCTCGCCGACCTTTTGAAGGGACCGGCCGATACCCAGGCCGTGGGGCGGATGTCCGACCGCCTCTCCTCCCTCACCGGTCTGGACCGTCAATTCTTCCGCCGTCAGGCGGGTCGTCCCTCGGGGCGGGGGATCCAGCGCGAGATCGGTCGCGAGAACGGCCGGGTCGCGAGCCTCTACGATACCGGCCTCACCGGCTGGGACAGCGATCCGGATTCACTGTCGTCGGGTTTCGATGATCCGCAGCTCACGGCGATGCACGCGCCGCTGACCAGCGCGATGTTGGATCTCTATGCCCGCACATTGAAATGGCCCGTGCCGAACATGCGCTACGAGCTCCTGAGTAGCGCGGTGAATCACGGCTGGAACTGGGGCTCGAGCCGCCAATCCCCCGAGGCCCTGTCGGCGCTCAAAAGCGCGCTGGCACTCGACGGCAAGTTACGGGTTCTCGTCGTCCACGGCGCCACCGATCTGGTCACGCCCTACTTCGCCTCGAAGCTCCAGATCGCGCAGATCCCATCCTATGGCGGCGGGCGGTTGAACCTGACGGTCTATCCCGGCGGGCACATGTTCTACGGTCGCGACGCGTCCCGTGCCGCCTTTCATAAGGATGCTGCAGATCTCTTCGCGGCGGCCCTCAAGGACCGCGAGAATTCGCCGAAGGACTAGCTTAAGCCCGACGCGGAGCGAGCAGGGCGACGATCCCGAGCAGCCACCCGCCCATCAAGGCGAATCCGCCGCTCGGCGCCGCCATGGGGAACAGAGGATGCCCCGCCAGTACGCGGAGGGCGAGATCGCCGCAGAACAGGCACAGGCCGATCGCAATCAATCCTGCGGCACCCCGTGAAAGCGACACCCGTAGCTGACCGGCTGCGCCGAGCCCGATCAGGGCGAGGATGGCGGGAGCATGGAACAGCAGGAATTGCGCCGCCGTCTTGAGCGATTCGGCGCCCGCCATGTGGGCTGAGGCGGCGCTCGCCGCCACGCCGAGCAGGCCACAGAGGCAGGCGAAGGCGCCGAGCGCCCGATCCGCGCCCGTGAGCGTCACGCGCCGCGCTCGGCCAACAGGCGTGCGACGGCAGCGCGGAGATCGGCAACGCCGGAATCGTCCCGGCTCGATGTGAGGATCACTTCCGGATAGGCGGCCGGGCGCTTGGCCAGGGCCTCGCGAATTCCGGCCAGGCGGGACTCGATCTGGCTCTTCTTAAGAGCGTCCGCCTTGGTCAGCACGACCTGATAGCTCACGGCCGCCTTGTCGAGCCCGTCGAGCACGTCCGTGTCGATGCTCTTCAACCCGTGGCGCGAATCGATGAGCACGAACACGCGGGCGAGGTTGGCGCGACCCTTCAGGTAGGAATGGATCAGGTGCGTCCAGGCCTCGACCTTGGCCTTCTCCACGGCGGCGTAGCCATAGCCCGGCATGTCCACCAGGGACATGCGGTCTCCAATACGGAAGAAGTTCAACTGCTGCGTGCGCCCAGGCGTGTGGGAAACCCGCGCGAGGGTGTTCCGCCCGGTGAGCGCATTGATCAGGCTGGACTTGCCGACATTCGAGCGTCCGGCAAAGGCGATCTCGATGCCCTCCATCGGCGGCAACCGGTCGAGGGTTTGGGCGGCGGCGTAGAAATCCGCGCTGCCCGCGAACAGCAGGCGGCCGGCCTCGATGAGGCCGGCCGTTTCGTCGTCTGTCATGTTTTCGGTGGTCACGTCAGCCCTTGGTCGGCGCCGTCTTGGCCGGTGTCTTGGAGCCGCGCTTGAATGTCCCGCGCAGGTTGTCCCACAGCTCAACCTTCACGCCGTTACGGCGCATAATGACGTATTGCTGCAGCACCGAGAGGGTGTTGTTCCACGCCCAGTAGATCACCAGTCCGGCCGGGAACGAGCCGAGCATGAAGGTGAAGATGATGGGCATGAAGGTGAAGATCTGAGCCTGCACCGGGTCCGGCGGCGCGGGGTTCATCTTCATCTGAATGAACATCGTGATGCCCATGATGATCGGCCACACGCCCAGATGGATCGGGATCCATTCCGGCGGCGTGAAAGGAAGCAGGCCGAACAGGTTCACGACGCTCGTCGGATCGGG
The DNA here is from genome assembly GCF_049887755.1 of Methylobacterium sp. NFXW15. Classification (NCBI taxonomy): domain Bacteria; kingdom Pseudomonadati; phylum Pseudomonadota; class Alphaproteobacteria; order Hyphomicrobiales; family Methylobacteriaceae; genus Methylobacterium; species Methylobacterium sp. NFXW15. The sequence continues at coordinate 268,391 of NZ_JAGEKG010000002.1, read as the reverse complement.
AGCGGCAAGATCGTGGATCCAACCGAAGAACGGCGCGTGCCGCATCTCGATGGTGATGAACAGCACCTTGTACAGCGCGAAGAAGACCGGGATCTGGATCAGCACAGGCCAGCAGCCCGCGACCGGATTGATCTTCTCCTTCTTGTACAGCTCCATCATGGCCTGCTGCTGCTTGACCTTGTCCTCCTTGTACCGCTCGCGGATGGCGGTCATCTCCGGCTGGACGGCCTTCATCTTGGCCATCGAGACGTAGGAGCGGTTGGCGATCGGCAGGAACAGCAGCTTCAGGCCGAGGGTCACGATCAGGATCGAGACACCGAAATTGCCGAAGAGGTGGTAGATGAAGTCCAGCGCCCGGAACATCGGCTGGGTGATGAACCAGAACCAGCCCCAGTCGATCATCAGGTCGAAGTGCCGGAGGCCGAGATCCTTCTGGTAGGCGTTGATGACGTTAACCTCCTTGGCGCCCGCGAACAGGCGCTGGTTGGCCGAGACGGAGGCTCCGGCGGCAAGGTTCACCGCATCGCCACGGGCGCTCGCCTGATAGACGTTGGTCGCGCCATCGGTGCGGTCGGTGAAGGCGCCGGTATAGGGGGCGTTCTGCTCGGGGATGACCGCAGCCGCCCAGTACTTGTCGGTGATTCCGAGGAAGCCGCCGGTGACGTTGTTGAACGCCTTGCCCTTGGTGTTGGCGCCGCCATAGGCGCCCTCCTTGGCGAGCTTGTCGTAGGTGATCTCCTGCAGGCCGTCGTCGCCGAGATAGCCGATCATGCCCTCGTGCAGGACGTAATAGCCTTGTGTGTGCGGCTTACCCCAGCGGGAGACGAGGCTGTACGGATAGAGCGTGACTGCGTTGGAGCCCTTGTTCTCGACCGAGTCGCGGACCGAGAACATGTACTTGTCGTCCACCGCGACGATGCGCTTGAACGTCAGACCCTCGCCGTTGTCCCAGGTCAGGGTCACGGGCATGCCGGGAGACAGGGTCTTGCCGTCGGCGGTCCAGACCGTTTCGCTGTTCGGCAGCTTGGCGTTGGCGCCAACCCAACCGAACTCGGCGTAGTAGGGCGTCTCGGTCCCGGCCGGGGAGAACAGCACGATCTCCGGGCTCTTGGGGTCGATGGTCTCGTGGTAGTTCTTCAGCGCGACGTCATCGATGCGCGCGCCCTTCAGGTTGATCGACCCCGAGAGGGCCGGCGTCTCGATCTTCACGCGCGGGGCGCGGGCGAGCGCGGCCTCGCGAGAGACCGGACCACCGGCAGGCATCGGCGCGGTGCCCGGCGCGGGGGCGGCCGGGCCACCCTCCTTCGGCGAGGGCGAAGGCACGCCGTCCGGCGTCACGCCCGGCGGCTGCGTCTGGGCCTGAGCCGCCTTGTTCTGCGCCTCGATCTGCCGCTGCTGCTCGAGGCGCGGCCCGGCGACGAAGTACTGCCAACCGAGCAGCACCAGCAGCGACAGGCCGATGGCCACGAACATGTTGGTCTTGTCATTGCCCATCGGGGACACCAAGGCCTTTGTTCGGGGACGCGGGCAGCGCCGGAGGGCGTTTTCCGCGTCGGGATGATGAGGAGGGAGGCTTGCCGCCGTGATCCGGCTTGCCGACGCGGGTCACCGCGGGAATCGCCTTGCGGAGATCGTCGGCAAGGGCCGCAAAATCCGCATGGAGGGCGGGGCGGCGGGCGACGAGGACGATATCGGCTGTGCGGTCCGCAAGGTCGGCGGGCAAAGCGGCGGCGACCTCAGCAACGACGGCGCGAAGGCGCCGCTTGATTCGGTTGCGCTCGGTCGCGTGACCGACGCGCTTGGTGACGGTGAAGCCGAGGCGCAGGCCGCCGGCCTCACTGGAACGCAGGTTACCCTGCGCCGTCATCCGTTCGGTGTGAAAGCGGCGGCCCGCGGCAGCGGCCAGAAAGTCGGGCCGCTTCTTGAGCCGTTCGATCGTCGCCATCGACCGTTCGATCCCGGCTTCAATTCCCCGGAAGGGGCCGCGCGAGTCGCGCGGCGGCGGGTCTCAACCCGCCGGGCTCAGGCCGACAGGCGCTTGCGGCCGTGGGCGCGGCGGCGGGCCAGCACCTTGCGACCACCGGCCGTCGCCATGCGCGCACGGAAACCGTGGCGACGCTTACGAACGAGCTTGCTCGGCTGATAGGTTCTCTTCATGACGATTGGCCTTCAAAGGTCGAGGCGCGCTCGCGGGCGGCTATGCCGCTCCCGACCTTCACGCGTCCTGCATGTCTCGCAAACACGAAGGGCGCCCTGGTGGGGCGCCCCGTCGCGGGTGGGCGGCTTATGGCGGATGGGTTGGCACAAGTCAACGTTTTGCAGGCGCTGACCGGCTATTCCTCAGTGTCCGTCGAACTCCATCAGGGTGCGGACTTCGACGCCGAGGTCGCGCAGGCGGGCGGCCCCGCCGATCTCGGGCAGATCGATGACGAAACAGGCCGCGACGACCTCCGCGCCGATCTTGCGCAGCAGGTTGACCGCCGCTGTCGCGGTGCCACCCGTGGCGATCAGGTCGTCGACCAGCAGCACCCGGTCACCAGGTCCGACCGCATCCACGTGGATCTCGATCTCGTCGGTGCCGTATTCGAGGGCATAGGCCATCGAAACGGTCGTGTGCGGGAGCTTACCCTTCTTGCGGATCGGCACGAAGCCGCACGACAATTGGTGGGCGATGGCGCCGCCGAGGATGAAACCCCGCGCCTCGATCCCCGCCACCTGCTTGATGCCGCCGCCCGCATAGGGATGAACCAGGGCGTCGACCGCCCGCCGGAACGAGCGCGGGTCCGACAGGAGCGTGGTGATGTCGCGGAAGATGATGCCGGGCTTCGGATAATCGGGAATCGAGCGAATCGACTCCTTCAGCGCGACGTGGCGGCGGGCTTCCATGCGGGCAGACTTCCCTGAAGAACGAGGCGGTTAAAGCAGAACGGCACGCACGGCGCCAGCAGGCGCCCCGCAAGCGCGCTCCTCAGGCCGTCTGAGCCTTCTTGAGGATGGCCAGCAGGTCCCGCTGCAGGGTCTCGTTCCCGCAGCAGACGGAGCGCGGACCCAGCGGCTCGGCGGCGCCATCCGCCGAAGTCACGAAGCCACCAGCCTCGCGCACCAGGGCGACCCCGCCTGCAAAATCGTAGGTCTGAAGATCGCGCTCCCAGTAAGCATCCAGGCGTCCGCAGGCCACATAGGCGAGGTCGAGCGCCGCCGAGCCCATCCGCCGCGTGCCGCCGGACACGGCCATGACTGCCGCGATCTCGCGCATCAGGCGCGGGTGGCTACCGCGCCCGAGATAAGGCGTGCCGTAGCCGACCAGGGCATCGGCCATCTCGGTGCGGGCCGCGACCCGGATGCGGCGGTTGTTGAGGTAGGCGCCCTTGCCACGCTCGGCGATGAAGAGTTCGTCCTTGATCGGATCAAACACCACGCCCGCCACCATCACGCCCTCGCGCTCGAGGCCGATGGAGACCGCGAAATGCGGCACACCGTGCAGGAAGTTCGAGGTGCCATCCAGGGGATCGACGTGCCACGTATGGCTCCTGTCGGTGCCCTCGATGAAGCCACCCTCTTCCAGCACCATGCTGTAACCGGGCCGCGCCTTCAGGAGCGCATCGCGCACCACTTCCTCGGCCTTGCGGTCGGCAGCGGAGACGAAGTCACCCGGCCCCTTGCGGGACACCTGTAGGTTCTCGACCTCGCCGAAGTCGCGCCGCAGGCTGCGGGCGGCCTTGCGCGCGGCATCGACCATCACGGTCATGAGGGGCGAGGAGATCATAGCGTTTCGGACTCTTGCGTCGCGGATTCGCGACGGTGGTTACAGGCAGGAGGCTGAGATGGCGAGCCTACGGACCGCTCACAGTCATTGCGAGCGCAGCGAGGCAATCCAGGGATGCGCTACGCGTGAGAGCGTCCCGCTACCCTGGATTGCTTCGCTTTGCTCGCAATGACGGCGTGCGAAAGTTGGACCGAAGCCCTACTCAGCCGCTTCGACGAACACCGTGCCCGCGCGCGGCAGGCCGAGCGTCGCCCAAGTCTCGCTCAGAGCCTCGGTGAGGCGTGCGATCTGGGCGGCGTCATGGAACGGCGATGGGGTGATGCGGAGCCGCTCCGTACCGCGCGGCACGGTGGGGTAATTGATCGGCTGGATGTAGATCTTGTGCCGCTCCAGCAGATGGTCTGCTGCCGCCTTGCACAGCTCGGCATCGCCCACCATCACCGGAACGATATGCGTCTCGGTTTCGAGGAGCGGGAGCCCAGCTGCATCCAGGGCAGCCTTGGTGGCGGCCGTCTGCTTCTGGTGCGCTTCGCGCTCGGCACCGGACCGCTTCAGGTAACGCACGGAGGCGGTGGCTGCCGCAGCCACGGCAGGCGGCAGGGCCGTCGTGAAGATGAAGCCCGGCGCGAAGCTTCGCACGGCGTCGCAGATCGCCGCCGAGCCGGTGATGTAGCCGCCGACGCAGCCGAAGCCCTTGGCGAGCGTGCCCTCGATGACGTCGACCCGGTGCATCACGCCGTCGCGCTCGGCGATGCCCGCACCGCGCGACCCGTAGAGGCCGACGGCGTGAACCTCATCAAGGTAGGTCATGGCGCCGTAGCGATCGGCGAGGTCGCAGATCTTCCCGATCGGCGCGATATCGCCGTCCATGGAATAGACCGACTCGAACACGATCAGCTTGGGCCGGTCGCCCGCCTCGCGCAGCAACTCTTCGAGATGCCCCAGATCGTTGTGGCGGAAGATCTTCTTCTCGCATCCCGAATGACGCACACCCTCGATCATCGAGTTGTGATTGAAGGCATCCGACAGGATCAGACAGTCCGGGATCAGCTTGGCGATGGTGGAGATGCCGGCCTGGTTCGAGACGTAGCCCGAGGTGAAGACGAGGCCCGCCTCCTTGCCGTGAAGGTCGGCGAGTTCGCGCTCGAGATCGACCAGGGGCGAGGTGTTGCCCGCGATGTTGCGGGTGCCGCCTGCACCGACGCCGCAGCGCGCGGCCGTCTCGGTCATGGCGCCGACCACCTCGGGGTGCTGACCCATGCCGAGGTAATCGTTGGAGCACCACACGGTGATCTCCGAGACCGTGCCGTCCGGACGGCGCCACTTCGCGGCCGGAAAGCGGCCGGAAATGCGCTCGATATCCGCGAAGACACGATACCGCCGCTCGCTGTGGAGCGCGTCCAGAGCGCCGCGGAAGTAATGTTCGTAACCGGCACCCGCGCGCACCTCCGCCACGGGGGCGAGCGTCTTGCCGGGATTCCGGAGTGCAGGCATTGAGCGTCCTTCAGAGGGGGTCGCCGCCGGTTGGCTGCATCGAGGTGGCGCGTTGTATACCCATTCCGCGCCGATCTGGAACCGCTACAAGTCGAAGGTCGGCCCTCCGCGCCCTGCAACCCTCCCTGGATCCAGATCAATGCACGAGGAGAAACCGGCCTCGCGGGACGAGCGTCTGAAGGCGGCGCTCAGAGCGAATCTGCGTCGACGCAAGGCGCAGGAGCGCGGCCGAGCGACCCCGGAAAAGCCGGATGCGGGCCGAGACGACGAGACGCAGGATCATGACGCGCCGGTTGCATTCGCGGCAAACGGTCCCGATTCCGACAAATCCGGTCTATAGCAGCCTCCGGCTAAGCCTGGGCGCCTGCGCCCTCTGACGAATTTCGGCCCCGCCGCGTGCCGGGGGCTCAGGACACAACCCATGGATCGTATCCACATCACCGGCGGCGCGCCGCTCAACGGCGTGATCCCGATTTCGGGCGCCAAGAACGCGGCACTGCCGCTGATGATCGCCAGCCTGATGACCGGCGAGACGCTGGAACTCATCAACGTGCCGCGTCTGGCCGACATCACGGCCCTGCTCCGCATCCTCGGCAATCACGGCGTCGACCAGATGGTGGTCGGTAAGCGGCCCGGTCAGACCTCCGAGACCGGCCAGACGATCCGCCTCACCGCCTCGAACATCATTGACACCACGGCGCCCTACGACCTCGTCTCGACCATGCGGGCGAGCTTCTGGGTCATCGCGCCCCTGCTGGCCCGGTTCGGCGAGGCGAAGGTCTCGCTGCCCGGCGGCTGCGCCATCGGCACGCGGCCGGTGGACCTCCTCATCAGGGCGCTGCAGCAGCTCGGCGCCGAAACCGAGATCGACGGCGGCTACGTGATCGCCAAGACGAAGAAGGGGCTGCGTGGGGGGCAGGTGACCTTCCCGAAAGTCACCGTCGGCGGCACGCATGTCGCCCTCATGGCCGCCGCTCTCGCCTACGGGACGAGCGTGATCGAGAATGCCGCTCGCGAGCCGGAGGTGGTGGACCTCGCGGACTGCCTCAACAAGATGGGCGCGCGCATCAAGGGTGCGGGCACGCCGCGCATCGAGATCGAGGGCGTGGCCCGCCTCAACGGCGCCCGCCACGAGGTGCTTCCCGACCGGATCGAGACCGGCACCTACGCCATGGCCGTGGCCATGACCGGCGGCGATGTCGTCCTGAAGGATACGCGCGCCGACCTGCTTCATTCCGCCCTCGACGTGCTGGCGACCACGGGCACCGAGATCACGCAAGTGGATGGCGGCATCCGCGTTCGCCGCAATGGCGGTGGCATCGCCGCAGTGGACGTGACGACGGACCCGTTCCCCGGCTTCCCGACCGACCTGCAGGCGCAGTTCATGGCGCTGATGACGCTGGCCAAGGGTCAGTCGCACATCCGCGAGACGATCTTCGAGAACCGCTTCATGCACGTGCAGGAACTCGCCCGCCTCGGCGCGAAAATCCGGCTCGACGGCGACATGGCGATTGTCGAGGGCGTCGAGCGCCTGCGCGGCGCGCCTGTCATGGCCACCGACCTTCGTGCCTCGGTCTCCCTCGTGATCGCGGGTCTCGCCGCCGAGGGGGAGACGCAGATCAACCGGGTCTACCACCTCGATCGCGGCTTCGAGGCTCTGGAGGCCAAGCTAGGACGGTGCGGCGCGCAGATCGAACGCGTGCGGGGATAAGCGGCGCCAGAGCCGAAAGGGAAACGGGCGGCCCTCGCCGCCCGCTTCGAAGAACGTCAACCGCCGATGGCGCCGCGCTTGAGGCCGAAGCCGGGGATCTCGCAGCCGCAGGGCGCATTGAACGGGCCCGGACGGGTCGGGCAGTTGCCCCGCGCGGTCACGCAGATCCGGCCGAAGCGGCGCGGGCCGTCATCGTAATCCTCCCGGTAATGTCGGCGGGGACGATCATCGTAGTAATCCGGCGGCGGCGGACGGCGCGGGCGGTAGTCATAATCGTCGCGGTAATATTGCGCGCTTGCCGGCGTACCCAGCGCCGGAGCGAGCGCGAGGGCGGCCAGAACCGCCAGCGTGATGCGCTTCACCGTGATTGTCCTGTCTGTCGTCCGGCCGCGTTCCGGCGGCCTCGGTCATATTCAACCTAGCCGTGCGATCATGAACGGCGAATGAGGTGGGACGATCGGACCACGCCGCCGTTGCCCGGACAAGCCGTCGCCGCTACCTACGCCCTGCCGCCCCGCCGGGGGCACCCATCACCCGACCGGAACCCGAGATGGAGCTTCTGAAGCTCGCTGCCCTGGACGCCGAGGATCTCACGGTCATCTCGGCCCACCTGCAAGATGCGATCCTGCGGCCGGAGGATCTGACCTACCTGATGGCCGAGAAGCGCTTTGCCCTGGTGCTGCGCCGCTTCGACTGGTCCGCCGGGCCGAAGGCGCGGCCGCGTCGGCGGCTCACGGGGCTGCATTTCGAGCGGGTGCTCGGTGTGCGCACGCGCGGCCTCCGGCAGGGACCGGACGCAATGCCGCTGAGCCTCCTGGCGATGACCTTCACGCCCGGTGATGCGCCATCGGGACATGTGGAAATCCTGTTCTCCGGCAACGGGACGATCCGCCTGGAGGTGGAGTGCATCGAGGTTCGCATGCGAGACCTCGGCCCGGTCTGGGAAGCGGCCAAGCGGCCTGGACATGACGACGCGGCCGGACCGGCGGCCTGAGACGGAAAGGGACGAACATGGTCCGCATCGACAGCCGGGATCCGGATTTCGCGAAGTCTTTCGCGCATCTGCTGACCCTCAAGCGCGAGATCGCCGAGGATGTGGACGACGCCGTCCGCAAGATCATCGCGGACGTGGTCGCGCAGGGTGACGACGCCCTGGTCGCCTACACACGCCGTTTCGACCGGCTCGGCGACGACTTCTCGGCCGAGCGCCTGCGCATCGGTCCGGACGAGGTTGCCGCCGCCGTCGCCGCCTGTCCGGCGGAGGCGATCGAGGCACTCAAGCTCGCCGCCGAGCGAATCGAGACCTTCCACCGGGCCCAAAAACCCGCCGACCATAAGGCGACGGATGCGTTGGGCGTCACCGCCGGTTGGCGCTGGACGGCGCTCGAATCGGTCGGCCTCTACGTTCCGGGCGGGACGGCGAGCTACCCGTCCTCCGTGCTGATGAACGCCGTTCCCGCGCGGGTGGCGGGCGTACCGCGCATCGTCATGGTGGTGCCGACCCCGGATGGAATTCTGAATCCGTTGGTGCTGGCGGCTGCGCAGCTTGCGGGCGTGGACGAAATCTACCGCGTCGGCGGGGCTCAGGCCGTGGCCGCGCTCGCCTATGGCACGGCAACCATTGCGCCGGTCGCCAAGATCGTCGGCCCCGGCAATGCCTGGGTCGCAGCGGCCAAGCGCCGGGTGTTCGGGCAGGTCGGCATCGACATGATTGCCGGTCCATCCGAGGTGCTGATCCTGGCCGATGGCGAGGCCAACCCGGATTGGATCGCCGCCGACCTCCTGGCCCAGGCCGAGCACGACACCGCCGCCCAGGCCGTGCTCATCACCGACAGCGCCGATCTCGCGGATGCCGTGGAGACAGCCGTGGAGCGGGCGCTCACCACCCTCCCCCGCGCCGAGATCGCCCGGGCGAGCTGGCGCGATTACGGAGCGATCGTGCGCGTGCGCGACTTCGACGAGGCGATCCCCCTCGTGGACAGAATCGCCCCCGAGCACCTCGAAATCGAGACGAAGGACGCGGAGGCGCTGTCCCTGAAGGTCCGCAACGCGGGCGCGATCTTCCTCGGCTCGCACACGCCCGAAGCGATAGGCGATTACGTCGGCGGCCCGAACCATGTCCTTCCGACCGCTCGTTCCGCCCGATTCTCCTCCGGGCTCGGCGTGTTGGATTTCATGAAGCGCACCACGGTGCTCGCCTGTACGCCGGAGAGCTTGCGGGCGCTCGGGCCGGCGGCGATAACGCTTGGCCGGTCGGAGGGCCTGGAAGGCCACGCCCGCTCCGTGGCGATCCGGCTGAATTTGTGAGGCGGTGGGGATGTCGGACAAGGAGGGGGCGGACAAGAATCCGAATCGTCTCGTCGCGGTGACACTGGACGAAGCGTCCATCGCCCGCGGCAACCCCGATCAGGAGCATGAGCGCGCCATCGCGCTCTACGACATTCTGGAAGGCAACAGCTTCTCGATTCCCGGCCGGGAGGGCCCGTACAAGCTTGTCCTCGGCCTCGTCGAGAACAAGCTCTCCTTCGCCATCAGCACGGCGGCGGGCGACCCGGTGATGACCCACCTGCTGTCTCTCAGCCCCTTCCGCCGGGTCATCCGCGACTACGAGATGATCTGCGAGAGCTACTACAACGCGATCCGCACCGCTTCTCCGAGCCAGATCGAGGCCATCGACATGGGTCGGCGCGGGCTGCACAACGAAGCCTCAGAGACGCTGAAGCAGCGCCTTGATGGCAAGGTCGATCTCGACCACGATACCGCGCGCCGCCTGTTCACCCTGATCTTTGCCCTTCACTGGAAAGGCTGAATCAGTGGCGGACCCACGTCCGGCCTAGGCCGCCATGGCCGAGCCGCCACCCGATCCGCTCCCGCGGAAGCCGCGGGTGCAATCCGTCCTGTTCATGTGCAACTTCAACGCGGTGCGCTCGCCCGCCGCCGAAGCGATCGCACGCCATTATTTCGGCAAGTCGATCTATGTGCAGTCGGCGGGCGTCCGCCAGGGCGAGCCGATCGACCCCTTCATGGTCGCGGCACTGGATGAGATCGGCATCAACGCGAGCCGCCACCGTCCCCGCACCATCGAGGAATTGGAGGATTGGGAGGGTCTGAACTTCGACCTGATCATCACCCTGGCGCCGGAAGCGCACCACAGGGCCCTCGCTCTGACGCATACGCTGGCGGCCGATGTGGAATACTGGCCGACGCCCGACCCTACCCTGATCCAAGACGCCTCACGCGAGCAGCGCCTCGATGCCTATCGGGACGTGCGCGATGGGCTCATGGCGAAGATCAAGAAGCGTTTGAAGTCGTAAGGCTGCACGCTCAGCGCAGGACCGGCAGGGAATTGGCGGCGAGCGTCCCGACGAGGGCGGCACGCTCGCGTGCCACGAGGTCCGGCCGAGCCTGGGCGATGTCGTCGGCGTCGAGCAGCGGCGAAGCCGAGAGCGCAATGAGATAGGCGCTTTCCTCACTCCGGCAGGCGCGCAAGGCAGCGTCCGCGGCGAGATCCCGGCCTGTCAGGGAGGCACCTTCGGCGTAGGCTCGCCCGAGGCAGCTCCTCCACGAGGAATGCGCCGTGGCGGCATCCCCCGCCCAGGAACGGGCCGGGACCAGCGCAACCATGATGGCGGCGGCGGACAGGGCGAGCAGGGAGCGACGGAGAGTGGCCACGGGTGGATCCGGACGGCGGAAAGCACCCGTTAGCCTTCACGGAGAGGATCAAGAAACCCTTAACGGGACCCAACCTCTTGTCGATAAGTGAAGGCCGTCCAACGCTGCCTGACAGGCCGTGGCGGCACGGGCGATTCAGTGTGCCCGCGCCACGCAGAACTCGACCGCATCGAGGAGCGCAGAGCGCACCGGCCCCTCTGGAAAGATGTCCAGCGCGGCCTTGGCCGTCTCGCCGTAGTGGCGAGCGCGGGCGACGGTCTCTTCCAGGGTGCCGTGGCGGCGCAGGATCGACAGCGCCGTGGCGAGGTCGTCGTCGCGAATCTCTCCGCGCGTCAGGGTCCGGCGCCAGAAGCCCCGCTCTTCCTCGTCGCTCCGCCGGTAGGCGAGGACGATCGGCAGGGTAATCTTCCCCTCCCGGAAATCGTCGCCGACATTCTTGCCGAGCTCCGTCGAAGTGCCGCCGTAGTCGAGGGCGTCGTCGATGAGCTGGAAGGCGATGCCGAGATTCATTCCGTAGGCGCGGGCGGCGGCCTGCTCCGCCTCGCTGCGCTGGGCGATGACCGGCCCGACCTCACACGCTGCGGCGAAGAGTTCGGCGGTCTTGCCGCGGATCACGGCGAGATAGGCCTCCTCGCTGGTCTCGAGGTTCTTGGCGGCGGCGAGCTGCATCACCTCGCCCTCGGCGATCACCGTCGCGGCGGCCGAGAGGATGTCGAGCGCCTTCAGGGAGCCGACCTCGACCATCATGCGGAAGGCCTGGCCCAGAAGGAAATCGCCGACGAGCACGCTCGCCTCGTTGCCCCACTTGATACGCGCGGCGACGCGGCCCCGGCGCATGTCGCTCTCGTCCACCACATCATCGTGAAGGAGCGTGGCGGTGTGCATGAACTCGACGCTGGCAGCGAGCTTCACATCACCATCCTTGCCCGCCTCGTCCGCGTAGCCGCAGAGTTGCGCGCAGGCGAGGGTGAGGATCGGACGCAGGCGCTTGCCGCCGGAGGCGATGAGGTGGTTCGCCACCTCCGGGATCATTGCGACATCGGAGCCCGTCCGGGACAGGATCGTAGAGTTGACCCGCTTCATCCCGTCGGCCACCAGCGCGACGAGGTCGTTCAGCCCGGCCTCGTCAGGCTTCTGCGGGTTCTCGATCGTGGCGGCGATACCCAAGATCCGTGACTCCCAAACCGGGCCGAGCGGCAAACGTCCGCGCGGAAACTATCGGCGCCGTCCAATCGCATGGTGCCTGCGGCGTCGCAACATTCGCCGATATGGGACAGACCGCTTCCGTACTCCACGCGGCGAATGCGCCAACCCGTTGCCGGTCTCCCGGCGCAGAGGAAGATCAGCCCGATGATCGAATTGATCCGCGCGAACGATATCGTCCTCATCGGCTTCGCGCGCTCCCTCTTGGAAGACGCGGGCATCCCGGTTCTGGTGGCGGACGAACACATGAGCGCGATGGAGGGCTCGATCGGCATGTTCGGCCGGCGTCTACTCGTGCCGACCGATCATGGCGCCCAAGCGCGGCGCATCCTGAAGGATGCTGGCCTCGCGCACGAGTTGCGCGAGCCGTGAGCGACGCGGACGCCTTTCTCGGCGGCAGGCTGCATCTGCGCCAGCCGCCGCGCGGTGCCCACCGGGCCGGAACGGATGGGGTGTTGCTCGCGCGGCTCCTGACGCCAGAGCCGGGCGAGCGGCTTTGCGATCTCGGATCGGGACCTGGGATCGTCGGCCTCGCCTGCGCCGTGCTGCGGCCGGGCCTGTCCGTCACGCTGGTCGAGCGTGATCCGGCGATGGCCGAGTTGGCCCGCGCGAACGCCGCACTCAACGCCATTCCCGCCGTGGTGATCGAGACCGATGTGCTCGCCCCCGGACGGGTAAGAGCCGCCGACGGCTTGCTGCCGGATGCCTTCGACCGGGTGCTGACGAACCCCCCCTTTTTCGAGAACGGGCGCTATCGCCCCTCCCCCGACGCCCAGAGGGCCGCCGCCCACGGCTTCCCGGCGGAGGGCCTCGACGGGTGGATCCGCACCTGTGCCTCGATCCTCCGGCCAGGCGGTTCGCTCGGGCTCATCCATAGGGCGGATGCGCTGCCTCAATGCCTCGCAGCCTTGACGGGGCGCTTTGGCGGGATCTGCGTGCGGCCGATCCAGGCGAAAGCGGGCGAGGCGGCGATCCGCATTCTCGTCTCAGGCGTCAAGGGCAGCCGGGCTCCCTTCAGCCTTGTGGCGCCCCTGATCCTCCACGCCGAGGATGGGCGTTTCACGCCCGAAGCCGAAGCTCTCCACCGCTAGAGCCTTATCCGACAGAGTTGAACCGCCCCCCGTCGATGGCCTCCCGGCCGTCATTGCGAGCCAACTGGGTCGAAGACGGCTCTAGGAGGCCCCGTGCCGAAGCGCGCATTGTTGCTGCACCGCACCCTGAGGTAGGAGCACAGGCATGTCCGACACCGCGCCGACGCCCTCACTCTGGACCCGGTTGTCCAACCCTGGCCACTTCATGCGCTGGTCGGGGACAATCCTACCGTGGCTGGCGGCCCTGTCGGTCGCGGCACTGGCCTATGGCCTTTACCTGACCTTTGTCGTCGTGCCCGCCGATTACCAGCAGGGCGAGACGGTGCGGATCATGTACATCCACGTGCCCGCAGCGTGGCTCGGCGTGTTCTTCTATGGCGCCATGACCCTTTCGGCGATCGGCACCCTGGTCTGGCGGCATCCCCTCGCGGATGTGGCGCAGCGGGCCGCCGCGCCGATCGGCGCAGCTTTCACGCTCGTCTGCCTCGTCACCGGCTCGCTCTGGGGGAAGCCGATGTGGGGCACCTACTGGGTGTGGGATGCCCGGCTGACCTCGATGCTCGTGCTATTCCTGATCTATTGCGGCCTCATCGCCCTCTGGCGGACCATTGAGGATCCGAACAAGGCGGCGCGGGCTGTGGCGATCCTCACCCTGGTCGGCGCGGTGAACCTGCCGATCATCAAGTTCTCGGTGAATTGGTGGTCGACGCTGCACCAGCCCGCCTCGATCCTGCGGATGGGCGGGTCGAGCATCGATCCGTCGATGCTCTATCCGCTGCTGCTGATGATCGGCGCGGCGACGCTCGGCGGTACGACGCTGCATCTCTATACGATGCGCACCGAGATCATGCGCCGCCGGGTTCGGACCCTGACGATCCGCGAGGCGGAACGGCTCGATGCCGGCGCCCGGCGGATCGTCCCCGCCCCCGCCTCGGCGCCGCTTCCTCAAGCCCTGTAGGCCGCTTCGTGTTTGATCTCGGACCGCATGGCGGCTTCATCGTCGCTGCCTACGCTTTCACGGCGTTGATCATGGTCGGCCTCGTCGGGAACGCCCTGCGCGACCGCGCGGCCCAGCGGCGGTCGCTGCGCCGCTTTGGGGAGGACAGGCGTTGAGCCCTCACGAAGAGACCGGCGGCGCCCCCGCGCCGCCGCGCCGCTCCCTGTTGCTGGCCCTGCCGGTCGTCGTCTTCGTCGTGCTGGCGGGGGTGATGTTCGTGCGCCTCCGCTCGGGCGCGGACCCGTCCGCCCTCCCCTCGGCCATGATCGGCAAGCCGGTGCCGAGCTTCACCCTGCCCGCCGTTCCGGGCCTCGCCAAAGACGGGGCCGCCGTGCCCGGCCTTGCGAGCACGGACCTGAAGGGCACCGTGACGGTGCTGAACGTCTTCGCTTCGTGGTGTGCGCCCTGTCAGGTCGAGCATCCGATGCTGATGCGGCTCGCCCGTGAGCCGGGCATCCGCCTCGTCGGGATCGACTACAAGGAGCCGAACCCGGCGGCGGGACAGAAATTTCTCGACCGGCACGGTGTTCCGTTCTCGGCCGTGGGTGCCGACGCGGAAGGCCGCGCGGCCATCGATTTCGGCGTCTACGGTGTTCCCGAGACCTTTATCATCGGACCGGATGGGGTGATTCGCGACAAGATCGTCGGCATTCTCACCCCCGAGAATTTCGCCAGCGTCCTCGCCCGCATCCGGGCCGCCGGGAAAGTCGCGGAGGCGCGCTGACTCCCCCGCCGTTTAAATCCCTCCGCCGTCATTGCGAGCGCAGCGAAGCAAACCAGGGATACGCGACGTTCGGAAACGAACCCGCTGCCCTGGCTTGCTTCACTTCGTTCGCAATGACGATGATGGTTCGGGGTGAAAGGCCTAAGCCTCAGGCTGCTTCTGCTCGTAGCGCATCAGCAGCGGGGTCTGGGCCAAAGCGAAGAGCACGGTGATGGGCATGATGCCGAACACCTTGAACTTCACCCAGAACTCGTAGTCCTGCGTCCGCCAGACGATCTCGTTCAGCACGGCGAGCGCCAGGAAGAACAGGCCCCAGCGCAGGGTCAGGCGCCGCCAGCCTTCGTCCGTCAGCGAGAACACGCTGTCGAGCACCACCGACAGCAGCGGCTTGTTGAACATCAGGCCGCCGAGCAGGATCAGCCCGAACAGGCTGTTCACGATCGTCGGCTTGATGACGAAGAACGTCTTGTCCTGCAACGCGAGGGCGAGTCCGCCGAATACCAGCACGACGACGCCCGAGACGAGGGGCATGATCGGCACGCGGCGCAGCAGAGCGAAGTGGATCGCCAGCGACACGACGGTCGCGCCCACGAACAACCCGATGGCGGTGTAAGTCACCTGATCGCCGGTAAGCCCCAGGCGTTCGCCGAAGGCGTTGGACAGGAAGAACAGCACCAGCGGACCCAGTTCGAGCCCGAGCTTGGCAAGCGGCGGCAAATGCCGACGCGGCGGAATGGCTTCGATCTGCATGGTCTCAGTCCCGTTCCAGGCCGGCGACGGCCCTGGCGAAATCGCGGGCGGCGAAGGGCTCCAGATCCTCCACACCCTCTCCGACCCCGATGAAATGCACCGGCAGGCCGAATTTGGCCGCCAGCGCCACGAGGATGCCGCCCCGCGCCGTGCCGTCGAGCTTGGTCATCACGAGACCGGTGATCGGCGCGGCCTGCGAGAACAACTCGACCTGGGACAGGGCATTCTGGCCGACCGTCGCATCGAGCACGAGCAGCGTTGCGTGCGGTGCCTCAGGGTCCTGCTTCCGCAGGACGCGGACGATCTTCTCCAATTCGGCCATCAGGCCGGTCTTGTTCTGTAACCGGCCCGCCGTGTCGATCAGGAGGATGTCAGTGCCTGCCGCCTGCGCCTTCTTCAGCGCATCGAAGGCGAGACCGGCGGCATCCGCCCCTTGCGCGCCGCTGACCACCGGCGTGCCGGTGCGCGCGCCCCAGACGTTCAATTGCTCGATGGCCGCCGCGCGGAACGTGTCGCCCGCCGCCAGCATCACCGAGCGGCCCTCGGCGTGAAACTTCGACGAGAGCTTGCCGAGCGTCGTAGTCTTGCCCGCGCCGTTGACGCCGACGGTGAGGATCACGAACGGCTTCTTGGTCCCGTCGATCTCCAGGGGCTTCGCCACGGGCTCAAGCGCCCGCTCGACTTCGGTCGCAAGGATGGAGCGGACCTCGTCCGGCGAAATGCCCTTTTCGTAGCGGCCCTTGCCCACCGCCTCGGAGATCTTCATCGCGGTCTCCAGGCCGAAATCAGCCTGGATCAGCGCATCTTCGAGGTCTTCGAGGGTTGTGGCGTCGAGCTTGCGCTTGGTGAATAGCCCCGTCACCCGGTCGGACAAGGCCGAAGAGGTTCGGCGCATGCCGGTGGTCAGGCGGCTCCACCAACCCTTCGCCTCCGGCTCCCGGTCGGGGCCAGCGCCCGCATCGTGCGCCAAGGCGGCGGCGGTATCGAGGGGCTGGATGTCGGGGTCGAGGGCGACCTCCGGCTCGCGGTTCATCGTGCCGGTATCTGCGGGGTCGGCCCCATGGCGCGGGTCGTCGCCCGCCGTCCCGGCGGGGGGACGTTCGTCCTCGCCTTCGATCGGCAGGAGATCCGCGCCCTCGTTGGCATCGATCTCCGTCTCGTCCTCGGGCAGTGGTATGTGCTCGACATCGTCGGCGCCCGTGGCGAAGTCGAGATCGCCCTCGGACGGCGTGACCGGTGTTTCCTCCGGCGCGTCCTGCTTGATCTCGTCCTTGCCCTTGCGCCCGAACAGGCGCCCGAACCAGCCGGGCTTGTCCTCGCTCGTCATAAACCCTCGCATTCCGCCCGAATCCGGCGCATGTCCCGAATCCGATGCCTCATACAACCGACATAGGCGCGCGCCTGCTCTATCGCGATGCCCTGGTGCTCATCATCGACAAGCCGGCGGGCCTGCCGGTCCATCCCGGGCCTCGCGGCGGCGAGACGCTGACCGACCATCTCGACGCCCTCCGCTTCGGCCTGCCCCGGCGGCCGGAGGCGGCGCACCGCCTCGACCGCGACACGTCGGGATGTCTCGCTCTCGGCCGCCATGCCAAGGCATTGGCCCGTCTTGGCAAGCTGTTTTCCGGCAATGCCGTGGACAAGACCTACTGGGCTGTCGTCTCCAATGGCCCGACCGATGATTCGGGCAGCATCGACCTGCCCCTGGCCCGCCGCTCCTCCGATCCACGCTCGTGGTGGATGAAGGCCGACCCAGCGGGCGACCCCAGCCTGACCCATTGGCGCGTCCTGGGCCGGGGCGAAGGACTCACTTGGCTTGAATTGAAGCCGGTGACGGGACGCACTCATCAATTGCGCGTCCACTGCGCGGAATCGGGTTGGCCCATCCTCGGCGATCCGATCTATGGCGGCGCGCCGAGGGGGAGCGCCCTGCATCTGCACGCTCGCGCCTTGTCGCTTCCGCTCTACCCGAAGCGCGATCCGATCGTCGTTCAGGCACCGGCTCCGACGCATATGGAAGCGACACTTCAAACGATGGGGATTCCGTCCTCGACCTCATCCTGAGGCGCCTGCGTCAGCAGGCCTCGAAGGAGGGCTCCAGAACACACTGCGATCCCTGAAGCTCTCCTTCGAGGCGGCTTCGCCGCACTTCAGGATGAGGAGCGTGACATGGACGTTCCAAACTCTCACGCTGGGTGATTGATCGAAATAGGCGGTCGAGCGCCCTCGGCGATCAGTCGCGTCCCATCATGCCCGGCGATCCGCACGGTGAGCAGCGTGCCCGCCGCCACGTCGTCCCCCAGGACCACGGTGGAAAAGTCCTCCGCCCGTCCGGTGCCACCGCGTTCCGCCAG
The DNA here is from genome assembly GCF_049887755.1 of Methylobacterium sp. NFXW15. Lineage (NCBI taxonomy): Bacteria > Pseudomonadati > Pseudomonadota > Alphaproteobacteria > Hyphomicrobiales > Methylobacteriaceae > Methylobacterium > Methylobacterium sp. NFXW15. The sequence goes on along the minus strand of NZ_JAGEKG010000002.1, from coordinate 250,629 downwards.
CACCGTGACCCGCCGCCCAACCTGTCCGGCGAGGTGACGAGCGCGCGCCGCGTCGCCCGCCTCACGTAGCCGCGCTGCACGCTCGCGAATGATCTCAGGCGCGACCGGCGGCATCCGCGCGGCGGGTGTGCCGGGACGCGGCGAGTACGGGAAGACGTGCAGATGCGTCAGCCCGCACTCCTCCACGAGCGCGAGGCTCTGCGCGAATTGCGCGTCCGTCTCCGTGGGGAAGCCCGCGATCAGATCGGCGCCGAAGACGAGGCCGGGACGTGCGGCGCGGGTGGCTTCACAGAAGCGGATCGCATCCGCCCGGCTATGCCGCCGCTTCATCCGCTTGAGGATGAGGTCGTCACCCGCCTGCAGGGACAGGTGCAGGTGCGGCATCAGCCGGGGCTCGCCTGCGATGGCCTGAAGAAGGGCGTCGTCCACCTCGACCGAGTCGATGGAGGACAAGCGGAGCCGGGCAAGATCCGGCACTTCGGCGAGGATCCGCAGCACAAGGCCGCCAAGGGAGAGACCCTCATCGAGGTCCCGCCCGTAGGCCGTGAGATCGACACCCGTCAGCACCACCTCGCGACCGCCCGCCTCGACCGCGCGTGCGACCTCCTCGATCACGGCGTCGGCCGGGACCGAGCGCGACCGCCCGCGTCCGAAGGGAATGACGCAGAAGGTGCAGCGGTGGTCGCAGCCGTTCTGAACGGGAATGAAGGTGCGGGTATGCCCTGCCATGCCCGCAACACCGGCGGGTTCGGCGGTGAGGGTGTCCATCACCGCGCCGGGTCCCCGCGCGGCACCCGCCCAGGCGGCGGGGCGAAGCTTCTCGGCATTGCCGATCAGGCGGGAAACCTCGGGCATGGCGCGATAGGCTTCGGTCTCGACCTCGGCGCCGCAGCCGGTCACGACGATCTCTGCCTCGGGCCGCGCGCGCGCCGCCTTGCGGATGGCCTTGCGCGCCTGCCGCCCGGCCTCCTGCGTCACGGCGCAGGTGTTGACGACGAGTCGCGGGCGCCCGTCCGTCGCGGCGAGGCGGCGCATCGCCTCGGTCTCGACGATGTTGAGACGGCACCCGAAGGACAGGGTCTCGACGATGTCGGGCCGGTCCTGCATCAGCCGATCCCGGCGAAAAGCTCCGGCGCGAAGGTGCCTTCCGCGACCAGAGCGACCGGGCCGGTCATCAGCACATGGTCGTCCGCTCGCCACTCCACGAACAGGTCCCCGCCGGGCAGGCTGACATTGGCCTGACGCCCGATCATGCGCAGGCGCGAGGCCGCCACGACCGTGGCGCAGGCCGCCGTGCCGCAGGCGAGCGTCAGACCGGCGCCACGCTCCCAAACCCGGAGCTTGATCGCTTCGCGGCCGAGCACCTGGGCCACCGAGATGTTGGCGCGTTCGGGAAAGACCGGGTGGTTCTCGAGGAGCGGCCCGATCCGGCCGAGATCATAGGTGTCCGGGTCCGCGTCCACGAAGAACACGGCATGCGGGTTGCCCATATTCACGACCCCCGGCGAATGCAGCACGGGCGCATCGATGGGCCCGATCTGCAATTCGATGCGACGGGTATCGGGGAAGGGCTCGGCCAGGGGGATCTCGTCCCAGGCGAGATGCGGGCGGCCCATATCGACCGTGAAGGACCGCTCGGAATTGCGCCGCACGCCGACGCGCCCGGCGCTCGTTTCCAGCAGAAGCCGCCCGCCCTCGGCCGGACGAGCCATGGCCGGATCGTCGAGCATCGCAAAGGCCACGCAGCGCGTGCCGTTGCCGCAAGCGCCGGATTCCGACCCATCCGTGTTGTAGATCCGCATGAAGGCGTCGGTCTCCGTGGTCACGGGATCGTGCAACACCATCAATTGATCGAAGGACGAGCCGGGATCGGCCGCGATGGCCCGCGCTTCGGCGGCGGACACGCGCAGGGGCGTGCCGCGCAGGTCGAGCACCACGATGGCGTTGCCGGCGCCGTGCATCTTCAGGAAACGTCGATGGGCGAGTGCGCTCATACGGAAAGATCAGCCGGAGGGGTTCGGGGGCTTATGGCAAACCCGGCGCATCAGCGCGAGGGCGCTGCAGCGTTGCAGATCCGCCGCACATGCAGAGGCCGATGGCGGATGCCCTCGCAGGGCCGCTCGACTGCGATTAACTTGGAGGCGGCTGCCGCGAGACCCCGAGTCGCCGCCGCCGATGGGAGCCCCCCCGCGTGACCCGCTGCCGCCGTCTCGTTCCCGCGCTCTGCGCCGCCGCCGTTGGGCTTGCCTTCGTTCAGCCCCTGGCGGCGCAGCAGCCACCATCTCCGGCCCAGACCAATCCGCTGCCGACCACCACCGCGCCGAATCCTCCGGCCGACCCCGACAAGAGCGCGGCGCCGGCCCCGCAACAGGCGATCGCGCCGCCGCCCGCCGGGCAGGCCGCGCAGCCCGCCGACCCGACGCGTCCGCCCCTCGTCGCCAAGCCTGCCGAGCCCGGCGATGTCGATGAAGTGACTCTTCCGGCCAAGCCCGCCGCCATCCTCACCGGCAAGGCGACCTGGGAAGAGGCGGTGCAGAACCTCAAGAAGGCCTTCGCTCAGATCGAGGCCGACCTCGCCAAGGCGGGGCTGAAGCCCGCCGGGCGTCCGCTCGCCGTCTTCACCAAGACTGAGGATTCGGGTTTCGAGTTCGACGCCATGATCCCCGTGGCCGCCGTTCCGAGTCCGCCCCCCGCGATGGAGGACGGCCTGCGCTTCGGCACGACGCCCTCGGGCAGGGCCCTGCGCTTCGCTCATCGGGGGTCTTACGAAGGTATCGACGGCACCTACGAGACCCTGACCGCCTACCTCGATGCCAAGGACATCGTGGTGCAGGACAAGTTCATGGAAGAGTACGTGACCGACCTGAAGGACGGTGCGGACGATGGCCTCGACGTCAACATCTACGCGTTGCTGAAATGACGTTCGCGAGGGGAGGACGCCTCGCTCGCCTGCCCGGGCCGAGCGAGGATGGACATTTTGCCGCCTCCACCATGGGGCGGGAACGCGGCCAAGTTGCGTGTGATTTGTCGGTCATGTTTGCCGCGAACGATCATGCGCCGTCATCGGCCATGCCGCCTGCCAACGAGACGGCCGCACCGGCCGGATCGGACCTCGCGCTTCTGGTCCATGCGCGGCTCTGCAGCGTCTATCACTGCCCGATCCCGTATTTCAGCGAGAAGGAACCGCTCTCAGAGTTGATTTCGGCGCTGCTCTCGCACCGGACCCGCAACGCCGCCTCCGGCAAGGCCTTCAAGGCTCTGCGCGAGCGCTTCCCCACCTGGGACGAGGTGATGCAGGCCGAGACCAGCGAGATCGAGGAGCTCATCGCCGGGGTGACGTGGCCTGAACTCAAGGCGCCGCGCATTCGCGCCATCCTCAGCGCGATCCAGGCCCGCGCAGGACGCCTCAGTCTCGATTTCCTCGCCGAACTCTCGCCTCCGGAGGCGCGGGCTTGGCTGGAACAGTTCCCGGGTATCGGTCCCAAGACGAGCGCAGCGGTGCTGTCGTTCTCGTCGCTTCGGATGCGGGCGCTGCCGGTCGACAGCCACCATCATCGTGTTGCCCAACGCCTCGGCCTCATCGGCAAGAAGGTCGGCCTCGGCCCGGCCCACATCCTCCTGCTTGCTCAGTTGCCCGCCGACTGGACGGCTCAGGATCTCTACGACAACCACGAGATCCTGATGCTGCACGGCCAGCAGGTCTGCCACCATCGCCGCCCGGCCTGTGGACGCTGCCCCCTGGTCGATCTCTGCCCGAGCGCACTGCGCGAGATGCGCGAGCCCTGAGGGCGCGCATCGTCTTGACCCCCCCTCGCCCCGGGTGCCACTAACCGCCGCCCGGCTGGCGAGACGTGACCACACGATACCGGCCCCACACTGTCAGGATCGGCGCCGATGGCCGCGTTCAAGGAATTGGTCTTCTCCGGGGTTCAGCCGACCGGAAACCTCCACCTCGGCAATTATCTCGGCGCCATCCGCCGCTTCGTGGAGATGCAGGAGCGCGAGGCGCAGTGCCTCTATTGCGTGGTGGATCTTCACGCGATCACAGTCTGGCAGGACCCGGACGCCTTGCGCGGGCAGATCCGCGAGGTCACGGCAGCCTTCCTCGCCTCCGGGATCGATCCGAAACGGTCCATCGTGTTCAATCAGAGCCAGGTGCCGCAGCACGCCGAACTCGCTTGGATCTTCAATTGCGTCGCCCGCCTCGGTTGGCTGAACCGCATGACCCAGTTCAAGGAGAAGGCAGGCAAGGACCGGGAGAACGCCTCCATCGGTCTCTACGACTATCCCGTGCTGATGGCCGCCGACATCCTCGCCTATCGCGCCACCCATGTGCCGGTGGGCGAAGACCAGAAGCAGCATCTGGAGCTGACCCGCGACATCGCGCAGAAGTTCAACACCGATTTCGGGTCGTCCATCGCCGCGCAGGGGCATGAGGGCGGCTTCTTCCCCATCACCGAGCCGATCATCGGCGGCCCGGCGGCCCGGGTGATGTCGCTCCGTGACGGTACGAAGAAGATGTCGAAGTCCGACCCTTCGGACAATTCGCGCATCAACCTGACCGACGATTCGGACGCCATCGCGCAGAAGATCCGCCGGGCGAAGACCGATCCCGAGCCCCTGCCCTCCGAGGTCGCGGGACTGAAGGAGCGGCCGGAAGCGGACAACCTCGTCGGCATCTACGCCGCGCTCGCGGGCACGACCCGCGAGGATGTGCTGCGTAACCATGGCGGCGCGCAATTCTCGGCGTTCAAACCGGCGCTCGCCGACCTCGCCGTGTCGAGCCTCGCGCCCATCGCCGCCGAGATGCGCCGTCTCTCGGCCGATCCCGGCCACATCGAAGCCGTCCTCGCGGATGGTGCCGAGCGGGCCGAGGCCATTGCGCAGCAGACCCTCGATTCGGTGAAGGACATCGTCGGCTTCGTGCGGAGACAGCGGGGATGACGATCCGGGCACTGGTCTTCGACGTCTTCGGGACGCTGATGGACTGGCGCTCCGGCGTCGCGCGGGACGCGCGGCGCCTCCTCTGCGCGCAGGCCCCCGAACTGGATGCGGGCGCCTTCGCCGATGCGTGGCGCAAGCGCTACCAGCCCTCGATGGAGACGGTGCGCTCCGGCACCCGCCCCTATGTCGATCTCGACATCCTGCATGCCGAATCGCTCCCCGAGGTGCTCGCGCAATTCGGGGTCGCCAACGTGTCCGATGAAATACGGGCCGAGTTGGTGCAGGCATGGCACCGCCTCGATGCATGGCCCGAGGTTCCCGCCGCCTTGGCCCGGCTGCGCCAGCGCTTCCTGCTCGCGCCGAACTCCAACGGCCCGGTGCGGCTGATGGTCGATCTCGCCCGCCGCAACGGCCTCGTCTTCGATGCGGTACTCGGAGCAGGTTATTCCCGCGACTACAAGCCGAAGCCCGCACTCTATCGCGACGCCGTCGCGGCCTTCGGTTTCGCGCCGGAGGAGACGATGATGGTCGCCGCCCATTCGGACGACCTCGCGGCGGCGGCGAGCCACGGTCTCGCCACCGCGCATATCGCAAGGCCCTCGGAGCATGGACCCGCCGGGGGCGAGACCGCGCCCAGCGTCCCCGTTACTTTCGCCGCCTCCGATCTCGCGGATCTCGCGGATCAGCTCGGCTGCCGCTGACACCAGAGGGGAACCCGACGTGGCCGATTGGAACCCCGCCCTCTACACCCGCTTCGAGGATGAACGGACTCGCCCGGCGGGCGATCTCCTCGCGCGGGTGCTCCTCGACCGGCCGTCCCTGGCCTTCGATCTTGGTTGCGGGCCGGGCAACTCGACCGCCCTCATCGCCGCCCGCTTCCCTGACGCCGAGATCGTCGGGCTCGACACCTCTCCCGCCATGCTGGACAGCGCGCGGGCCCGCCTCCCCCATCTGCGCTTCGCCCTCGCGGATGCGGCGACCTGGGAGCCGGAGCAGGCACCGGACCTGATCTACGCCAACGCCGTGCTGCAATGGCTGCCGGACCACCACAGCCTGCTGCCGCGCCTGTTCGGGCTTCTGGCGCCGGGCGGCGTACTCGCGGTGCAGATGCCCGACAACCTGTCCGAGCCATCGCACCGGATGATGCGCGAAGTCGCGGCGTCCGGCCCCTGGGCCGCCGCCATCGGCGATCCGACCGTGGCCGGGCGCCTCGGACGCATGCTGGAGCCCGCGGCCTATTACGATCTCCTCGCGCCGCTGGCGGATGAGGTCGATGTCTGGCGCACCACCTATCACCACCGCATGACGGATGCGGCGGCGATCGTCTCCTGGGTCAGCGCGACGGGGCTGCGCCCCTTCATTGACCCGTTGGACGAGGCTCAGCGAGCGGGCTTCCTCGCGGCCTACGAGGCGGCGATCGATGCATCCTACCCGCCCCGCACCGACGGGCGGCGGCTTCTGGCCTTCCCACGCGTCTTCATCGTCGCGCGCCGTCGGTCCTGAAGACCTCCGTTTTTGCGAGTGTCGCGAAGCAATCCAGGGATCCGCCACGTCCGGACGCGGCCCTCCGCTCCTGGATTGCTTCCCTCCGTTCGCAAGGACGTTGGATCTCAGGCCTTCCCGCGTGCGACGAGTTCGCCATAGGCTTCGAGATCGAGTTGGCCCTCGGCTTCAACCCGAGCCCGATCCTCGTCCGCGATGACCGGCTGGATGAAATCGAGCCGCTTCCACTGTGCCAAAGGCGTTTCCTCGCCATCCTTCGGCACGTAGCGGCTCTGCTCGACCTTCGTGTAGCGATGGATGTAACGGGGGCAGTTCACCCAGACCGACTCGACCTCGACACGCACGATGTACTGCGCCTCCGGGAAAGAGCCGATCAGCGGGTCGTCCTTGATCAGCCGGGCCACGCCCTGAAGCCGCAGGCGATGGGGCGTTTCGAAGTCGATGAACAGCATGCCGACCTTCCCCTGGCCGGTGATGTTGCCCATCGAGAGGAACATGCCGTTCCCATCATAGCCGGGGAAAGCCAGTTCCTTGTCGCCGAGGACCCTCACGACGCCGGTCGGGCCGCCCTTGTAGGAGACGGTTGGGTTTCCCTGCGCGTCCACCGTCGAGAGAAAGAACATGTCCCGCGTTTCGATGAAGGCGCGGTCCTGATCATCGAGGGCATGATGGACGTGATGCTTGTCGAGCAGATCGGCGAGCTTGGTCGTCCCGAAATCGTCCTGCAGCGCGCGATGCGCATCGCCGTATAGGGAATCCAACAGCTCCTCCCATTTTTGGTTGAGCCGTTCATTTCAGAGGCGGCGCGCAAAGAAAAGGGCCGGCCCCATCTCTGGAGCCGGCCCACTCACCTCACGGATGAGGGGATCAGTTGCGGGACTTGTCGACCAGCGCCTTCTCGGAGATCCACGGCATCATGCCACGCAGCTTGGTGCCAACCTCCTCGATCGGATGAGCGGCGAGCTTGGCGCGGGTGGCCTTGAACGAGGTCTGGTTGACCTTGTTCTCCAGCATCCAGTTGCGGGTGAAGGTGCCCGACTGGATGTCGTTCAGCACGCGCTTCATCTCGGCCTTGGTCTCGGGCGTGATGATGCGCGGACCCGTCACGTACTCGCCGTACTCGGCGGTGTTCGAGATCGAGTAGTTCATGTTGGCGATGCCGCCCTCGTAGATGAGGTCGACGATCAGCTTCACCTCGTGCAGGCACTCGAAATAGGCCATCTCGGGGGCGTAGCCCGCCTCGACGAGGGTCTCGAAGCCGGCCTTGATGAGCTCGACGAGGCCGCCGCAAAGCACGGCCTGCTCACCGAACAGGTCGGTCTCGCACTCTTCCTTGAAGGTGGTCTCGATGATGCCGGCGCGGCCGCCGCCATTGGCGGACGCGTAAGACAGGCCGAGATCATGGGCGTTGCCGCTCGCGTCCTGGGCGATGGCGATGAGCGTCGGCACGCCGCCGCCACGCAGGTATTCGGAGCGCACGGTGTGGCCCGGGCCCTTCGGGGCGACCATCAGCACGTCGAGATCGGCGCGCGGCTCGATCAGGTTGAAGTGCACGTTCAGACCGTGGGCGAACAGGAGGGCAGCGCCCTGCTTCATGTTGCCAGCCAGCGACTCACGGTAGATGTCGCCCTGCAACTCGTCGGGGGTGAGCATCATCACCACGTCGGCCCACTTGGCGGCCTCGGCGACGTTGAGCACCTTGAAGCCCTCGTGCTCGGCCTTCTTGGCGGTGGCGGAGCCCTCGCGCAGGGCGATGACGATGTCCTTCACGCCCGAATCGCGCAGGTTGAGCGCGTGGGCATGGCCCTGGCTGCCGTAACCGACGATGGCGACCTTCTTGCCCTTGATCAGGTTCAGGTCGGCGTCGCGATCGTAATAGACCCGCATGGCGGCTTCTTCCTTCAGAATAAACGATGAGCGCGCGCGGGCGCTCGTTGGGTGTGCGGCCGTGCGATGCGCGGGCTTTTAGCCGCGCAAGACCCTGAACGGAAGGCCAAACCGTACAGAGCTGTCCTGTCGGAGCGATCCTGTCGTCAGACCGGCGGGGTCAGCCCTTCGCGAGCGAGCACCGCTTGAACCGCCGGGCGGGCGGCGACGCGCTTGGCATGTGCGGTCCAAGCCGGGAAGCGCCCGGCCATGTCGAACTTCAGCACTTGGCCGCGTCCCCACAGCCAGAACACGAGCAGGTAGGCGTCCACGACGCCGTAGCTCTCGCCGACCGCCCACCCCCCATGAGAGAGGCGCACTTCGGTCATGGTGCAGAGGTCGCCATAGGTGTCGGCAGCCTTCGCGCGGATGCCCTCGAAGGCCTCCTCGTCGTCCGTGTAGCGCTCGACGCGGCGAACATGCGCGTACGTGACGTGATGATTGCAGGCGAGCCAGCCGAGCCATTCGTCGGTCGTGGCCATGTCGCGCAGATCGCTCGGCCACAGCCCCTTGTCGGGCACCTGCCGGGCGATGTGGCGCATGATGGCCGCGCATTCGGTGAGCACCCAACCGTCCTCCGACAGCGCCGGAACGCGGCCCCGGTCATTGATGGCGAGGTACTGACCCGAACGCTGATCGCCCTTCGCGAGATCGAGCGCCTTGCCCTCGTAGGGAAGGCCCGATTCCTCGAGGATGATGTGCGCTGCCAATGAACAGGCGCCGGGGGCGTAGTAGAGGGTGCGGGTCATGAGCCTGCTTCGCGAATTTTGACGGGGCGCTGGGATCGACACGCCCCTACGATGATGGCGAGTGGCAGTCGCCGCTCAGAGCGGCTCCGCCCCCCGGCTCATCGCGGCGATGCCGGTGCGGCAGATCTCGACGAGGCCGATCACGCTCATCAGACGCACGAAGCGATCGATCTCCTCGGTCGAGCCGGTCAGCTCGAAGACGAACGAGTTAAGTGTCGCGTCCAGCGTCTTGGCGCCGAAGGCGGCGGCGAGGCGCAGTGCCTCGCTCCGGTGCTCGCCCTCGCCCTTCACCTTCACGAGACAGATCTCGCGCTCCAGCGCGTTGCCTTGAAGGGTCAGGTCGACGACGCGGTGCACCGAGACGAGACGGTCGAGCTGGGCCTTGATCTGATCGATGACGGCGTTGGTGCCCGTGGTCACGATGGTGATGCGCGAGATGTGGCGCGCCTCCTCGGCCTCGGACACGGTCAGGCTCTCGATGTTGTAGCCCCGCCCCGAGAACATTCCCGAGATCCGCGCGAGCGCGCCCGGCTCGTTGTCGACCACCACCGCAAGGGTGTGACGGTTGACCGCCTCGACCCGGACCGGCTCCGGGTAGTGGGTGTTCATCGCGTTCATGCCCTTGGTCCCGTCCTGTCGTTGCGGCCCGTTCCCGGCCGTTTCCCGTGAAGTCCCGTCCCGGAAGGTCGCCTGGACGCTCCCGAAGACGCGTGATAACGGCGCGGCCGATGACAGCCCGACAGCGCGCCCTTGAAGCCGTGAGCCCACGCGGACGCCTCGGCGTCGAGCTCGGGCCGTTGAACCGACCGTTGATCCGGCGCGAGGACGGTGAGATCCTCTACGCCGACCACCGCTCCACCGAAGACCTCCGCGCCAAATACGCCGGACACCCTTCGGTCGTCGGAGCGCAGGCGCAGCCCATCGTCAATGTCGATCTCGTCCTCGAACACCAGAGCCTCGCGGAAGCCCTCGGCCCCCGTTCGCCTGTGGACTACATCGTGGCGAGCCACGTCATGGAGCACATTCCCGACCCGCTGGGCTGGCTGAACGATCTGGCCGCCGTCCTGCGCGAGGACGGGGTGATCTTCCTGGCCGTGCCCGACAAGCGATTCACCTTCGACTTTCACCGCAGACCTTCCACGACGGCGGATCTCGTCGGCCACCATCTGACAGGCGCGACAATCGCGAGCCCGATTCAGGTCTTTGACTACGTGTCCCGCGTGGCGGAGGTCGATGCCGCCGCCGTCTGGGCCGGAACGGAGCGCGCGCCGGGTCCGATCTTTGAAGGGCAGTTGAGCCGAGCCCTCGCGGATGCCCGCAGCGTCGCCGAGCATGGGAGCTACGTCGACACCCATTGCACCGTCTACACGCCAGTGAGTTTCCTCGCCGTGTTCCGCGACGTGATCGAACTCGGGCTGATCCCCTTCGAGATCGCCCGCATCGAGCCGACGCAGCGGAATACGATCGAGTTCTACGTGACCCTGCGCAAGCGATCCGCCGCGAGCCCTGCCGAACGCGCCGCCGCGACCCCGCACCTCGATCCGAGCCACCACGACGCGTGGCCCGACGTGCCGGTGCGTGGGTTCGGACGGCGCCTCACCCTGGCGCTGCGGATGCTGCGCAAGGGCAGCATCCGCGAGGCTGAGGCCGGCAAACACGGCTGATCACCCCTTCGCCGGTCGGGTCAGACGAGCATCTTCCCTTCCTCGGAGATCACGTCGCCCAGCTCGACGCCGGTCTCGCCGAGATAGTCGGAGAGCAGCATCTCGTTGTGCGCCTTGCCCGAGGGGATCATCGGGAAGCAGTTCTCGGTCTTGTCGACCACGCAGTCGAACAGGACCGGTCCGTCATAGGCGAGCATCTCCGCGATCGACGCGTCCAGGTCGCCCGGCTTCTCACACCGCATGCCCTTGGCGCCGTAGGCCTCGGCCAGCTTCACGAAGTCCGGCAAGCTCTCGGAATAGCTCTGCGAGTAGCGCGAACCGTGCAGCAGCTCCTGCCACTGGCGGACCATGCCCATGTACTCGTTGTTCAAGATGAACACCTTGACCGGCAGGCGATATTGGATCGCCGTCGACAGCTCTTGGATGTTCATCAGGATCGAGGCTTCGCCCGCGATGTCGATGACCAAGCCATCCGGGTTGGCGAGCTGCGTGCCGATGGCCGCCGGCAGGCCGTAACCCATGGTGCCGAGGCCGCCGGAGGTCATCCAGCGGTTCGGCTCGTCGAACTTGAAGTACTGCGCCGCCCACATCTGGTGCTGGCCAACCTCAGTCGTGACGAAGGTCTTGCGATCCTTGCACGCCTCGTAGAGCCGCTGCACCGCGTATTGCGGCTTGATGATCGTGCCCGACGGCCAATAGGCGAGGCAATCGCGCGCCTTCCAGGCGCGGATCTTCTGGAACCAGCCCTCGAGGTTCGACTTGTCGGGCTTCGACGGCAGGGCACGCCACGCCTCAAGCATGTCGGCCAGCACCGAGCCGCAATCGCCGACGATCCCGACATCGACCTTCACGACCTTGTTGATCGAGGAGGCGTCGACATCGACGTGGATCTTCTTCGAGAAGGGCGAGAACGCGTCGAGGCGGCCGGTGATGCGATCATCGAACCGCGCGCCGATGCAGATCATCACGTCGCATTCGTGCATCGACAGGTTGGCCTCGTAGGTTCCGTGCATGCCGAGCATGCCCAGGAACTTCTCGTCCGTGGCCGGGTAGGCGCCCAGGCCCATCAGCGTCGAGGTGATGGGGAAGCCCGTCTCGGCGACGAGTTCGCGCAACAGGCGCGACGCCTCCGGGCCGGAATTGATGACGCCGCCGCCGGTGTAGAAGACCGGACGCTTGGCGGTCGCCATCAGCTCGACCGCCGCGCGGATACGCTCGGCATCACCCTTCACGGCGGGCTTGTAGGTCTTGTGCCGCATCGTGGCGGGGCGCTCGTAGAGGCCCGTGGCGAACTGGATGTCCTTCGGCAGATCGATGACGACCGGCCCGGGGCGACCGTTCTTCGCGACGTAGAACGCCTCGTGCAGGATGCGCGGCAGGTCCTCGATCGATTTGACGAGGTAGTTATGCTTCGTGCAGTGCCGGGTGATGCCGACAGTGTCGCATTCCTGGAACGCGTCCGTGCCGATCAGGTGCGTCGGAACCTGACCGGTGATGCAGACGAGCGGGATCGAATCCAGCATCGCATCGGTCAAGCCGGTCACAATATTGGTGGCGCCGGGGCCCGAGGTGACGAGCACGCAGCCGACCTTGCCGGACGAGCGGGCATAGCCCTCGGCCGCGTGGACCGCGCCCTGCTCGTGGCGCACGAGGATGTGCTTCACATGCTCCTGGTGAAACAGCGCGTCGTAGATCGGCAGCACCGCGCCGCCCGGATAACCGAAGAGCGTGTCCACGCCCTGATCTTGGAACGCCCGGATGACCATCTCGGCCCCGGTCATGACCTCGCCGCCCATGCTCCGTCTCCTCGTCCTCTGGCCTTTCCGGCCGTCCTTTGCTCCGATGTGCTTGTCGCAGGCAACAAAAAAGGGCCCCGAGGGACCCTTCATGCGTCACCAGCCGGTCAGCGGCCTGGTTCAAGGCCGCCCGGTTGGTGACGCTCCCGCTACAATAAGAACCAAGCGCATCGGAAAACCGAACCCTGCCCGGCGCAACGGCCCCGACCATTCGGGAGGCTCGTGCGTCACGGATTGCGCGTCATACTCCGTGTGGAAGACGCGGTCAACGACCTGGGATGCCAAGCCCTCCTGCCGCAACAGGAGGGCTTTCACGCAGCCGGAGGCGGATAGCGCCGCACCCAGCCGCTCGCCGCATCGTACGCAGCGCCGAGCTGCAGACAGGCCAGCTCGCCGTGATTGCGCCCGACGATCTGAATGCCCATCGGCAGGCCGCCCGGTCCGAAACCGGCAGGGACCGCGAGCGCGGGCAGGCCCGCCATGGTGGCGGGCACCGCGATCTGCATCCAGCGATGATAGGTGTCCATGGCCCGCCCGCCGACCGTCTCCGGCCAACGCTGAGCGGTGTCGAAGGGGAAGACCTGCGCGGTCGGCATCACGACGAAGTCGTAGACCTCCATGAACCGGCGCAGCGCGTCGTACCACCGGGTCCGGCCGACCTGCGCCGCCATCACCTGATCGGCGCTGAGGCTGAGGCCGCGTTCGGCCTCCCACACCGCTTCGGGCTTCATCATCGCCCGATGCGCGGGATCCTCCACCAGCGGACGCAGATTTGCCGAGACGGTGAAGGCGCGCAGAACCCCCCAATCGTTCCAGACCTGCTCGATGTCGAAGTCCGGCACCGCCTCGTCCACGAGGCAGCCGACATCTTCGAAGGCCGCGAGCGCCGCGCGGCAGGTCTCCAGCACGCCGGGATCGAACGGGATCCGGCCACCGAAATCCCCAACCCACGCGATTCGCACGCCCCGGAAATCACGCTCCAGGGGTGCCGCGAAGCCCGCTGGGTCCTGCCTGATCGAGTTCGGGCAACGGGGATCGTAACCCGCCTGCACCGAGAGCATCAGCGCGATGTCGGCGGGCGTGCGCCCGATGGCGCCGTGAACGCTGAGGCCGGGGCTGAACACATCCGGCGTCTCGGCGGGAATGCGCCCCCAGCAGGTCCGCAGGCCGTAGACGTTGTTGTAGGCGGGCGGGTTGCGCAGCGATCCGCCATGGTCGGTGCCGTCCGCCACCGGCTGCATCCGTAGGGCGACGGCCACCGCCGCGCCCCCGCTCGATCCACCGCCGGTCTTCGTTGGATCATAGGCGTTGCCGGTGACGCCGAAGACCGGATTGAAGCTGTGCGAGCCGAGCCCGAATTCGGGGATGTTGGTCTTGCCGATGAAGATCGCTCCGGCCGCGCGCAGGCGCGAGACCATGATCGAATCGGCCTCCGCGATGCGATTCGCGAAGATCGGCGAGCCTTGCGTGAAAGGCAGGCCACGGACGGGATCGAGATCCTTCACCGCCAGCGGGAACCCGTGGAGCAGTCCGACCGGCTCGCCCCGTGCGAGCTTGGCATCGGCCTGCGCCGCCTCGGCCATCAGCTCCGCCTCGTCGCGCAGGGCGACGATGGCGTTGAAGGTCGGGTTGAGACGCGCGATCCGGTCGAGATAGGCGCGCATCACCTCCGCGCAGGACATCGCCCGCCCCCGTATGGCAGCGGAGAGGTGAACCGCGCCGAGCGCGGTGATTCCATCCGCGCTCGCCATGGTCATTCGCTCCCGATCGTCCAAGGAAGGGTTTCGTCGCCCCGGAAGACGACCACCTCGGTCTCGTCCACCGCGACGCAGGCAAGCGTCCGGCCCGGTCGCCGCTCCAGGGTGATGGTCTCGGCGTTCGGCTCCAGGCCGTGGAAGCGGGCGCCGTTGAGGGACGCGAAGCCCTCGAACTTGTCGAGCGCCCCCTCCTCATCGAAGACCTGCACGTAGGTCTGGAGCGCGGTGGGACCGCAGAACACGCCCGCGCAACCACAGGCCGATTCCTTGGCGCCGACCGGGTGCGGCGCCGTATCGGTGCCGATGTAGAAGCAGGTCTCGCCGGAGGTCGCCGCCTTACGCAGGGCGAGGCGGTGCCGCTCGCGCTTCGCCACCGGCAGGCAATACAGGTGTGGGCGCAGGCCACCCTGGAAGAGCGAGGTGCGGTTGATGACGAGGTGATGCGGCGTGATCGTCGCCGCCACGCGCGGCGCGTGAGCGCGAACCACGTCGAGGATCTCGGCGGTGGTGGCGTGCTCCACCGTCACCTTCAAGCCCTGGTGGCGGAAGAGCAGCGGCAGGAGCTTGGTCTCCATGAACACCGCCTCGCGGTCGAAGATGTCGACCGCCGCATCCGTGACCTCGCCGTGGATCAGGAGCGGCATGCCGATCCGCTCCATACGCTCCAACACGGGAGCGATCTTCGCGAGATCGGTGACGCCCGCATGGGAATTGGTCGTGGCGCCCGCCGGATAGAGCTTGGCCGCGATCCAGACCTTCTCGGAGAAGCCCCGCTCGATCTCATCCGGACTCGTGGCGTCCGTGAGGTAGCAGGTCATGAATGGCGTGAAGCTCTGCCCCTCCGGCAAAGCCGCCAGGATGCGCTCGCGATAGGCCGAGGCCGCGTCGACCGTCGTCACCGGCGGGACGAGGTTCGGCATGATGATGCCGCGGGCGAACTGGGCCGCCGTGTAGGGCAGCACCGCGCGCAGCATGGCGCCGTCGCGCAGATGGATGTGCCAGTCGTCGGGCTTGCGGATGACGAGGCGGTCGAGGGAGGACGCGGCCATGGCGGGTTCAGCCCTGGCCGAAGGCGGAAATGCCGCCATGGGCGGAGGACCAGGTCGCCGGCTCGTGCAGGAAGCTCTCGACTTCCTTCAACGTCGCGGGGTCGAACGTGCCCGCCTCCTTGGCGACTTCCAGCACGTCCCACCACGTGGTCAGGGCATGCATCTTCAGGCCGTGTTCCTTCAGCAGTGCGTCGCTGTCCGGGAAGATGTCGTAGTAGAACAGCACGAAGCAATGCTCGACCGTGGCCCCGGCCTCGCGCAACGCGGTGCAGAAGTTGATCTTGCTGCGCCCGTCGGTCGCCAGATCCTCGACCAGAAGGGTCTTGGCGCCGTCCACCACCTCGCCCTCGATGCGCGCGTTGCGGCCGAAGCCCTTGGGCTTCTTCCGGACATACTGCATCGGCAGGGCGAGACGATCCGCGATCCAGGCGGCGAAGGGGATGCCTGCGGTCTCGCCGCCAGCGATGTGCGTCAGCGATTCGTAGCCGACCTCCTGCACGATGGTCGACACGGCGAAGTCGGTCAGCGCGGAACGCAGCCGGGGAAAGGAGATGATCTTTCGGCAATCCGTATAGACCGGGCTCGCCCAACCGGAGGTGAACTTGAAGGGCTCGCCCTTGTAGAAATGGACGGCCTCGATCTCCAGGAACATCTTGGCCGCCTCACGGGCGATCAGCTTCCGGTCGATCGGCAAGTAGGAAGTCATGTCACGGCTTTCGGGGAGTGCGGATTTCTGTCGTGTCCTCAGGCCATCGGCGGCGGGCGTCAAGCCTTGCCCGCGCGCAGATGCGCGAGGTGGCGGATCGCCAGCGCATAACCCTGGATGCCGAATCCGGCCATCACGGCGGTGGCCGCCTTCGAGATGTAGGAATGGTGCCGGAATTCCTCACGGCGATGCACATTCGAGATGTGGCACTCGATCACCGGCACCTCGCAGGCGTTAAGCGCGTCGAGGATGGCCACGGACGTATGCGTGTAGGCCCCGGCATTGATGACGATGCCCGCGCAAGCGACCCGGAACTCGTGGATCGCGTCGATCAGCACGTGCTCGGCGTTGCTCTGGCGGCACTCGACGCTCAGGCCGAACTCGGCAGCAGTGACGCGGCAAAGGTCCTCGACATCATGGAGCGTGGCGCGGCCGTAGATCTCAGGCTGGCGCTTGCCGAGCAGGTTGAGGTTCGGTCCGTTCAGGACCAGCACCGTGTTGTCCATCCCCATCCCCTTCGCAACTCAGCGAGAGGTGCAACGATCCCGGCGGCGACTCAAGCCCGGTCAAAGCAGGCCGGTTGTTCCCGCCGCGGGGTTCAGCCGGGGGCGGCGGAGAGTTATCACCCTGGCGGGGCGAACAGGACAGAACGGGACAAGCGGCATGGCGGCATCCGGAAACGACGCACCGGTGGTGATCGCGGTCGCGATCACGGGGTCCGTGCCGCGCAAGAAGGACAATCCGGCCGTGCCGGTGACGGTCGCCGAGCAGATCGAGTCGACCCATCAGGCCTTCGAAGCCGGGGCGACGCTGGCCCATATCCATGTCCGCAACGATGACGAGAGCCCATCCTCGGACCCGGACAAGTTCGCCGCCGTGCAAGAGGGCCTGCGCAAGCACTGTCCCGGCATGATCGTTCAATTCTCGACGGGGGGGCGTGGGCGCGATCCGGCGGCACGAGGCCTGTCGCTCCAGCACCGCCCGGACATGGCCTCCCTCTCGACGGGCTCGGTCAACTTCCCGACCATCGTCTACGAGAATGCCGCGAGCCTCGTCACCGACCTCGCCACTCAAATGCAGCGCAACGGCGTGCGACCGGAGATCGAGATCTTCGACCTGTCGCACCTGCATGGCGCGAAGCGGCTGATCTCGGCGGGCCTGATGGACGAGCGTCCCCATGTCCAGTTTGTCATGGGCGTGCAGAACGCCATGCCGGCAGAGGAACACCTGCTCGACATTCTCCTCGCCGAATGCCGTCGCACCCTGCCGAAAGCCACCTGGACCGCCGCCGGTATCGGCCGGAACCAAGCGACCGTGATGGAATGGGCGTTGGCACGCGGCGCGGACGCCGTACGCACCGGCCTGGAGGACAACATCCGCGTTACGAAGGATCGCCTCGCAGCCAGCAATGCCGAACTCGTCAGCCTCGCGGCGGAAGCAGTGACCCGCCACGGCCGCCGCGTCGCCACGCCCGCCGAAGCCCGCGCTGCGCTCGGTCTCGCATAATAAGGAACGCCTTCTCAGGCGGCGACGGGCATGCTAGACGGGCCGTCGCGCGGGTGTAGCTCAATGGTAGAGCAGCAGCCTTCCAAGCTGAATACCCGGGTTCGATTCCCGGTACCCGCTCCACCGCTCCCCGATATGGTTCGCGCCATAGGCGCCCACGGCGAGGGCTAGCGATCTGGTTTAGCCCCCAAGCTTACGATCAGATCGTAATTTTCGGCGTCACATCTGAAGCGCGATTGCAGCACCGCTGAAACTCAACCCGAATGGCTATGCGGGGATCGAGATTGTCGTCGATCCGCGGATGACCCGTCGTTCATCACGGTGCACCGAGACGTTCACGAGAACGGCGGCGGATACTCGGCGACCGAAATCGATGTCTATCAGTTCCTTCAGTGCCTCACGGACTCCGGGGCGCAAAGCAGTTCAGAGACGTGTTGAGTCCGATGCCGAACCGCCTCTCCGAGTTGCGACGCTATGGGCGCAATGACGATACGGGATTGCCGCCGTTGAGTTTCAGTCAACTCTCTTGGCTCGGCTTCTCGACAATCATTCTACGTACTATTCACGGATCTTTGAGTGCGCTCTGCAACAAGCTTTGCGGGATGTCGTGTTAAAGTTAATTGTGAGTTACTGCGACTTTTTGCATTTAAGTGTTGCGGCCTGATCTTGGCTGTCTAATTAGTTCGTTCATGGCCCGCCTTACGAGTAAAAGCCATGAACTACGTAGGTACATGCTTTTTCGATGACGTTGGGCGGTGTCTGTGCAGTCTGACTGTCGCTGGAAGTGGCAGTGCATCCGCCAATCAGCAAAGCGGTATTACATTCACGCCAGACCCGCGATTGCTCCAGTCCGGCCCGGCGCCGACCCTGACGCGTTCAGCCCCGGCCTCGGCCTCAGCCTCCGGTGGTGCGCCGAGCGCATTCGCTTCGAAGGGTGCGCCGGGCGGTCATTTCGCGGAGACCCTGTTCGATATGGGGGCCAGGGGCGGGTCGAGCTCTCAGTACGGGGGAGCCCCGACTCCGGAAGTGAATGCCGGAATCGGGCTGCTTCTCGCGGGACTGACCGTCGCCGTCCTTAAGCGCAAACGCGGCCGCCGGATGAGCCGAACGGCCTAGGCCTATGGCCGACCGAGTTGGCTCACGTGCCTCCGTCTTTGCGAGCGTCATCGAAGCAATCCAGGGCAACGGGACGCTTCAGAACGGTGCGCCTCCCTGGATTGCTTCGCTGCGCTCGCAAAGACGGCCGGGAATCCATCGACGGGGGCGGCTCAACTCGGTCGGCTACGGCTTCAGGCCGGTAAAAATCGGCAGTCCATCGAGTTGATCGAAAACAAAGCGGAGGCTTCGGCGGCAGATTCGGTTTTGGCGTGTCATTGATTTGGATCAACGTTCAAATGACCGGAGAACATTCGTGGGTCAGACCTAGGTACAACGCTCCGATTAAGCGGTCAGAAAATAGCATAGCTCCATGTTGCTGCGTCAGCGCCACGCATGAATTCGCTCGTGCGAAAGGCGCGCGTCGCGGGAAACGGCCATGCAAAGATCAACGCACTTCGGCTCATCGAGATGGCGCGCACTGCGTTCGGTCAAAGTCAGTTTGATCGCGGTGTCCGGCCTGTGCGTGACTTTGACTACCGCGAGCCTCGTCGGATACGGTCTGTACGCCTCATCGAACACCGCATCGCTGGTTTCGCGCTCGACAGAGGAAATTCTCGACCGCAAGACCAAGGAGGATCTGGAAGCGGTGGCGGCCAATCAGGCGGCGACCATCCGCAGCAAGCTCGATTTCGCTTTCAATGCCGCGCGCAACTCGGCGGGCGCGCTTACCGTCATCGCGGCGGGAAAGAAGAGCGCGTCGCGCGAGGGGGTCCGCCGCCTCCAGCTCAACGATTTCCTCCTCAACGTCCTGAAGCGGAACCCCGACTTCAACGGCACCTATAGCGCCTGGGAACCGAACGCCCTCGATGGCTCGGACGAAGCCTATATCGACCGGAAGGACGTCGGCTCGGACCATACAGGCCGCGCCCTTCCCTACTGGACCCGCACGACCGATGGGACGATCGCGATCCAGCCGCTGGTCGAGTACGACAGCGAACGTTTGCACCCGAACGGCGTGATGAAGGGCGGCTGGTACATCGGACCGAAGCGTTCGGGCCGGGAGAGCATGTTGGCCCCCCTCCCTTACGTCGTGCAGGGCAAGTCGGTTTACCTCGCCACCATCTCCGTTCCGATCATGGATGGGGATCGCTTCCTCGGCGTGGCGGGCACGGATTTCGACCTCTCCTTCGTTCAGAAGCAGATCGAAGGCGTCAGCCGGTCGCTCTATGAGGGCAAGGGCGACGTCGCCATCGTCTCGCAATCGGGTCTCGTCATCGCGTCGAGCCGCCACGCAGAGGGCATCGGCGCGGCCCTCACCAAGGTCGACTCCACATGGCAGGGCTATACGGACACGCTTCGCTCCGGCGCGAGCTTCGTGGGCGACGACAAGGCGCTCGATGAGATCCGCGTCATCACACCGATCAGCCTCGGGCGAACGGGAGAAACGTGGTCGGTTCTGATCGCCATTCCCCGTGCGGTGGTGATGGCCGATGTCGCCAAGCTCGGCGACGCCCTTGCCGAACGCGGGCGCAACGATTTGCTGATGCAATTCGTCGTCGGCGGCCTCGTCACCCTGGCAGGTCTGCTCGTCATGTTCGTGTTCTCCACGACACTGACCACACCGCTCAAGACGCTCACGGGGGCCCTGCGCGGCTTGGCCGAGGGCAAGGCGAACGTCACGATTCCCGGCTCGCAACGGATGGACGAGATCGGCGACATCGCCCGCGCGGTGGACCGGATCCGCATCCTCACCCAGCAGGATGCGGAAGCGCGGGCCGCACTTGTAGAGGAGGAGCGCGTCAAGCTCGAAGCGGAGCGGCGCCAGACCCTAGCCGATATGGCGGGAGCATTCGAGGCGGCGGTGGGCGGCATCGTCGGTTCGGTATCGGCGGCGGCGACCCAACTGCAGGCCACGGCGGGCGCCATGGCGAGCACGGCCACGGAGACGGCCAATCAATCCGAGACCGCGGCCAGCGCGGTTCGTGAGGCCGCCACGAACGTGAACACCGTCGCGGCGGCGGCCGAGGAACTCGGCTGCTCGGTCCACGAGATCGGCCAGCAGGCCGGTTCCTCGGCGGCTTTGGCCCGCAACGCCGCTACCGAAGCGCAGCGGACGGAATCGCTCGTCCGCGAATTGACCGAGGTCGCCTCCCGCGTCGGAGATGTGATCGGGATGATCTCGAACATCGCGTCCCAGACGAATCTGCTGGCTCTCAACGCCACTATCGAGGCGGCGCGGGCTGGCGAGGCCGGCAAGGGCTTTGCGGTGGTCGCAGCCGAGGTGAAGGAACTCGCGAACCAGACTTCGCGGGCGACCGACGAGATTGCCGGTCAGATTGGCCGGATCCAGGGCGCGACCGGCGAGGCCGCAGCCGCGATCGGCAACATCACGGGGCGGATCGAGGAGATCAGCCGCGTCGCCACCACCATCGCGGCAGCCGTCGAGCAGCAGGGCGCCGCGACGCAGGAGATCGTCCGCAACGTCAACAAAGCCGCCACCGGGACGAGCGAGGTGACGCAGAACGTCGAGAGCGTCGCGGGCGCGGCGGAGGAGACCGGCGCGGCGGCGACCCAGGTGCTCAACGCCTCGACCGAACTGTCCCGCCAGTCCGAACGTCTCGGCGCGGAGGTGGCGAACTTCCTCGCGACAGTCAGGGCGGCGTGAGGGACAAACCCTCTCCCCGGCTGCGGGGAGAGGGTTGGCGCGACCATCGCGGTGTATAGCTACCCGCTCTGACGGAAACCGAGGAGATCGCGATGAAGGTGTCAGCCGATTTGTGCATCGTGCCGATGGGCGTCGGCCCTTCGGTGTCGCCCTATGTCCGCGAGATCAAGGCGATCATCGAGGCGAGCGGCCTGGACGCCACGATGCATCCCAACGGCACCAATATCGACGGCGACTTGGCGGACATCTGCGCGCTCGCCGAAAAATGCGAGGCGCGGCTCGCCGAACTCGGGGTCCAGCGCACTTTCTTCACGCTGATCTTCTCGACGCGGCGCGACAAAGTTCAAACCATGGCGGACAAGCTCGCCGCCGTGTCGTGACACCCGCGTCGACCTGCCTTTGATCGTTCCGCCGCCTCCCGCGTTCTCGCAACACCAGGGATGCGGCAAGGAACGGTCATGGACCAGACGGGCAGCGAGGACGATCGGACCCGCACAGTGCGAATCGAGCCCTATGACGGGCCTGCCGGTGGCTGGGGTTCGGCGCGCTCTTTGGTCGAGATCCTGACGCGGGAGGGCGTGCCCGTCACCGGTGCCGCGCTGCTCACCAAGCAGAACAAGCCGGGCGGCTTCATGTGCGTCTCCTGCGCGTGGGCCAAGCCCGCAAAGCCCCTTGCCTTCGAATATTGCGAGAACGGCGCCAAGGCGACCGCCTGGGAGCAGACCCGCCGCCGAGCCACTCCGGACCTCTTCGCCGAGCACACGGTCAGCGATCTGCTCACGTGGAGCGATTACGCGCTGGAAGAGGCGGGGCGCCTGACCCATCCGATGCGCTACGACCCCGCCAGCGATCGCTATCGCCCGTGCACCTGGGAAGAGGCCTATGCCGAGATCGGGCGCGAGCTGAAGGCGCTCGATCCGAAATCGGTGGTCTTCTACGCGTCGGGCCGGGCCTCCCTGGAAGCGAGCTACATGTGGGCGCTACTCGCGCGCCTCTACGGCAACAACAACCTCCCCGATTCCTCGAACATGTGCCACGAGCCGACCTCGGTGGCGCTGCCGCAATCCATCGGCTCGCCGGTCGGCACGGTGCGGCTGGAGGATTTCGAGGAAACCGACCTGATCTTCTTCTTCGGGCAGAATGTCGGCTCGAACTCGCCGCGAATGCTGCATCCGCTACAGGAGGCGCGCAAGCGCGGCGTCTCGATCATCACCTTCAACCCGCTGAAGGAGCGAGGCCTCGAACGCTTCACTGATCCACAATCGCCCGTGGAGATGCTGACGAGGTCCTCCACACGAATCTCGACCCAGTACCATCAGGTGAAGGCGGGCGGCGATCTCGCGGCCATGACCGGGATGTGCAAAGCATTGTTCGCCGCCGACCGGCACGCCCGGGCGGCGGGACGCCCGGCAGTTCTCGACCATGCCTTCATCGCCGAGCACACCCACGGGCTGGAGGCGTTCGAGCAATTCTGCGACGAGCAGGAATGGCCGGCGCTCGAACGGCGCTCCGGTCTGAGCCGCACCGCCCTCGAGAGCGCAGCCTCGGTCTATGCCCGTGCCAAGAAGGTCATAGGCGTCTACGGGATGGGCCTGACGCAGCATCGCCGGGGCACCGAAACGGTTCAGATGCTCGCCAACTTGCTGCTGCTACGCGGTAACATCGGCAAGCCCGGTGCGGGCATCTGCCCGGTGCGCGGCCACTCCAACGTCCAGGGCCAGCGGACGGTCGGCATCACCGAGAAACCGGAACTGGCGCCGAACGACAAGCTGCGCGAACTCTACGGCTTCGAGCCGCCGCTGGAGAAGGGCCTCAACACGGTGGAGACCTGCGAGGGCGTGCTCGATGGCAGCGTCCGCGCCTTCATCGGCCTCGGCGGCAACTTCCTGCGGGCGGTGCCCGATACGGGCGTCATGGAGCCCGCATGGCGTAAGCAGCGCCTGACGGTGCAGATCGCCACAAAACTCAACCGCTCGCATCTCGTGAACGGCGAGGTTGCCTACCTGCTGCCCTGCCTCGGCCGCATCGAAATCGACCGGCAGGCGAGCGGGCCGCAGAACGTCTCGATGGAGGATTCGACCGCCCGCTTCCACGGCTCGCGCGGCCAATCCGATCCGGTCAGCCCGCAACTGCGCTCCGAGCCTGCGGTTATCGCCGGGATCGCCAAAGCGACCCTGCCCCGCAATCCTCGGATCGACTGGGATGCCTGGGTGGGGGATTACGCCCTGGTCCGCAAGGCGATCGAGGCGACCTATCCCACTGTGTTCCACGATCTGAACGGGCGGATGTTCGATCCGGGTGGGCTCGCCAAGCCGCTCCCCGCCCGGGAGCGGCGGTGGGAGACCGAGACCGGCAAGGCGAATTTCGCCGTACCTGGGGGGATCGAGGCCGATCCCGATTTGCCCGAGCGAAGCGGCGACATCCTGGATCTGATCACGCTGCGCTCGAACGACCAGTTCAACACCACCGTCTACGGCTATCACGATCGTTTCCGGGGCATCGACGGCACGCGCGACGTGCTGTTCATGAACCGCGACGACATCGCACGGCTCGGCCTACGCGACGGGGGACAGGCCGAGGTGGAGACGGTCAGCGACGACGGTGTGAGCCGCCGCCTCGGCGGGTTGCGCGTGGTGGCCTACGATATTCCTCAGGGAAATTGTGGCGGCTACTACCCTGAGATGAATGTGCTGATCCCGCTCTGGCATCACGACGCGCAATCCAAGACGCCCGCCGCCAAGTCCGTTGCCGTGAAGGTGACGGCGCAGGCGTGAGCGTCGCAGGCCGGAAGGCTGGCGCGGATGCGTCCGCTCCGGCATGGATCGGCCATGAACGAGACGACACAGGCCTTGGGCGCCGCCCTGCCGGAGCAGCGGGTGCGGGCCCTGCTCGACGGAGCCGCGGCATCGGAGCCGTTCGCGGCGCCGGGGCTCGACCTTTCGCGCCTGGATTGCAGCCGCGACGCCCTCGCCCTTCAGGGTCCGGAGGGTGAGACGGCCGCATGGCGGGACGAAGAGAGCGGCGGGCTCGCGCTCGCGGGCGCCGACCTTACCCGTGCGCGAATGGACGATGCGAACCTCAGCGGAGCGAATCTGCGCCGGGCTCGGCTCGCCGGATCGGTCGGGCGCTCGGTGCGCCTCGCGGGGGCGATCCTCGAGGAAGCCGACTTCTCGGACAGCGACCTTTCCGGCGCTGATTTCAGCGATGTCGTGGCCGGTCAGGTCAGCCTGTCGAGGGCCATGCTGGAGGATGCCCGGTTCTGCGGCGCCGCGATGCGCTTCGCGAACCTGTCGGAAGGCCTTCTCGACGGGGCCGACTTCAGCCGCGCCGACCTGTGGGGCACCGATTTCACCGGAGCGGATGCCGACGACACGACATTCCGTGACGCCCGGCTCGACGAAGCGAAGCTCGGCGACGCCAACCTGACCCAGGCGGATTTCGAGGGCGCGAGCCTGACGAAAGCCGTTCTGGCGGGCTCGCGCCTGCGCGGGGCGAGCTTCACGGGGGCGAAGCTCGACGGCGCCGATTTCTCCGGTGCCGACCTCTCCGACACGAACCTCGTGCGGCTCAACCTCGCGACGTGCCGCCTGCGCCATGCGCGCTTCTCCGGCGCATGGCTCAACGGTACGCGGATGCATGTCGAGCAATTGGGCGGGGCCGTCGGCGAAGAGGCAGCAGGCGATTTCGCCGCCGCTCAGTCGAGCTACCTCGCCCTCGAGCAGAACTGGAAAAGCATCGGCGATCAGGACGGGGCGAGCTGGGCCTACAAGCGCGGGCGGCGGATGGGCCGCCATCATGCCGGCGCCCAGGCGCGGGCCGCTTGGCGCGCACGCGACGCACGGGGCCTCACCCGGCATGGCTACCGCTGGGTCGCGGATCGCTTCGTGGAATGGCTGTGCGATTACGGTGAGAGCCTGTCGCGCATCGCCCGCGCCTTCACGCTGCTGATCGGCGTCTTCGCCGTGCTCTACGGCCTGACGGGCGGCCTGATCATCCTCGAAGGGCCCGAAGCGGGGCCGACCTACAACCCCCTCGATCTGCTGAGCTACAGCGCGCTCAACATGATGACCGCCAACCCGCCGGAGATCGGCCTGAAGCCCACGGGCCGGGTCACCAACCTTCTAGTCGGCATCGAGGGCGCCGTGGGCATCATCCTGATGGGGCTGTTCGGCTTCGTCCTCGGCAACCGCCTGAGACGGTGAGGCTCACTCGGCCGCGCCGAGCCGGTCGATCACGAGGCTGAGGTCCCGGCGCAGGCTGCGGATCTCCGGCTCGGTCATTTCGAGCTGGCACATCACCGTCTCGCGCACCGCGACGGCCTCGTTCTTCAGTTCGCGTCCCTGCGCCGTGAGGCCGATCTCGACCTCCCGCTCGTCGCTGGCGCGCCGGGTGCGGCGAAGGAAGCCCGCCGCCTCCAGACGCTTCAGAACGGGGGTCAGCGTCCCGGAATCGAGCCGCAGGCGACGGCCGATCTCGGACACTGTGACCCCGTCCTGCTCCCAAAGGACGAGCAGCACGAGATATTGCGGATAGGTGAGGCCTAAGCGCTCCAGCAGCGGCCGGTAGGACTTGGTCATGCGGTGGGCCGCAGCATAAAGCGCGTAGCAGAGCTGGTTATCGAGACGCAGCGGATCCGAGACAGGCGAAAGGTCGATCGTCTTTGCCGCGTCCGCCATCGTGACCGCTCGTCCAATACTCTACGTCGCCTCGCCCGCCCGGCTCCGAGGCGGCCCGCGCAACAGCCTTAGCATATTGCCAGAAAATCACATGCGGGATGTCATCGCATGCGAGTTCTCGCAACGCGTCAACCTCTCGAAAGCCGATGCTATAAGGCTACAAAACCGAGAGGCTGTCGAGGAAGCCCTGCTCATCCTCCAGGGTGCGCAGGTCGAGCAGGATCGCGTCATCCTTGATTCGGCCTATGACCGGCATCGGAAGCCCCCGAAGGCTCTCGGCGAGACGGCGACAACGCCCGCCCGCGCTGCGGGAGCGGCCCTCGGCCATCGGCCTCAGGACGAGGGCGGCGCTCGGCAGGGTCTCCACGGGCAGGGCCCCCGAGCCGATCTGGCTCATCGTCTCCATGACGGAAACCTCGGCCCGGCCCTTCAACCGTTCCGCGACGGCGGGCGCGAGGCGGCTCGCCTGTGCGGCGATGTCCGACCGTTCGCGGGTGAGCAGACGGAGCGTTGGCAGTTCGTCCCGGAGCCGCTCGGGGTGGAGATAAAGACGAAGCACCGCTTCGAGCGCGGCGTAGGTCATCTTGTCGACGCGCAGCGCACGCTTGAGCGGGCTCTTCCGGATCCTCGCGAGGAGATCCTTACGCCCCGCGACGATACCGCACTGAACCCCGCCGAGGAGCTTATCGCCGCTGAAGGTCACGACATCGGCCCGCGACAGGGCCGCGGTCACGGTCGGCTCGGGCGGCAGGCCGTAGGCTGCGAGGTCGATCAGGCTTCCGCTGCCGAGATCCTCGGCCAAGGGCACGCCGCGCTCGCGGCAAAGCGCGTACAACGCATCCGGGTCGGGCTGGGCCGTAAAGCCGGTGATGGCGTAATTGCTCGGATGGACCTTCATCGCGAGGCCGGTGGCCGGGCCGAAGGCCTCCGCGAAGTCGCGCAGGTGGGTGCGGTTGGTGGTGCCGACCTCGCGCAGGCGGCATCCGGCCCGCACCATCACGTCCGGCACCCGGAACGAGCCGCCGATCTCCACGAGTTCACCGCGCGAGACCACCACCTCCTTGCGCATGGCGAGCGCGTTCAAAACAAGCAGTACGGCGGCGGCGTTGTTGTTGACGACGATGGCCGCCTCCGCGCCGGTCAGGCGGCAGATCAGCCTCTCGACATGATCGTCGCGCTCGCCGCGGTTGCCGGTGGCGAGGTCGAATTCGAGGTTCGTTGCCTGCACCATCACGGCTTCGACGGCCCGCGCCGCCGAGCGCGGCAGCAAGGCCCGGCCGAGATTCGTATGCAGCACCGTGCCGGTCAGGTTGAAGACCGGCCGCAGCGACGGCTGGCGATCGGTTGCAAGGGCTTCGCCGCACCGGGCCAGGATTTCGGCCTCGTCACCCGCCGGAGCATCGCCGGCGCGAATCCGGGCGAGATCGTCGCGGATCGCGCCGGTCAGGGCACTGCGCCCGAACTGCTCGGCGAGGGAGAGGCCCATGGCATGGGCGAGCAGCCGCTCGACCGAGGGAATCCGGCGCATGGCGGGCGGGGCGTCGAGGCGGACTTGCGTCATGGCGGCATGACATAACAATCCTGTCCGGCATCGCCAGTGAGGCGCGCCCATCGGCCACCTTTTCCCCGATCCGATTTCCGACCAGATCGCCCGGCAAAGACGCGGCCGACTGAACCCGGAGGAACCGTCCCTTGAAGAAGACCGCCCTCGCGCTCGCCCTCGCCGGTATCGGCTGGGGCTCCATGGCTCAGGCCGACACGATCACCAAGAGCCGTTTCGGCTGCCACGCGAAGGCGGTGACCGAGCGCCTGTTCCAGCTCGTCCAGGCTGGCGACGAGGCCGGTTTTGGCCAGCTTCTGCAAGCGAACCTCGCCTCCGGCGAGTGCAAGAGCTGGAAGCCGGGGGACGAGGTCGTTCCCCAGTCCAAGACGCTCGGCTACATCTGCCTGACGCCCAAGGATGGCGGCACGTGCTACTGGACGCCCATCAGCGCCGTCGAAGCGGACAAGTGAGCCGTCCCATCGCCTGACATCTCGTTGAGGTGACAGGCCGCCTCGTGCCCGCGCCCCACGGACAAGAGCTTCGGCACCTCCGTGCGGCAACGGTCGAAGGCATGCGGGCAGCGGGTGTGGAAGCGGCATCCGGGCGGCGGGGCGATCGGACTCGGCACGTCGCCCTTCAGCACGATGCGGGTGCGCGCCGCACCCGGCTCCGGCACGGGAACCGCCGACAGCAGCGCCTGCGTATAGGGGTGCTTCGGAGCGGTGAAGAGTTCCCGGCGCGGGCCGATCTCCACGATCCTGCCGAGATACATCACGGCGACCCGGTGGGTCATGTGCTCCACGATAGCGAGATCGTGTGAGATGAACAGCATGGCGAGGTGCAGCTCGCGCTGAAGGTCGCAGAGCAGATTGACGATCTGCGCCTTCACCGAGACGTCGAGCGCGGAGACCGCCTCGTCACAGATGATCAGATCCGGCTCGGCGGCGAGCGCGCGGGCAATGCCGATGCGCTGCCGCTGCCCGCCCGAGAATTCGTGCGGAAACCGCCCCAGCGCATCGCGCGGCAGCCCGACCCGCTCCATCAGGGCGCCGAGACGCGCCTCCATGTCGGCTCTGCCCTTGGCGAGGCCGAAATTGCGGATCGGCTCGGCCAGGATCGCCCGCACCCGCATACGCGGGTTGAGGGACGAGAACGGATCCTGGAATACCATCTGGATCCGGCGGCGCATCGGGCGGAGCGCCCCGTCCGACAATTCGTCGATGCGCGTGCCGCCGAGGACGACCTGACCGGCCGTCGGACGGTAAAGGCGCATCAACGCCTTGGCGACGGTGGACTTTCCGCAACCGGACTCACCGACGAGGGACAGGGTCTCGCCCCGCGCCACGGTGAAGGACAGGCCGTCCACCGCCTTGAGCACCTTGGCGTCGCGGCCGAGCAGGCCGCCGCCGAGGGCGAAGTGCTTCTTGAGATCGTTGACTTCGAGGAGGGTCTGATCGGGGCCGCTCATGCCGCGAGGGCGTCCTTCGGCGCGAAATGGCAGGCCGCGAGGTGCGACGGCCCCTTCTCCTCAAGGGCGGGAGCCGCCTTGCGGCAGATCTCCGCGACCTGCGGGCAACGGCCGGCGAAGACACAGCCCTCGATCCGCTGCTTCAGGCTCGGCACCATGCCGGGGATCTCGGCGAGCCGCCCTGTCTCGCCGTGCTCGGCGGCGCCGAGGCGGGGCACCGCCCCCATCAGGCCGCGCGTATAGGGATGGCGCGGGTTGCGGAACAGGTCGACGACCGACGCCTCCTCCACCTTCCGGCCCGCATACATGACGACCACGCGGTCCGCGACTTCGGCCACTACGCCGAGATCGTGGGTGATGAGCATAATCGCCGCGCCGACGCGCCGTTTCAGATCGCGCATCAGGTCGAGGATCTGCGCCTGGATCGTCACGTCGAGGGCCGTGGTCGGCTCGTCGGCGATGAGCAGCTTCGGCGAGCAGGCGAGCGCGATGGCGATCATCACCCGCTGTCGCATGCCACCCGAGAGTTGGTGAGGATATTCGCGCACCCGCCGTTTCGGCTCGGGAATGCCGACGAGTGTCAGCATCTCGACCGCGCGCTCTTCGGCCTGTGCCCGGCTGAGGCCCTGATGCAGACGCAGCGTCTCGCCGATCTGGCGGCCCACGGTCAGCACCGGGTTCAGGCTGGTCATCGGCTCCTGAAAGATCACGCTGATGTCGTTGCCGCGGATCTTGCGCATCTCCCGGTCGGAGAGATCGAGCAGGTTGGTCCCCTGAAAACGAATCTTCCCCGCGATCGCCGCCGGGGGCTCCGGCAGGAGCCGCAGGATCGACATCGACGTCACCGACTTCCCGCAGCCGGATTCGCCCACGATGGCCAGCGTCTCGCCCGCGCCGATGGCGAAGGATACGCCGTCCACCGCACGGTTGACCCCCTCGGGGGTGCGGAAATGGACCTGAAGACTCTCGATGGAGAGGAGCGGTGCCTCGTTCATGCGCTGCACCTCACACTTCCTTGGCCATGCGGGGGTCGAGGGCATCGCGCAGCCCGTCGCCGACGAGGTTCACCGCGAGCACGGTGAGGGAGAGGGCGATGGCCGGGAACAGGATGATGTAGAACTTCACCTGCCAGAGGGCCCTTCCCTCGGCCATGATGTTCCCCCAGGTCGGCACCGAGGGCGGCACGCCCGCGCCGATGAAGGACAGGATCGCCTCGGTGATCATGGCGGAGGCGCAGATATAGGTCGCCTGCACCGTCATCGGCGCGAGGGTATTGGGCAGGATGTGCCGCCAGATGATCGCGGGCATCCGCGTGCCGGTCGTCACCGCCGCCTCGACATAGGGCTGCTCGCGCAGGGACAGCACCACCCCGCGCACGAGGCGGGCGACGCGCGGGATCTCCGCGATGGTGATGGCGATGATGACGTTCTGCACCGACCCCCGCGTCAGGGCCATCAGAGCGATGGCGAGCAGGATCGGCGGGATCGACATCATGCCGTCAACGACGCGCATGACGATGCCGTCGAGCCAGCGCACCATGCCCGAGACGAGGCCGATGGCGAGCCCGCCGATGGAGGCCAGCACCGCCACCGAGAAGCCGACGAGCAGCGAAACCTGCGCCCCGTAGATCACGCGGCTGTAGATGTCGCGACCGAGCATGTCGGTGCCGAACCAGTATTGCGCCGAGGGCGGACGCGTGCGCTTGGCCGGAGCCAGGGCGGTGGGATCGACGGTCCAGAGCCACGGGGCCAGCAGGGCCGCGAGCAGGATCAGGGTGAGGATGACGCCGCCCGCCACAACGGTCGGATAGCGCCGGATGAAGCGCCAGACCGGCCCGCGCGCCTTGCGCGGGGGAATGACGTCGGGGAGCGGGGCCGCCACCGCCGGAGCGGCGGCGTCCATCTGTGGAACGGTCGTCGCGCTCAATAGCGAATCCTCGGATCAAGTATCGTGTAGAAGAGGTCGATGGCGAGATTGACCAGCACGTAGGTGAAGCTGAACAGCAGCACGACGCCCTGAATGACCGGGTAGTCCCGGCGCAGGATCGCATCCACCGTCAGCCGCCCGAGACCGGGGATGGCGAACACCGTCTCCGTCACCACCGCGCCGCCGATCAGCAGCGCGATGCCGATGCCGATGACCGTGACGATGGGCACCGCCGCGTTCTTCAGGGCATGGACGAACAGGATGTTACGCTGGGCGAGACCCTTGGCGCGGGCGGTGCGCACGTAATCCTGGCTCAGCACGTCGAGCATGGTGGCACGCGTCACCCGCGCGATCAGCGCGATGTAGACGAGGCCGAGGGTCACGGAGGGCAGGATCAGGTTCGACAGCCAGGGCCAGAGTCCCTGGGACAGGGGGGTGTAGCCCTGCACCGGCAGCCAATTGAGCTGCAACGCGAAGATGTAGGCCAGCACGTAGCCCACCACGAAGACGGGCACGGAGAAGCCCGTCACCGCGACGCCCATCACCAACCGGTCGATCAGGCTGCCCGCCTTCCACGCCGCCACGACGCCCAGCGGCACCGCGACGACGATGGCGAAGACGAGCGTGACGAGCATGAGCGACACGGTCGGCTCGACCCGCTGCGAGATCAGGGTCGTCACCGGCAGGTTGGTGAAGATCGAGATGCCGAGATCGCCGTGCAGGATCCGCCACGCCCATTCGCCGAAGCGGACGAGGAAGGGGCGGTCCAGGCCGAGCGAGGCGCGAATGCGCTCGATATCGGCCGGGGTCGCCTGATCGCCCGCGATGATCGCGGCGGGGTCGCCGGGCGAGAGGTAGAGGAGGCTGAAGACGAACAGCCCCACCACCGCCATCACCGGAATCGTGGCGAGGATCCGCCGCGCGATATAGCCGAGCATCGGAGCCTCAGGTCTTGGACACGCCCCAGGCGAAGGGAAGCGGTCCCTTCACGATGCCCGTCACGTTCGAGCGCCACGCCTGATAGCCGAGGAAGAAGCCGGTCGGCGCGAAGACCACGCCGTCCAGGGCGGCGGCATTGGTCTTGTCGATCGCCGCCTTCTCGGTCTTGTCGTCCGACGCGTCGAACCATTCCGCGATCCCGGACTCGACCGCAGGCACGTTCGGCCAGCCGAACCACGCCTTGTCGCCGTTCGCGCGCACCGCCGGATAGCCCGCCGGATTGATGGCGTCCGCCCCTGCGTGCCACGTGTGGAACATGTTCCACCCGCCCTGCGCGACCGGCGCCTTGGAGGCCCGGCGGGTGCCGACCGTGCCCCAATCGGTGGCGACGAAATCGACGTTGAAGCCCATCTGCTTCAGCAGGTCGGCGGTGATGTCGCCCTGGGCCTTGGTGATCGGCTGATCCTGCGCGACGAGGCAGACGACCTTCTCGCCCTTGTAGCCCGCCTCCTTGAGCATCTTCTTGGCGGTCTCGATGTCGCCTTTGCCGACCTTGGCGCCACCCGCCTCGCTGTAGAGCGCGGTGCCGGGGGTGAAGAAGCCGGGCAGCGGCTTCCAGAGAGCATCGTCGTCACCGACGATGGCACGCATGTAATCCTCTTGGTTCATGCCCACGAGGACGGCTTGCCGGATCTTCGGGTTGTCGAAGGGCGGGTGAAGGTGGTTCATCCGGAACGAGCCGACATTGCCCAGCGGGTCGGCGATATCGACCTTGATATCCTTGTTCTTGCGCAGGAGCGGGACGAGGTCGGGGATCGGGTTCTCCCACCAATCGACCTCGCCGTTCTGCAGCGCCGCCGAGGCAGTGGCGGCGTCGGGCATGATCACCCACTCGACCCGGTCGACCAGCATCCGCTTTCCGCCCGCGAGCCAGGAGGCGGGCTCGTCGCGGGGCACGTAATCCTTGAAGGTCTCGAAGGCGGCGCGCGCGCCGGGTACCCATTCGTTTTTCAAAAACTTCATCGGCCCGGAGCCGACATATTCGGTGATCTGCGTGAACGGGTCCGTCTTGGCGATCCGCTCCGGCATGATGAACGCGCCGGGGACGTTGGTCTTGCCCAGGGCGAACAGCAGCTTCGGGAAGGGCTTGCGCAAACGCCAGCGGAAGGTGGTGTCATCGACGGCCGCCAGCTCGTCCTGGATGCCCTTGATCATGCCGCCGATCGGGTCGCGGCCCATCCATCGGTTGAGGCTCGCCACCACGTCCTTGGCGAGGACCGGCTCGCCATCGTGGAATTTCAGGCCGGGGCGGAGCTTGAACGTCCAGGTGAGGCCATCCGCGCTCACCTCTTCGGATCCGACCATCTGCCGCTGCGGCTTCAGGTTGGTATCGACCCCGTAGAGCATGTCCCACACGAGAACGCCCGCATTACGGACCACGTACTGAGTGCCCCACACAGGATCGAAGTTCGCGAGGTTCGCCTGCGGCACGAAGCGAAGGACCTTGGCCCCCTGCGCAAGGGCCGGTGTCGCGAGGCGCGGCACCGCGAGACCGGCGGCGCCCAACGCGGCGGAGCTTTTCAGGAAGGTCCTGCGGTCCATCTTCGTCTCCTGGCCGGACTGTTCAGGCCGTTGTCGTCAAGCAAGGTCAGGCCACATGCCGGGGCGGCCGTCTCAGTGGTTCGGTCGGTCGTTGAAGCCCGCGCGACACCCTTTGAGGGTGAGGCGTGCCCGCAGCGAGGGGGCACGCATCCGCGCGACGGCCGGTGAGATCCCGGCATTGCCGAGCTCGGTTGCGGTCTTGCAAGCACCGGGCCACCGTAGCCGTATTCTCCGTCGTTCGGGCGAAGGCGACGCTAACCTACGAGCTTGGCGCCCGTCGTCCAGGGGATCGGCGAACGAGTGACATTCTTCCCCCAGGAAACAACTCTGGGGAACATCCTTCCAGGGGTTCGCGCAATCCCGGCGGATCGTTCGGGATGATGCATGGCGCCTCACACGTTCCCCAGCCAACATGCGGGTGACGCGAGCCGGGCTCGCGATCTCGCTCCGGGAGCATCGATGAACGAGTTGGGAGGAGACAGCCCGGCGCCAGGGCAAGCGCGTCTCGATGTGGTCGAGGTCAGCCGACGCTTCGGCGGCAACCTCGCCCTCGACCGGGTGTCGCTCACGCTCGCGGCCGGTGAGATCCTGGCGGTTCTGGGCGATTCCGGCTGCGGGAAGAGCACGCTGCTGCGCCTCGTCGCCGGCCTCGATACGCCCGATGGCGGGACGATCCGTATCGACGGGCGCGTGGTGGCCGGGCGAGACGCCTTCGTCCCCCCGGAGGCGCGGGGCATCGGCCTGATGTTCCAAGACTATGCGCTGTTTCCTCACCTCACCGTGCTGGCCAACGTCCGGTTCGGATTGAACCGTCTGCCTAATTCGGAGGCAGAGTCGGTCGCGATGGAGCGCCTCCGCGAGGTCGGGCTGGCCGACCGTGCAGCCAGCTACCCGGCGGACCTCTCGGGCGGCGAAGCGCAGCGGGTCGCCCTGGCGCGCGCCCTGGCCCCGCGCCCGCGCGTGCTTCTTCTCGATGAGCCCTTCTCGAACCTGGATTCCGGCACGCGGGAGCGGGTCCGCGCCGACACCCTCGCCGTCCTTCGGCAGACGGGAATGAGCGCGATCCTCGTGACCCACGATGCCGCGGAGGCGGTGGAGATCGCCGATCGCATCGCGCTGATGCGCGCGGGGCGCCTCGTCCAATCCGGTACGGCCGAGGCGCTTTATCGCGCACCTGCCAGTCCTTTCGCCGCCCGTGCCCTCGGCGACATCATCGAGATCCCCGGCCAAGCCGTCGGCGGACGGATCGAGACGCCGCTCGGCCCCCTCGCCGCCCCCTCGACCATTGCCACGGGCGCGGTGCGGGTCTGCTTGCGTCCGCACGCGATCCGCCTCCTGCCCGAGGGCGAGGGCGTACCCGGCCGCGTCCTGCGGCGGGCCTTCGCGGGATCGCTTGCCCGCCTTGACCTCGCCGTCGCGGGGCTCGACGCGCCCCTGCGGCTGACCGTGCCCCAGGAGTACGACACCGCCGAGCGCGTCGGCCTCACCGTCGCGTCCGACTTCGCTCATGTCTTCGCCACCACGGAGGATGGACGCCGAGACGGAGCCTAAATCGCAAGTATAATTAGAATACTTACAAACAAAGCGCGCTTGATTAAGCTCGCGACGCTGTGTACCGCTCGGTTCCTATAATTGAACCGGGAGTTTTTAGCGTGTCTCGTCTCGGCATGATTGCCCTGCTCGCAGGGCTTGGCTCGGCTGGTGTCGCCCAGGCGGCGGAGGTCAACCTCTACACCACCCGCGAGCCGGGACTGATCAAGCCGCTGATCGAGGCCTACACGGCCAAGAGCAGCGTGAAGGTCAACACGGTCTTCGTGGACAAGGGATTGACCGAGCGCGTCGCGGCCGAGGGCGCTCGCTCCGGCGCGGATGTCGTGATGACCGTCGATATCGGCAATCTGATCGAATTGGTGGATCGCGACCTCGCGCAGCCCGTGCGTTCGCAAGCGCTCGAATCGGCGGTGCCTGCCGCCCTTCGCGATCCTGAGGGGCGCTGGTTCGGCCTCTCCATGCGCGCCCGTGTCCTCTACGCGGACAAGGATCTGAAAGATCTGACGAGCGCGACCTACGAGTCGCTCGCCGATCCGCAATGGAAGGGGAAGGTGTGCATCCGCTCGGGTCAGCACCCCTACAACACGGCTCTGGTTTCGGCCTTCCTCGTCCGGCACGGGGCGGAGAAGACCGAGGCGTGGCTGAAGGGCGTGAAGGCGAATCTCGCACGCAAGGCCGCAGGCGGTGATAGGGACGTAGCCCGCGACATCGCCGCCGACCTGTGCGAGGTCGGGCTCGGGAATTCATACTATGTCGGCCTGATGCGTTCGGGGCGCGGTGGACCGGACCAGCAGAAGTGGGGCGAGGCGATCAAGGTGATCCTGCCGACCTTCGAGGGCGGCGGTACCCACGTGAACGTGTCGGGGGCGATCGTCGCCAAGAACGCGCCGAACCGCGACGAGGCGGTCAAGTTCCTAGAGTATCTCGTTTCCGATGAGGCCCAGGCGCTCTATGCCCGCACCGATTACGAGTATCCCGTGAAGCCCGGCGCGGCGGTCGATCCGCTGCTGTCGTCCTTCGGCTCGCTCACCATCGACTCGACGCCGCTGATCGAGATCGCCCGCAACCGGAAGGCTGCGAGCCTCCTCATCGACAAGGTCGGGTTCGACAACTGACGGAACGTCTCCTTCCGTGATGCCCGCGATTCCCGTCGCCCGGCTGCTTGGCTGGGCGGCGTTCGGTGTCCTCGTCATGGCGCTTCTGGCGCCGGTTCTCTCCCTCGCCGTCGCGGCGTCGGAAGGCACGGGGGAGCTGTGGCCGCATCTCGTCGCCTACGTGCTGCCACAGGCCCTTCGCGACACCGCTCTGCTGCTCGCGGGCGTCGGGCTCATGGTGATCGGGCTCGGGGCCGGGGCGGCGTGGCTCGTCGCGGCCTTCGACTTTCCCGGCCGCCGCTTCGTCGAGGCGGCTCTCCTCCTGCCGCTGGCTGTCCCGACCTATGTGGTCGCCTATGCCTATCTCGACCTGATGCATCCACTCGGGCCAGTGCAGAGCGGCTTGCGCGCCCTGTTCGGTCTGACGAGCCCGCGCGACCTTCCCTTCCCCGATCTGCGGTCACTGCCCGGCTGCATCCTTTTGCTGGGCTTCGTTCTCTATCCTTATGTCTACCTGCCGACGCGGGCGCTGTTCCTGATGCGCGCAGGGTCGCTGCTCGAGGCTGCACGGATGCTCGGCGCCGGGCCCGCCCGCAGCTTTCTGCGTGTCGCGCTGCCCCTGGCCCGCCCGGCGGTCGCGCTCGGCACCGGACTCGCGCTGATGGAAGCGGTCAACGATGTCGGCGCGGCCGAATTCCTCGGGGTTCGCACCCTCACCGTGCAGGTCTATGCGACCTGGGTGAACCGCTCGGACTTGCCCGGCGCGGCGCAGATCGCCCTCGTCATCCTGGGCAGCATCCTGCTCTTCGTCGGGCTGGAACGCCTCGCCCGTGGCGGACGCGGCTATGCGGGAAGCGGCCGCCGCGAGCAGGCCATGGCGCGTCGGCTTCTCACCGGTTGGCGCGGCGGGCTCGCCCTCGGCCTCGGTCTCGTCCCTGTCGTCATCGGCTTCGCGGCCCCGGCGGCTTACCTTTCGGCCTCGGCCCTTCGCCGTGCGCTCAGCGTCGGGCTGCCCGCGAGCCTCGTCGCGGAGGCGGCCAACACCATCCTCTACGCCGGGCTCGCGACCGCACTGGTCGTCGGCGTCGGGCTCCTCATCGCGGCTGCGCCGACCCTCCTGAATCCCCGGGCGGGCAAGGCGCTCATCAGGATGGCGGGGCTCGGCTATGCCATGCCGGGCACCGTGCTCGCGGTCGGCCTGCTCGGGCCCCTCGCCCTGCTCGATGCCACCCTGGCGGATGGGCTGGGCCTCCGCAGCACCGGGCCGGCCCTGGTCGGGCTCGGCACGGGGGCGGCCCTGGTGATCGGCTACGGCCTGCGGTTCCTGACGATCTCCGTTGGTGCGACGGAAGCGGGCCTCGCCCGCATTCCCCGCAGCATTCCGGACGCGGCGCGGATGCTGGGGCGCGGACGGCTCGCGACGCTGATCGGCGTGCAACTCCCCCTCGTCAGGCCCGCGCTGTTGAGTGGCGCCCTTCTGGTCTTCGTGGATATCGCCAAGGAATTGCCGCTGACGCTGCTGCTGCGGCCCCTCAATGTGGAAACCTTGAGCACGCATCTCTACGGCGAAGCCGCACGCGGAACCTACGAGGATGGCGCGGCAGCCGCGCTGTTGATCGTGGCGATCGGTCTGATCCCGGTCGCGACGCTCATCGGGATCGACCGGGCCGGTGCGGACCGGAAGCCCGGAAAGGCCCCCGTCGCGCGACGGGACAGGATGGTGCGCGCCTTGGAGATTTCAGCGGAGCGGGGTGGCCGGAGCGTCGGCTGAAGGACTGACATAGAAATGCGGCCGCACCGGAGTGCGACCGCATTCTGACTGGCTGGCCAGCGCCCCGTATTAACGGAGGAGCTGGAGGATACCCTGCTGAGCCTGGTTGGCGAGCGACAGGGCGGAGATGCCCAGCGACTGACGGGTCGAGAGGGCCTGGGAGTTCGCCGCCTCGGCGTTGAGGTCGGCGTTCGTCAGGTTCGCGGAGCCCGTGTCGAGCACGTTGATCAGGTTCTTGGTGAAGTCCTGACGGTTCTGCACGACCGACAGGGCCGAGCCGAAGGTCGAGGAGCTCGACCGCAGCGAGTTCGACGCCGTGGTCAGGCTGTTCAGGGTTGTGTTGATGTCCTTGTTGAGCAGGAAGTTGCCCTGACCCACCGTGCCGGCGGCAGAGCTGCCGGTGATCGCCTTTAGGCTCAGGCCGTTCGAAGTCGCGTCGGTCGCGGTGACCGTGAGGTTCGAGTTGCCCTTGGCGTTGAAGTTGATCGTCAGGTTGTTGTTGGTGCCCTTACCGCCGATCAGGTTCGTGCCGTTGAAGCTCGCGTCACTAGCCAACTGATCGATCTGGGTCAGCAGGCTGTTGTACTGTGACGCAAGGGAGGAGCGGGCGGACACGCCCGAGACCGTGAGATCCGCGCTCTGCGCCACGGCGGTGGTGGCACCGTAGGCCGTGGTCGAGCCCGAACCGGCGGCGAAGCCGAGGTTCGTCTGGTCGGTGGTGGTGTTGAACTCGACGTCCGAGCTCGCGTTCATCACGATCTTGGTGCCGGTCGAGTCCTTCGAGAAGCTGCCCGCGCCGACCGCCGTGTTGAGGGCCGTGATGGCCTGATCGATCGTGGCGCTGGTCGGGATGGTGGCCGAGGTCGAGGTGCCGTTCACGAACAGGTTGATGGTCGTGGCGGCCGTCGTGTTGGCGCTGAACGCCGTCGAGGCCGTCCCGTTGGTGGTGATCTGGGTCGAGATCGCCTGGTTGGCGACGGACTTGGCCTGATCCACCAGCTTCTGGATGGAGGTGATGCCCTGGTTGGCCGCCTGGATCGCCTGCACGCCGTTGGAGATGCCGTCGAGGAGGCTCGACAGATCGCCCGACCGCTGGTCGAGAGCCTGCGAGGTGAAGAAGGTGACCGGGTTGTCGAGGGCCGAGGAGACCTTCTTGCCGGTGGCAAGGCGGTTCTGGGTGGTGGCCGTCAGAGACGCCGTATCCTGCAGCGACAGCAGGTTCTGACGGGTAGCAGCGGTGAGAGTAACGCCGTTCGACACTTTATCTGATCCTTACTAGATCCTAAACCCGTCGTTTTTGATGGGTGAGTGTTTCTAAACGTGTCTCTACTGCGATGAAATGAATAGATCGGATTTCGCTCAAGCATCCGTCGGCGTAGTTAATCAATCATTGTTACAGCCGAATCCAATGCGGTTATATGCTCGCCTTAATGTCAAATAGTCGCCAGTCCATCACAGGGGGCAAACGGGCCGAAGTCTTAATTCTGGTTGCGGCCGACCCGTCGGAGCGGAGCCGATGTGAGCCGGCCCCGCCGACAGCCTTTCGTTGCAGACGCGTCTCGCCGCGAGGGCTTTCGCTCCCCTCGACACATTGTGACAAGCCGGACGTGTGTCAGGCGGCGGACTACTACCGTCACGTCGCGTGAGGGGACTGACCGTTAGCGTTCGATGCGGTAACACCCGCCCTCCGAAGGGGCCGGAGACTCATGCGCCTAGAGATTGAGCGGAAGTTTTTGGTGGCGCATGACGGCTGGCGGTCTGCGGTCGCGTCGGTGCGGCACCTCAAGGACGGGCTCGTCGGCCATTTCGCACGCGGCAAGGTCCGCGTCCGCCTGGATGGCGAACGTGCCTGGCTCACGGTCAAAGGGGCCCGCGATGGCATCGCTCGCCCGGAATTCGAATATGAGATTCCGTACGACGACGGACGCTCGATGCTGGATCAGGTCTGCACCGGCCGGGTCATCGAGAAGGTACGCCACTGCGTGCCCTACGAGGGGCTGATGTGGGAGGTGGACGTCTTTCAGGGCGCTTTGTCCGGCATGGTGTTCGCCGAGGTGGAGCTCGACGACCCCGCCCAATACTACGTGCGGCCGGACTGGCTCGGGGAAGAGGTGACGGGCGACATCCGGTTTCGCCAATCCACCCTCCTGCACCTTTGCAACGCGGCTGACAGGCGCGTCACGATGGCAGACGTGCTCAACCTGTCCGCAACAGCCTGACCGCGGATCCAGAGCCGCCTTCGACCAAGTCGGCCCAAGTGCCTCCGCCTTTGCGAGCGTCAGCGAAGCAATCCACGGAGGCGCACCGTTCTGAAGCGTCCCGCTGCCCTGGATTACCTCGCTGTGCTCGCAAAGACGGCCGGGAATCCAGAAACGGCTCTAGCTGGCTTTACCATCCAACCGGAGCCCTGCGAAGGTCAGCGTCGCGGTGTAGACGATCGAACCCGTCGCGTTGCGCACCAGAACCGTGAATGCCTGCTGGTCGCCGTCCCGTGGGATTTCCCAGCGCCCGATTTCGGGCAGGGTCGCCATCGCCTGAACGCGAGCGGCTTCGAAATCGGAGCAATCGGTGCCCTCTTCGTCACGCTCGAAGCCATGGTGACGACTGCCGTTGTGCACGTCGAAGAAGTAGCGCGGCAACCTCGCCTCCGTGTCCCGGCTCCCTTGGGGTAACCCGGAACGGTGATCACAGTTCGCCGCGCATGTCAGAGACTTAACCCCTGTCCGCTCTATTCGGCTTTGTGCGGCCGAGCAGGCTTTCGAGGGCAGGGCCGAGATGGATGCTCTCCATCGGCGCGGGACGCGGGCGAGCGTAAGGCTCCCTCACGGCCGCAAGCGAAGCGCGGATGCCCGCCTCCACCGAACAGATGACGGGCACGGACACTTGCGGCTGCAACCGGGAAGCGAGACCAGCTAATGCCGCGCCACCGAGGATCACCGCCTCGGCCCGGTCCTTCTCCACACACTCACGGCAGGCCGAAGCGAGCATGGATAGGGCGCCCTCCGGGTCCTTGGCGATTTCACCGCCGGTGCGCTCCACCGTGCGGATTCCGGCAAGGCCGTCGCCGAGTCCGAACCCGGCGACGATCTCTTCCAGCATCGATTTCCACAGGGCGCCACCCGTCACGATGGCGTAGCGCCCCGCTGTCCGCTGCGCTTCGAGGCACGAGGCTTCGAGCATCCCCACGACCGGGACGGGCGAGACCTCGCGCAGGGCCAGGAGCCCCGGATCACCGAAGCAGGCGATGAAGACCGCATCGCAGCCATCCCCATGCTCGGCGAAGGCATCGAGGGCCGCGTGCCCGGCAATGGCCAGGGCCGCGCGGCTCGCGATGTAGGTCGCGCCGAACCGGGCCGTCACCGGCACGAAGGTCGCCGCGTCGCCCGCCACCGCCGCGACCCGGTCCGCCACGAGGGCCGTGACCGAAGCGCTGGTGTTCGGATTGAGCAGAAGGATGCGCATGGGGTCTCTCTCGGCTCAGGCGGGCTGCGCCGCGAGGCTGGGCCGCCGCCGCATGATGGCGGTATAGATCACGAAGCCCAGGCCGCAGCCGATGAACCACGTGAAGTTCGCCACGCTCTCGAAACCGGGCAACACCACACAGGCGACCGGAATAAGCGCCGAGGGGATGATCGCGGTGACGGCGGCGCGGTTATAGCCGTTCGTGTACCAGTAAGTCCCGGCCGGGCTCATCGTGTAGAGGTCGTCCAGGACGATCTTCTGCTTCCGCACGAGGTAGAAATCGGCGATCAGGATGCCGAAGAGCGGGCCGATGAACGCGCCGAGGACATCGAGCGTGTAGTGGATCACGGCGGGGTTGTTGTACAAATTCCACGGCGTGATGAAGATCGAGCCGACCGCCGCGATCATTCCGCCCATCCGCCAGGAAATCCGCTTCGGGGAGACGTTCGAGAAGTCGAAGGCGGGCGAGACGAAGTTCGCGACGATGTTGATGCCGATTGTCGCCGTCATGAAGGTCAACGCGCCGAGCACCACCGCGAAGGTGCTGTCGATGCGGCTCACCGTTTCCACGGGATCCGTGATGAGGTGACCGAAGACCGGGACCGTCGCCGAGGCCGTGATGACGGTGAGCAGCGAGAAGCCGAGGAAGTTCACCGGCAGGCCCCAGAAATTACCTTTCTTCACCGCCTCGAAGCTCGCCCCGTAGCGCGAGAAATCACCGAAGTTCAGCATCGGACCGGAGAAGTACGAGACCACCAGGGCGATGGCGTTGATCATGACCGGAAGAGCGTCCCAGCCCGTGTACTTCACCGCGCCGAGATTCAGGCCGATCTGATCAATGCCGGCCTTGGCGACGAGATAGACGGCGAGCGCGATCATCACGACGTAGACCGCCGGTCCTGCCCAGTCGATGAAGACGCGGATGGCTTCCATGCCCCGCCAGAAGACCAGCGCCTGTAGCACCCAGAGGGTCATGAAGGCGGACCAACCGAGGGTCGAGAGGCCTGCGAAGCCATGTTGCTTCACGTCGGCATAGGGCATCAACTCGGGGTAGAAACGGAGTGCAACGACGGTGAGCGCCGCAGAAGCGAGGTAGGTCTGGATGCCGTACCAGGCCACCGCGATGAGGCCGCGGATGATGGCCGGGATGTTCGCCCCCTTCACGCCGAACGAGGCGCGGCAAATGACCGGGTAAGGCGTGCCGGTGACTTGGCTCGGCTTGGCGACGAGATTGCAGAAGATCTGCACGATCACGATGCCGATGAGCAGGGCGATCAGGACCTGCCAGCTCACGAGGCCCAGGGAGAACAGGCTACCTGCCGTCACATAACCGCCGACGCTGTGCACGTCGGACATCCAGAAAGCGAAAATGTTGTAGGTGCCCCAGGTCTGCTTGCGCAGCGGGGCGAGGTCCTCGTTGACGAGGTTCGGGTCGTAACTTGGTTTGATGACGACGGTTTCCCGCTCATCCGACACGGCTGCGCTGGCTCCTGCCGCTTCGATGTTTGCGTACATCGCGTTTCTCCCTGTGAGATGAGGGGCCCTGTTGCCGGGCCTTGTCGTCAGCGCGGCGCCGGTACGCGGCGTCCTGCGCAAAAGCTATGCCTGACGGTTCCGTGATTGATCGCCGCCGATGAGCCTGTCGAATTTTTCGCGGAAGGCATTGCTGTCGGCTTCCGCCAAGCCGCTCGCGGCGAAGAGCCCTGCAAGCCCGGCAGCGGTATCCGCTTCCGGACCCAGGCCCTTGGCATGGACCATCTCGGCGAGCGCCCTGCCCTCTCCGGGGACAACCGCACCGAAGACCTGCGCGAAGAGCGCCCGCCCCATTTGGCTTGGGCGATAGCCACCCTCGGGCGGGTGCTCAGCGACCCAGTGGCGAGCGATGTCGAGGCGGGTGGCCACCCAGGCGTCGGGATGTCCCGCCACGTAATCGAGGAAGCGCTCCAGGGCCGCCATACGCCCTGGCCGCCCGACGAGGCGGCAATGAAGCCCCACCGACATCATGCCCGCCCGGCCCTCGCCCCCCTCGCGATAGAGGAGGTCGAAGGAATCCTTGAGGTAGGCGAAGAACTGGTCGCCGCTGTTGAAGCCTTGCGGCGTGGCGAACCGCATGTCGTTGGCATCGAGGGTGTAGGGGACGATGAGCTGCTGTCGCCCGCCGATCGTCACCCAGTAGGGCAGCTCGTCGGCATAGGAATCGGCGAGGTACAGAAAACCGCCCTCGGCCGCGCCGATGGCCAGGGTGTTGGTGGATGTCCGCCCCTGGTAGAGACCCTGCGGTCGCGTTCCCGTCTGGGCCGTCTGCATCGCGACGGCGGCATCGATGTCGGCGCGCTCATCGTCCGGTGTGTGATCGCGATAGTCGATCCACCGCAGACCGTGGGTTGCGATCTCCCAATCGGCCTCGACCATCGCCGCAACCGCCTCAGGGTTGCGCTGCATGGCGGCGGCCACACCGAAGACTGTCACCGGCATGCTGCGTCGGGTGAAGGCGCGCCAGAGACGCCAGAAGCCCGTGCGGGCGCCGTACTCGTAGATCGATTCCATGTTCGCGTGGCGCTGGCCGAGCCACGGCTGAGCGCCGACGATCTCGGACAGAAACGCCTCGGACGCCGCGTCCCCGTGCAGGATGCAGTTCTCGGCGCCTTCCTCGTAGTTCACGACGAACTGGACGGCGACGCGCTTGCCCCGGGGCCAGCGCGGATCGGGCCTGCAGCGCCCGTAACCCACCATATCGCGGGGATATTCTCGATCGAGGTCGAACATGGCGTGATCCCCCCGTTGAGACGATTGATAGACGCCTTCAGGATCCGTCGTCCAATATGTTGTTCGGCTCGATTGATAGGTTTTTCGGTTTGATCAAGCCTCGGATCGGCCCTGGAAACTCCTGGCCATGCCGGTGGCTTCTGCGCGCAACAGCGTGAGAAAGTTATCGACCACCGGTCCCTTCCGCTTGTGGTGCAGGGCATAGACATCCGCCGACAGAAAGGGCGGATCGAAGGGCAGGACGACGACGCCCGGATGGTGCAGGCGGCCGACAAATTCGGGGATGATTGCGAGGCCGAACCCGGCGGCGACGAGGCTGACGAGGGAGGAGGCTTCCCGCACCTGTTGCGAGACATCCGGCGTGAAGCCCTTGGCGACACAGGCCCGAAAGATTTCCTCCGCGAAGCGGGAGCTTTCCAGCCGAAGCGAGATCAACCGCTCATCGCGGAAGACATCGACCGAGACGCTACTGGCGGTGGCACGGGGATGACCGGCGGGAAGCGCGATGCACAGCCGCTCACGCCATGCGATCTCCCGCACGAGATCTGGATCGTCGGGGGGGCTGCGCAGGAAGCTGAGATCGGTGCGATGCGACTTGAGGGCGATGATCTGATCCCCCGGCGACATCTCGTGGATGCGCACGTCCACGCCGCGATATTGCTGTTCGAAGGAGCGGATCAGGGAGCCGAGGGGTCCGACCAGGACCGAACTCGTCATCCCGATGTTGAGGATACCCGCCGTACCGGTCCCAATGGTCCGC
The DNA here is from genome assembly GCF_049887755.1 of Methylobacterium sp. NFXW15. Lineage (NCBI taxonomy): Bacteria > Pseudomonadati > Pseudomonadota > Alphaproteobacteria > Hyphomicrobiales > Methylobacteriaceae > Methylobacterium > Methylobacterium sp. NFXW15. The sequence goes on along the minus strand of NZ_JAGEKG010000002.1, from coordinate 205,708 downwards.
GCCCGATCGACGGCATCGGCGGCTTGAACCAGGATCGCGCGGGCACTCCGCAGGAAATCCTCTCCCGCTGCGGTCAAAGTCACGCGTCGGCTCGTCCGCTCGAACAGGTTCACACCGATCTCGAGTTCGAGATCACGGATCTGCTGGCTGAGGGGCGGCTGGGACACGCCCAAACTGTTCGCCGCTGCCGTGAAGCTGAGGTGCTCCGCCACGGCGGCGAAATACCGAAGATGCCGAAGCTCCATGACCCGAGCCATATGAAATTCGAATGGATCTGATCACGGCGAGTGTTTGACGTCTAGAGCCGTCTTGGACAACGTTGGCTCACGTATCTCCGTCTTTGCGAGCGTAAGCGAAGCAATCTAGGGCAGCGGGACGCTTCAGAACAATGCGCCTCCCTGGATTGCTTCGCTAACGCTCGCAATGACGGCTGAAACAATCGACGGGGGCGGCTCAACTCGCTCGATACGGCTCAAGACGAGCGTTCGAACGCGTAGTGACGACGCCTCTCGTGGACTCGGACAGAGGCCATCGCCAAAGGATACGTTGGGCTTTCAGCTTTGTCGGCGCGTCATGCGTCATGCGTCTGGCGCCGCGATCGGGTTGCGCGCACTGCGCGACAACATCTTCTTTCGCCGGAAATGTCGGATCATTGGCCTGAGGCCGCTGAATGGCCGGGGGACGTGCCGCGTCCGGGTGCTGTGAATTCGGAGGCCGCTGAGATGGGCGCTTCCTCCGATCTCAGCCGAACCGACCGAGACGCGCTGGTAACCTGCACGTCTCGCCCTGGCGCACCTGTTCAGCCGATCGAGACGCTCATCAATACGTCGGCCGCGCGCTTCACCTCGGCGGCGATCAGCTCTTCGCTCGGTCCATCGATCGGCAGGTCACCCAGGATCACGGCGACATCTCGCCTCACGTCTTCCCGTATCTCCGGGTTTTCCTCGGACAAGCGTCCGATCAAAGCGCCGAGAACGATCTCCAAGGCCGACATCTTCGCGTGCAGTCGTGTGAAGTCGTCCACCTCGCCAGGGTCGTTCTCGTTCATCAGCTGCTCCATCTTTTCCCGCACTTCCGAGGGTAGTGGGCCGGACGGGGCTGTCGAGCGCGAGCTGCGACGCCTCGTCCGAGCTTGCCCATTTCCGGCTGGCATCTCCGGTACAAGCAGTCCCATCCCCCGGATGAAGATGGCAACGAGGTCGTGACGGCGACTCTTAAGCTCGTCGTGCGAAGTCGCCAGAACGCCTAGCCTTTCGGCTGCGGCGCAGTCTGCCCAAGCCGCTTCAACGCATTATCGAACACAGCTTCAACTCCGCTCGCCCCAGCCTCGCGTGCTGCTCTGTTGGACGTCAACGCCGCTCCCCCGAGCCAATTTTTTGCACCCGGCTGATCGAGCTTGAGGTTAAGCCTTAAGCCGATATTATTCAGGACGTCATTCCCTCTGTTGCGAGGGTTTTTCATGACTGGACGCCGCGAATCTCCGATATGTTTTCGCCGCTTGTTGAACTGATGCTGCGCAGTTGCATTTTAAAATTTACTCAATCGATCGGTGGAGCGCGTCGTAGCGATCCACAACACATGACGAGGTCCGCCATCCTCGCTCGCAGGTATCCGAAACTCCGCAACAGAAAAGTCGAAGCGCTTGAGTCTCGCCTTGAAGCGGCGATCTGGAACGTCAGCCCAAACCCCAAGCACTCCTCCCGGGCGAAGGGCCATGCGGGCTTGTTCCAATCCTCGTCCATCGTAGAGGCGATCGTTTTCGCGACGTACGAACCCCTCGGGGCCATTATCGACATCGAGAAGGATGGCGTCCCAAGCCTGCGGCTCTGATCGGATCAGCTGATTGACGTCGGCCTCGTGGACTTCAACCCTCGGATCGTCGAGGCAACCATCGAAGACGTCTGCCAGAGGCCCGCGAGCCCACGCCAGGACGGAGGGGACCAGCTCGGCGACGACGACCCGTGCTTCCCTGTCGAGGGCCGAGAGCGCCGCGCGGAGGGTGAACCCCATGCCGAGGCCTCCGATCAGGACGCGCGGAGCGGGTGTGCTTGCCAGCCGCTTGCACGCCAGAGTCGCCAGAGCCTCCTCCGACCTGCCCCGCGTATTGTTCATGAGTTCAATCGTGTCGACGACGATCGAGAACTCACGCCCTCTCTGCATCAGACGAAGAGGCGTGCCGCCGCCAGGGATACTGGCGGTGTCGAGCTGGATCCAGGATATCGCCGGCTTCCTTCAAGGGGCGCCCATGCGCCTGAGGGCTGGAGCTTAGAGGGAACCAATCTACCGGTGATAAGCCTGCTTTGCAGAGGAGGCAGATGGGCTAAGCGCCGCAGAGGATGTCCTTGCAGCAACGGAGTCGATATGAGCGCACATGGCCAAGCGCAGCAAATCCACTCCGAAGCTTCAGGGCTTCGTCCTCTTCGACGTCGTTTACGAGGATGGCAGCCGGGCTTCGAACCGGCGGGTGCCTGTCGAACTCCTTGCTGGACTGGATGGTGATGCACCTGCCCGCGACCTCATCGCCGATCAAGACAAAGAGGTAGCCCAAAGATCAGGGCGGCCTGCTCGCGAGATCGCAACGCTGACACGATCGCCGATTTCGAGCACAAAGACGTTTGCCTGAGAGCAAGGCAGAGCGCCGTCGGAGAGCCCTGATGGCGCTCGATGTCCTGCCAAGCGCAACATCCTGACCGATTGAGCTCTCGAATGGCGTTTGAGGGAAGTATGCTCTGGGTCAAGGCGAGACATCGTGTAAGCTCGGCTTATGACCGAACCCAATCAAACCGCTTTCATCGTGAAGGTCGCGCTGCCGGATGAAGCCGCGCCCGAAGGCCGGATCACCTTGTTTTATGCGGTGATTGCCGACACCCCCGATCAGGGGGTCGAGATCGTCAGGCAAGCCGTCAAGGAAGGTGCCGAGGTGACGTTGACCGAGGTGCGACTGTCTCAGGCGACCGCGCAGGCCATCGAACTGCTGCCGGGATACGCGCGAGCACTATAGCGGGTGGGAGTAGTATTCTGCTCGGAAGTTGGCGGAAGATCACGGCATCGAGACTTGCCGTCTTCCCGTCTGTGGCAGAGCGACTGCTCAAGTCGCCCATCCCCTCGGCGAGGCCTGAGGCACCGCTGATCCGAGGTGCTTTGGTTCGGCTTCGAGCAATACAGGACGGTGTCCGTCAGGCCGCCGCAGGCCCTCGACCCACAGCGTCGCCAATGCACCGGCGCAGCGCTTCGCCAACGCGCAAGGCCCAACGCGACAGCGGGGATCGCCATAAACCGAAGGCGTCGTCGCAGAGCGGATCGTTGACCACGGGGCAGCCATCTCTTCCGATCAACACGTTTCCGATGTTCGGATCCAGCGCGCGCGGTGACGCCGCGCGAAGGGTCGCGACGAAGGCTTCATATTGTGGCCACGCGGCACGGAATTCCTCTCGGATGCCATCGAAGCTCGGATGGTCGATCCGGGGTTCGTACCCTGGCCACTCCGCCTTGAACCGGTCCCGCACTCCCTCATCGATCGACACGCTTGGATGGTCGGCGATGACGGCATGAGCGTATGCTAACCACCAAGTGCCGGGCGGCGGGGTAGTGAGTCGTGCGCCTACGGTCATGAGCGCACCGCAGCGGCTGACCGAAAGATCGTAGATGCATGGTGCGTGCGGCCCGTCGGAACCGGCAAAGCCTTTCAGAAGCAGCGCCGCATAATCGCCGAAGCCGTCGGCTTTGCGGGCAAGGCGCACAACGACCTCTGGATGGTGGGGATGAGCGTGCACCGAACCGTGGTAGCCATAACCGATCTCTGCCCAGCCGGTCGCGACGAGAGAGGCATGTGCCTTCTCAGCGGAGCGCTCGACGATACCTAGGGTCGTGAGGGAAGGCCGGGTGAGCGTCGTCCGCATCGTGAATCCCAGCATCGCGCTCACTCCTTCCTGCCGTCTGGTGTTTCGACGCGCAGCACCGTCCCGAGCCACGTAGAGGCGGCTTCGGGCAGACAGGCCGGACGGGCGGGTCCGGCAGATGTCGAGGTGAGCGTGTCGATGTCGGGAGCAGCCTGACGCAACCGTCACACCGCTGTCATGGAATGACCGGCGACGCCGAAAAGTTCAAGTCCTACGGGAGGATAAAACGGGGAACGATCGGCATGCGCCGTTCGGACGCATGATCGTTCAGGCCGCTCTGGCGCACGAGAGAAGCTGTCGCGCCAAAACCCCATCCGCCTCACGGAATCCGCACGTCGCGTCCGGCTGGACGTGGCGGCCCGCGTGGGCAGGGCCTACCTCGACGTCATCAAGGATGAGGTATTTGGTGATTCCGTTCCGACGCGCGTGCTCGGCGATCTCGTCACCGCGTCGCGCGCGCTCGGCGGGAAGCATCTCGCCGGTCTCCGCATTCCGGCTTGCTGGAAGAATAGCCGTACGCCAATCGGCATGGAAGCAATCGGCGGGAAGGCCGGCTTCTACGAGGGTCGGGCGGCAATCGGCGACGCGCCATGTCGATGAAACGACGACTTGCGCTCCGAACTCTCGAACCAAGGCGGCGACCCGAGCGATCTGAGCTGGGTTCAGCCTGTCTCGCCCCGCATGACGCTGATAATCCACCGTCGTCACGACCCCATCTACATCGAGGTAGATCGTGGGTCGTTCCGCACTGCCGTGTCCGTCCACGAACCCGTCTCCAAGTGAGGGCGGCCGCCCGGCACCCGTGGCCGCACGGCTACTCCGTAGGCCTGGAGGCGTCCAGCCCATACTTCGCCGCTCATCACCGGGTGAACGCGACGCGGTGGATGCCGCACGCGCTGGCATCCCTTACGTCGGAAGGCGCTATTGCTGAGCGGAGCCCGGATCGAGGAAGCCGGTCAGGAAACCAGGATCAGCTCGCCTTCGCGGGCGGCCCGTTCGACGCCCAAGGATCTGATACGATAGGTCGGCTCACCCGAGCGATCATCCGGCGTCAGCCGAACGATCTCGAAAAGCCCATCGACGATACTCTTGCTCCCGACATAGCTGGTTCCGAGCTGTCGGACGCTCTGGCCGATCTTGAATTTGTGAGACACTGATCATTCTCCATCGTCGAGCGCATCACGCCACATGGCTGACCTGCCGGATGCGAACGCCAGTCTTGTTAGACATGAATAAAGCCGCTCTTGGTGGGAGCGGCTTCGCAGATCGTCTACGGCAGACGAGCGTGGTTCAGGCGGCCTGGAGGCTGCCCGCCGACTGCTTACCGCTGCGACGGTCGGTCTCCATCTCGTAGGAGACCTTCTGGCCTTCAACCAAGTTGGGCATGCCAGCGCGCTCGACGGCCGAGATATGAACGAACACGTCCTTGCCGCCATCATCCGGCTGGATGAAGCCGAAGCCCTTGGTGTCGTTAAACCACTTAACGGTTCCGATGCTCATCGATAATCCATAATACATTAATAGGAAGAAATGCCAGCGCATGCGTGCATGCGCTCGACAATCGTTTTTCGAAATTGGGAAAGATGCAGAGCGCTCGCCGTGCTCAGGCGATACAGCCAAATATCTGGCCAAAAGTCGATTTTTCAGGTCTATGCCATCGAGAAAATAAAAGCAAGTACGGGCCGAAAACGACAGCCGCGCAAACGGAGGCCTGTAAAATTCAGCCTGTGCAAAGCCCGGAGCGCATTTTTTCGACAGACATCACCTCTTCGTCGGCCGCCTTTACTTCGTCGAGAAGCGCAGCTCTCATGCGTCGTAGCGATCGATCGGCCAGCAAGGCCTTCGGCGCTGCCGAAAAGGGGGGGGACGATGCGGGATTTCGGTCCGTCCGAACGCCGATGGGGCAATGACCCTACGAGCGAGCCCCGTCCACGCACGGAAGACCGGCGCCTCTACATACGTAAGCGGGCCGCCGAGGCCTCCCGTGAGCGCTGCCGGGTCCTGGGGCGAGTCGTTCAAGGCGAGATCGTTCCCAAGCTGATCCTCCGCCATCGCCGTTCGACGGCCGGGAAGATGGAAGTCACGTCTGCGCCTATCGAAGCAGAGGTCGCCGACTTCGCCCATCTCGCCCTGGCTTCGGACGATGGACCCGTGATCGCAGCCTTCGAGGCCCTGATGGCGGCGGGTCACTCAGCCGACCGCCTATTCCTCGAACTTCTAGCGCCCTCCGCCGCCCTCTTGGGCCGACTTTGGGACGAGGATCTATGCGACTTCATCGAAGTCACAACGGGAGTGGCCCGGCTCCAACGCCTCGTCGCTCGTTTTCGCGCCGAAGAGGAGACGGTCTCGCTCGATCATCGACGGCGCTTGCTGCTGATGGGGGCGCCGGGCGAGCAACACACGTTCGGCGTCTAGGTCGTCGAACAATTCCTGCGCAGGGCGGGCTGGGCCGTCTCGATCGGCCTGTCGTCCACCCCCCATGAAATCGCCGCGCTGGTCTCATCCGAATGGTTCGGCGTCGTTGGACTGACACTCAGCAGCGAAACGCGAGTCGATCAATTGACGGCGGCAATCCGCTCCGTGCGCAATGCGTCGCGGAATTCGGCGATCGGCATCATGGTCGGAGGTCCGATGTTCCTGCAACGCCCCGAACTCGTCCAACAGGTTGGAGCGGACGCATCAGCTGTCGACGCGCCCACTGCGGTCCTGCTGGCGCAAAGGCTGCTCGATCTGACGATCGAATAGCAGGCCGTGACGTAGGTCTGCTTTTAGGCGAAGCGAAAGCGGACAGACAGAAAACAACCCTAAGCGGCCTTTGAGAGCGTGATGAAGAACCCAGTCACGATAGGCTGACGCTTTCGATATTCACGCTTGCATGTGTCCAAAACCGTGCAGAGCTTCGGGTGTCGCGGCCCGGCGAAAGACCGAGGCGCCTTAAGGGGGCATCACCGTGACCTCCAGGAAGAAGGTCTCCGCCTCCCTCGCCGGCTCGCCGGCCACCCGCCCCGCGACGTCCGAGCGGCGCCGGGATCCGCGCGGCGATCGGTACGATCACTCCCAAGCCTTTGACGCCCGCACCAGCATCTCGCTGGCCACACGGCGCCGCGGACCGGTACAGGTCTCGGCCGTCGCAGTCGCCGATCCATTCTCCCCCGCCACCCGTGTGCTCGCCTCGGCGAACCGCAACGTCGACGTGCGGGGCTCGAAGGACCTCTCGATCGCCCACGAGCGGGCGATCATCTACGCCATCGAGGACGCCCGCCTCGTCGCGATGCTCAAGGACAAGATCATGCGGGCAATCGGCGTGACAGGCGCGCGCTTCCATGCTGAGGTTCTCACTGGCCGTCAGACCTTCGCGCAGTACGCCGAGGCGCGGGGCAAGGGGGGCGAGCGCGGCACCGCCTACATCGCCGAGGACTTTCGAATCCTGCTAGACGACCTCGACACCGAGTTCGCCGCCGTTAGCGTGCTTCAAGCGATCCGGGCCTTCCAGGGTGAGCCGACCGGTGAAGAGACGGACAGCCGGGGGCGCACGGTACCGGCTGGCCAGGGCGTCTATTTCGGCGAGCTGCAGGCGAGGTATGCGCCGCAGGCCAAAGCGGAGGTTCGGCGGGCGGTGGCCGGGCGCGGCCGAGTGAGGGATCTGGTGACGGCGAGATACCGAGTTGGCGGCTTGGAGCGCAGTCTAAGGTGTCCTTACAAAACCCCTGCTTGGTTGCGGCGGGTACGCATGGCATTGTGAGGAATGACTGACCTTACTTACACGGGCTTCCTTTTCACATGGGATCGGCCTGTCGCGAGTGCGCCAAAGGGAATGGCGCAAGTGCAATGCCTTGTGATCGCCAAGGCTCTTTCAGATGCACGTCGCATTTTGGAGGAAACAGTCACCGGCAGCGCGCGAGGCCTCCAACTTGTGAAAAGTGGTCCCGACGTTCTCCAAGCAGCCAAAACTGCCGGATTGAACGAGGGCGAGGGAAAGGTGAGCCAAAATTTTTGACGCCCAGTGCACTCGCGCACAGCGCAATGCGCATTAAATAAAAAGCAAACTCTAATGGCATGGATCGAACTTACGAACAGCACGAACCACAAAGTTCTAGTAAATACAGATTGTATAATTAGAATTGTCCATCGGTTCCCCGGCGGGAGCGTTCTTCACACTATGGCGACCAAAGAGAAGGATGGTCGGCTTATCAGCCAATTCGAAGTTCAAGAAGACCAGACGAAAATTGAGATGATCATGACCAAGGCGAACGTTGCGGTTTACCGCTGACGCCTTGACCCGACGGGCCAAATCCGGCAATTCAGCTAGGTCGCGAGACGCGCGCCCGGGATCGAGAGATCGCCGGGCGTTTGCATGTCCGCCTTGAAATCCATCATGCCGCCTGCGGCTGTTCCTCGACGGGCTGGATACTGAGGCGAAGGCCCATCGCGCTCAGCACGCTCATCAGCGTATCCAGTTGGGGGTTCCCCCTGTCGGAGAGCGTCCGATAGAGCTGCTCACGGGATCGACCCGTACGCTCTGCGATATCCGCCATGCCTTGCGCCCGGGCGATGACCCCGAGGGCATGGGCCAGCAGAGCGGGGTCATTCTCCTCGAGCGCGGCTTCTAAATAGAACGCGATGTCCTCAGGGGTCTTGAGATAGTCGGCCGAATCATAGGGCGCGGTCTTCAAGGGCATCACGTTGTCTCCTACATCCACTCGCGAGCCAGAGCCTTTGCGGTTTCAATATCCTGGACTTGTGTCGTCTTATCCCCGCCGCACAACAACAGCACGATTTCTGTACCGCGCTGCGAATAGTGGGCCCAGTAGCCGGGGCCGTATGTATCCGCATCTCGCTGACGCCCTCGCCCACGGGAGCGACATCGCCGGGATTGCCCATGGCCAACCGATCGATCCGGATCGACACTTTCTGAGCGGCGCGGCGATCTCGAAGGCGTGCCAGCCACCCGTCGAATTGATCGGTGCGGGTGATCGTCGCCATAGTAGCTTGTAGTTTTTAGACTACAAGCCGTCAAGGAATGGCGAGAGATGCGTCGCGGCCCGCCCCGGGAACGGGAAGGTTCGCATGAGGCATCGCACACGCTTCGATTATCCCACCGAACTGCGAGCCTATGCCCGTGAGGTCGAGGCTCTCGTGCTCGCCGCCCGGCGCGACCCAGAGGCGCCCATCGTCGGCAAGGCCGACCTCGCCCAACGGATGCAACGGCGTGCCTCGGAAGTAATGCGGCATGAGGATCCGGCCGAGCGTGAGGCGTTCCGGACCGGGACGGTTTTCGGCAAGCGCAGCACCCGGCCAGTTCGGGCTATGATCCGGGGTTCGCGTCGGGTCCAGGCGGCCTGAGGCAGCGGGCCGACCCGCGGCGATTGCGACTTTCGTCCCGCGCTCAGAGATCGAGAAGGACAACAAGGCGCTGTCCGAGCGGATTGATGCCGCCGAGAAGCGCCTCGACACCATGGAGAAGCGTGTCTGGGAAGCGGTAGCCGGCGCGGTCTCGGCCTTTGGCTCGGTGGTGCTGTCGAAGATCGGCCTGATGCACGGACCTTCCGCTTCACACCCTACTTCACACCCACACGGGCGCCCCTGGCTTCGGCCGGAGCGCTCTTTTCGCGTTTCAGGAGTTCCGCCACGCTTCCGAGCAATGGAATCCGCGGCAACCCAGTCCACGCGCTTCAGGCCATCGCGGCCTTCGCCTTCGCATACATGTCCTCGCAATCTGCGGTCCAAGGCTCGCCCGACTTGATGACTGAAACGAAGAAGGCCAAGCATTCAGATACAGCCGCCGGAACTTGAGTAGGCACGCAGTTTTCGAGGGTGTCTCCATTGCTAGACAGATAGCTAACTTTCTTCTGAGCCGCCAAAAACTCCTTCTCAGCCAAGAACGTCTCCACCGAAGACTTATTAGGAGATCTCCCCATCTTCAGGTCGTGCTTAGCGTGATCCATAGACGTCACGCCTTCCGGGTATGATTCATCGGCCATCGTTCGAGCTCTTGCTAACACAGGTTGGTCAAGTTACACATGTTGCGACTAGAAGCAAGCGAGGGTAGGGCCGTGGAAGTCAAAATCAGTCTGGCGGCGAACGACGTGACACGAAGGGTCGAACCTGACGGCGAGAAGGCCGAGGTCCGAAAGCAGATCGTTTGCACGAAGCGTTGGGCTGACCGGATTGAGGATTGGCGGCGCCGCCAGCCGGGACGCATCCCGACGTGGTCTGAGGCTGTCCGCATCCTCGTAGAGCGGGCCATGGACGCGGATGAGAAACGCCGATGATGCGCCGAGTTCGCTTTCAACCGTGCGGCGATGTGATTGCGGCGCACTGACAGCGGCGGGCGTCGTCTTCATGGAGCCGGGCGACATGCGAACCGGCGACAAGTGCGTCAGGCTCAAGGACTGATCGCGCGAACCTCACTTATCCCGAGAATCACCCCAACCCTCCACCCGGCTTACACGAAGGATAGGGGTGAGAGCGTCGGCGGCGTCTTGCGCGACGAGTATGGCGGGGATCGCGGCTTCGTCTATGCGAACGAGATAGGACAGCCGATTCGGATTTCACGCGCGGTGCTTACTATGTGCTTACTAAGCCGATGCTCTGGTAAGCAGGCAATGAGCTAAGTCATTGCAGAACATGGTGGGCGGTGACGGGCTCGAACCGCCGACCCTCTCCGTGTAAAGGAGACGCTCTACCAACTGAGCTAACCGCCCGACGCGGCGGATCGATACGGCATTGATGCGTTGCGACGCAAGAGGCTAGCGTGACAGCGAGCCTCGGCGTGAAAAAGCCCGGAGCCGTTTCCGGCTCCGGGCTCTATCCTCGATCAAACCCTCGCCACTCAGTGGGCGATGAAGGTGGCGCCGTCCTCTTCCGTGCGGGCGGGCTTCACCGGCGGCAGCGGCTCATCCCACTCGATCGGCTCGGGCTGGCGCACCAGAGCCCGCTGGAGAACCTGATCCATCCGCGAGACAGGAACGATCTCAAGACCGTTCTTCACGCTGTCGGGCACCTCTGCGATGTCCTTGGCGTTCTCCTCGGGGATCAGCACCGTCTTGATGCCGCCGCGCAGGGCGGCGAGCAGCTTCTCCTTCAGGCCACCGATCGGCAGCACGCGACCGCGAAGGGTCACCTCACCCGTCATCGCCACGTCCCGACGGATCGGGATGCCCGTGAGGGTCGAGATGATGGCCGTGGCCATCGCGATACCGGCAGACGGGCCATCCTTCGGGGTCGCCCCCTCCGGCACGTGGACGTGAATGTCCCGCCGGTCGAAGAAGGGCGGCTCAATGCCGAAGTCGAGGGCACGGGAGCGGACGTAGCTCGCCGCCGCCGAAATCGACTCCTTCATCACGTCCTTCAGGTTGCCCGTCACCGTCATCTTGCCCTTGCCGGGCATCATGACGCCTTCGATCGTCAGCAACTCGCCACCGACCTCGGTCCAGGCCAGACCCGTCACTACGCCGACCTGATCCTCCGCATCGATCTCGCCGTAGCGGAACTTCGGCGGGCCGAGGAAGACCGGCAGGTTCTCCTCATTGGCGACGACCGACTTCGCCTTGGTGATCAGGATCTCCTTCACCGCCTTGCGGGCGAGGTTGGAGATCTCGCGCTCCAGGTTACGGACACCGGCTTCCCGCGTGTAGCGGCGCACCAGCATCATCAGCCCGTCATCGGTGATCGACCACTCCTTCTTGTCGAGGCCATGCTTCTTCATGGCGCTCGGAATCAGGTGCTTGCGGGCGATCTCGACCTTCTCTTCCTCGGTGTATCCGGCGATGCGGATGATCTCCATCCGGTCCATCAGCGGCGCCGGAATGTTGAGCGTGTTCGCCGTCGTCACGAACATCACGTTCGACAGGTCGTAATCGACCTCGAGGTAATGGTCGTTGAAGGTCGAATTCTGCTCGGGATCCAGCACCTCCAGCAGAGCCGCCGACGGGTCGCCGCGGAAGTCCATGCCCATCTTGTCGATCTCGTCGAGCAGGATGAGCGGGTTGGACGTCTTCGCCTTCCGCATCGACTGGACGATCTTGCCCGGCATCGACCCGATATAGGTCCGGCGGTGACCGCGGATCTCGGCCTCGTCACGCACACCGCCGAGCGACATGCGCACGAATTCACGACCCGTCGCCTTGGCGATCGACTTGCCGAGAGAGGTCTTGCCGACGCCGGGAGGACCGACGAGGCACAGGATCGGGCCAGTGAGCTTGTTCGCCCGCTGCTGCACGGCGAGGTACTCGACGATCCGCTCCTTGACCTTGTCGAGGCCGAAATGATCCTCATCCAGCAGCGCCTGGGCGCCGAGCAGATCCTTCTTGATCTTCGAGCGCTTGCCCCACGGAATGCCGAGCATCCAGTCGAGGTAGTTGCGAACGACGGTCGCCTCGGCGGACATCGGCGACATCTGGCGCAGCTTCTTCAGCTCAGCCGTCGCCTTCTCGCGGGCTTCCTTCGAGAGCTTGGTCTTCTCGATCTTCTCCTCGAGCTCAGCCAGCTCGTCGCGGCCATCCTCGGAGTCGCCCAACTCCTTCTGGATCGCCTTCATCTGCTCGTTGAGGTAGTACTCGCGCTGCGTCTTCTCCATCTGCCGCTTGACGCGGGTGCGGATGCGCTTCTCCACCTGCAGCACGGAGATCTCGCTCTCCATCAGCGACAGCACCTTCTCAAGGCGCTGGGCAACGGTGGGCGTCTCCAGGATGCCCTGCTTGTCGGCGATCTTGACGAGCAGATGCGAGCCGATCGTGTCGGCGAGCTTGGACGGCTCGTCGATCTGCGTCACGGCGGAGACGACCTCGGGGGAGATCTTCTTGTTGAGCTTGACGTAATTCTCGAACTCAGAGAGCACCGAACGCGCGAGCGCCTCGGCCTCGACCTGATCGCCGAGCTCGTCGTGGAGCGCCAGCGCGGTCGCCTCGTAATACTCGTCGGAACGGGTGAAGCTCGCGATCTTGGCACGGCCGACACCCTCGACCAGCACCTTCACGGTGCCGTCGGGCAGCTTCAGAAGCTGAAGGACGCTGGCCAGCGTGCCGATCTTATAGATCGCGTCGGTGGCCGGATCATCGTCACCGGCATTGATCTGAGTCGCGAGCAGGATGTGGCGGTCGGAGCGGACAGCCTCTTCCAGCGCACGAATGGACTTCTCGCGCCCCACGAAGAGCGGCACGATCATGTGCGGGAACACGACGATGTCGCGCAGGGGAAGGACGGCGTAAGAGCCCGTCGAGCCCGGGATGACCGGCTGGCGCGATTTCGACTGGGTCATAACGGAAACCTCATCGTGAATGCCGGGCTCGCTGCTCCTCCGCAAACGGGAGCAAGCATGCTGCCACGGCCGACCGGGCCGCGAGGGTCTTGGATCAGGGAAACTGTGCGGCTGGTGACGCGGTACCGTGCCTCGAAGGAGCGTACGGCCACCGCGCTGAGCCTGAAATGGACACGCCCCGAGCCCCTTTCAAGGAGAACGGAACAGCGCAGCTCGGCGCACAACGCCGAGCTGCAATTGTCCTCACGCGCTGACGCTGGCAGGCGCTTCCTTGCCGCGCTCGCCATGGATGTAGAGCGGACGCGACTTCCCCTCGACCACCTCGGGGCCGATGACCACCTGCTCGACGGACTCGAGACCCGGCAGGTCGTACATCGTGTCGAGAAGAATGGTCTCCAGGATCGAGCGCAGGCCGCGGGCGCCGGTCTTCCGCTCGATCGCCTTGCGGGCGACGAGGGACAGAGCCTCGTCCTGGAACGTGAGATCCACGTTCTCCATCTCGAACAGGCGCTGGTACTGCTTCACCAGGGCGTTCTTCGGCTCCTGAAGGATCTTCTTCAGGGCGGCCTCGTCCAGATCCTCAAGGGTCGCCAGAACCGGCAGACGGCCGACGAACTCGGGGATGAGGCCGAACTTCAGCAGATCCTCCGGCTCAACCGAGCGGAAGATCTCGCCGGTGCGACGGTCATCGGGGGCCTGCACGGTCGCACCGAAGCCGATCGAGGTACCCTTGCCGCGCTGAGAGATGATCCGCTCCAGCCCCGCGAAGGCGCCGCCGCAGATGAACAGGATGTTCGTGGTGTCGACCTGCAGGAACTCCTGCTGCGGATGCTTACGGCCGCCCTGCGGAGGCACGGAGGCAACGGTGCCTTCCATGATCTTCAGAAGCGCCTGCTGCACGCCCTCGCCCGACACGTCGCGGGTGATCGAGGGGTTGTCCGACTTGCGGGAGATCTTGTCGATCTCGTCGATGTAGACGATGCCGCGCTGTGCCCGCTCGACATTGTAGTCCGATGCCTGAAGCAGCTTGAGGATGATGTTCTCGACATCCTCACCGACGTAACCGGCCTCGGTCAGGGTCGTGGCGTCCGCCATGGTGAACGGCACGTCGAGGATGCGGGCCAGCGTCTGCGCGAGCAGGGTCTTACCCGAGCCCGTCGGCCCGATCAGCATGATGTTGGACTTGGCCAGCTCGACGTCGTTGTGCTTCGTCGCGTGGGCGAGCCGCTTGTAGTGGTTGTGCACCGCGACCGAGAGGACCTTCTTCGCGAAATCCTGGCCGATGACATAGTCATCCAGGACGCGGCGGATCTCCTTCGGCGTCGGCACCCCGTCGCGGCTCTTCACCAGAGAGGACTTCGACTCCTCCCGGATGATGTCCATGCACAGTTCGACACACTCGTCGCAGATGAACACCGTCGGGCCGGCGATGAGCTTACGGACCTCGTGCTGGCTCTTGCCGCAGAACGAGCAATACAGCGTGCTCTTGGAGTCGTTGCCGCCAGACTTGCTCATATCGGTCTCCGATTCCCCACGTGCGCTGCCGGCAAAGGGGCACACGTCAATGTCGTGAAACGTAAGGGGGTTCGCTTAAAGAAACAGTGTGCTGCGCGCCTTTGACCGCGTGGTCACATCCCCCGATGCAAACACGCTGCCGCGGCGGGATCAAGGCCGCGGCAGCGTACCATGCCGATCAGGCGGTGGCGGCGGGCTCGGGCCGCTTTTGGATGACCTCGTCGATCAGGCCGAACTCCTTGGCCGCATCGGCGGTCATGAAGTTGTCCCGCTCGAGCGCGGTATGGATCGCCTCGTACTCGCGGCCCGTGTGCTTCACGTAGATCTCGTTGAGGCGCCGCTTCAGAGCCTCGATCTCGCGGGCATGAATCAGGATGTCGGTCGCCTGGCCCTGGAAGCCGCCGGAGGGCTGGTGAACCATGATCCGGGCGTTCGGCAGGGCGAACCGGTGGCCGGGCTCGCCGGCCGTCAACAGGAGCGAGCCCATCGAGGCGGCCTGGCCGACGCAGAGCGTCGTCACCGGGCAGCGGATGAACTGCATCGTGTCGTAGATCGAGAGGCCCGAGGTCACCACGCCGCCGGGCGAATTGATGTAGAAGGAAATTTCCTTCTTCGGGTTCTCGGCCTCGAGAAACAGAAGCTGCGCGACGATGAGCGAGGCGCCGTAATCCTCGACCGGGCCGGTCAGGAAGATGATCCGCTCACGCAGCAGGCGCGAGTAGATGTCGAAGGCGCGCTCGCCACGGCTCGATTGCTCGACCACCATCGGCACGAGGGCATTGTTGTAGACGTCGATCGGGTCTCTCATCTCATCCTGCCCTGGGGGTGAGGCCCGGGGCCCGCCGAATCACGGGCCCCCAGGCATTTCAGCGAACAACGGCGATGCTTAACCATCGCCTAATCTCATTGCCCGCTGCCCAAGGAAGGAGCGGGCTCAGTCGGCCGAATCGGCCTTCGCAGCCGGCTTATCACCGGTCGTGTCGTCTTCCTCGTCGTCGGCGAACAGGGCGTCCTTCGCGACGGGCTCTTCCGTGACTTTGACCTGACCGAGGACGTGGTCAACCACCTTTTCCTCGAACAGGGGGGCCCGCAGCTCCGCGAGCGCCTGCGCGTTCTTACGGTAGAAGTCCCAAACCTGCTGCTCCTGGCCCGGGAACTGCCGCACCCGAGCGATGAGGGCCTGATTGACCTCTTCGTCCGAGACCTTGATATCGGCGCTCTCGCCGACCTGCGCAAGCACAAGACCCAGACGCACGCGGCGCTCGGCGATGGTGCGGTACTCGGCCTTCGCCTTTTCCTCGTCCGTGCCCTCGTCCTCGAAGGTCTTGCCACGGGTCTTCAGGTCCTGCTCGACCTGGGCCCACACTGCAGCGAATTCCTGCGCGACCAGCGACGGGGGCAGTTCGAATGCGTACTTGCCGTCCAGGGCGTCGAGGAGCTCCTTCTTCAGACGGCGACGCGAAGCGGCCTCGTAGTCGCTGCCGATCGCCTTGGAGATGGCGTCCTTCAGATCGGCCAGGGAGTCCATGCCCATGGTCTTGGCGAACTCGTCGTCGATCTTGGCCTCACCGGGCTGCTGGATCTTCGTGACGGTCACGTCGAACTCGGCATCCTTGCCGGCGAGCTGCTCGGCGCCGTACTCGGCCGGGAAGGTCACCTTGACGAGGCGCTGCTCGCCGACCTTGGCGCTGACGATCTGATCCTCGAAGCCGGGGATGAAGGTGTTCGAGCCGAGTTCGAGGTCGATGCCCTCGCCCTTGCCGCCCTGGAACTCCTCGCCGTCGATACGGCCGACGAAATCGATGGTGACGCGGTCGCCCTTCTCGGCGGCGGCGCCTTCCTCACGCTCGGTGAAGGGACGGCTCTGGCCCGCCATCCGATCGAGCGCCTCGTTGACCTCCTCGTCGGAGGGGGTGGCGACGAGCTTGGTCAGGCTCACATCCGAGAGGTCGGCGAGCTCGAAGCTCGGCATCACCTCGAGGGCGACCTTGAAGGCGAGGTCGGCCTTGGCATCCAGGGCCTTCTCGACCTCCTGCTGGTCGGACGGGAACTCGATCTGCGGCTCGAGGGCGAGCTTCAGGTTGTTGTCCGTGACGATCTTGCGATTCGCCTCGTTCACGGCGTTCTGAACGACATCGGCCATCACCGAGCGGCCATAGACCTTGCGCAGGTGGGCGACCGGCACCTTGCCGGGGCGGAAGCCCTTCAGCTGCACCTTGTCCTTCATGCCGGCGAGTTCGCTGGTCAGGCGCTCCTCGAGTTCCTGGGCGGCCAGCAGGACCTGATATTCCCGCTTGAGCCCCTGGGTGTTGATCTCGGTGACCTGCATCGTCGTCGCTCTTCCAGAATCGTTTGCGGCCTCGCCCCATCGAAACCGGGTCGAGGTTCTGCGGCGGCAGGGGATCGGGCGTCGGCAGGCAGGGGCGAACCCCGCCGTCCCGGGCGGGGCTGGTGCGGGCGGAGGGGCTCGAACCCCCACGTCTTGCGACACTGGAACCTAAATCCAGCGCGTCTACCAGTTCCGCCACGCCCGCGCGCGCCGACAACCCGGCCCGTTCGCCGGCCGCCGGAAGCGCGCCCTATAGCACGGGCAACGGCGCCCGCAGCAAAAAACTTGAGCCTGAGCGGCGCGAGTTTCACCATAACGGCTCCGGTGGCGCTGCACGCCCTGCGCGGCTATGGAGCGGCGCTCCGATGCCGCCCCCGAGGGTCCATGGCCGACACGTCCACGCCGCATCCCGCCGCCGATTCTCCGCAGGAAGAGCGGACGTCCCCGTCGCGGCGCGCCCTGGTCGGGGGACTCGCGGCCATGGGCCTTGCCGGTCCCGCCTTCGCGCAGGGTCGGAAGGCGGGACCGGCCCCCACACCGGCTCCCGCGCCGACGACGCAGACCTCGGCTCCGCTGCCTGAGCCGACCCCGCTTCAGGCGGGACCGGGCCAACTGCGCTTGAAGCCGGAGCCGGCGCAGGAGACGGCCGTGTGGTGCTTCGATGGGCGAAGCGCACCGCCGCTCGTGCGGGTGAAACTCGGCCAGCCCGTACGGCTGCGCCTGAAGAACGGCACGGACAAGCCGCTCTCCCTGCACTGGCACGGCGTGCGGAACGTTAACGCCATGGACGGGGTCGGTGGGGTTACGCAGGAGTCCGTGCCGCCGGGTGGCGAGTTCCTATACGATTTCACGCCTCCCGATGCCGGCACGTTCCTCATCCGGCCATTGGTGGTCGGTGGATCGAGCGAACCGTCTGGCCGGGGGCTGGCAGGGCTTCTCGTCGTCGAGGAGACGAACCCGCCGTCCGTGGATGCCGATCTCGGCCTGCTGCTGCAGGATTGGCGCCTCGAGGCCGATGGTAGCCTGATGCCGTTCGGACAGGAGGCCTTCGCCGCCGCCAGCGGGCGGCTCGGCAACGTGGTGACGGTGAATGGCGGCCCCGCCCCGCAGAATGTCGAGGCCCGGCCCGGCGCCCGGCTGCGCCTGCGTGTCGCCAACGGCTGCAACGCGCGAGGCACGCGCCTGCGATTCGAGGGGGTGAAGGTTTATGTCGCGGCCGTCGATGGCCAGCCGACCGACACGTTCGAGCCTCTGCGCGCGACTCTCCCCTTTCCGCCGGGCACTCGCTACGACCTGATGATCGATCTGCCGGAGGAAGAGGGAGCCACGGCCAGCGTCATCGCGCTGATCGGCCAGGGGATGACGCTAGCGAGCGTGACGACCAAGGGCGAGAAACTGCCGCAGACGCGCGGGCGCATCGGCCCCATCGGCGAGAACAAGAAGCTCCCCGCCGAGGTGAAGCTGCAGAACGCAATGCGGCGAGACGTGGTGATCACCGGCGGCGCCTTCATGCCGAAGGAGAATGCCGACACCAAGGACAAGCCGAGCCCCGAACCGGTCTATACCGGCGATGCGAAGAAGGTCTGGGCAATCAACGGCATCAGCGGCGCTTCGGGCCAAGCCCCGGCCTTCTCGGTGAAGCGCGGTCAGGTCGTGGTGCTGACACTGCGGAACGACACCGCATTCCCGCAGGGCCTGCATCTCCACGGCCATTGCTTCCGGCTGCTCCACCCCTTGGACGACGGGTGGGAGCCCTATTGGCTCGACACGTTCCAGTTGCTCGAAGGCCGTACCGCGCGGATCGCCTTCCTGGCAGACAACCCAGGGCGCTGGCTCATCAGCGCCACCGTGCTGGAGCGGTTCGACACCGGACTCTGGACCTCTTTCGAGGTTACGTGAGGCTCCGGAGGACGGTCGGCATCAATTCCGGAATGTCCTCCGCGATCAGACCCGGTCCATGGCGCAGGCCCGCATCGCCATGGAGCCAGACAGCGGCGCAGGCGGCCTCGAACGCGGGCATCCCCTGCGCCAGCAAACCGGCGATCAAGCCGCCGAGCACGTCACCGGAACCGGCGGTGCCGAGATAGGGCGTGCCGTGATCGTTGATGGCGGCTCGCCCATCGGGATGCGCCACCACCGTGTCGGAGCCCTTGAACACCATGACCGCGCCGGTTACCGCGGCGGCGGCCCTGGCGCGTTCGACCTTGCTGCCCGCCTGCATGACCTTCGTGTCGTCGAACAGCCGGGCGAACTCGCCCGCATGGGGCGTCAGCACCGCTTCACCGCCCCCGTCCGCGATCAGTCCGGCCAGATGCCTCGCTCCGCCCGCGAAGCTCGTGAGCGCGTCGGCATCGAGGACAAGGCGGCGCCCGGCCGAGGCCGCTACCGCCACGCGGTCCCGCGTCGGTTCTCCGACCCCGAGGCCCGGCCCGAGCAGAACCACGTTCAGCCGCTCGTCCGTCAGAAGATCGTCGAGGTCGTCGGGCTCCTCGCAGCGGCGCAGCATGATCGCCGTGACATGCGCCGCGTTCTCGGCGAGCGCCGCAGCGGGCGAGGCTAGAGTCACCAGCCCCGCGCCGATGCGCAGGGCCGCGCGAGCGGCAAGGCGTGCTGCGCCGGTCTTCGTTGCGGGACCGGACACGATCACCGCATGGCCGCGCGTATATTTATGGCTCGCCCGCGTGAGGCGGGGGAAGTCCTCGCGCCAGAGATCCGGGCCGTTGTGATGGAGCGGCGGCAATGAGGCCGCGAGTCCGGCAGCGATCGCCGCCTCCCCCGCGCCGATCTGCGCCACATGAACCTGCCCGCAAAGCGACCGTCCGGGTTCGAGCAAATGGGCAGGTTTCAGCGCGACGAACGTGACGGTCTCGACCGCCTCGAACGCCGCGCCCCGCACCGCCCCGCTCTCGCCATCGACCCCGCTCGGAACGTCGACGGCCAGGACCGGCAGGCGCGCCGAACGCACGGCCGCGACCATGGCAAGTGCGGCCCCATCGAGGTCCCGCGAGAGCCCCGCGCCGAACAGTGCGTCGATCACGAGACTGACGTCGGCGAGATCGCCGGGCAGCGCCGCGAGCACCGGGCCAGCCCATTGGGCGGCGGCAAGAGCCGCATCGCCTTTCAGGGCCCCTCGCTCCCCGAGCAGCACCAACGAGACGGAATACCCCTCCTCTTCGAGGAGGCGAGCCGCGACGAAGCCGTCGCCGCCATTGTTGCCCGGCCCGCAAAGCACGAGAACGTGTCCGCCCTTCGGTGCCAGGGCCTGGGCACGTGCCGCGACAGCCGCTCCGGCCGCCTCCATCAGCGCAATGCCGGGAACGCCGCCCGCAATGGCCGCCGCATCGAGTCTGCCCACCGCCGAAACGCTGAGCACCCGCGTGCCGATGCCGAACTCTGCCCTTGCCTCGACCATTGGATGCTCACCTAATGGACAAATTCGCGCCGATCGCCTCAATGATGCGCAGCAAATGCACAAGAAATAGGCTGATTGAAGGGCCACAACGGCAAAACGCCGTGGCGGCTGGATCGCGGCGATGTTACTGTCCGGCAACGTGCATAGACAGGCCCGAGCGGCATGAAGAAGATCGAAGCGATCATCAAGCCCTTCAAGTTGGATGAAGTGAAGGAGGCCCTCCAGGAGGTCGGCCTCCAGGGCATCACCGTGATCGAGGCCAAGGGCTTCGGTCGGCAGAAGGGCCATACGGAGCTGTATCGCGGCGCCGAATACGTGGTCGACTTCCTGCCGAAGGTGAAGCTCGAGATCGTGCTTTCCGACGCGCTCGTGGAAGGGGCGGTGGACGCAATCCGCAAGTCCGCCCAGACCGGCCGCATTGGCGACGGCAAGATCTTCGTCTCGACCATCGAAGAGGCAATCCGCATTCGTACCGGTGAGACCGGCCCGGACGCGATTTGACCGGATCGGGCAGTTTAGGACCACTATTTCCGACTGCCTGATTTTCGGCCTTGCACGAATATCCGGCAAACACTTTTTCGGCATGGGCGCCGTCGTGTCGTGACCTTACATTCCTCCTGACGAGGCGGCCCACGGGGCCGCCAAAACAGCCGGGAGGACTGAGCGATGGACGCACACGACCTACGCGGACCCGCCAAAGTCGTCGATCTCGCAGCATTCCGCCGCGCGCAGGCCGCCAGACGGCCGCAGGAGACGGCGAAGCCGACCCCTGTCGTCACGGGCGGTGCCTGGTATCACGAAGCCGCCATCCGCGACGACGACCGCACCCGCGGGCGGTGAGGCCTTGCCCTATCTCACTCCGTAATCGCGAGCGAAGCGTTGCGATCCAGAGCGGTGGCTGACGGAGTTGAGCCACCCCCATACTGGATCCCCGGTCGTCTTTGCGAGCGCAGCGAAGCAATCCACGGAGGCGTATCGTTCCGAGGCGTCCTACTGCTCAGGATTGCCTCGCTGACGCTCGCAAAAACTGAGGCAGGGGAGCCAACTCGGTTAGATACAGATCTAACGCCATACAGCTCCGGGTAAGTCGCTTTGCGGAATGGCTTTGCCGCGATGGCGTGACGTCGACAAAGAAAAGGCCGGGCTCGCAAGCCCGGCCTTTTCGTTTGACGTTAGGTCGGATCCTCAGGCCGCGGCAGAGCCGGCGGTCGGCACCGAAGAGATCGTCTTCAGCACCTGCGAGGCGATTTGGTAGGGGTCGCCCTGGGAGTTCGGGCGGCGATCCTCAAGGTAACCCTTGTAGCCGTTGTTCACGAAGGAGTGGGGCACGCGGATCGAAGCACCGCGGTCGGCCACGCCGTAGCTGAACTTGTTCCACGGCGCGGTCTCATGCTTGCCGGTGAGGCGCATGTGGTTGTCCGGCCCGTAGACGGCGATGTGATCCTCGATGTTGACCTCGAAGGCCTTCATCAGGCTCTCGAAATACTCCTTGCCGCCGATTTCGCGCATGTAGGCGGTCGAGAAGTTGCAGTGCATGCCCGACCCGTTCCAATCGGTGTCGCCGAGCGGCTTGCAATGGTACTCGATGTCGATCTCGTACTTCTCGCAGAGGCGCTGCAGAAGGTAGCGGGCCATCCACATCTCGTCGGCGGCTTTCTTGGAGCCCTTGCCGAAGATCTGGAATTCCCACTGGCCCTTCGCCACTTCGGCGTTGATGCCCTCGTGGTTGATGCCGGCCGCGAGGCAGAGATCGAGGTGCTCCTCGACGATCTGGCGAGCGATGCTGCCGACGTTCGAGTAGCCGACGCCGGTGTAGTACGGGCCCTGCGGGGCGGGGTAACCCTGCTCCGGGAAGCCGAGCGGACGGCCGTTCTTGTAGAAGAAGTATTCCTGCTCGAAGCCGAACCACGCGCCCGCATCGTCGAGGATGGTCGCGCGCTTGTTCGACTCGTGCGGGGTCTTGCCGTCCGGCATCATCACTTCACACAGCACCAGCACGCCGTTGGTGCGGGCCGGATCGGGGAAGTGGCGCACGGGCTTGAGCATGCAGTCGGAGCTGCCACCCTCGGCCTGCTTCGTCGACGACCCGTCGAAGCCCCACATCGGAAGCTGCTCAAGGGTCGGGAAGCTATCGAATTCCTTGATCTGCGTTTTGCCGCGCAGGTTTGGCACCGGCGTGTAGCCGTCGAGCCATATATACTCGAGCTTGTATTTCGTCATTCCGGTCTCTCGCCGATCCCTCGATCTCTCGTCGACGCGGAGCCTGGCAGATCAGGAGGCTCCGGCGAACGGCTTGCCGCCTTCCGGCAGCTGCGAACCCCTAAGCATGCATCGTGCCATTGGTGCGGCGGAAGCTGCGAAGTTCCGTTTCGATCAATCACAGAATCGTGAGATGTCGGCGGATCATGATTGGATTGCGGGGCGCAATATTTTTGTGATGTTCTGCCTATTATCCTATTGTAGGTCATGCCCGTCAGGGGAGCGTCGGGATGAAATCGTCGCCGTTCAAAATTCAACGGCGGTGGTGCCGCCTTTCAGTCTTGATGATGCATGCGGCCATTCTCCTTGCCGCATCGCCCCTCAAAGCCTTCAACCTCAATCAGCCGCGCGATCCGATATCCTATCAGTGGATTAGCGAAAGCAGTGACGCCGAATTTCTTTCGCAAAATGCTAGCACGATTATCTTTGCCGCAGATCACCAAGATCGCCGTCCAGGCATTACTATTTGCCAGGAAGAAAGTAGCGGTCATCTTGTCCAAAATTATATTGTAAAAATTGAACAGGATATGCCGCAATCCGTTCAGAGCGAGCAATATCGAACGTGCTTCGTCGTGAACGAGCGCAGGCAGGCCGGATTTTTTGTTCTCTCGAGTTTACAAATGACGTTTAGCAAAATGCAGCCGTCGAAAGAATTCAAATAATACGGCAGAATGTTCATTCAGGACTTAGAACTTTTCGGAAACTCGATGGAAGAAATAATTGACTACATAATACGAAACTACGATGAAGAACGAAGAAGAAAATTGCGCAATTTCATCGACAAAATACTGGAATTAGATCTGAATAATCACGAATTGCAACGACTTTGGTCAGCGACACACAGTGATATTTAATTGAAGACCGCAGAAGGATTTAAGACCTTTCTGAGGATGACGCGAGATCGGCTCTGACGCGCAGGTCGAACCGCAGCGAGCCAAGGCGTGATGCGAGTTGATCGAATTCGCGCCTCAAGGGCGATTCAGCATCATCCGGGTGGTGCCGAGCCGAGGCGGACTGTATGGGTCGGCCCGGCTGAACGAAAGCCAGGAGAGACGCCACGATGACCACCGCAGCCGAAGTGCTCAAGACGATCCGGGACAACGATGTCCGCTACGTCGACCTCCGCTTCACCGACCCGCGCGGCAAGTGGCAGCACGTGACCTTCGACGTTTCGATGGTCGATGACGCCTTCTTCAGCGAGGGCCAGATGTTCGACGGCTCGTCGATTGCCGGCTGGAAGGCGATCAACGAGTCGGACATGCTGCTGATGCCCGATCCGTCCACGGCCGTGATGGATCCGTTCTTCTCGGCCTCGACGCTGTCCGTCGTCTGCGACGTGCTCGAGCCCGAGAGCGGCGAGCCCTACGGCCGCGACCCGCGCTGCACCGCCAAGCGCGCCGAGGCCTACCTTCAGGAAATCGGCATCGCCGACACGGTCTATGTCGGCCCCGAGGCCGAGTTCTTCGTGTTCGATGACGTGAAGTTCTCCGCCGACCCGTACCGCACCGGCTTCGAGCTCGATTCGACCGAGCTGCCGACCAACGGCTTCACCGATTACGAGGGCGGCAACCTCGGCCACCGGATCCAGATGAAGGGCGGCTATTTCCCGGTGCCGCCGCAGGACTCGGCGCAGGACATGCGCGGCGAGATGCTGGCGGCGATGGCGGCCATGGGCGCCACGGTCGAGAAGCACCACCACGAAGTGGCCAGCGCCCAGCACGAGCTCGGCTTGAAGTACGACAGCCTGACGACGATCGCCGACCACCTGCAGATCTATAAGTACTGCATTCACAACGTGGCGCAGAGCTACGGCAAGACGGCGACCTTCATGCCGAAGCCGGTCTACGGCGATAACGGCTCGGGCATGCACGTGCACCTGTCGCTCTGGAAGGACGGCAAGCCGCTCTTCGCGGGCGATAAGTATGCCGGCCTCAGCCAGGAATGCCTGTACTTCATCGGCGGCATCATCAAGCACGCCAAGGCACTCAACGCCTTCACCAACCCCTCGACCAACTCGTACAAGCGGCTGGTGCCGGGCTACGAGGCCCCCGTGCTGCTGGCCTACTCGGCCCGCAACCGCTCGGCCTCCTGCCGTATCCCGTGGACGAAGAGCCCGAACGCCAAGCGTGTCGAGGTTCGTTTCCCCGATCCGACCGCCAACCCGTACCTCGCCTTCTCGGCGCTGCTGATGGCCGGCCTCGACGGCATCCGCAACAAGATCGATCCCGGCTCCGCGATGGACAAGGACCTCTACGATCTGCCGCCGAAGGAGCTTCGCCGCATCCCGACCGTGTGCGGCTCCCTGCGCGAAGCCCTCACCAGCCTCGACAAGGACCACGCCTTCCTGACGGCGGGCAACGTCTTCACCGAGGATCAGATCGAGTCGTTCATCGAGCTGAAGATGGCCGAGGTCCTGCGCTACGAGATGACCCCGCACCCGATCGAGTTCGTGCAGTACTACTCGCTGTAATCAGGCTATTCTTGAGCGCTTGATGCACGCCGGGGCCTTCGGGCTCCGGCGTTTTTATTGCGGGAGGCATCTTAGCCTCAACCACACACGTCAGGAATCGACGGATCCTCCCCGCCGGCCTGATCGGGAAGTGGCCGGCGAGGAGGATCTGGCCCAGTTGCTAAGCTCGGGCTTGGACAAGCTAGCAGTATCCGGACCTGATACCGTCACCGCAAAGCATCACCCATCCCGCGACGGCGCAACTTTAGGCAATCATCGTACGCCGTATGGTCGCAGTGATGCGCGGCTGCACTCACGTATGCGCGAAAATGTCGGCCTCGGGCCATCCGATCAGGTCGAGCTTGGCGCGGGATGGCAGGAACCGGAAGCACGCGTCGGCGAGATCGGTGCGCCCTTCGCGCGCGAGCATCGAATCGAGTCGGGTCTTGGCGGCATGCAGGTGGAGCACGTCCGAGGCGGCGTAATCGAGCTGCGCCTGGGTGAGCGTGTCGGCGCCCCAATCCGAGGATTGCTGCTGCTTCGAGAGATCGACCCCCACCGTCTCGCGAACCACGTCCTTCAGGCCGTGCCGGTCGGTGTAGGTCCGGGCGAGCTTGGACGCGATCTTGGTGCAATAGACCGGCGAGGGCATGACCCCGAGACGATGGAACAGCACCGCGAGATCGAAGCGGGCGAAGTGGAAGATCTTCAGCACCGATTCGTCACCGAGCACGCGGATCAGATTTGCGGGCGCGGGACCGCCGGGGACGATCTGCACCACGTCGGCCGTGCCGTCTCCGGTCGAGAGTTGCACCACGCAGAGACGATCCCGGTGTGGGTTCAGCCCCAGCGTCTCCGTGTCGATGGCCACCGACGAACCGGGATCGTAGGAGGCGGGCAGGTCGCCGCGATGCAGGCGGACGTTGGGGTTCTGGCTCACGGACAGGCTCGGGCTGGGAAAAGACCGGCCGGTATCATCGCGGCTGGAACCGGACAAGGCGATCCCCTGCAGGGCTGGGAGCGGAGCTGCCTGCGCCCTAAGGGTAAGGCACGCAAGTACGGCTGAGGGATACGCCACCCATGAACGATATCGCCTCCATGAGCGCCGCCGAGGTGATCAAGGTGCTGGAACTCCAGCCGCATCCGGAAGGCGGACATTACCGCGAGACGTTCCGGGACCCCGCCGCGACGGCGGAGCGCTCGGTCGGCACGGCGATCTACTTCCTCTTGGATGTTGGTGAGGTCTCCGCGTGGCATCGGATCGATGCGGCGGAGATCTGGCATTGGTATGCGGGCGCGCCCCTCGTCATCAGCATCAGCCCCAATGGGCATGATGCCTCGGCGCATCATCTCGGGCCGGAGATCGCGCGCGGTCAGCGGCCGCAATTCGTGGTGCCGGGCGGCTACTGGCAGACAGCCACCAGCCTGGGGGCCTGGACACTCGTGGGCTGCACGGTGGCGCCGGGCTTCGACTTCTCCAAATTCGAGATGGCCCCGCCGGACTGGCGCCCCCTCCCCCGCGCCTGATCAAGCTTTCCGCGAGGCGCGCACGGCACAAAGCGCACCCGCGACGATCAGCAGGCAGGACAGGGCCAGCGACGGCCTCGCCGGGGCATACCCGGCAAGGACGAGGATCAAGGTGGAGAGGACCGGGGCCGCATAGGCCGCGACGCCCAGTAGGCGGACATCACCGCGCTTGCAGCCGATATCCCAGAGATAGAAGGCGGCGCCGACCGGCCCCAACCCGAGCAGCACGATGGCCGCCCAGGATGTCGCATCCGTCGGCCACACCGTCGTCTCGAAGAGCAGATGACAGACGACACTGAGAAGCCCCGTGGCGAGGCAGAAACCCGCCACGGCGTCTGTCGGCACGGCACCAGCCCTGGCTGAGAGAAGAGAATAGCCCGCCCAGACGAAGGCCGCCGCCAGGGCCGCCCCATAACCCGGCAGCGACTGCGCGTCGAAGCCGAGATCGCGCCCCGCAAACAGCATCGCGACGCCTGCAAGGCCCATGAGCGCGCCGATCACATGGCCGCGCTTCAGCCCGGTCGAGCCGGGGAGCCAGGCGGAGAACAGCACGATCAGCAACGGCCATAGATAGTTGATGAGACCCGCCTCGGCAGGCGGCGCAAGGCGAAGGGCCGAGAAATACAAGGCGTGGTAGCCGAACAGCCCGCCGACCCCGATCAGCCAGACAGGCAATGGCTGACGCAGCGCCCGGGCTCGCTCCGGGCGCTGGACGAAGCGCAGGCAGCCGAGGGCTCCGCCGATCGTGAAGGTGAGCGCGGCAAGTTCGAAAGGCGGTACACCACCGGAGGCCGCGGTAAACAGGGCGAGCAATGCCCATAGAAGAATGGCCCCGAACCCGACCAGCGTCGCGCGGCTCGCCCGCGAATCTGTCTTCATTATCCACACATCCGCATTCGCGAACCGACTCGTCCCCTCCTCGGAAGGGGCGAGCGAGGGTCCACTCCCCCCATAAACTGCACGGGAAACGGGCAAACCCGGCCTCAAAGCCGGGCTCCATGCACAGCACGCAAACCTTTGCCGGCATTCGACTTCCGAAGTTGTTGCGGGTCGGCAACAGCAGATCGCAACGAGTTAATCCACCGCAAATCCAAGTTGCTCCGGCTTGGCCGTTCGCACATGGTGACGGTGCACGGGGGCATCGCAGAGCGACGGCCCGCTGGAGCCCGCCACTTAAGACGCGGGCCAGATCGAAAAAAGAACGCGGTCAGACCCGGCAACAGGGCAGCCGCATCTTGGGTCTCGAAGCTTTGGAGATGATGATGAAGCTCTTGAAGAGCTCGCTACTCGGCTCGGCCGCGGCTCTCGCCGCCGTCACCGCCGCAAGTGCTGCCGACCTCCCGGTCAAGAAGGCCATTCCGGTCGAATTCGTCCGTGTCTGCTCCGCCTACGGCGCGGGCTTCTTCTACATCCCCGGCACCGACACCTGCCTGCGCCTGTCCGGCCGCGCCCGCTTCGAGGGTGGCTACCAGACCAGCTACGCTCGCACGAACGGCAACGGTGACACCGCCGGCTACCGTGGTCTCGCCCGCATCAACCTCGATGCCCGCACCCAGACCGGCTACGGCACCCTGCGCGCCTTCCTGCGCGTCGAAGTCGCCTCCCGCACCGGCGGTCCGTACGCTGGTGGCACCTCCGGTACCCAGCAGCGCATCGGCAACGCCTTCGCCGCCCTCGGCCCGGATCAGTTCGGCCGCGCCCAGACCTACGTGAACGCCGATAAGGCCTTCGTGCAGTTCGCCGGTCTCACCGCCGGTCGCGCCTCCTCGTTCTTCGACTTCTACGCCCACGACTTCGAGTTCGCCGCCGCCACCGGTGGTTCGGACATCGCGTCGACCAACCTGTTCGCCTACACCGCGACCCTCGGCAACGGCTTCTCCGCCACGCTGTCGGTCGAAGACCCGACCGCTCGCCGCTCGGCCATCTACTCGCCGGTCGCCCCGACCGCGACCGTCACCAACGGCGCGATCACCTCGTTCGGCGTGACCAACATCCAGGCCCCGATCATCACGACGGTGAACGGTGTCGTCGGCAGCACGTCGGTCGACGTCATCCAGCGCAACCGTATGCCCGACTTCGTCGGCGTGCTTCGCTACGATGCCGCCTGGGGTTCGGCGCAGGTCTCCGCCGCGTCGCACGAGCTGAACGTCGGCAACCTGGCGCTCACCACGCCGCTGAATGCCGTCGCTCCGGCCCGTCCGTCCAACGAGTACGGCTACGCCGTCCAGGGTGGCATCAAGGTCAACCTGCCGATGATCGCCGCCGGCGATGCCCTCTACCTGCAGGGCGCGTACGGTTCCGGCGCCCAGATGTACACCGGCTACTGTGCCTACTCGGGCTGCTACAACCAGACCGCCGCGACCATCCAGGGCCAGAAGTTCAGCCAGTTCTTCAACGACGCGACGGTCAACCCCTTCACGGGCCGTCTCGAGAAGTCGGAGAGCTTCACGGTCGCCGCCGCCTACCTGCACTACTGGGCGCCTGAGTGGCGTTCGGCCGTGTTCGGCAGCTACGGTGAGATGAGCTACAGCGCCACTGCCCGCAACGCGCAGGGCGTGGCTTCCGGCATCCTCGGTGTCCCGGGCGGCTCAAACGCCGTCGGTGTCCCGGGCACCCGCTTCTTCCAGCTGAGCCAGGCTCTCCGTGACACCTACCAGTTCACGGCTGGCGCCAACATCATCTGGTCGCCGGTGAAGGATCTCGATATCGGTGTCGAGGGCTTCTACACCCAGATCGGCGTGAAGAACGGCCGCGTCATCGACATCGACAAGGATCCGACCGCCTACTCGCGCGTCGGCGCCATCAACGCCGGTGGCTTCGTGCGGACGACGACTGCGGACTCCGTCCAGCAGATCCGTCTCCGCGTCCAGCGCGACTTCTAAGACAAGACCGGAGCCAGGGAGTTCTCTCCCTGGCCCCACCGATGATCCCCGTGTCATGCGGTCTTCGAGGCTCGGCGCTTGCGCCGGGCCTCTTTTCTTTTTCGCGGGATTGCTATCGTCCGGCCCAGTGCATAAATCCCGGTACGCAAAATTGATATGACGGGGATGAACTACAGGGTTCGATCGTTGTCTCCGCCATTGCGTTGCGGGGTATAGGCCGCGCTGCTACGCCCGAGCGAGATTGATTGCAGCGCACCCGCCGAATCCGTCCGGGCCGCAACGCGACACCATCCGGCCCTTCAAGAGGCTGGATCTCGGAGGAATTCGATGGGACCCGCAGCCTCGACCCCGAGCACGGCCGCCACGCCACCCGTGGCCGCCGACGCCTCGCGCCGCTTCTGGCCGGAGGGCTGGTGGCGCCTCATCGACATCAAGATCGGCATCATCCCTCTCCCGGTCTATCTCATCCTGGCTGCCCTCATCGCGATCCTGGTGCAGGAAGGCGAGATCAAGCCGGACGGGCCGACGATGATCGCCGTTCTCGTGATGGGTGGCTTCACCTGCGCCGAGATCGGCAAGCGGATCCCGATCCTCAAGAACATCGGTGCGGGCGCGATCTTCGCGACCTTCATCCCCTCGGCGCTCGTCTACTATAAGTTCGTGCCGCCGCAGATGGAGAAGGCGATCATCGACTTCACCAAGTTCACGAACTTCCTCTACATCTACATCGCGACGATCATCGTCGGGTCCATCCTCGGCATGGACCGCGAAGTGCTGATCAAGGGCTTCCTCAAGATCTTCGCGCCGCTGGCCATCGGCTCGGTGGCGGCGGGCCTCGTCGGCACATTGGTCGGCACGATGCTCGGTATCGGCGCCTACAAGACCTTCTTCTTCATCGTCGTGCCGATCATGGCCGGTGGCGTCGGCGAAGGCGCAATTCCGCTCTCCATCGGCTACGCGGCGATCCTCGGCACGCAGCAGGGCGTGATGTTCGCGCAGGTGTTGCCGCCGGTCATGCTCGGCTCGCTCACCGCCATCGTCCTGTCCGGCACGCTCAACTACGTCGGCAAGAAGAAGCCGCACCTCACCGGCAACGGGAAGCTCCAGCCCGACGCGGAGGAGATGAAGTCGAGCGACGCGCAGGCCAAGGCCGAGGCGGCCCAGAAGGGCATCGATCCCGCCACGATCGGCGCGGCCGGGCTCACCGCCATCACGCTGTATCTGCTCGGCGTCATGGCCCACCATCTCACCGGCCTGCCCGCCCCCGTGGCGATGCTGTTCCTGGCGGTCTTCGCCAAGCTCGCCAGCGCGGTCTCGCCCCGGCTCCAGGCGGGCGGCTTCGTGGTCTACAAGTTCGTGCAGGTCAGCATGACCTACCCGTTGCTCTTCGCCATCGGCGTGGCGCTGACGCCGTGGAAGGACCTGATGGCGGCGTTTACTGTCGTGAACCTCATCACCATCATCGCGACCGTGGGCACGCTAATGACGGTGGGCTTCTTCGTCGGCCGCGCCCTGAACATGTATCCGATCGAGACCGCCATCGTGAACGCCTGTCACAGCGGCCAGGGCGGCACGGGCGATGTCGCGATCCTGACCGCCGCCGACCGGATGGCGCTGATGCCCTTCGCCCAGATCGCCACCCGCATCGGCGGCGCCCTGACGGTGACGGGCACGCTCATCGTGATGAAGTGGATCGGCGCCTGAGCCGAGAGGTCTCGAACGCCGCCCCGATCCGTGACGGGGCGGCGCGATGCGGCGTGTAACGTTCAAGAGTGACGTCGAAGGCAGCGCCGAGCGGAAAAGCCTGATCCAGGGTGAAGCCCTTCACGCCACGCTGCGCTCGATTTCCTCCTCGTCGCAGATCACGCCCGCATTGCCCTCGAACTCGGCGGCGAGGTCGACCGTCGCCTGCAACGGGGCCGCCGAGACCCTGTCCTTGGCGAAGGTGGCGAGGAAGAGCCGCATCACGTGGCGCACGCCCGCATCGTTGATGGTGCGCTGGTCGTCATTGTAGTAGCGCCCGGCATTCACATTGCTGGTGACGATGTCGTAGGCGGGGAAATACACCGCACGCGGATCGTTTCGCGCGACGACCTCTCCCGCCGCCACGCGCAGGACCGACTTGGAGTAGCTGTTGGACTCCATGACGTGCCGGTGCATGTAGGTCGCGATCATCGGCACGGGCGACACCGTGAAGATCACCCGTGCCGTCGGGTTGACGCTCCACAATCGCTCGAGGAACCCGTTCAGGTCGGCCAGCACCTCGGCGGCGCCCGCATTCACGCACTCGTACAGGGTTGGATCGAAGGTGCCTCCGGCCACGCCCGGCGCGAGCGGCAGAGCCGCCCCATCCGCACGCCAGCGCCAGCCTTCGGTGAGGCCGAGGGTCAGGACGAAGACATCGAGGGTCTCGAACAGGTGGCGCACGGCGGCGAGATGCGCGTCGCGGGCGGCCACGACCTCAGCCTCGCTCGCGTAGCCCTGCGGCTCGACGGTGGGACGGAACGGATCGACGTAACGTCCGTCGTCGCGCAGCCACGCCTTCAGTTCCGGATCGAATTGGCCGTAGGCGCGGTCGAACAGCTGCACGAACTGGCGCGTATAGTAGAGGTTTCCGTAGCGAGCCGAGAACGTGCCGAACTGCCGGGCAGTGGCTTCGGCCTCACCCATGCCGGGCGGGGGCGGCTCGGTCAGGTAGTAGTTGAAGCCCGCGCCGCGCACGGCTTCCGCGACCCTCTGCGCGAAGCAGGAGCCGCCCGTGGCGACCTTGTCGGTCGGAGCGATGACGAAGGCGCCCTTCGGGTGCGGATTGACGGCGAAGGGCGGGACGTTCGTCACAACCTTGCGCCAGAATCTCTCGGCCGGTAGACCCGTGTAGGGATTGCTCGACATCCTCGAACCCTTCTCGCCGCTGAGGCGGGTTACGCTCCAGCCG
Source organism: Methylobacterium sp. NFXW15 (assembly GCF_049887755.1). Classification (NCBI taxonomy): domain Bacteria; kingdom Pseudomonadati; phylum Pseudomonadota; class Alphaproteobacteria; order Hyphomicrobiales; family Methylobacteriaceae; genus Methylobacterium; species Methylobacterium sp. NFXW15. The sequence continues at coordinate 173,242 of NZ_JAGEKG010000002.1, read as the reverse complement.
CCCTCCGCTCAAGACAAGCGCGCCACGTGGCCCTGACCGATCTGCCCCGGCGGGCGCGCCATGCCCTCTCCCTCTCCGCCCCTTCCTGGGCGACAGCGTGGCGGAACAGGTCGCGTGAGGAGCAGGCGCGGAGCGGCCCTTCCATCGCCATCATCGGGAATTGCCAAGCGAGGGCACTGGCCCAGGCCCTCCGCCTGCTCGCGCCGCAGAGCCCCGTCCGGTACTTCTCCATGGGAACGCTGAAGCGCGATCATGGGTCTCTCGAGGCCCTCGCCCGCCTTCTGCATGGGCATGACCACGTCTATTCGCAGGCCTTCCCGGACGGCCTCATCCCCGGCGGTGGCAGCACGCAGTTGGCGCAGGCCGAGCCGCGCCTGAAACTCGTTCCGGCCCTCGTCTTCTCCGCCTTCCACCCGGACATGGTCTACGCGGGGGCGGCCTCGGACCTCGCCGCCCTGAAGCTCGCGCCCTCCCCGCTCGGGCAATATCACTCGGCCATCGTCCTCACGGCCCATCGGCTCGGGCTCGATGCCGCGCGCGCGGTGTCCCTGTTCCGGGAGGACGTCTTCGCCCGGCTCGGCTATCTCGATCGCTGGGAGCCGGCGGTGCGGGAATTGTCGGCCGCCGCCGAGCAGGCTGGTTTCTCCCTCGACCGCGAGCTGACGCGCTGGGCACGACGCGGCGCCTTCATGCACCTGATGAACCACCCGAAGGCGTTCGTGGTGGGCGACATCGCCAAGCGGATGCTACGCGAGGCAGGCATCGAACCGGCGCCGGTCGAGATCGAGGACTATCTCGCCGACGAACTCATCCACGATGTGGTCTGGCCGATCTATCCGCCGGTCGCCGCGCAATTCGGGCTGACGGGATCCTACCTGTTCAAGGCCAAGGCGCGGGCCGGGTCTTTTCCCGTGCTCTACGACCTGCCGAGTTTCGTTGCGGCGAGCTATGCGCTGTACGACGGGTCGAGCGCGGCGAGCCGGCATTGCCCCCGCGTCGAGGCGTGGCTCGCAGCACCCGAAATCGTAGCGATGTTCCGAGGCTGATTCAGACCGCCGCCTGAAGATGCGGAGGCTCGAAGCCCGCCGCCATGGCCCGCACCGCTGCATCGACCTCGCGGATCTGGAACGGCTTGCGCAGGAACAAGCTGCCCGGCACCCCGCGGCGGAGGCTCATCGTATCGGCCGAGGTATAGACCACCGGCCCTTCGGGCTTGATCGTGCGGAACGCGCCCGCCACCGTCCAGCCGTCGATGAGACCGGGGAGGTGGATGTCGGTGAGCAGAGAATCGATCTCGCCGCCGCGCCTGCGCAGCAGGGTGAGAGCGGCCTCGCCGGTGGAGGCTTCCAGAACGCGGATGCCGCGAGCCTCGCAGAGGCTCGCGACGATCTCCAGAAGGAGATAGCTATCCTCGACGATGAGGACGCTTTGAGCGCGGGGCATGGCGGGCGCACCGGTGAACGGGACGATTCATGTTTGGCTCGTCGGATTAAGATGCGCTTAATCATGTGCGAAGCTTGTCGCGTCCGCTGGGCTTGTGTCATTCCGGCCACGTAACGCCCGGAAAGAGAGCTGCACGCCCTCCGGTGCCGCTCCCCGGCCGTATTCACGGCGCTTCAGCAGGGGGCGGGTGCGTCCCCGCACGCCGCATCTCAGCAGATCGGCCGATGCAGCCATCCCGGCGCCCCGCTGAACCCTGGCTTAACCATCGTAGCCTTAATGGGACGCAGGCAATCGGCCGCGGCCCCGCCTCGAAGACCCAAGCCGGCCTTCGGCACCGCGCGAGGAGTTCTTGAATACGATGTCCGCGATCATGACCCGGCGCCTGCGCGCCGCCGCCCTCGGTTTCTCCGTCATCGCCGCCCTCGGCCTCGGCGCGTGCAGCAAGGATAGCGACCTCGCCGACGCCTCGGCCTACGGCGCCGGGGGCGCCAATGGCGGCGCTTCGACTCCCGGCAGCGCCCAGGACTTCGTGGTGAATGTCGGTGACCGGGTGTTCTTCGAGTCCGACTCGACCGACCTGTCCCCCACGGCCACCGCCACCCTCGACAAGCAGGCCGCCTGGCTCCAGCGCTATCCGCGCTACACCTTCATCATCGAAGGCCATGCCGACGAGCGCGGTACCCGCGAGTACAATTTCTCCCTCGGCGCCCGCCGCGCCCAGTCGGTGTTCGACTACCTGACCACCCGCGGCATCGCCGCCGGCCGGATGCGGACCGTCTCCTACGGCAAGGAGCGCCCGGTGGCCGTGTGCAACGATATCTCTTGCTGGTCGCAGAATCGTCGCGCCGTCATCGTGCTCGACAGGGGTGCGGGCGCCTAATCGCGCGCACGGCCGTCTTTTTGCCGCGGACGGGGGGTTCTGATACGGGGCTCCCCGCCGTATGTCGCCGCCGATGCGGCTCCGGGAGCCGCGTTGTCCCAGACCGCAAGCCCGAGCCCCATGATCGCCCGTCTTCGCCCCCGCCTCCTCGCCGCGACATTCCTCCTCCCGGCGCTCATCGCCCCGGCAGCGGCGCAGGACGTCGATGTCTCGGAACTCGTCGTCCGGCTCGGACGACTCGAGAGCCAGTCCCGCACCATGTCGGGGCAGATCGAGAACCTTCAATACGAGAACCGCCAGCTCAAGGAGCAGCTGCGCAAGTTCCAGGAAGACGTGGAATACCGCCTGAACGAGTCGAAGGGCGGCAAGCCCTCGTCCGGTGGCGGCGCGTCCGCCCCTGCGCAGGGTCCCGTCAATGGCGGCAATCCCGGTGCCAACCCGCCGCGCTCGCAGAAGCGCAGCGACGCGTTCGATCCGTCCCAGAACCCCGCCGCGCCGGGCGCGCCGATGCAGCTCGGCACCACCGAGCCGTCTGCGCCGCTGCCTCAGCGTCAGACCGCCGAAGCGGCTCCCCTCCCCCGTGGTGCCATTGACGACGAGGGCGAGGCGGGCGGCTACGACGAGCCCGTCGACCTGAACCCGCCTCGCCGGACCGGGGCCATCCCCTCCGTTGCGCCGCGCCCCAGCGAGAGCGTCGCCGCCACCGGCACGCCGGATGCGGGGGCCGATTATGATGCCGCCGTGGAGCTGTTCCGCGCTCGCCAGTACGAGCAGGCGGAAATGGGTCTCCGCCAGTTCCTGCAATCGCATCCCCGCGATGCCCGCGTGCCCGGCGCGACCTACTGGCTGGGTGAGAGCTATCTCGCCCGAGGCCGCACCCGTGAGGCGGCTGAGCAGTTCCTGAAGGTTTCGACCGACTACGCCCGCTCTGCCCAGGCGCCGGAGGCGATGCTGAAGCTCAGCGTGTCTCTGAACGCGCTCGGCGCCAAGGAGCAGGCCTGCGCCACCCTTGCGGAACTGGAGCGCAAGTTCCCGAATGCCGGGACCGGCGTGCGCCAGGGCGTGACCCGCGAGCAGAAGCGCGCCCGCTGCACGGCGTGACCGGACCGGACGATCCGGTTCTCGATGCGCTCCGCCCCTGGCTGAAGCCGGGCGGGGCGGGACACGTGCTCTTGGCCGTCTCGGGCGGTCCTGATTCAACCGCGCTGATGTACGCCGCCGCGAGCCTGCGGCCGACGAGTCCGCTGCTCGTCGCCACGATCGACCATGGCTTGCGGCCTGACGCCGCCGCTGAGGCCGAAGCTGTCGGGCGCGCGGCCCATGCGCTCGGCCTGCCCCATGCGGTGCTGTGCTGGCGCGGCGACAAGCCGATCACCGGCCTTCAGGACGCCGCCCGCGCTGCCCGCTACCGCCTCCTCGCGGACCATGCCGCTCAAGCGGGCGCCGATCTCGTTCTCACCGCCCATACCCGCGACGATCAAGCCGAAACGGTCCTGATGCGCCTTGCCGCGGGCAGTGCCCTCGCCGGATTGGCGGGGATGCGTCCCGAGCGACAACTCGCCCCTGGACTGCGCCTCGGGCGGCCCTTCCTCGGCCTCGACAAGACGGCTCTGGTCGGCTGGTGCGAGGCCCGCGGCATTCCGTTCGTACGCGATCCGTCGAACACGAATCCTCTCTTCGCCCGTGCGCGTCTCCGCGCGGCGGCGAAGGCCCTCGCCGCCGAGGGCCTGACGAGCACTCGGCTCGCGCGCCTTGCCGAGCGGGCTGCCCGCGACGAAGCGGCACTGCGCCAGGCGGCCCAGTGCGCCTTGCTCGATATACGGCTGTCCGCGCCGGATGGAGGGATGCGCCTCGACGGCCTGCGTCTACGTGATCTGCCGGAGGCCGTGGCGCTGCGCTGCATCGATCTGGCAATCGAGGCCGCGGGGGGATCGGGCCACCGGCTCGAACGGCTCGAAGCACTCGTGTTCACGCACCTCCTGCCGGCCCTGCGCGCCGGAACGACGATGCGGCGGACCCTTGCGGGGCTCGTGATCGGCGTCGATGCGCGCGGAATTCTGATTTTTTCCCCTGCACCCCCACGGAAGAATGCCGGACCTGCGTCACCCACGACCGGCTTACTTGGCAACGGGGACCCCCCCGCCTACATTGGCGATGCGTGATCGGACAGGCTGGCGCTGTTGCGCGAAGGCCATCTGGGGGACCGCGCGCGCCAAGGATCGATCGATGAACCCGAATTTCCGCAACTTCGCCTTGTGGGTCGTCATCTTCCTGCTTGTGCTCGCCCTCGTCACGCTGTTCCAGAATCCTGGGCATCGGGGCGGCGGCAGCGAGATCGCCTACAGCCAGCTGTTGAACGATGCCGATGCCGGCAAGATCCAGTCGGTGGTGATCTCCGGGCAGGATGTGTCCGGGACCTACGTGGGTGGCGGCAACTTCACCAGTTACGCGCCCAACGACCCGAGTCTCGTGTCCAAGCTTCAGGGCAAGGGCGTCCAGATCACCGCGCGCCCGCCGTCCGACAACACGCCGTGGTTCATCCAGCTTCTCGTGAGCTGGCTGCCCATCCTCGTGTTCATCGGTGCCTGGATCTTCCTGTCGCGTCAGATGCAGTCTGGCGCGGGCCGGGCCATGGGCTTCGGCAAGTCGAAGGCCAAGCTCCTCAACGAGGCGCATGGGCGTGTCTCCTTCGATGATGTCGCCGGCGTCGAGGAGGCCAAGGAGGATCTGCAGGAGATCGTGGAGTTCCTCCGCGACCCGCAGAAGTTCCAGCGCCTGGGCGGCCGCATCCCGCGCGGCGTGCTCCTCGTGGGCCCGCCCGGCACGGGTAAGACCCTCATTGCCCGCGCCGTCGCGGGTGAGGCCAACGTGCCGTTCTTCACCATCTCCGGCTCGGACTTCGTGGAGATGTTCGTGGGCGTCGGCGCCAGCCGCGTGCGCGACATGTTCGAGCAGGCCAAGAAGAACGCGCCCTGCATCATCTTCATCGACGAGATCGACGCGGTCGGCCGCCATCGCGGCGCGGGCCTCGGCGGCGGCAACGACGAGCGCGAGCAGACCCTGAACCAGCTCCTCGTGGAGATGGACGGGTTCGAAGCGAACGAAGGCGTCATCATCATCGCGGCCACGAACCGTCCCGACGTGCTGGACCCCGCCCTGCTGCGTCCGGGCCGGTTCGACCGTCAGATCATGGTTCCGAACCCCGATGTGACCGGCCGTGAGCGCATCCTACGCGTCCACGTCCGCAAGGTGCCCTTGGCTCCCGATGTCGATCTGAAGACCATCGCCCGCGGCACCCCCGGCTTCTCGGGTGCGGACCTGATGAACCTCGTCAACGAATCGGCTCTGCTCGCCGCCCGTCGCGGCAAGCGGATCGTGACGATGCACGAGTTCGAGGATGCCAAGGACAAGGTGATGATGGGCGCCGAGCGGCGTACCCTCGTCATGACCGAGGACGAGAAGCGGCTCACCGCGTACCACGAGGGCGGCCACGCCATCGTCGCCCTCAACGTCCCGGCGACCGACCCGGTCCACAAGGCCACGATCATCCCCCGCGGCCGGGCGCTCGGCATGGTCATGCAGTTGCCCGAGCGCGACAAGCTGTCGATGTCGTTCGAGCAGATGACCTCGCGGCTGGCGATCATGATGGGTGGCCGCGTCGCCGAGGAGATGATCTTCGGCCACGACAAGGTGACCTCCGGCGCCCAGTCGGACATCGAGCAGGCGACCCGCCTCGCGAAGATGATGGTGACGCGCTGGGGCTTCTCGCCCGAACTCGGCACCGTGGCCTATGGCGACAACAACGACGAGGTCTTCCTCGGCATGTCGATGGGGCGCCAGCAATCGGTGTCCGAATCGACCGCCCAGAAGATCGACGCGGAGGTTCGGCGTCTGGTCGAGACCGGTCTTACCGACGCCCGGCGGATCCTTGCCGAGCGGAAGGACGACCTCGAGTCTCTGGCTCAGGGGCTCCTCGAATACGAGACCCTGACCGGCGAGGAGATCCGCAACCTCATCAAGGGCCAGCCCCCGGTTCGCGACGGTGGCGATACGCCCTCGACACCGGCCCGGCCGTCTTCCGTCCCCTCTGCTGGCCGTGGTCGGCCGAAGGAGAGCGATGGCGGGATGGAGCCACAGCCGCAGGTCTGACCTGTCAGCACTGACGTGATTGGGGGCGCCGTGAGGCGCCCCTTTTCTTTGCGCTTCCCCTCAGCCCGCTCCGTCATTGCGAGCGCAGCGAAGCAATCCAAGGGCGGGAGGGCGGCTTACAGCCGTGGCGCTTCCCTGGATTGCTTCGTTCCTCGCAAAGACGGTGAGGGTATCAGGCCCGCCACCAACCTTTCCGGTCAGAGTCTCAGATGGCGGCGCATCCCTGGATTGCTTCGCTGCGCTCGCAATGACGGCGGGCGTGTAGGCATTCGTGACAAGCTTTGCGTTTTGTCTGCTTAGCCATTCGTGATGCTTGGCCGTATGGATCTTCGGTGTTTCAAGGTCCGCTGACGACCTCATCACCCCACGAACAATGTCCTCCACCGTCGCCATCGTTGCGCTCGGAGCCGTCACGGCAGGCTTCGTCCAGGGGCTCTCCGGCTTCGCCTTCGGGCTCGTCGCCATGTCCTTCTGGGCTTGGGTGATCGATCCGAAGCTAGCCGCGGTGCTGGCGGTCACGGGGGCCTTCACGGGCCAAGTGGTCGCGGCCTTCTCGGTGCGGCGGAGCTTCGACCGCGCCACCTTGGTCCCATTCCTCTTGGGTGGTCTCGCGGGCATCCCGATCGGCGTCGGGCTGCTGCCTCATCTCGATATGATGTGGTTCAAGGCGCTCCTCGGTTTGCTTCTCGTCCTGTGGTGCCCGGCGATGCTGCTGGCGAAGGATCTGCCGCGCGTCACCATCGGCGGGCGACCAGCGGATGCCGTGGTCGGGCTCTGCGGCGGCATCCTGAGCGGGTTCGGGGGCTTCACCGGCACGCTCCCGACCCTGTGGTGCACCTTGCGCGGCTACGAGCGGGATACGCAGCGAGCAGTGATCCAGAACTTCAACTTGTCGATGCTGGCCGTCACCCTGACGAGCTACATCGCCACCGGCCTCCTGACGCGGGAGGCGCTGCCAATGCTGGCCATCGTCCTTCCGAGTATGCTGGTGCCGTCCTTTCTCGGTACCCGGCTCTATCTCGGCATCAGCGAGGCGACGTTCCGCAGGCTGGTGCTGATGCTGCTGACTGTTTCGGGCCTGACACTTCTCGGCTCGGCCGTTTCCCGTTGGCTCTGACGAAGCCCGCCCCATTTCGACCGCCTTTGTCGCGGAGCACCCGATTCACCACGCCATCGCCCGAAGCTCGGCCGATGGGCGATTTTTGCTATGATGATCGGGTGCGCCCCGCACGGCGCAGGAGATGCGACGTTGCGCAAGTATTTCGGGACCGACGGCATCCGTGGCCGCGCCAACGGCATCATCACGCCGGAGCTCGCCCTCAAGGTTGGGCAGGCGGCGGGCCTCGTCTTCCAGCGCGGCGACCACCGCCATCGGGTGGTGATCGGCAAGGATACGCGCCTCTCGGGCTATATGATCGAGACCGCCCTCGTCGCAGGTTTTACCTCGGTCGGCATGGATGTGCTCCTCCTCGGCCCGGTGCCGACGCCGGCTGTGGCGATGCTTACCCGGTCGATGCGCGCCGATATCGGCGTGATGATCTCGGCCTCGCATAATCCGTTCGAGGATAACGGCATCAAGCTGTTCGGCCCGGACGGGTTCAAGCTCAACGACGAGGTCGAGCGCGAGATCGAGGCCCTGATCGATGCCGAGCTGCACACCAAGCTTGCGGGCTCGTCCGACCTCGGCCGGGCGAAGCGGATCGAATCCGTCCATGCCCGCTACGTCGAATTCGCCAAGCGCACGCTGCCCCGCTCCGTGACCCTGGAGGGTCTGCGAGTGGTGGTCGATTGCGCCAATGGCGCCGCCTACCGCGTCGCCCCCGAGACTCTGTGGGAACTCGGTGCCGAAGTCATCAGCATCGGCGTCGAGCCGGATGGCTTCAACATCAATCGGGATGTCGGGTCGACCGCGCCGACCGCCCTGGTGGACATGGTGCGCGAGCGCAGGGCCGATATCGGCATCGCCCTCGATGGTGACGCCGACCGGGTGCTCATCGTGGACGAAAAGGGCCAGGTCGTGGACGGCGACCAGTTGATGGCTGCCATCGCCCGTTCCTGGCAAGAGGACGAGCGCCTCACCCAGCCGGGCGTGGTCGCCACCATCATGTCAAACCTCGGCCTGGAACGCTTCCTTGGCGGCCTGGGGCTCAACCTCGCCCGGACGGCGGTGGGCGACCGCTACGTGCTCGAGCATATGCGCGAGCACGGCTACAATCTCGGCGGCGAGCAATCCGGCCACATCATCATGTCGGATTACACCACCACGGGGGATGGTCTCGTGGCGGCTCTGCAATTGCTCAGCGTCGTCCAGCGCAGCGGGAAGCCGGTGAGCGAGGTGTGCCACTGCTTCGATCCGCTGCCGCAGATCCTCAAGAACGTTCGCTACCGCTCCGGCGAGCCCCTGCGGCAGGACAGCGTGGTGACGGCAATCGAACAGGCCCGCGGACGGCTCGGCCAATCCGGTCGCCTCGTCATCCGCCCGTCCGGTACGGAACCGGTCATCCGCGTGATGGCCGAGGGCGATGACCGGAGTCTCGTGGCGGAAGTCGTCGACGAGGTGGTCGAGGCCGTCGCCAAGGCCGCCGCCTGAGTGAGGCTCGGCAACGGCTTTATTCGTAAAGGGAGACGAGGTCGCTCGGCGCGGTGACGCGCCATGCCGCGAGCAGCGCCTCGCGGAGGGTCTCCTCCTCGCAATCGGGCAGATCGAGATTGGTCCACCCCCTCCGGCCCCACGAGCCGTCGAGGGGCTGGAATAGGTCCGGCTCGGCTTCACAGAATGCGTCCTGCACCTCCGGCGTCAGGCGCAGCACGAGCCTGTCCTCCTCGATCCAGAGCGTCGCGAGCACCCGGCCCCCGACACGGAAATCCGGATTGCCGCGATGAGCGCCCTCGATGACGTCGGGTAGCAGGCGCGCCAGCGCCCGCACATCGTCTCCGTTCATCGCCTCTCCCTATCCGACAATGATTCTCCCTCATCCGCGTCGCATTCCGAGATTTTAACGCCTCGGTAAGACTTCAAGCGCCGCGCGAATCCTTGATCAGGGATAAAATTTAACGTTAAGCTCGGTTTAAGGTCTTTCGGGCACCTTCACGAATGTCTCACGGCCGGAGAGCAGTTTCCGGCGCACGATACGAGTGAAGGAACCCTTATGGCCCGCTCCAAGCTTCATGCTGTGGTGCGCGTCGCGACGCTCGTGGCGAGCGTCGGCGCACCCTGCCTCGCCCTAGCTGCGGATCTCCTCCCGCCGCCCCCGCCGCCGCCCATGCCGCCGCCGGTCGAGTTCGCGGGAGGCTGGTACCTCCGTGGCGATGTCGGCGCCAGCATCTACACCGCGCCGAAGTACAGCGTGAACGACATCCCCGGAACGGTCTTCTTCGGTGAAGCGCAGTCCGGCGGGCTCTTCGCGGGCGTCGGTGTCGGCTACCAGTTCAACAACTTCTTCCGCGCTGACGTGACGGGCGAGTACCGCACCGCCGCCCTGCGCCTGTCGAGCTACAACGACTTCGGCACCGGCATCAACAACGACGTCACCGGCCGCAACTTCAACCTGACCAGCGGCCACTACGATGCGGCCGTGGTTCTGGCGAACGCCTATTTCGACCTCGGCACGTGGTACGGCATCACGCCGTTCGTCGGCGGCGGCGCGGGTGTGGCGTTCAACAACTTCTCGGGCTTTACCGATAGCGGCATCACGAATTTCACCTACCCCTTCCGTTTCAACCAGCCGACCTCGCCCGGCTTCTTCAAGACGAAGTCCACGGAAAGCTTCGCCTGGGCGCTCCATGCCGGTCTCGCCTATGACGTGACCCCGAACTTCAAGGTCGAATTGGCCTACCGCTACCTGAACCTCGGTCATGGCCAGACCGGCGCGCTGACCTGCCTCGACGTGTCTTCGCCGCCCTGCACCACGGTGCTGAAGGCGAAGAACATCGAAGCCCACGATATCAAGCTCGGCCTGCGCTACATGATCGGCACCGCCTTCGTGCCTCCGCTGCCGCCGCTCATGCCCGAGCCGCTGGTGACGAAGTACTGATCCACCCAATCAATAACTTTCAAACGGCGCGGGCTTCCCGCGCCGTTTGCGTTTTTGCGACCGCGTCGATCGAGGTGCTTTCAACTCAGGACACCTAAAGATTTTCAAATTCAACGCTCGATTAAGGTTACTACTGTACACGAAAGGAGTGGCGTGAAGACTCATCTGCTTCGCAGCCCCGAGGATTGTTGGGATGCGTAAGATCTTGATTTCGCTGGTCGCCGTGGGCGCAGCCGGAGCGGCCCAAGCCGCCGATCTCGATTACGATTACCTCCGCGGCGCCGATTACGACCCGCCGCCCTCGGCGACGATCGACTGGAGCGGTTTCTACATCGGTGGTCACGGCGGTTGGACCTCGAACAGCCTCGGCTACGGCAACACCGCCCGTCCGATCGTGGCGAGCTATCTGCGCCAGACCGTGATCGAGAACGAGATGGGTGTCTCGTCCCTGCTCTCGACGCCGACGAGCAAGCGCGTGAACGGGACGTCCTTTGGCGCCTATGTCGGCTTCAATGCTCAGTTCGATGATATCGTGCTCGGTATCGAAGCCGATTACACGCATTTCGGAACTGCCGGCAGCGTATCAGACCGGATCGGTCGCACGATGGTGACGAGCGACGGCTATTTCAACACCGTCAACCTTGCGGCCACCTCATCCACCAAGGTCACGGATTACGCATCGCTGCGGGCGAGAGCCGGTTACGCATTCGGCAATTTCATGCCTTACGTGACCGGCGGCGTCGCCATTGGCTCAGCCCAGGTGACGGACAAGGTCAGCATTCAGGTCGCTGGCTACGATCAGACGACCTACCGGGCCAACCTCGCCCAGGGCGCGGGCGGCACGCCCGCGTTCGTCAACAGTTACGGCTACAGTGCCTTCAACCAGGCCAACCCAGGCGCGGGCATTCTGGCGGCTCCTTACATCTTCAATCGCACGAAGACGAAGACCGTAGCGGGCGTCGCGGCGGGGGCGGGTATCGAATACGCGATCACGCCGAACATCCTGCTCCGTGCCGAATATCAGTACGTGCTGTTCGACGCGTTCGAGGGCCACAAGGCCAACCTGAACACCATCCGCGGCGGCGCGGCGATCAAGTTCTGAGCCTGGAGGCTTCGCCATGACACAGGGTTCGCGGGCCATCCGCCTGCCGCTCGTTGCGATCCTCCTCTGCGGTGGGCTTCTGCCCGCCACGGCGCGCGACGACGTCTTCTCCGATGCGCCTCCGCGCCGGGTCTATCTCAAGCGCCACCACGCCCTACGCGTCTACGGCCCGCCCCCGGCCATCGTGAGCGGCTACCTGCCCCGCAACAACGGCGTGCCGATGTACAACGAGCCGCCGGGCCCGCGCGCGCGCTACGGCTATTACGGCCGCTGATCAGCTTTCCAGCTCGCTGTCCCAGTAGAGATAGTCGAGCCAGGTGTGGTGATACTGGCGGTGGTCGAATTCGGGCTGGCGGTGGTGCAACTCGTACCGCGTCGGCCGCCGCGGCTCGTTCATGAGCGGCATCTCGGCTTCGTCCGGCGTGCGATTCGCCTTGCGGAGGTTGCAGGGCGAGCAGGCCGCGACGACATTCTCCCAACTCGACAGGCCACCCCGCGAGCGCGGGACGACGTGGTCGAAGGTCAGGCCGCCCGAAGGCAGGCGCAGGCCGCAATATTGGCAGGCGAAGCCGTCCCGCAGGTAGATGTTGTAGCGGGTGAAGGCCGGGCTTCGTGCCAGCGCCACATAATTCTTCAAGGCCACCACGCTCGGCACCCGCAGCGACCGCGAGGGTGAGCGCGCCTCCACGTCGTAGCTCGCGACCAGGGTGACGCGGTCGAGGAACAGCGCCGTGAAAGCGTCCTTCCAGGACCAGAGAGACAACGGATTATACGAGAGCGGCCGATAATCCGCGTTCAGGACGAGTGTTTGAAGGTCCATCATCGGCACGACTCGCTCACGGCTATCTCTGGCGCGTCCAGCGCGCGGGAAGTGTCCCGCGCCCCGCCCATCCCCCGCGCTCGCGGCCGGAAACGGGCGGAGAGCGCCGTCGGGATGCTGCCGCCAAGCAGATCCCGGCGCACGCCTCGCGCGGTGTCGAAAGAAGGGTGAGGTGGTGCGACAGGGCCGGGGGCCGGCGCGAAGACGCGCCGGGTCTGGCACTCGGATACGGTACGCGGCCGGGCCGGGGCGTCACTGCCGCTGGCCGCGCCCCTTCGCTAAATGACGAAAAGGCCCTGTCCATAAGGCGTTCATCTAAGCTCACCGTGACAGCCTTGTGAAGCTTTTCGTGTCCGGTCGCAGGGACGCACCCACACCTCAGTCAATCCCGCGAGATGCCCCCGCGTTCGCTGCACCGCGTGAGCTCGGGGGTTGGGTCCCGCACGCTTTGGCCTTATTCCTCTGGCGAAACGGCGGCCCCGCGCGGTCCGCCCACCGCGACTCGCCCGCGAATCGCCGGACGCCCGCCGCCCAGGCGCCACCCCGGCCACCCGTCGAGAGGTTTGCTCATGCTGTTTTCGCCAGTGCGCGTGTCGACGCCGCACGGCCCGCGCCGGCTCCACACCACGCCGCTCGCGTTTCTGGCCACCCTCATGGTGGCTTTGTGCCTTGCCTCCCCCCTTGCCACCCCCCTCCCCGCCTCGGCCCAGGAGCCCGCCGCACCGCCGCCGGCCGCTCCAGCCAAGCCGGATCAAGCGAAGCCGACCGAGGGAAAGCCGGGTGAAGCGAAACCCGGGGAGGCGAAGGCAGCGCCCAAGCCTCCCATCGTGCTGCCGGAGCCCCCGAAGGAGTTCAAGGAGGTTCGCGCCAAGCTTGATCAGGCCAAGGCCCAGCTCGACAAGGATGAGAAAGAGCTCGCCAATCCCGACCTGAGCGCCGTCGACCTCACCCGCATCCGCGATGCGGTGCAGACCGTGAGCGACGAGGTCCGCGAGATCGTCGGACGCCTCGATGATCCGCTCGCCTCGGCTAAGGAGCGACTCACCCAGCTCGGCGCCAAGCCGAAGGAGGGCGAGGAGAGCGCCGACGTCGCCCAGCAGCGCGCCGAGCGCGAGGCCGCCGTCAACCGGATCGACGAGACCCAACGCCTCGCGCGCTCCCTGGTGGTGCAAGGCGACCAGATCATCGACCGCGTGTCGAACCGGCGCCGGGCCTCCTTCGCCAAGGACCTGTTCAACCGGACCCAGCCGCTCATCAGCCCGAGCCTCTGGACGAAGGTGATGGCGGACGTCCCCCGCGACACGCGCTCCCTTCAAAGTGCGCTCTCGGATATCGGCCTGCTGTTCTCGCGCAACGGCAGCCTCGGCAACCTGCTGGTGCTGGGCCTTGCCTTCGGCATCTCGGTCGCCCTGTATTTCGGGCGGCGCAACATCGCCCCCCGGGCGGCACGGCGCGACGAGAGCAAGACGGAGCCGTCCCGCCGGGCGACGCTTCTCGGGGCGTGGCGCGTGATCCTCGTCGGTACGGTTCCGGCGGTCGCCGGATCCTACGCGGTCTACTACGCCCTCGATGAGACCAATCTGCTGCCGTCCCGCCTGCTTCCCGTGGCGGGGATGATCCTCTGGGGGCTCGCCTTCATCGCGGCCGTCGAGGCCCTGTGCGACGGGTTGCTGAGCCCGGACAAACCGAACTGGCGCCCCGCGCCGGTCAGTGATTCCGCGGCGACCCGGCTCAAGCTCCTGGCGGTCGGCATCGCCACCATCGCGGTGGTGGTGAAGTCGGTCGAGGCGCTGAACTCCGGTATCTCGGCAGCCCTGCCGATCTCCATCGCGACGAGGGGCATCGGCGCCCTGGCGACCGCGCTCATCCTCGCCATCGGCCTGCACCGGTTCGCGGATACCGAGGACGAGGAAGAGGCCTGCTTCGGTCCCTACGTGCCGACCAAGACGACCACCGGCATCGGCGGACCCGCGCGGCTGCTCGGCTGGATCGCGGTGGCGGTGATCGGTTTTGCGGCGCTTGGCGGCTACGTGGCGCTCGCGACCTTCATCATCGACCAGATGATCTGGACGGCCAGCGTACTCGTGCTGCTCTACCTGCTGGTGCAGAGCGTCGAGACCTTCCTCGGCAAGGCGCTGACGGACGGGAGCCGACTCGCCACGGCGCTCCAGGCCAATACCGGCCTGCGCAAGCGGTCGCTCAACCAGATCTCGGTGCTGGCGACGGGTGCCGCCCGCGTCGTTCTGATCCTGCTGGCGGCTTTGCTGATCCTGGCGCCCTGGGGACTCGATTCGACCGACATCGTGTCCTCGATGCGCTCGGCCTTCTTCGGCTTCCAGGTCGGCGGCGTCACGATCTCGTTGTCCTCGATCGTGCTGGGGATCGGCGTCCTGGCGATCGGGGTGATCATCACCCGCGCGATCCAAAGGTGGCTCGACCAAACCTACCTGCCCGCCACCGACCTCGATGCGGGCCTCCGCAATTCGATCTCGACGGTCGCCGGGTATTGCGGCTTCCTGCTCTCGCTGGCGCTTGCCTTCTCGTATCTCGGCCTGAGCCTCGAGAAGATCACCATCGTGGCCGGCGCCCTCTCGGTCGGTATCGGTTTCGGTCTTCAATCCATCGTCAACAACTTCGTCTCGGGCCTGCTGCTCCTGTGGGAACGGCCGATCCGCGTCGGCGATCAGGTGGTGATCGGCGACTCGGAGGGCATCGTGAAGCGGATCTCGGTGCGCTCCACGGAGATCCAGACCTTCGACCGTTCGGCGGTCATCGTGCCGAACTCGAACCTCATCTCCGGCATCGTGAAGAACCGGGTACGTGGCGACAGGACGGGACGGCTCTCGCTCCTCGTCAACGTGCTGCGCAATCAGGATCCGGTGAGGGCGGCCGAACTCATCACTGGCTGCGCCGACGCACATCCGAACGTCGTGCGCGATCCGCCGCCCCGCGTCGTATTCCGCAAGATCGGCGACACCTTCCTCGAATTCGAGCTGCTGGCCTGGATCAGCGACGTGTCGCTCGGCCTCAAGGTGCAGACGGACCTGAACTTCGCGGTGTTCAAGACGCTGACGGAGTCCGGCCTGATCCCGCCCCTAGGACCTGGCTCCAGCGTCGTCACCATCCAGGGTCTTGACGGCATGCAGAACGCGATGGGCGAAATCGCCAAGACCTTCGTCCGCCCGAACCCCGATGCCGACAAAGGTCCGCAGGCCCCGGCCATGCCCCAGACCGCGCCGCTTTAACCGCCAGAGCGGCCGGCCGCCGCAACGTGGAGCTTTTCGTCCCCCTCGGGGTCGTCGATCCGCGCCGCGTTGCGGCCCGTCTTCTTGACCGCGTAGAGCGCGGCATCGGCCCGGGCGAAGAGATCGTGATGCGGGCCCTTACCCGCACGGGCGATGCCGACCGAGGCGCCGACCTTCAGTAGGAGGCCGCCATGGGGGAACGGGCAAGCGAGGCCCGCGACGATGGCCGTGCCGAGGGTGCGCAGGGCCGACGTCTCGGCTGGAGGGGGCATGAGCACGGCGAATTCATCCCCGCCGAGGCGCGCGACGAGGTCGGCGCTCGCGCAGATCTGCGCCAGCCTCGCCCCGGCTCGTTTGAGACACGCATCGCCCGCCGCGTGGCCGTGCTCGTCGTTGATGGCCTTGAACCCGTCGAGATCGATGAGGATGAGCGCACCCGGAGCCACCCGTCCATCGGCCTCCGGTTCGCGGAAGCGGCGCTCGAAGGCCCGGCGGTTCGGAAGCCCGGTCAACGCGTCGAGATCGGCGCTACGCTTCAACTCGGCGAGGCGGACGATATCCATCGTCACATCCTGATGCGTCCCGAACAGGCGGACCGGAACGCCATCGCGCATCTCGATGCCCGCCCGCGACCGCAGCCAGCGTCGCTCGCCACGCGGCGTGACGATTTCCGTATCGACGGCGAAGCCTGCGCCCCTGGCGATGGCCCGGGCGCGCAGGGCCTGGAGCAACCGCCGCGACGCGTCGTCATACAGGTCGAGGATGCGCGGGCGGTGGAGGCGCGAGCCGCGCGGCAGACCGAACACGTCGAAGCTGTTTCCGGACCAGTCGAGGGTGTCGTCCCACAATCGGCATGACCACAGACCCGCGCCGCCCGGCAGGTCCGCCTGCCTGATGATGCCATCCTGGCGTGTGAGGAGTGCGGCCTGCGCGCGGATGATCGCGGACTGGATAGCCAGCCGTGCCGCCGCCTTGTCGCCTGCCTCGGAATGGGGGATGTCGGCTCGCCCTGACATCTCACCGTGCTCGCCTGAGATCGGCTGATCGTGCCGTATCCCGGTAAACGTTCGATCAAGCACGGCCCCCGATGCGAATTCGTAACGCCACGCCTATATGCGGCTCTCCCTTGCTGAGTTGTCGATCGAGGCGGATGTGAGCGAACGGCCCGGACGGAGAGCGGGACAGGGATACGGATTCGTCGCCGCGTTGACGGTCACGGCCGTCCTCGGTGCCTGCGCCGCGAACACGCCCGTCACGAACACGGTCCCCACGCTCTACCTGCCGCTCGCGTCGAACACGGCACAGGTCGATACCGGGACCGCGCGGGACATGATCTCGTCCTACCGGCGCAATCACGGCGCAGGCCCGCTCGCCCTCGATCCGGAGCTGCAAAAGCTTGCGGAAACGGAAGTGGCCGCCATGGCCGCCGCCGACCGTCCGAGCCAAGCGCAGACGGTGAAGTCGGCCGTGACGCGGCTCGGCTACGAAGACGTGAACGCGAACCTCTCCGCCGGGTACCATACCCTTGCGGAAGCCTTCTCGGGCTGGCGCGAGAGCCCGCCGCACAATGCGACCATGCTGGCGCCTCAGGCGACCAAGATGGGCATCGCCACCGCCTACGCGCGGGGGTCCAAGTACAAGGTGTACTGGGCGTTGCTCACCGCGCGCTGAAGCGACGCTGCCGGTCAGTCCGACGCCAGTGCGGCATGCTCGGCGACATGATGCTGCCTACGGCCCCCTGAGCGATAGGAAACCTGGCACAACCGGTGGCCAGCTTTAGTGTCATAGACTGAACGAAACGTAAAAGTCGCAGGGATCCTGTCACATCCCGTCATCGCCCGTTCAGCCGGGACAGGGCATAAGCGCCTCGTCACATGGGGCATTGCCCCGGCAAGCGGGCGCACCCCGCTGTTGGCATTGGGGGACGGTTCCCGCCTGATCAGGGCCGGGTCCGTCGGCGGAGCAGTAAGATGGTTCGTCTTTACGGACGGGTTCTTGGTTTCCTGAAGGCGGAGCGGGGTCTGGCGACCTCGCTCGCTGTCGCCAACGTGCTGTTGGCCGTGGCGGCTTTCGCTGAACCGTTGTTGATGGGCCGGATCATCGACGGGCTCACGCATCTGAAGCGTGGCGGCAACGCCATGTCCCAGATGCTGCCGCTGATCCTGGCCTGGGTTGGTTTCGGTTTCTTTACCATCGGCGCAGGTGTCTTCATCGCCCTGCATGCCGACCGGCTGTCTCACCGCAACCGCCTGTCCAGCATGGCGGCCTATTTCGAGCACGTGCTGGATCTGCCTCTGGCCTTCCATTCGGCCAACCATTCCGGCCGCGTCCTCAAGGCGATGCTGGAGGGCACGAACGGCATGGCGTGGCTGTGGCTCGGCTTCTTCCGCGACCACCTCGTGGCCCTCGTCTCCCTCGGCGTGCTCCTGCCGATGACCCTGTTCATCAACTGGCAGCTCGGTTCGATCCTCGTGGTGCTCGTGCTTGCCTTCACGGCGCTCACCACCTTCGTGATGCGCCGGACCGAGACCCTTCAGGGTCAGGTGGAGCACTTCAATTCGGGCCTCGCCGCTCACGCCTCGGATGCGCTCGGCAACGTCGCCGTCATCCAATCCTTCACCCGCGCCAAGGCGGAGAAGGACGCGATGCGCGACATCATCGCCAAGCTGCTCGCCGCACAGATCCCTGTCCTGTCCTGGTGGGCGCTTGCGAATGTCGCGACCCGCGCTTCGGCCACGATCACCATGACTGCGATCTTCGTGACCGGCATCTCGCTCTACCAGGCAGGTACGACCACCGTGGGTGAGGTTGTGGCCTTCATGAGCCTTGCGACCGCCTTCGTCTCGCGCCTCGACCACGTGGTCGGTTTCGTGAACGGCCTGTTCCAGCAGGCGCCGAAGATCGCCGAGTTCTTCGCGATCTACGATACGGTGCCCGCCGTGGCCGACCGGCCGCACGCCAAGCAGGTCGCTCGTTTCGAGGGCGAGGTCACCTTCGAGGACGTGACCTTTTCCTACGACGGCCGCCGTCAGGCGCTGGATGGCGTCTCCCTCTCGGCCAAGCCGGGTGAGACCATCGCCCTGGTCGGCACCACGGGTTCGGGTAAGTCGACCACCCTCGGCCTGCTTCACCGCAGCTTCGACCCGGCCTCCGGCGCGATCCGCATCGATGGCCTGGACGTGCGGGATGTCGCTCTCTCGTCGCTGCGCCATAACATCGGTGTGGTGTTCCAGGAGCCGATGCTGTTCGCCCGCTCGATCCGCGAGAACCTGCAGGTCGGCCGTCCGGACGCGACCGATGCCGAGATGCTGGAGGCTCTGGACCGCGCCCAGGCCGGGGAGTTCATGGCCCGGCAGGCCGATGGGCTCGACACGATCATCGGCGAACGCGGCCGGTCTCTGTCGGGCGGCGAGCGTCAGCGCCTCTCGATCGCTCGCGCCCTGCTGAAGAACCCGCCGATCCTCATCCTCGATGAGGCGACCTCGGCGCTCGACGCCGCGACCGAGCGCAAGCTCCAGGGCGCCCTGGAAGCGGTGATGGAGGGCCGGACGACCTTCGTGATCGCCCACCGCCTCGCCACCATCCGCGATGCCGACCGGATCCTCGTGTTCCACGAAGGCCGGATCGTGGAGAGCGGCACCTTCGACGATCTGGTGGACCAGAACGGCCGATTCGCCGACCTCGCCCGCGCTCAGTTCATGGCGGCGCAGGCCGACGACGCCGAGAGCGGCCTCGCCCTCGCGGCCTGAGGCTCGCCGAACAAACAGAAGGCCCCGGTGATCCAGCGATCACCGGGGCCTTTGTCGTTTGACCGTACGTGAAAACGGATCTGCCTCACACTGCTGCGTAGCGCCGGGACGCCACGCGAACCGGGACGGCAACAGGTGCCTCGCGCGGGCGGAGGACGTCGGCGAGAGAGACGAAGCCCTCGGCCGCGCGCTCGTCCGAGGCACGTAGACCGAAGCCGAGAGCGAAGGAGCGAGTGAGTTCACCGTCCCTCTCGATGCCGAACCGGTCGAGAGCGGTGAGGAACGCCTCCCGAAACAGGCTCGGGCGGCACCACGACTTCTCGGCCATCTGCAACGGCCAATCCCACAGGCGCTCCGCCCGGCGCGAGGCGACGGAGCCGCGGGCGATGAAATAGCCCGTTCCGCGATGCTCCAGCCCGTCCTCTTGGACGGACCATTCGGCATTGCGGAAGAGTTCGACGGAAGCCGCTTCGCTCATCGGGAAGGCCCCAGGTGTTAATGGAACGTTCCAAGAACACTGGACCGTAACAACGGACACGTCAAGCGCTCGTTCCCGAAGCGTTCGCGGTCGTCCCGTTGAGGAGGTTGCTATCGCCTGTCAGCGCTTGCCGAACATCGGATGCTCGACCCGATCGCCCGCCTTGATACCGAGACGCGCGGCCGTCCCGGCATTGAGTTCGAGCACAGCCAGTACAGGGCCATTCGAGGGAATGATGGCTGTCGACAGCGGCTCCGTATCCGCAGCGACGCGCGAAACCGTCCCGTCCGGGCGGATGAACACCATGTCGAGCGGCAGATAAGTGTTCTTCATCCACATGGTGACCGGCTCGTTGCGTTCGAAATCGAACAACATGCCGTGGTCGGAAGCCATATGGCGGCGGAACATGAGGCCTCGGCTGCGCCCGGCATCATCGCGCATCACCTCCACCGAGAAACGGCGCGGGCCACCCTGCGTGGCGATGGTCAGGGGCTCGGTCGGAACCGGCGCGGCCTTCACGACAGTCTGAGCGGATGCCGTGTCGAGGCAGACGGGCGCGAGCCCGAGACCCGCCGCCGAGAGGAGACAAGCCAGGATGCGTGCGGATCGTGAAACGCTGGTCAAGAGTCGAGCCTCACACGGATCGGGCCGTCGCGGCCCGTGGACATTCCGTCATAGCCCGTTGAAGCCGAGAGCGCGACGCGCCGGCCGGTCACGATTCGTCTCAGTGAGACGAGGGTAGGCCCCCTTCGATAAGCCGCACCTCGGCCGCCATCACACCCTTCGAACCGTCGCCGTAGCGCACGAGGACCGCCTCGCCCGGCTTCAACTCGGCGATGCCATAGCGGCGCAGCGTCTCCATGTGGACGAAGATGTCCGGCGTACCATCACCCCGGGTCAGGAAGCCGAATCCGCGCAGGCGATTGAACCATTTCACCACCGCCGTCTCGAGGCCGCTCGTCGGCGTCACCGTCACGTGGGTGCGCGGCATCGGCAGTTCGGACGGGTGCAGGGCCGCCGTCTGGTCGAGGGAAATCACCCGGAAAGCCTGCCAGCCGCGAGGCTTCTGCACCGCCTCCACGACGATGCGCGCACCTTCGCTCGCCGCCTGGAACCCATCCCGGCGCAGACACGTGACGTGCAAAAGCACATCGGCGGAGCCGTCATCGGGGACGATGAAGCCGAACCCCTTGGCCACGTCGAACCATTTCACGCGGCCGGCCACCTCGACAAGGTCCAGGGGCTCCTCGGTGCGTTCGGCGATCTGCCCCTCGGGCAGTTGGGGGATCTCCGGCCCGGATCCGCGTTCGTCAGACATGGCCGAAACTACCTACACTGAATCGCGGTGCGCGCTCACGAGATAAGATTAACGAAGTCCTGAATCGCTGAAAGCCCATTTGGCCAGCAACGGCGCTCGTCCGCGTTGCAATCTTGGCCGGGGCGGCGCGCCCGCAACAGTTTTAAGGGTTCGATAAGGTCCGGCTGCAGGCCCTGCGACACTTATGCAATCATAGATTGAGATACGAAGGTGGATGAAGACACGCCATCCGTCCGAATGCGACTTCCAGCATGACCGTCCGGTGGTCACGAGAAGGTGAAAGCTATAGCGGTCGCGGGCCGCCCATGGTTTGAGCGGGGCATGGCTTCACCCTCCTCATCCAGCTCCCCGGACGCGCGGCGCCTGCCTGTCATCGACGCGGCCCGCGCCATCGCGCTTCTCGCTATGGCGTGTTTTCACGGCCTGTGGGATCTCGGAAATGTGCGGCTGACGCCGGAGAACTACGCCGCCACACCCATCGGCAAGCACGCGGCCGAGGGGATCGCGGGCTCGTTCCTGATCCTCGTCGGTGTGGGGCTGGTCCTGATGAACGGGCAGGGCGTCCGCCTTCGACCGACCCTGGTGCGACTGGCAAGGATCGTCGCCGGCGCGCTTGCGGTGACGGTCGCGACCTATGTGGTGTTCCCGGATGCCTTCGTGTTCTTCGGCATCCTGCACTGCATCGCCGTGGCGAGCGTGCTGGGGTTGCCGTTCCTGTTCCTGCCCTGGCCGGTCACGCTGACGGCCGCCGCCCTCGTGCTGGCAGCGCCTCTTCTGGTGCAGGCCGATTGGCTCGATTCCCCGGCCCTTTGGTTTCTCGGCCTCGGCCGGATCACCCCGCACACCAACGATTACGTGCCGCTCTTCCCATGGTTCGGGCTCGTGCTGACGGGCATCGTGCTCGGGAGGCTCGGCCTGTCGATTTTGGCACGCTCGCGTCTCGGCCTATGGCAACCGAGGAGTAAGCTCGGCAAGGTCGCGACCTTTGCCGGTCGGCACAGCCTCGCGGTCTATCTGATCCACCAACCGGTGCTGTTCGGCCTCGCCTTCGTGCTGGCGCAGGCCGTGGGGCCGAACCCGAGGGCCGGGCTCAAGGCGTTCCGAGCGGATTATCTCGCCATGTGCACACGGGGCGGCGGCGCGGCAGCCCCCTGCCGGATCGCGGCGCGCTGCACCGGCGAGGCGCTCCTGCGCGAAGATCTGTTCCGGGAAGACGGGCGCCCCTACTCGGTCGAGGAGCGCGCCCGTGCCCAGGCCCTGTCGCGGGGCTGCTACGACGCCGCGGAGGGCGGCAGCGACCCGCGCTGAGGCGGGCCGCCCGGCGAAGGATCAGTCCTTCGCGCGCTCGACGTAGGCGCCATCGGCGGTCATCACGACGATGCGGGTGCCGGCGGCGATGTGCGGCGGCACGGTGGTGCGCACGCCGTTGGAGAGCGTCGCGGGCTTGTAGGAGGACGAAGCGGTCTGGCCCTTGAGCACCGGCTCGGTCTCGGCGACCTCGAGCACGACGCGCTGGGGCAACTCGATGGTCAGCGGCACGCCGTTATGGACCGACAGCATCACCGCCATGCCTTCCTGAAGGTAGGGGGCGGCATCGCCCACCACGTCTTCCGGCACCGCGATCTGCTCGTAGTTCTCGGGGTTCATGAAGTGGAACCCCTCGCCGTCGCTGTAGAGGAAGGTGTGCTCGCGATCCTCCACGAAGGCGCGCTCCACCTGCTCGGTGGTGCGGTAGCGCTCGGAGACCTTCACGCCGTCGGTGATGCGGCGCATGTCGAGCTGCGTGACCGGCGTGCCCTTGCCAGGGTGGATGTTCTCCGCGAACAGGATCACATACAGCTTGCCGTCCTTTTCGACGACGTTGCCCTTGCGGAGCGTCGAGGCGATCACCTTCACGGAAATGGTCCTAAATTGACGAGGTTCTGGCGGCGCGCGGAAGGCGCAGTTCCGCGAGCGGATGTCCGCACCTATCTCATTCGCGGCCCGGTTGCCAGCCGCGCCGGACGACTTCCCCCGGAGCACCGGAACCGTGGCTGACGCCCCCTCCCCCTGGTGGACGCGAGGTCGCCATGCCGACAGGCGGCCCCGGCTGCTGCTGCGGAACCGAATCACCGCCCAATTCAGGGCGTGGTTCGCTACTCGCGATTTCGTGGAGATCGAAGCCGCCTGCCTTCAGGTCTCGCCGGGTAACGAAGCGCATCTCTCGGCCTTCTCGACGCACGCCATCGGCGCCAGCGGTGCACGAACCGGGCTGCATCTGCACACCTCGCCGGAATTCGCCTGCAAGAAGCTGCTGGCGGCGGGGGAGAGCCGCTTGTTCAGCCTCGCGCGGGTGTTCCGCAACCGCGAGCGCGGGCCCCTGCACCACCCCGAATTCACGATGCTCGAATGGTATCGCGCGGGCGAGGGCTACGAGATCCTGATGCGAGATGCCGCCGACCTCATGGCGCTCGCCGCCGAGACGGCGGGAGCGAAGACCTTCACGTGGCGGGGGCGCGAAGCCGATCCCTTCGCAGCACCCGAACGGATCACGCTCGCGCAGGCCTTCGATCGCCATGCGGGGATCGATCTCCTGGCCTGCATCGCGGCGGACGGCACGACGGACCGCGACCGCCTCGCCGCCGATGTCGCGCGGGTGGGCCTGCGGGTGGCAGAGGACGACACCTTCGCCGACCTGTTCTCCCGGGTGCTGGTCGCACGGGTGGAGCCCCATCTCGGCATGGGGCGGCCGACGATCCTGTGCGAATACCCGATCAGCGAGGCCGCCCTCGCCCGGCCCGCGCCGCACGATCCCCGCGTGGCCGAGCGTTTCGAGCTCTATGCCTGCGGTGTCGAACTCGCCAACGCCTTCGGCGAACTCACCGACCCCGCCGAGCAGCGTCGCCGTTTCGAGGCGGAGATGGACGAGAAGGAGCGCGTCTACGGGGAGCGTTATCCGATCGATGAGGAATTCCTCACCGCCCTGGCGGCGATGCCGGAGGCCTCGGGCATCGCGCTGGGCTTCGACAGGCTGGTGATGCTCGCCTGCGGCGCCGGGCGGATCGAGGACGTGTTGTGGACGCCCGTCGCGGAGACCGCGCCGTGAGCGGGATCCTGCGCCACCCGGAGCAATTGCTGGCCGCCGGTCTGGCTACGGAAGAGGACCTCGCGGCCCTCCGCCCGGTGCTGGCCCGCTACGCCCTGTCGATCACCCCCGACATGGCGGAATTGATCGACCCGGCCGATCCCGCCGACCCCATCGCCCGCCAGTTCGTGCCGCGGGCCGAGGAACTGAAGGCCACCCCGGAAGAGCGAGCCGACCCGATCGGGGATGGCACGCATGAGAAGATGCCCGGCCTCATCCACCGCTACCCGGACCGGGTGTTGCTGAAGCCGCTCCATATCTGCCCGGTCTATTGCCGCTTCTGCTTCCGCCGGGAGAGCGTCGGCCCCGACGGGCTCGGCACCCTTACCGAGGCACAATTCGAGGCGGCCTTCGCCTATATCGCGGCCGATCCGGCGATCTGGGAGGTGGTGCTGACGGGGGGCGATCCCCTGGCGCTCTCGCCCCGGCGGCTCGGGATGATCGCCGAGCGTCTGCGCGCCATCCCCCATGTGAAGGTGCTGCGCCTCCATACCCGCGTGCCGGTGGTGCAGCCCGCCCTCGTGACGGATGGCCTCGTGAAGGCGCTGTCCCGGTTCGGCGGTGCGGTGTTCGTGGCGCTTCACGCCAATCACCCGCGCGAGTTCACCGCGGCGGCCCGCGAAGCCTGCGCGCGATTCGTGGATGCCGGCATCCCGATGGTGAGCCAGTCGGTGCTGTTGCGCGGGGTCAACGACGATGCCGCCACCCTGGAGGCGTTGATGCGCGTCTTCGTGGAGAACCGGATCAAGCCCTACTACCTGCATCACGGCGATCTCGCGCCGGGAACAAGCCATCTGCGCACCGGCATCGCGGAGGGGCAGGCGCTGATGCGAGACTTGCGTGGGCGCCTGTCAGGGCTCGCGCAGCCGACTTACGTGCTCGACATCCCCGGCGGGCACGGCAAGGTGCCGGTGGGACCAACCTACATTCACCGGACCGAGGCCGGCATGGCGGTATCCGACCCCGCCGGGCGAACCCATCCCTACCCACCCGAGGAGACCCGATGATGCGCAGGCTCTGGGGCCGACTGAGTTCGGTGAACGTCCAGAAGGCCGTCTGGGCGCTGGACGAGGCGGAGTGGGCCTATGAGCGGCTCGATGCGGGCGGCGCCCATGGCGTGGTGCGCGAACCCGCCTATCGCGCGATGAACCCGAACGGGCTGGTGCCGACCCTCGAGGAGGACGGCTTCTTCCTGTGGGAATCGAACGCGATCCTTCGCTACGTCGCCTCGCAGAGCCCGGCTCTGGCTCTCCCCACCGACTCGCGCCAGCGCGCCCATGTCGAGCAATGGGTCGATTGGCAGGCGACGAGCTTCACCCCCGCCATGCGCGATGCGTTCTGGCAGCTATTCCGGGTTGCCGATCCGAACCGGGACCTCATTGCCGCCTCGCTCGCGGCCTCGGAGGTCTATGCCGCAATCCTCGACGCGCATCTCGCCGGGCGGGACTATGCGGTGGGCGAGAGCTTCGGCATCGCCGACATCGCGCTGGGCTGCGCCGCGCATCGCTGGCTAAACCTGCCGGCCGAGCGCCAGGAGCGCCCGAATTTGCGCCGCTGGTACGAGCACATCGCCGTGCGCCCCGGCGCCGCCCGCGCGCTGGGAGAACCAGTCGGCTGAGCCGAGGGATCGGTCCCGGCCGCCCTTGCGTTGCCGCCGGACCCACGCCATCCCCACCGCCACCTTTGCTGCCAAGATCAGACTACGAAGAGCTGGAGCGTCCGTATGGCGATCGACCCCACCCTGCGCGATGCCCTGAGCGCCGTCACCACGGCCAGCATCGGGCGCGCGCTCGAACGGGCGGGCCTTCGCGACTTCGCGCCCGCCCATCTCGGCAAGCGTTCCGGCACCACCATCGTCGGTCCGGCCCACACCCTGCGCCTCGTGCCCGCCCGGGGCGAGGGCATCGGCGACCTCGCGACCGCGATCGAATCGGTGCCAGAGGGCGCGGTCGTCGTCATCGACGCGGCGGGCACGGGACGCCCCCTGCCCTTCGGCGCGATCATCGCAGGCCGCCTGTCGAGCCGCGGCGCGGCGGGGCTCGTCACTGACGCGTCCCTCTCGGAGGAGATCGGCCTGCCGGTCTGGGCCGCGCAGGGCGGCGCGCTCGGGGGCCTGTCGCTCGCGGGCAGCTGGCAGCCCGTGGCCTGCGGTGGCGCGGCAGTCCATCCCGGCGACATCGTGGTCTGTGGCCCGGACGGAGTCGTGGTGATTCCGCCGGAGAGGGCGGAGCAGATCGCCCTGGAGGCCGTGGAGCAGCAGCGCCTCGACCTGTGGCTCCAGCGCGAGGCCGAGAAGGGCGTGAGCCTCTACGGGTTGCTGCCGCCGGATTCGAGCGCCCGCGCCCGGTTCGAGGCCGAGACTGGCTCGGCCTGACCGGGATGTTCTTCCCGCTCTCGAAGCTGATCTTCTTTCTGATCACCCCTTCGAACCTGCTGATCATGATGAGCGTGGCGGGGGCCCTTCTCCTCGCCGCCACGCGGCTTCGGCGCACGGGCTCGACCCTCGTCCTATCAGGCACGCTCGGCCTGCTTCTGGCGGGGATGTCGCCGCTCTCGGACCTCGTGATCCTCCCACTGGAACAGCGGTTCCCCGCCTTCGCGACCGAGGGCCTCGAGCCCACCGGGATCATCATGCTCGGCGGTGGGATCGAGACCGGCCTCTCGGCGGCGCGGGATCAGGTCGTGGTCAATGATGCGGGCGAGCGGCCGATCTACTTCGCGGACTTGGCCCGCCGCTTTCCGAAGGCGCGGCTCGTCTTCTCGGGCGGCAGCGGCATCCTCGGAGGCGGCACGTCCGAGGCCGACATGGTCAGCCGCCACGCGGATGCGATCGGCCTGCCCCGCAGCCGACTGATCCTCGAAAGCCACTCGCGCAACACCCGCGAGAACGCCACCTTCACGGCGGCGCTCGTTCACCCGAAGCCCGGCGAAACCTGGCTGCTGCTGACTTCGGCCTGGCACATGCCGCGAGCCGTCGGCTGCTTCCGACAGGCGGGCTTCACGGTCGAGGCCTTCCCGGTCGATTACCGGACCAGGGGATGGAGCGACCTGCTTCATTTTCACAGCTTCAGTTCGGACGGGCTGCTCCAGCTCGACCTCGCCGCCAAGGAATGGGTCGGCCTGTTGGCCTACAAGCTCGCGGGCTATATCCCCGACTGGCTTCCGGGTCCGGCCTCACCCCCGCCTTCGGGCAATGCCAGCCGGTAGATCCCCCGGAAATCATCAGGATCGACCGGGCGGCCTTTCCGCAGGATCGCGACCCGGCCCTCATGGGCCAGACGCACCGCGACGCGCCGCACCGGTTGCATCAGAGGCCCCCATCCATCCGGATGCGGGCCGCCGAGCGCCCGCGCCACTTCCGATGGGCAGATCGTCTTTCCCGCGCCGCGCTCGGCGACGAGGCGCAGCAACGTCGCCTCGATGGCATCGGCATCGGTACTCATCGTTTTCTCCCGTCCAACGGGCCTTCGTGCGCACATTCGCCCAAGGCCAGCAATTCCCGCCGGATGCGCGATCCGAATTGGCGATGCCACATCACGCACACGACGAAGGTGGTGGAGCCGAACAGGATGAGCGGCCCCACGAACCAGCCGAGATAGGCGAGCGCGAAGAAGAATGCCCGCTGCCCCCGCGCGAAATGACTGCCCGCGCTGACATTCATCGCCGCGATCCGGCTGACCGTACGCAGCATCTCGGATTCGGGCAGGTCCGTCCCCCGGGGCGGGACCGCGCCCAGGAGGATCGCGCTGTAATTGAACAGCCGGTAGGCCCAGGCGAATTTGAAGAAGGCGTAGGTGAAGACGAAGGCCAACCCCGCGACCTTCACCTCCCAGGTCAGCCGGTTGGCGACCGTGCCGAAGGGCAGCATGGCGAACATGTTGATCACCTCGTCGCCCGAGCGCGACAGGGTCAGCACCGAACCCAGCGCGATGAGCGAGGTGGAGGCGAAGAAGGCCGTGCCGTTCTGAAGCGATGCGTTGATCTGCGTGTCGACCACCCGGTTGTCGCGCACGATCACCTGCCGCGCCCAGTTCCCCCGGTGACGGTCCATGATGCGGCTGAGCGAGATGCGTGTCCCGCTGAGACGGCTCACCGAGATGCCGTAGGCCGTCCAGGCCGCCAGGAAGTACAGCAAGGCCGCGAGATCGAGGGGCGAGAAGCCGGAGCCGGCGGGCAGATTGGGCATGGTCTCCGGTGCACAGTGGGACACGGATCGGGCCCCGGCCTTACCAGCCGGATCGTCCCGACAGAACCGCCCTCTGGTGATGATCAGCCCCGCTCGACAGTGAAGCCCGGTCTTGCGGGCGCTTCGGCACCCTCCGTGACGGCGACGTCATCGACACGCGCGAGGAGCGGCCCTTTACGGCAGAGGGCGAGCATTCGCTCCACGGTCTCGGCCGGTCCGCTGAACAGGGCCTCGACGCTCCCATCGGGCAGGTTGCGGACGTAGCCCGACAGGCCGAGCCCCGCGGCCTTGTCCTTGGTCCAGGCGCGGTAGGACACGCCCTGAACGCGCCCCCGGATGATGGCGGACACGGTACGCTCGTCGCTCATGCCACGCCTTCCCATTCGGTGATCGTCATGGCGGCGGCCCGCGCAGCCAGCCACCGAGCTCGCGGATGTAGGGCGCGGGCAGTTGCGCCGCCGTCGCTGCCGCGAGCACGGCTTCGAGATAGCCGGGCCTCGGACGCCCCGGCGCTGTCGAGCGACCGAGATAGATCAGTGCTCGGCGCACTCCCTCGGCCGTCCGCACCGGTAGATACGCCTTGGTGTAGAGCCCACCCGACACACCCTCGTAGCGGTCGAGGGCCGGTATGTCGTCGAGGGCGAGTTCCCACAGGACACCGTGAACGAGTCGCCCTGGACAAGCCACCACCGAGGCATAGCCCTCGCGCATGACGATGAACCGATATCCCGGCAGCTGCCCCCGGCCGATCAGGCGCGAGACGGGGCATCGCCGGGCCATGGCGGCGGCGTCCATATTGGCGCCGTAGGCGAAGTAGAGCGGCAAAAGACGCGGCGTATTGCGACGTTACTCACCCCGTTCGCGGGCGCGGGCCAGGGCCCATTCGTTGGCCCGCATCGCGGCATAGGCCAGGATCACGCCCGCCGCCGGGATCACAAAGATGACGAAGATCTCGCCGGAACTCATAGCCTCAGGCTCCGAAGCACCCGTCTCGCCGTCCAATGTATGATGGCCCCAGCGCAAAGCCAGAGCAAGACGAACAGCAGGGTCGCCAGCTTCAGCGGCGGAGCGGTGGAGACGCCGAAGCTGAACGCCGTCATCGGCGTTACGAACCCGATGACGACGTAGGCGACGGCGACGTTATTCAACGCCGTCGCCAGGAGCTTCGTCTGCTCGTTATGGATGGCCGTGACGTTCGCCTGGGGCTCACGCGAATTCGAGGATCACCGCGTCGACGGCGAGACTGTCGCCCTCCTTCGCGTGGATCTTGCCGACCGTGGCATCGCGCTCGGCCCGCAGGACGTTCTCCATCTTCATCGCCTCGACGACCGCGATCGGCTCGCCGTTCTTCACCTCCTGGCCCTCGGCCACGAGGATCTGCTTCACGAGGCCGGGCATCGGGCAGAGCACCTGCTTCCCCGAGCCCGCCTGCTCCTTCACCGGCATCAGGATGGCGAGTTCGGCCTCGCGACGGGTATAGACCCGCGCCTCGGCCGCCGCGCCGGCATGCTGCAGGAACACGCCGTTCAGCAGGCCGCGCACCTGGATGGCGACGCGCTCGCCGTCGATCGTGCCGATCCAGACCGGCTGGCCCGGCAGCCACGTGCTGGCGACGCTCAGCGCGGTGCCGTCCTCGCGGGTCACGCGCACGCCGTCGCCCTCGCTCTCGACCGTCACGGCAATTCGCTCGCCCGCGAGCGACACCACCCGCTCCTTCTCGAAGTCGAACAGGCCGGGGGCGCGCATCTGGCCGCTGATGCCGCGCTTGCGCTGGTTGAGCTTGTGGTCGATGGCCGCCGCAGCCGCCATCATCCGGGTCGCGACGATGCCCTCCGGCTCCGGCGCGGTGAAGCCGTTCGGGAATTCCTCGGCGATGAAGCCGGTGGAAAGCCGTCCTTCCTGCCAGCGCGGATGGGCCATCAGCGCCGAGAGGAACGGGATGTTGTGGCGGATGCCGTCGATGGCGAAGGCGTCCAGCGCCTCCCCTTGCGACTTGATCGCCTCAAGGCGCGTCGGCGCCCAGGTCACGAGCTTGGCGATCATCGGATCGTAGTGGATCGCGATCTCGCCACCCTCCTCCACGCCGGTGTCGTTGCGGACGATGGCCTCGCCCACCCGGCCCTCTTCCGGCGGCTGGTAGGTGGTCAGGCGGCCGATGGACGGCAGGAAGTTGCGGGTCGGGTCCTCGGCGTAGACGCGGCTTTCCACAGCCCAGCCGTTGAGCTTCACCTGCTCCTGCGTGAGCGGCAGCGTCTCGCCCGCCGCAACGCGGATCATCAGCTCGACGAGGTCGAGGCCGGTGATCATCTCGGTGACCGGATGCTCCACCTGGAGGCGGGTGTTCATCTCGAGGAAGTAGAACGACTTGTCCTGCCCCGCGACGAACTCGACCGTGCCAGCCGAATCGTAGTTCACCGCCTTGGCGAGGGCGACGGCCTGCTCGCCCATCTTGCGGCGGGTCTCCTCATCGAGGAGCGGCGACGGCGCCTCTTCGATCACCTTCTGGTTGCGGCGCTGGATCGAGCACTCGCGCTCGCCGAGGTAGATCACGTTGCCGTGCTTGTCGCCGATCACCTGGATCTCGATGTGGCGCGGGTCCGTGATGAACTTCTCGACGAACACACGGTCGTCACCGAAGGAGGACGACGCCTCGGACTTGGCGCGGGCGAAGCCCTCCGCGACTTCGTCGGCCGAATGGGCGATGCGCATGCCCTTGCCGCCGCCGCCTGCGGAGGCCTTGATCATCACCGGATAGCCGATCTCGTCGGCGATCTTCACGGCGTGCTCGGGGCTTTCGATGATGCCGAGGAAGCCCGGGACGGTGGAGACGTTGGCGGCCGCGGCGGCCTTCTTCGATTCGATCTTGTCGCCCATGGCGGCGATGGCGCCGGGATTCGGACCGATGAACACGATGCCGGCGGCTTCAAGCGCCTTCGGGAAGGCCTCGCGCTCGGACAAGAAGCCGTAACCCGGATGCACGGCCTGAGCGCCGGTCTGCTTGCAGGCCTCGACGATCTTCTCGATCACCAGATAGGACTGCGAGGCGGCGGCCGGGCCGATATGGACAGCCTCGTCGGCCATCGCGACATGCACGGCATCCCGGTCGGCGTCCGAGTAGACAGCCACGGTCTTGATGCCCATGCGCCGCGCGGTCTTGATCACACGGCAAGCGATCTCGCCGCGGTTAGCGATCAGAATCTTGTCGAACATCACTCAAGCCGCCCTGCATCGGATCGCCGGATTGCAGACCGGCTTATTTGATCCGATAAATCAGATATGTCGCGGACGGAAGCTGTGCGGCAACGCCGATCACGCCGCGAGGGCGAAGTGGCGGCGGGAGCGGGTTGCAGGCTCGCGGACCCAGGAGTTCGCTTCAAGGGCGAAGGCGGTCAGCGACTCGGACGATCCTTGCGCCTCGCGGACGATCTCCTGAGCGATCCGGGCGGCGACCGGGGTCGGGCCGGTACGGCCGGTCAAGGTGGCGGCGAGCCAGGACGCGGTCTCGCGATCGACGTAGCCGGTGGAGCGCTCGCCCCACACCACGTAGTCCACGACCATCGCGGTAAGGAAGTCGGCGAAATCCTCGGAGGACGGCACGGCGCGCTGCAAGGCGATCAAGAGGTCGACCTCCTCGCGATGGGTGATGCCGTCCATCAACACCTCGCGCTTGAGGACGAGGAGGTCCTCCGCGGAAATCTCACCCGCCGAGACGGCATGGTTGCAGAACTGTTCAACCGAGATCTGGATCATGATCGCTGCCTCCGCGACCTTCTTCGAGGTCGCCCCTGTCGTTCCGTGTATCCGACAGTACGAGGCGGCTGATCTTCCAGAGGTTAACACGCAAATCTGAACGGATCTTCAGGTAAACACCTGACAACGAGAGAGGCTTATTCGAAGGTTGCCGTGTTTCGTTAGCGGAGAATGACCACGCTCCCTTCGCGGCGGCGCGCGAGGCCCGTTGGGTTTCGAAAAATGCCGCGATCCCTAGGCTTCCGCTTTCAACCCATGGTCCGCGCCCTTCGGCCGTGGCACATTGCCGGCTCCTGTTGCAGCGGCGCGGCAGAGTGCATTTCGGGAGACAGCCCGCGTGACGACCCTCTACGTCAGCCATCCCGCGAGCTTCGACCACGTAGTCCCGGAGGGGCATCCGGAGCGTCCGGCGCGCATGCGCGCGATCGAGCAGGCCCTGGAGGACGAGCGGTTCTCCGCGCTCGTGCGGGTTCAGGCCCCACGGGCCGAGCCCTCCGTGGCAACGCTGGCCCACCCGGCCGAATATGTCGATGCCCTGATGGCGGCGGTGCCGGAAACGGGCATGGTCGGCATCGATTCCGACACGATCCTGTCGCCCGGCAGCATGGAGGCAGCGTTGCGCGCGACGGGCGGTGCCATCCATGCCGTGGACGCGGTGATGCGCGGGGAGGCCTCCAACGCCTTCGTCGCCATGCGCCCGCCCGGCCACCACGCCGAGAAGACTCGGGCGATGGGCTTCTGCCTGTTCAATCACGCGGCCATCGCGGCCCGCCATGCGCGCGCAGCCTTCAACGTGGACCGCGTGGCCCTGGTCGATTGGGACGTCCATCACGGCAACGGCAGCCAGGACATCTTCTGGGACGACGGCGCGGTGCTCTACTGCTCCACCCACCAGATGCCGCTCTACCCCGGCAGCGGTGCCGCCTCCGAACGGGGCGAGAAGAACACCATCGTCAACGTGCCCCTGCACGCCAACGACGACGGCGAGGTCTTCCGCGAGGCGTTCGAAAACGGAATTCTGTCGCGACTCGAAGCCTTCCGTCCGGATCTCATCATCATCTCGGCGGGGTTCGACGCGCACCGTCTCGATCCCCTGGCGAATCTGCGTCTCGAGGCCGAGGATTTCGCTTGGGCGACCCGGCGCCTCATGGAGGCCGCCGAGCGCAGCGCGGGCGGGCGCGTCGTCTCCGTGCTGGAGGGCGGCTACAGTCTGGAAGGGCTGTCCCGCTCCGTCTCCGCCCATGTCAACGCGTTGATGGGCCACTGAGAGCTCCTCACAAACGTCTCGTTCACCAGGAGTTCTGCCCCTGGCCTCGACAGCGCAGCGGGAGTTTCGTGAGAGACTCCAAGCCCGTCGAGGCGACGAGCGGGGCGATCCGATAAGAGCGTCCAGTTTTCCAGCACCCGCAAGCAAGCGATAAGGATCGCGAAGAGCTTTCTTCGTTTCACCTTGGCGCTCGCTCGTTAGTTGCATATTTCATTAGTCATTCGCGTGCAGTGGTACTCTTTCGGGGAGAAAGAGTTTGCTGCCGCACGATGGCACCGCCCTCAGCCACGATGAACCGTGCGGCCCGCCGCTTCCGAAAAGATCGGGCGGGCACGACGGCGGTGGAGTTCGGGATCCTGGCGGTCCCGTTCATGCTGACGCTCATGGGTGTGTTCGAGGTCGGCTACACCTTCTTCATGATGTCCGCACTCGATTACGCCGCGAACAAGAGCGCGCGCGCGGTGATGACGGGCGCGGTCTCGACCGCCGGCATGAGCGCGAGCACGTTCCGCACGTCGGTGGTGTGCCCGAAGCTCCCCGCGAATTTCAGCTGCGCGGATATCTTCGTGAATGTGAGCCTCGTGCCCGCAGGTACGAACCCGACCGGCTATTACTCGTACGTCAACACGGGACAGAGCGCCCTTATCGTTCCAGCGCTCAATGCCACCGCCAACAAGTTCTGCCCCGGCTCCGGCGGACAATACGTAGTGGTGCAGATTCTCTATCCCGTCAGCTACTTCACCATGCTGTTCGCCGGGCAATCCCCGACGATCTACAATGGCCGCCAGGTCAACGTCCTGATGTCGACCGCGACCTTCAAGGCCGAGCCCTACGGCAACGGCGCGGCCTATGCGAATTGCTGACGATGGGGTGTCGCGACATCCGGGCTCGTTTCCGCCGTGATCGCAGGGGCGTCGCGGCCGTCGAGTTCTCGCTGATCTTCCCGGCGCTGCTGGCCATCTCGGCCTGCATCTTCGAGTATTCCAGTTTCGTGCGTCAGTCGCGCCAGCTCACCGACACGGCCAATTCCATCGCGGAGCTTCTGGCGGCGGATTCGGACACGACCGTCTCCTACACGGACCTGCACTACGCTTTCGACTCCGCGATGCTGACCTTCCCCAAGGTGTTAAGCGACGCCACCCGCAAGGGCATTGCCTGGTCGAACGACATCACGATCTCGCTCGCCGGAATCAGCTTCGCGCCGACGGTCAGCGGCTGCACGAGCAACTGCACCTACGTCGCCAACGTGAATTGGACCGGGGCAGCCAAGGAGCGCGCCTGCGCCGTCCGCCCGACATCGACCACCGATACGAGCCGCCCGAGCACCGCGACCCTGCCCGCCAGCCTGTTTACGCCGGTGGCCAGCCCACAGGGGGGCAACGGCCCGCCGCTCTACGTCGTCGTCGCGGACGTGACCTACACATGGTCGCCCGTGGTGTTCACGGGTCTGCTGAACAGCGTCACGCTCAGGCGGTCCTCATACATCAACCCCCGATACGTCAGCACGCTCAAGTACAAGGTCGTGAGCGGCGATGACGGCTTCGGGCTGGCCTGCCCGGGCTATTGACCCATGCCTCCGACCCATCCCGGCGCAACGCCCCCAGCGGTCTTACGGAACCTCATGACGACGCCAGCCGGACTGTTCATGCGCTTCCGTCGCGTGCCCTCTTTCCTGCGCCGTGCCTGGAACGAGCGCCGGGGAAGCCTCACCCCGATCTTCGCCTTCTCGGCGATCCCGATGGTCGGTTTCATCGGTCTGTCCATCGATTACGGGATGGAGCTGGCTGCGAAGGCGAAGCTGGATCACGCGGCCGACGCGGCGGTGGTCGCGGCGATCACCAGCGCACAAACCTATATCGTCAGCTACACCGGCCAGGGCGATCCCACCTCGTCCGCCATGGATGTCGGGAAGGCCCAGGCGGCCGCGCAGTTCAAGGCGAATACCGGCACGCTCCCCGGCACGGCGCCGACGCCGACCATCACCATGACGGCTTCGGGCCGGACGCTCAGCGCAACGACGTCCTATGCCTTCTCAATGCCGACGATCTTCATGCGCGCGCTCGGCACCACGACCGCGAGCTTCACCGGCACCGCCAGCTCGACCCTCACGATCCCAGCCTTCACGAACATCCATATCGTGATCGACACGTCATCCTCGATGGGCATCGGCGCCACCACGGCCGATCAGCAGATCGTCTACAACGCGACCGGTGGCTGCGCCGTCGCCTGCCACCACACCAACACGACCGACCTCGCCCGCAACAAGGGCGCGACGTTGCGCATCGATGTGGCCAAGAACGCCGTCGTCACCGCCCTGAAGCAGATTATCGCCTCGGGCAACGCGAGCCGTTTCAAGGTCTCGGTCTGGACGATGAGCACCCAGTTCGCGAACGTCTTTCCCCTGTCGACGGCCATCTCGGACGCCGTCACGACAGTGCAGGGCCTGGACATCACCGACGCCGCCAAGGACGGCGGCACCAACACGAGCTACAGCCTGAAAACGCTCGGCAACACTCTCAATACCGACGGCAACGGGCTGACATCCAACACCGCCCAAGGGTTCGTGATGCTGATCACCGACGGGGTGCAGGATTCGGACATGAAAGTGAAATCCGGCAGCAACTGGGTCGATGGCTACGACCCCAATTTCACGCCCTATAGTCCCTGCCAGAATCCGAACTGCAAAAGCCTCACCGGCTTTTCCGTGCCCATCTACATCCAGTCCTTCGATCCGTCGGCCTGCGCAACGATCAAGTCGAAGGGCTATACGCTCATGACCTTGAACACGAAGTACATCGTGCCCCCGGCAAACCTGCAGAGCAGCAGCGCGACGCTCAACAGCGTGTTCACCTTCGTCAAGGATTATCTGGCGAGTTCGATATCCTCGAACCTCGCGTCCTGCGCGTCGTCGTCGAGCTACGCCTACGCGGCCGACTCGCCGAGCGAGATCAATACCGCCGTCCAGCAGATGTTCTTGGCCGCCGGAGCGCAGGCGCGGATCACGAATTGATCCGCGCCCTCTCGGCCTAGAGAGGCTCGTCGCCCAGAAGCTCGATGCCGAAGCCCGAGAGGCCGACATAGGAGCGCGACGAGGTCGCGAGATTGCGGATCGAGACGACGCCGAGGTCGCGCAGGATTTGGGCGCCGAGGCCGATCTCGCGCCATTGCCGGGCGCGCGCCGCCTCGGCCCCCTCGTCGGTGACGCTCTTGAGGGGAACGCCCGCCGTCCCGTCGCGCAGGTAGACCAGGACGCCCCTGCCCTTCTCCGCGAAGCGACGCAGGACCGAGTCGATCTGCTGGCCTCCGCCGATCACATCGGCCGCCACGTTCGAACGATGTAGGCGCACCAGAACGTCGCGACCGTCACCGATATCGCCCATCACGAAGGCGAATTGCTGGATGCTCTCAAAGGGCGTCGTGTAGGCATGGGCGGTCACGGTGCCGTGCGCCGACTGCACGGGGAAATGCCCGACGCGCTCAACCAGACGGTCGCGGGACTGCCGGTAGGCGATGAGGTCGGCCACCGAAATCCGCTTGAGGTTGTGCGTCTGCGCGAAGGCGTCGATCTGCGGCCCCTTCATCACCGTGCCGTCGTCGTTGGCGAGTTCGCAGATCACACCGACCGGCGGCAGGTCCGCGAGCTTGCACAGGTCGACCGCAGCCTCGGTATGGCCCGAGCGCATCAACACGCCGCCGTCGCGGGCAATCAGCGGAAAGACGTGGCCGGGCCGCACGAAATCGGCGGCGCCCATGTTGCCGTTGGCGAGCGCCCGCACGGTGTTGCAGCGCTGCTCGGCCGAGATGCCGGTGGTGAGCCCGTGCTTCACGTCGACGGTGACGGTGAAGGCCGTGCCCAGCGGCGCGTCGTTCGAGGCGACCATCGGATCGAGGCGTAGGCGCCGCGCCTCAGCGACCGTCAGGGGCGCGCAGACGATGCCGCAGGTGTTGCGGATGATGAAGGCCATCTTCTCCGGCGTGCAGAGCGAGGCGGCGACGACGAGATCGCCCTCGTTCTCGCGGTCGTCATCGTCGGTGACGACGACGATCTCGCCGCGGGCGAAGGCGGAGATCACTTCGGTGACGGTGGAATGGCTCACGTCAGGCTTCCTAAACTCATGAACGTCCCGCGCGGGATCGGCCTTACCTGTCAGGGCTGCCCCACCTGACCACGATGGCGCAGATAATGGTCCGCCAGCACGCACGCCATCATCGCCTCCGCGACCGGCACAGCGCGGATGCCGACGCAGGGGTCGTGACGGCCCTTGGTGATCAGGTCGAGCTCGGCGCCGTCGCGGCTCACCGATTGGCGGGGGGTGAGGATCGAGGAGGTCGGCTTCACCGCGAAGCGCACCACCACCGGCTCGCCGTTGGAGATACCCCCGAGGATGCCGCCTGCATGATTCGCGAGGAAGCGCGGGCGGCCACCGTTGCCGGAGCGCATTTCATCCGCATTGTCCTCGCCGCGCAGGGCCGCCGCCGCGAAGCCGTCGCCGATCTCGACCCCCTTCACCGCGTTGATCGACATCATCGCCGCGGCGAGGTCCGCGTCGAGCTTGCCGTAGACCGGTGCGCCGAGCCCCGGCGGCACGCCCTCGGCCACCACCTCGATCACCGCGCCGACCGATGAGCCATCTTTCCGGATGCCGTCGAGATACTCCTCGTAGAAGCGCGCCGTCTCCGCATCGGGGCAGAAGAACGGATTGTTGCCCACCTCGTCCCAGTCCCACCGGCTGCGGTCGATGGCGTGGGGGCCCATCTGAACGAGGGCGGCCCGGATCGTGACGCCCGGCACGACCTTCCGCGCCACGGCGCCCGCCGCCACCCGCGCGGCGGTCTCGCGCGCGGAGGAGCGACCGCCGCCCCGGTAGTCGCGGATGCCGTACTTGGCGTCGTAGGTGTAGTCCGCATGGCCGGGCCGGTAGCTGTCGCGGATCTCGGAATAATCCTTCGAGCGCTGATCCGTATTCTCGATCATCAGCGCGATCGGCGTTCCGGTGGTGAGCTGGCGCCCGCCGGTGCGATCGTCGGAGAAGACGCCGGACAGGATCTTCACCTGATCGGGTTCGCGCCGCTGCGTGGTGAAGCGCGACGTTCCCGGCTTGCGACGGTCCAGCTCCGCCTGAATCTCCTCGGCTTCGAGGATCAAACCCGGCGGGCAGCCATCGACGACGCAGCCGAGCGCCACCCCGTGGCTCTCGCCGAAGGTCGTGACGCGGAACAGGTGGCCGAACGTGTTGTGAGACATGGCGGCTCGCTCTAGCGCGGGTCGACGCGAGTCACAAACCGTATCCTTGTGGCCCGGAAGCCGCACGCCGGGACGAATCGCCAAAGAGCAGTCGAATCATCAAAACTTACGTATTCGCGGAGGGAATAAAATTCGCAGTACGGTCGTGGAACCGAGGTGCCATGCTCACGCTTGTAACGGCAAAGGTTATTGCACAGGCAGGCACCATGAAGACCTCGGTCACTGCGCTCGCAGCGCTCCTCGGCATCTGCGTTCTTTCCGCTCCCGCCTTCGCCGCTTCGTCCTACGACCCCTTCGGTCAGAACGATGCGGAGGATTACTACGCCGAACAGAGCCCCTACGGTTACCAGGGCACCTACAACCCGAGCTACGGCCAGGGCGTGCAGGCCGCACCGCAGGCGCAGGTCCAGCCGATTCCGCGCGAAGTGGTGGCCTTCTCGGGCAACTACGCGCCGGGCACGATGGTGGTCTCCACCTCCGAGCGGCGGCTCTACCTCGTCCTCGGCAATGGTGAGGCCCTGCGCTACGGCGTCGGCGTCGGCCGTCCGGGCTTCACGTGGAGCGGCGTGAAGACGATCACCGCCAAGAAGGAGTGGCCGTCGTGGGTGCCGCCGAAGGCGATGCTTGCCCGCCGCCCCGACCTGCCGCGCTACATGGCTGGCGGCATCGAGAACCCGCTCGGCGCCCGCGCCATGTATATCGGCGGCACCGAGTACCGCATCCATGGCTCCAACGAGCCGGACACGATCGGGCAGGCCGTGTCATCGGGCTGCATCCGCATGACGAACGACGATGTCAGCGATCTCTATGAGCGCGTGAAGGTCGGCGCGAAGGTCGTCGTCCTGAACTGATCGACGCCTTCTGAAGCAAAAGGCGCCCTGCCCGGCCTCGACAGCCGCGCAGGGCGTTTTCATTTCTACGGAACGACGCGGCCCACGGCAGTCTGCGCCGGGCTGAACGAAGCGATCGGCAGATCGCAGAAGCAACGGGCGCCCAGCGGGCGCGGGCCCGGCAGCGGGCAGGAATAAGGCTTCGGCCCGGTCAGCCCCTGCTGCACGGCATCGCAATTGTAGCCCGCCTCGCGCACAACCCGGCGGCGCGGCGGCGGTGCGTATTCCTCTTCGTAGGCCGGGGCGCGGCGGTAATAGCCCTCGCGCGGGCCATCGTAATATTGAGCGTCGGCCGTCGTGACCGACGAGGCGAGGGTCAGCGCACCCAGGGCGCCGCAGAGCCAGCGCGCTCCGCCACGGAATCCGTTCATCGTCGCACTCCCATTTCCACTCGAGCCGCATCGGCCCCGCTTCGCCGCTCTCCGTGGGAATGGGGGCGAAAACGAGACGGCCCGCCCCAGGGTGGGGCGGGCCGTCTACCTAGTCAGGGACCCGGACGAACCGAATCAGTGGTTGGTCGAACGCTCGGCGGCGTTCTGGACGTTCTCGGCCGTCTGGTTGGCGGCGTCGCGGCCCTGCTCCATGGCGCGGCGAGCCTCATCGGCACCCTGCTGCATGGCGGACTTGGCGCGCTCGGCGCCTTCCTGCATGGCGCTCTGCGCGATGCCGCTGAACTCCTTCGCCTGGCTTTGCATCGCCGCGAACTGGCTGCGGACGAAATCGGCCTGGATCTGCATGGCTTCCTGCACGTCCTTCGCGCGCACGAGGCGCTTGGCGAAGTCGAACGCCGCATTGACGTTCTGCTCGGCATATTCGAAACCGCGCGACGAGGCGTTCTGCGCATTGTTGCGGGCCACCTCGGCCGAACCCTGGACCGTGTCGGCCGTGCGGCGAGCAGCGCCCATGAAGCTGTCGAAAGCCTTGCGGGCTTGGTCAACGCTCTTCTCGGCGAAATCGCGCATCTCGGTCGGGACTTCGTAATTCGGGGTGTTGCTCATGGAGGGCTCCTCTTTTGTAAGCGGCTGTTGATGGCGCGTTGTGCACTGCACAATAATCGATTCGCAACCATATGCCACCCGCGCCGCCGGCATTAAGGTTGACATGACGTAAACGTGTGACGGCGAACGCCGGAGTCCAGTCATGGGCTCCACTTCACGCTACAAAGAGTGTCGTTCGCATGCCACGAGCAGGCGTTCGGCATGGTGAACGGACTTTGGTTTAGGGCCGGGAGCGGAGTCGCGGGGCTTGCACACCGACAGCACATCGCGGGACGACAGCCTCGCGTCGGCTTTCGCACTCTGGGAGCGCGAGCCGGCGCTTGCGGCTGCCTTGAAGAATCCCGGCGGGAGCCATCTCGTGCTCGATGCGCGGCATGGGCGGGTGCGTCACGCCTCGCCCGCCGCCGCGCGTTTGGCGGAGGCCCTGCGCGGCGTCGACGGCGCGGGCATCGCACGGCAGATCGCGGCCTGTTGCCCCCACGAGGGCGGCCATCGGCTCCTGCGCCTGCGCCTCGATCCACGCCGGATCGTCCCGCCCTCACTCTTCCTCGTCTCCCGCGCGTCGGATGCGTTAGGCTCGACCGTTTACCTCGCCGTGCCCTCGGGGCCGCTCGCCTTGCCGCGCCTCCCTGCGGCACCGGCCGCAGCGGAGCCTGCCTCTCCGCCACCTGCCCCACCGCACGCACCCGAACCCGTGGTGGAAGCCCCACGGGAGGGAGACCGTTTCCTCTGGCGGAGCGACGAGAATGGCGTGCTGACCCGTATCAGCGGCCCGCTCGCGATTCTGGTAGGCCGGGATTGGCGGACTCTCGCAGGGGGCGACGCCTCCGGCGCCGAATCGCTGGCGACCGCGCTGGCGGGACGCGCGACGTTCCGCAAACTCCCGATCAGCCTCCGCTTCGGTCCCAACAGGGTTCACGCCGACATCTCGGGCGCGCCCGCGGGTCGCGAGGGCGCATCCTTCACGGGCTTCGAGGGGTTCGGGGTCGTTCGCGGCGTCGCGCGGGCAGATGCCGGGCTCGCGACACTCGCCGACGATCTCATTGCCTTCGGCTCGGACGAGGACGCCGAGACCGGCAACGATGCCACCCTCTCCAATGACGAGCACGCGGCCTTCCGCGAGATCGCGCGGGCGCTCGGGGCGCGCTACGCCGGAGACGAGGCGGATCCGGCGGGACATGTGCCGCCCGAGCGCATCGCCGGGTCGGTCATGCCCTTCCCCGGCTTGCGGGCGGACCTCGCCCCCGTGGCGCCGGAGGCGGGCGACGAGAGC
Organism: Methylobacterium sp. NFXW15; assembly: GCF_049887755.1. Classification (NCBI taxonomy): domain Bacteria; kingdom Pseudomonadati; phylum Pseudomonadota; class Alphaproteobacteria; order Hyphomicrobiales; family Methylobacteriaceae; genus Methylobacterium; species Methylobacterium sp. NFXW15. The sequence goes on along the minus strand of NZ_JAGEKG010000002.1, from coordinate 131,291 downwards.
GGTGGGTTACTCGACAGCTTGCCCATGGCGGCCCTGGTCCATCGCGGCGACACGATCCTGGCGGTCAACCGACCCTTCCTCGACATGACCCGCCACGCCGACCTCGCCTCGCTGCGGGACGTGGGCATCGATGCGATCTTTCCCGGCGGCCCACCGAATTTCCGCAGCGGACAGTCCCACGAGACCGCCATCGGCACCGCGAGTGGCAATGCTCGCCCGGTCGAGGTGACGCGCGGGATCTGCGCCTGGGACGGCGGCCCCGCCGCCATCCTTCTGCTGCGCAGCCTCGAAGAGAACGACCCGCGCCGGGAACTCGCCGCCGAGCGACTCGCCCGCGAGGTGCAAGCCGGGCGCGCGCTGGGCGCGGAGGCGGCGCTCGATGCCCTGCAGGCGGGCGTCGTCACCATCGACCGCGACGGACGCGTCGTGACCCTGAACCGTGCGGCGGCCACCTGCCTCGGTGGCACTCCGACGGAACTCGTCGGCAGCGCCTTCGCGGGCCTGTTCGATACGGGCAGCGCGACCCTGCTTGCGGCGGCCCTGGCCGGCAGCGGCGACACACCCGCTGCCGTGCTCGCGCAAGGCCGGGCCATGACCCTTGCCTTGGCGCCGCCGCGTCCGGACGGGCATCGGGTCGCGGTTCTGCATCGGCTGCCGGACGCTATTCAGAGTGTCGCCCCGGCGCCGGTCGAAGCCCGGCCGGAACCCGCGCCCTCCCCCGCGATGAACCTGAGGCGGCTGGACCGTGAGTTGCGCGAGCCGGTGGATGCCATTCTGTCGCTGACCCATGCGATGCTGGAGGAGCGCTACGGCGCACTCGGCGATCTGCGCTATCGCGCCTGCCTGTCCGACATCCGCGATGCGGGCGAGCGAATCGTCGGCCGCATGGCCGAGTTGGCGGATCTAGCCGCCGTGGAAGCGGGGCAGATCGCCCTCGATCCGCATCCGCTGGCCCTGAACGAGGTCGTCGCGACCTGCGTCGCCCAGCTTCAGCCGGAAGCGGCGCGGGGTCGGATCGTCGTGCGCACCAGCTTCTCCGCCGATCTCGCCGAACTCGAGAGCGACGAGCCGAGCCTGCGCCGGGCGGTGATCCTGGTGATCGAGCACGCGATCCGCCGTTCGGTGGCTGGCGGACAGGTCATCGTTTCAACGGGGCCGAGCGACGGCACCGAGATTGCCCTGCGCGTCCGTGACGGCTGCCCGTCGAAGGAGCACGCCGCGACGAACACGGCCGAGGAGGATACCCGCCTCGCCCTGCCCCGTGCCCTGGTTCAGGCCAATGGCGGAAGCCTGCACATGGCGGGCCGCGGCGACGAAGGGATGCTGGTCGAAATTCTATTGCCCACCCGCCGGGGAATGCGGTCAGGCCAGCGAGACAAGTCAGAACCTTTGTCATCGTAAGAACCGGGCTGACTGGAATGTTACCGTCCGCTCTTGGTTACCTAAGTCAAGGTTGCTTGACAGACCGGTGATACCCCAGTCATCACGTTTGCATTGCGCTCAATTTAATTCGGGCCCGTCGGGTTCTTGTGCGCAGGGCGAGCGACGGGGTTACCGGACAGCCCGCCATGGCGCTACACGACTTTGGAAGTCCTGGCTGCGCGGTGTGAACCGCGATACGATCAGGCACCAAAAACAGGGATGGAACACGATGGAAGGCAGGGTCGTCGAAGTCCAGGACGCGTGGCGCCAGGGCGCCCTCGTCAATGATGCCCAGTATCGGGAAATGTATCAGGCCTCGGTGAATGATGCCGAAGCCTTCTGGGGCGATCACGGCAAACGCATCGACTGGATGACGCCTTATACGCGCGTCAAGAACACCAGCTTTGAACCCGGCAATGTCTCGATCAAGTGGTTCGAGGACGGCAAGACCAACGTCGCCTATAATTGCGTCGACCGTCATCTCGAGACGCGCGGCGAGCAGACCGCGATCATCTGGGAAGGCGACAACCCGGACGAGTCGAAGCACATCACTTATCGTGAATTGCACGCGCAGGTCTGCCGCTGGGCCAACGTCCTGCGGAACCGGGGCGTCGAGAAGGGTGACCGCGTCACCCTCTATCTGCCGATGATCCCCGAGGCCGCCTACGCCATGCTGGCCTGCGCCCGGCTCGGCGCCATCCATGCCATCGTCTTTGGTGGCTTCTCTCCGGACTCGCTGGCCCAGCGCATCCAGGGCTGCGGTTCGAAGCTGGTCATCACCGCCGACGAGGGCCTGCGCGGCGGACGCAAGGTTCCGCTGAAGGCCAACGTCGACGAGGCGATCAAGCGCCTCAGCTCGCCGATCGTCGATCACGTCGTCGTCGTACAGCGCACGGGCGGCGCCGTGACCATGGAGCCCGGCCGCGACGTCTACTACCACGAGGCCGCCGAGCAGGTGACCGACGAGTGCCCGGCCGAGCCGGTCGAGGCCGAGCACCCGCTCTTCATCCTCTACACCTCGGGCTCGACGGGCCAGCCGAAGGGCGTGGTGCACACCACGGGCGGCTACCTCGTCTACGCCTCCATGACCCACCAGTACGTGTTCGATTACCGCGAGGGCGACGTCTACTGGTGCACGGCCGATGTCGGCTGGGTGACGGGCCACAGCTACATCGTCTACGGGCCGCTCGCGAACGGCGCGACGACGCTGATGTTCGAGGGTATCCCGACCTATCCGTCCAATTCCCGCTTCTGGGATGTCGTGGACAAGCACAAGGTCAACATCTTCTACACCGCGCCGACCGCGATCCGCTCCCTCATGGGCGGCGGCGAGGGCCCGGTGAAGAAGACCTCCCGCGCCAGCCTGCGCGTGCTGGGCTCGGTCGGCGAGCCGATCAACCCGGAAGCCTGGGAATGGTACTACAAGGTCGTCGGCGACAGCCGCTGCGCCATCGTCGATACGTGGTGGCAGACCGAGACCGGCGGCATCCTGATCACCCCGCTCCCGGGTGCTACCGCCCTGAAGCCGGGCTCGGCCACCCGGCCCTTCTTCGGCGTGAAGCCGGAGATGGTCGATGCCGAAGGCAAGGTTCTGGACGGCGCCTGCGAGGGCAACCTCTGCATCGCCGATTCCTGGCCGGGCCAGATGCGGACGGTCTACGGCGACCATGAGCGGTTCGAGCAGACCTACTTCTCGACCTACCCGGGCAAGTACTTCACCGGCGACGGCGCCCGTCGTGACGCGGATGGCTATTACTGGATCACCGGCCGCGTGGACGACGTGATCAACGTCTCGGGCCACCGGATGGGCACGGCGGAGGTGGAATCCTCCCTCGTCGCGCACCCGAAGGTGTCCGAGGCGGCCGTGGTCGGCTACCCGCACAACGTGAAGGGCCAGGGCATCTACGCCTACGTGACCCTGAACGAGGGTGAGAACGGCGATGACGCGCTCCGCAAGGAGCTGGTCGCCTGGGTGCGCAAGGATATCGGGCCGATCGCATCGCCCGATCTGATCCAGTTCGCCCCCGGCCTGCCCAAGACCCGCTCCGGCAAGATCATGCGGCGCATCCTCCGCAAGATCGCCGAGGACGATTTCGGCTCGCTCGGCGATACGTCGACGCTGGCCGATCCGGCGGTGGTCGATGACCTGATCGACAACCGGCAGAACCGGGGCTGATCTTTCCCGTATCGATGACGGGCAAGGAAAGACGGGGCGGTCACTGCAAGGTGGCCGCCCCCAATAACAAGATGAACCCAAGACTTAAGCTTGGACAGGACATGGAAGGTCGGACACACCCGCCTTCCCGGGAGGATATCGGCATGAGTGGCTCGACGGTTGGACGTGCGGGGGCGAAAGTCACGCCCATAGGAGCAACGGGCGGGGACACCGTCGATCCGCAGCTGGAACGCATCGCCAGGACACCGGAATTCCAGATGCTCGTGGCCGAGCGCACAAAGTTCGGCTGGATCCTGACCGGCCTGATGCTGCTGGTCTATTTCGGCTTCATCGGCCTGATCGCCTTCGACAAGTCCGTGCTGGCGATCAAGGTCGGCGGGGCCACGGCCTCGCTCGGCCTGTTCCTCGGGGTCTTCGTGATCCTCTTCGCCTTCTTGCTCACGGGCATCTACGTCGCCCGCGCGAACACGCGCTACGACGCCCTGAGCGACGCCCTCAAGTCCAAGGTCGGCCGGTAATGCGTCACGCTCCCCTCTTCCTCGGCCTGACCCTCGCCGCGATGGCGGCGACGGCGGCTTACGCGGCCGGTCCCGATCTCGGCGCCGTGCAGCAATCGGCCACGAACTGGCCCGCCATCGGCATGTTCCTGTTCTTCGTGCTGCTGACGCTCGGCATCACCTACAAGGCGGCCCAGGGCTCCAAGTCGGCGGCGGATTTCTACGCGGCGGGCGGCGGCATCTCGGCGGGCACCAACGCACTCGCCATCGCGGGTGACTACATGTCGGCCGCCTCGTTCCTCGGCATTTCCGGCCTCGTCTACACCTCCGGCTTCGACGGTCTGATCTACTCGACCGGCTTCCTCGTCGGCTGGCCGATCGTGCTGTTCCTGATCGCCGAGCGGCTGCGCAACCTCGGCAAGTTCACCTTCGCCGACGTGGCGAGCTTCCGTCTCGACCAGACGGCGATCCGCATCATCTCGGCGACGGGCACCCTCGTGGTGGTGGCTTTCTACCTCATCGCCCAGATGGTCGGCGCCGGTAAGCTCATCCAACTCTTGTTCGGCCTGCCCTACCTCTACGCCGTCGCCATCGTCGGCGTGCTGATGATCGTCTATGTGGCCTTCGGCGGCATGAAGGCGACCACCTGGGTGCAGGTGATCAAGGCCTGCCTGCTGCTCGGCGGCGCCACCTTCATGGCGGGCGCCGTGCTCTACTTCTACGGCTTCAACCCCGAGGTCCTGTTCAAGAAGGCCGTCGAGGTCCACCCGAAGGGCGACGCCATCATGGCGCCCGGCGGTCTGGTCTCGAATCCCATCGAGGCGATCTCGCTCGGCGTCGGCCTGATGTTCGGCACCGCGGGCCTGCCGCACATCCTGATGCGCTTCTTCACGGTGTCGGACGCGCAGGCCGCCCGGAAATCGGTGTTCTACGCGACCGGCCTCATCGGCTACTTCTACATCCTCACCTTCATCATCGGCTTCGGCGGCATCGCGCTGCTCATGTCGGATCCGAGCTACTTCAAGCTCGGCGCGGCGGGCACCTTCGACAAGCTGAAGGACATGGTCGGCGGCACCAACATGGTCGCCGTGAACCTCGCCAACGCGGTCGGCGGCCCGTACTTCCTGGGCTTCATCTCGGCGGTGGCCTTCGCGACCATCCTCGCGGTGGTGGCCGGGCTCACCCTCGCGGGCGCCTCGGCGGTCAGCCACGATCTCTACGCTCAGGTGATCGCCCGCGGGCGCACCACCGAGGCGGGCGAGGTTCGGCTGTCGAAGATCGCTGCGGTGGTCATCGGCCTCGTCGCCATCGTCCTGGGCTACATCTTCGAGAACCAGAACGTCGCCTTCATGGTCGGCCTCGCCTTCTCGGTGGCGGCGAGCTGCAACTTCCCCGTCCTCGCGATGTCGATCCTCTGGCGCGACACCACGACCTGGGGTGCGCTGGCAGGCGGCCTCGTCGGCCTCGTCTCGGCCGTGACGATGGTGGTGCTGTCGAAAGCCGTGTGGGTCACCACCTTCGGCCACCCGGCGGCGCTGTTCCCCTATGACAACCCCGCCCTGTTCTCGATGCCGCTGGCCTTCGCGACGATCTTCATCGTCTCGAAGATGGATAATTCCCGCCGCGCCCAGCGCGAACGGGCGGCGTTCGAGGCGCAGTTCGTGCGCTCGGAAACCGGCATCGGCGCGACCGGCGCCCACGCCCACTAGTCGATCTCAGTACTTTTCCGGCCAACACAAAAGGGCGCGGCGAAAGCCGCGCCCTTTTTCGTGTCCAGCGTTCGCCTGACGCTTTGCGACGGTTGTGTTGATAGTTGCCGTTCACGAACGCTTTACCGGTTGGGCCGGGCGTTCCAATGAGGTAACGCATAACTGCCCTGCGCAAGAAGCAGGTCTACGCCGGGGTGAAAGGGACGGTCGAAACATCCGTTCCCTCCCGGCGGTGCGATACCTTGGGAGGACAAGAAAATGGCAGTGGCAACCGCGGTACCGCGGGCCGGAGAGACCGCCCGGCCGATGACGGCCGGCGAGAAGAAGGTCATCCTGGCCTCCTCGCTCGGTACCGTCTTCGAGTGGTACGACTTTTTCCTCTACGGCTCTCTCGCGACCGTGATCGGCGCGCAGTTCTTCTCGGCCTATCCGGAAGCCACGCGCAACATCTTCGCACTGCTCGCCTTCGCGGCGGGCTTCATCGTGCGGCCGTTCGGTGCGCTGGTGTTCGGCCGCCTCGGCGATCTCGTCGGGCGCAAGCACACCTTCCTCGTCACTATCCTGATCATGGGCATCTCGACCTTCGCGGTCGGCCTGCTGCCCTCCTACAACACCATGAACGCCTATGGCGTCGGCTGGATCGCGCCGGTGACGCTGCTCGTCCTGCGCATGCTCCAGGGCCTGGCGCTCGGTGGTGAGTATGGCGGCGCGGCGGTCTACGTGGCCGAGCACGCTCCGGTGGGCCGTCGCGGCTTCTACACGTCGTTCATCCAGGCGACGGCGACGCTGGGCCTCCTGCTGTCGCTGATCATCATCCTGTCGACGCAGGGCTACGTGAACAGCGCCTTCCCGGCGACCACGGTCACCAACGCCGACGGCACCACGACCACGCTCACCGCCTTCCAGGTCTGGGGCTGGCGTATCCCGTTCCTCGTCTCGGTGGCGCTGCTGGCGATCTCGGTCTGGATCCGCCTCCAGATGAGCGAAAGCCCGGCCTTCAAGAAGATGAAGGAAGAGGGCACGCACTCCAAGGCACCGCTGTCCGAGGCATTCGGTCAGTGGAAGAATGCCAAGTGGGCCCTTCTCGCGCTGCTCGGCCTCACCGCCGGTCAGGCCGTGGTCTGGTACACCGGTCAGTTCTACGCGCTGTTCTTCCTCCAGAGCATCCTGAAGGTCGATCAGTTTACTGCCAATGTCATGGTGGCGTGGTCGCTGATCGCCGTGACCGGCGGCTTCCTGGTCTTCGGCGCGCTCTCGGACAAGATCGGCCGCAAGCCGATCATCCTGGGCGGCTGCCTTCTGGCCGCGCTCACCTACTTCCCGCTGTTCAACATGCTGACCGCCAGCGCCAACCCGGCCCTGCACGCGGCTCAGGCGAACGTGCCGGTGGTGGTGAAGACCAACACGTCGGACTGCTCGTTCCAGTTCAATCCGGTCGGCACGGCCAAGTTCACGAAGGAGTGCGACATCGCCAAGGCGCTGCTCGCCCGCTCCGCCGTGAACTACACCACCGAGAACCAGTCGGCCGGCACGCCGACCGTGGTCACCGTCAAGGGGAAGGACTTCCCCGTGGCCGACCCGGCCTTCGCCAAGACGATCACGGCCGCTCTCACCGAGGCCGGCTACCCGTCGGCGGCGGCGAACCCGAGCGTGATCAAGGCGGCGCATCCGCTCGACATCTTCTCGGGCCAGAAGCTCGCGGTGATCGGAATCCTGTTCATCCTCGCGGTCTACGTGACGATGGTCTACGGCCCGATCGCCGCCGCGCTGGTGGAACTGTTCCCGACCCGGATCCGCTACACCTCGATGTCGCTGCCCTACCATATCGGCAACGGCTGGTTCGGCGGTCTCCTGCCCGCCACCGCCTTCGCGATGGTGGCCCAGACCGGCGATATCTACTACGGCCTCTGGTATCCGATCGTGATCGCGCTGTTCACCTTCGTGGTGGGCCTGATCTTCATCCCCGAGACCAAGGATCGGGACCTGATGGCCTGAGCCGGCTTCCCGGCGCGGTCACGCGCCGGGGATTTTCGCGCAACGTCATTGCGAGCGCAGCGAAGCAATCCAGGACAGCGGGACGTTTCAGGACGTCTCGTATCCCTGGATTGCTTCGTTTTCGCTCGCAGTGACTGCGGCGATCAGTGCCGGAAGTGCCGGTGTCCGGTGAACACCATCGCCAACCCCGCCGCATCGGCGGCGGCGATGACGTCGTTGTCCCGCATGGAGCCGCCCGGCTGGATCACCGCCGTAGCGCCCGCCTCGGCCGCCGCCATCAAGCCGTCGGCGAAGGGGAAGAAGGCGTCGGAGGCGACCACTGCCCCCTGGGCGAGGCTCTCGGCGAGGCCGAGCCGGTCCGCACCCTCGCGGGCCTTCCAGGCGGCGATGCGCGAGGAGTCGACCCGCGACATCTGCCCGGCGCCGATGCCCACCGTCGCGCCGCCCTTTGCGTAGACGATGGCGTTCGACTTCACGTGCTTGGCGACCCGATAGGCGAAGCGCATGTCGGTGGCCTCGGCCTCCGTGGGCGCCCGCTTGGTCACGACCTGGAATGGCATGTCATCGACGGTGACGGCATCGCGGCCCTGCACCAGCAGGCCGCCCGCGAGCGTGCGCACGGTCTCGCCGGGCGCATGGGGATCGGGCAATCCGCCCGCGAGCAGGAGACGCAGGTTCTTCTTGCCCGCGAGGATGGCGATGGCCTCCTCGGTGGCTTCGGGCGCGATGATGACCTCGGTGAAGATCTCCACGATCTTGCGCGCGGCCTCGGCATCGAGCGCCCGGTTGAGCGCGACGATGCCGCCGAAGGCCGAGACCGGATCGCAGGCGAGCGCACGCTCATACGCGTCGAGCAGGCTCGCCCCTTCGGCCACGCCACAGGGATTGGCGTGCTTCACGATCACCACCGCCGCCGTGCGAGCGGGGTCGAACTCCGCGACGCATTCGTAGGCCGCGTCCGTATCGTTGAAGTTGTTGAACGACAGTTCCTTGCCCTGAAGCTGGCGGGCCGTCGCCACGCCCGCGCGGGGAATGCCCGGCGCGCGGTAGAAAGCGGCGCTTTGGTGCGGGTTCTCGCCGTAGCGCAGCCCCTGGGCGAGGCTGCCGCCGAAGGCCCGGAAGGCCTGCGGCTCGTCCACCTCGAAGCGCGCGCCCATCCAGTTGCTGATGGCCGCGTCGTAGGCGGCGGTGCGGGTATAGGCCTTCTGCGCGAGACGGCGGCGAAGGGCGAAGCCGAGGGTGCCGTCTCCAGCCTCCAGCGCGGCGAGCACCGTTCCGTAATCGGCGACGTCGGTCACCACCGCCACATCGGCGTGGTTCTTGGCCGCCGCGCGGATCATCGCCGGGCCACCGATATCGATGTTCTCGATGCAGTCGTCCTCGGGCTTGTCGGCGGCGATCGTCGCCTCGAACGGGTAGAGGTTGACCACGAGCAGATCGATGGCGCCGATCCCGTGGGCGGCGAGCGCCGCCTGATGCTCGGGATTATCGCGAATCGCCAGGAGCCCGCCATGCACCGCCGGGTGCAGGGTCTTCACGCGCCCGTCCATCATCTCCGGGAAGCCGGTCAGGTCCGCGACCTCCACGACCGGGATCCCAGCCTCCTTCAGCGTCTTGAAGGTGCCGCCGGTGGAGACCAGCGCGATGCCGCGGCCATGGAGGGCGCGGGCGAAATCGACGAGGCCGGTCTTGTCGGAAACGGACAGGAGCGCGCGGGACACCCGCACGTGATCGTGGGTCATGGGAGCGTGCCGAATTTTTTATGGATTTCAGCGTCGCGGTTACACGGAAACGACGCGAACGGCCAGCCTCGGGCTCATCCTCAGCGGGCAGACGCCCCGGCGAGCCGTGCGAAAGTCCACCGTACCTCGGCCGAATCGGTCACGGCGAGGTAGAGAACGATCTGATCGGAGCGGCGCGGCCCGCTGAGCCCCGCGAAATACACGCTCTCCTCGATTCGCACCTCCGCCCCCTCGGCATCGAACAGCCAGACCTCGCCGAGCGCCGAGGCGAGCTCGATTCCGCCGGGGACATGGCGCACGGCAACCGCCGGGTGAATGTGGAACCGCACCGCCACGGAATGGCCCCGCGCGCGCCCCGGCAGGCGGGCCTTCGCACCCTTGCCCTGGCGCAAGAAGGCATCGTGCCCGTCGAGGCGCCCCTCTTCCGGAAGCAGGTGCCAGCGGCGCTCGTGGATCAGCCCGAATTCCTGCATGTAGCCGTCGTGCCGGGCGGCCAGGACGAGACCGTCCCCCTGTTCGACGCGCTCGGCCGCGACGTTCATCGGACCGCGCAGGACCACCGGCCCGAGGCGGCGACTGAGCCACGCGCTCATCCGCCGTTCCCACCACCAGCCGGATTTCACCACGAAGCGGCAGGAGGAGGCATCGTCCACCGTGGCAGTGGAATGAGCGGCGGTGGAACGGGCGAGCTGACGCAGGTCCGACCCGCTGGCGGGCAGGCCGCAATTCACGACGATCCGCTGCGGGCCGCTCGACATTTCGAAGGACAGGCACCCCGCCCCCGCTGCCACCGAGTAGGGCAGCGGCGCACAGGCGCCGACATCGGCGGTGAGGACGACGCGTCCCCCTTCCAGCCTCTCGTAGCCGGAATTCGGCGCATGCATCATCGGCCGCCCGAACGTATCGTCATAGACGAGCAGCGTGGCGAGATGATCGGCGTCGGTCGCCCCCATGCCGTTGAAATGGCTGAGGGACGCATCCGGGTGGCGCAGCAGCCGCAAGAGCGGCAGCATCCGGTCGATAGCCCGCAGCAGCGCGGAAGGCGGCTCGACCGAGCGGCTGAGGAAGGCCTGCCGCAGGGGCAGGAGATCGAGCAGGAGTTCGACGCAGAAGCGTGGGTTGCGCGAGAGATGGCCGCCATCGGCCAGGATCTGGCGTTCGAGTTCCCGCACCAGCACCCGCGTCGCCCGGCGCAGGATCGACTGGATCCCCTCGCAGCAGAGGCCCGCGTAACAGAGCGCCACCGCCGCGTTCAGCCGGAAGGGAGGGACCACGCCGCGCCGCAGATCGCGTTCGAGCTGCTGCGCGTTCCGGCCGATGGCCCGCAGGAAACTGTCGTAGAAGCCGTGATCGGCGCCTTCCAGCACGAGCGGCGACTGGCACAGGAACGAGATCAGCCGCCGCGCGGCCACGGGCGTCCGCCGCGCGAGCACCGGATCGCCCCGCCCCGCGATGAAATCGGAGACGAAGCTGCGGGCATTGGCGCGGGCCAAGGCCGTATCCGCTGCGCGCAGGTGGCGGAGCCAGCCGAAGCCGTACAACTCGTCCGCCCATTCCGGCGAAGGCGGCGCATAATCGAAGGGCGAGCCGCCACCCGCCGCGAGCGAGCGCCCGGCGAAGACGAAGAGGCCGGAATAGATGTCGTCGGCGAAGGTGGCGTCCGAGGTGCGCAGATCCTGCGGCGCGATCACGAGGGCGCCCACACGGACGCGCGCCAGGATCGCCGGCGGCGCACTCAGGCGCGCGACCGCGCCCCGCACTGTCCGTGCCACCTCACGCCCGACCAGGCGATAGAGGCGCCAGCGGTCAGGCCCCCAGCCATCAGGCCCCCAAGCCACGCGTTCTCCCATGACTTCGGGACCGGGAGACCTCGCGTCGAGGTTCGGCCGGTACCCTCCCGCCTCAAGGTAGGGCGGGCCTCTTAACCATTGGTTTACGCTGTGTCAGCCCATCCGGATCCGTCAGCGCGGCGCCAGGGCGGTCTCGAACGCCTTCACGTTGGAGGCGATCATCGCGAGATAGGTCGGGGCGGGACCGTCCGAGGGCGAGAGGGCGTCCGAATAGATCTCCCCGCCGATCCTTGCGCCGCTCTCGCGGGCGATGCGCTCCATCTGGCGCGGGTCGGTCACCGTTTCGAGAAACACCGCTGGGACCTTTTCCTTTCGGATCTGGGTGATGATCCGGGCTACGTCGCGAGGGCTCGCCTCGCTTTCGGTGGACAGGCCCTGCGGCGCCATGATCTTCAGGCCGTAGGCGGCCGCGAAATAGCCGAAGGCGTCGTGCGTGGTGATGAGCCGTCTGTTCTCCGCCGGGATCCGCGAGAGAGCCGCCCGCACGTCCCGGTCGAGCGCATCGAGCTTGGCGCTGTAGTCGGCTGCGGCACTGGCGTAGTCGGTGGCATGGGCCGGATCGACCTTCGCCAGCCCGTCGCGGATATTGGCCACGTAGGTCTTCACATTGGCCACGCTCTGCCACGCATGCGGGTCCACCGCGCCATGGCCGTGATCGGCATGGCCATGCGGATCGGCTTCCTCGATCGTCGGCACGCCGTTGCTGGCGGTGACGACCGGCGCCTTCGTACCGGACGCGCGGATCAGCCGCTCGATCCAGCCTTCGAGGCCGAGGCCGTTGACGACCACGAGATCGGCGCCGGCCAACTTGCGCGCATCGCCCGGCGACGGGCTGAAGCTGTGCACGTCGGAGCCCGGCCCCACCAGCGTCGAGACCTCGACATGGCGCCCGCCAACCTCTCGCACCAGATCGCCGAGAATCGAGAAGGTCGCCACCGCGCGTACCGGGCCCTCCCCGGCAATAGCCGAGGCCCCGGCCCAGAGACACACGGCGATCACAGCCGCCACACGCACGATCCCGCCCAACCCGCACCTCCATGCCATGGCGGGCTCATAATGTAACATTATTACATACACAAGGCGGATACATCGCGAGCGCCAGATCGGAACCGGAAACGCGTTCACGCGCGTCTCCCGAACCACGAGGAGATCACCATGTCCCGTCGCACCACCGCCCTGCTCGCCACCGGCCTCGTCGGCCTCGGGCTCGCGGGTGCTGCCTGGGCGCACGACAGACACCCCGGCGGCCCGCACGGTCGCTGGAGCGCCCTGACGCCGGAAGACCGCGCCGCCTTCGCCGATGCCCGGATCGCCGCGATTCATGCCGGCCTGAAACTCACGCCTGATCAGGAGAAGCTGTGGCCGCCCGTCGAGGCCGCGATGCGCGACATGGCCAAGATGCGCCAGCAACGTCACGCCGCCATGGAGAACCGGCCGCGCTTCGCCGACGACGCCCCCGCCGCCCTCCGGTCCATGGCCGACATGGCGTCTGCCCGCGCCGATGCCCTGCGCAAACTCGCGGACGCGACGCAGCCGCTCTACGCGAGCCTCGATCAGGACCAGAAGCGTCGCGCGCTGGTTCTGTCGCGTCCGATGGGACCGATGGGCGGGCCGGGCTGGCGCCATCACCATCACGATCGCGACCACGAGGATGGGCCGGAGGGCGAGGACCGCTGAGTCGGCTTTCGAGCGGAATGGCTTGATCCGCGGCGGCGGGGGCGTCACACCGCCTCCGCCGCCCCAATCCGGGGCCGGCGATCAGGATCGAACCGGACTCTTCATGGCACGCCTGCCGGGCGACACGGCCCCCCTGCTCGTCCGGCTGTGGCGGGAATGGCTCTCCCCCCACCGCGCGGTCCTCGCCATCGTGCTTGGGTTGATCGCGGTGGTCGGCGCCTCGACAGGGCTCTACCCGGCGCTGATCAAGGCGGCCTTCGACGCCTTCGACCGCAAGGATGCGGCGGCCATCGCTTATGGCCCCCTCGTCGTCGTGCTGGTGACGTCGCTGCGCGGCTTCGCGCTCTACGGCCAGACGATCCTGACGAACCGCGTCGTCACGCGCGTCGAGGCGGACATGCAGGCCGCCCTCTACGGCCACCTCATCGATTCCGATCTCGCTCAGCTCGGCCGGGAGAGCCCCGCCGCCCTGACCCAGCGCTTCACCACGGATTTCGCCTTCATCAAGGAGGCGCTGACCCGCATCTCCACCGTGCTCCTGCGCGACGTCGCGATGCTGATCGGCCTCGTCGCCGCCCTGCTCTGGATGGACCCGATCCTCACCCTGGTCGCGGCGGTGACCGTGCCCTTCGTGGCGGGCCCGATCGGCAAGATCGGCAAGAAGCTGCGCCGCGTCTCCACCTCGACGCAGGAGCAGATGGGCGCCACCGCGAGCCTCATTTCCGAGAGCCTGCAGGGCGCCCGCGTCGCCAAGACCTTCGCGATGGAGGGCTACCTGAAAGGCCGCACGGCGGAAGCGCTCGACGAGGTGCGCCGCCTCAAGATGAAGGCCGCCAATGCGCGCGGGCGGCTCGATCCTCTGCTCGAAATCGGCGGCGGGCTCGCGGTGGCCGTGGTTCTGGTCCTCGTCGGTCAGCGGGTGTTGAACGGAGACCGTACGGTCGGCGATTTTACCGGCTACGTGGCGGCGTTGCTGCTCGCGGCTCAGCCCGCGCGGGCGCTCGGCAACCTCAACGCGATCCTGCAGGAGGCCGCCGCTGCCCTGCGCCGCTACTTCGACCTGATGGATGAAGCCCCCACGATCCGCGAGGCCTCCGGTGCCACGCCCCTGAGGGTGACGAAGGGCGAGATCCGGTTCGAAGGCGTACGCTTCCGCTACCGCGCCGACGCGCCTGCTCTCGAAGGCATCGATCTCGTGGCCCCGGCGGGCAGCGTGACCGCCCTGGTCGGCCGGTCCGGCTCGGGGAAATCGAGCCTGCTCAACCTCGTGCCCCGGCTCTACGACGTGAATGCGGGCCGGGTGACGATCGACGGGCAGGACGTGCGCGGGGTGACGCTTGCATCCCTACGGGCCGCCGTCGCCGTCGTATCCCAGGACGTCGTGCTGTTCGACGACACCATCGCCGCCAATATCGGCTTCGGACGACCCGGCGCATCGCAGGACGAGATCGAGGCGGCGGCCCAGGCGGCGGCGGCGCACGGTTTCGTCTCGGCGCTGCCGGGGGCTTACGGGTTCCGCGTCGGCCCGGGGGGCGGAAAACTATCGGGTGGGGAGCGGCAGCGGATCGCCCTGGCCCGCGCTTTCCTGAAGGACGCGCCGATTCTCCTGCTCGATGAGGCGACCTCGGCCCTCGATTCCGAATCGGAGCGGCTGGTGCAGGAGGCGCTGAGCCGCCTGATGCACGGGCGTACAACGCTCGTCATCGCCCACCGCCTCTCCACCGTCCGCGATGCCGGGCTGATCGCGGTCATGGAAGCGGGCCGCGTCATCGAAACCGGCGACCATGACGAGCTCGTCGCGATGGGCGGGGCCTATGCCCGCCTGCGGCAGTTGCAACTCAGCGACGATCCGGTGCGTCGGGAGGACAGTGGCGTCCTGGCTCAGAGCACGCCATAAGGCTTGGGATGTGCTCCCCGCCGCCGCGACCGCCCGTGCCGCGCGGGCGAGCGCGCCGGAACAAGGGTTCCGAGCCGAACGGGTCCGTGATGGGGCCAAGCGCGGCTCGGACCGAGAGGACCTGACCGTGAGCGACCTGACGTTCGAGATCGAGAGCAACCCGGCCCCCCGCTCCACCGAAGACCGCGCGGCCCTGATGGCCAATCCGGGCTTCGGCAAGGTGTTCACCGACCACATGGCCATCGCCCGCTACAGCGCGGAGCGCGGCTGGCACGATGCGCGAATCACCGCGCGGGCGCCCATTCCCCTCGATCCGGCAGCGGCGGTGCTGCACTACGCGCAGGAAATCTTCGAGGGCCTCAAGGCCTACCGCACCGCCGACGGCGGGGCTGCCCTGTTCCGGCCCGAGGCCAATGCCAAGCGGTTCTGCAGCTCGGCCGAGCGCATGGCGATGATGCCCTTCCCCGAGAAGGCCTTCATCGACGCGCAGCGCAAGCTCGTCGAGATCGACCGCGCCTGGATCCCCGACTCGCCGGATGGCAGCCTGTATCTGCGCCCCTTCATGATCGCCAACGAGGTGTTCCTGGGGGTGAAGCCCGCCACCGAATATCTGTTCATCACCATCGCCTCGGCGGTCGGTTCCTACTTCAAGGATCCGAACGGCACCGTCACCGTGTGGCTCTCGGAGCATTACACCCGCGCGGCGCCAGGCGGCACCGGCGCGGCCAAGTGCGGCGGCAACTACGCGTCGAGCCTCGCCGCGCAGGCCGAGGCCGCGAGCAAGGGCTGCGAGCAGGTGGTGTTTCTCGACGCGGCCGAGCGCCGTTACGTCGAGGAATTGGGCGGCATGAACGTGTTCTTCGTGTTCGAGGACGGCTCGCTGCTGACCCCGCCGCTGTCGGACAGCATCCTGCCGGGCATCACGCGCGATTCGATCATCACCCTGGCCCGTGAGGCCGGAATGACCGTGCGCGAGGAGCCCTATGCCATCGATCAGTGGCGCGAGGATGTGCGCTCCGGCCGCCAGACCGAGGCTTTCGCCTGCGGAACGGCGGCGGTGATCACACCCATCGGCAAGGTGCGTGGCCGCGAGGACGATTTCGCCATCGGCAACGCCGTTGCCGGGCCGGTCGCCCGCAAGCTCCGTAGCATGCTGGTCGATATCCAGCGCGGCAACACCAACGATTCCCACGGCTGGTTTCAGAAGGTGTTCTGAGCGGCTTCGGCCGCCATTCCATCTCCGTCGTCATTGCGCCCCCGGGCGGAGCCATGACGACGGAGGGGCCGGACCAGCAAACAATTTTAGATTGTAAGTATTATCTCCTTCATTTCACAAATTGTATTTGTATTACAATTCAATAATTCAGTTTTGACCGGAAACATTTAGCGCTAAACGCTTCCATGCCAGCGGCCAAAGCCGCCCGCCATGGAGAGGGTTTGATGCTGCTGCCGACCTCGGCGCTTCGGTCGATGAAGGTGATGTTTGCGACGCCTTGCTACATCTCGGCGGTGTCGATGAACTACGTCACCAGCATGTACGGGCTGGCCTATGCTTGCGCGCAGAACGGCATGACGACGATGCTGGCGATGCGCAGCGAAAGTCTGATTACCCGGGCCCGAAACCGGATCGTCAAGGAGTTCCTTGCGGACGAGTCGCTGACCCATCTGTTCTGGATCGACTCCGACATCGCCTTCACGCCGGACGCCGTCTTCCGGACCTTACTGGCGGACCGGGACATCGCCTCCGGCGTCTACCCGTTGAAGACCAACAACTGGCCGGCGGGGGGACTACCGGCGGGGATGACCTACGCCGATTATCAGCGCTGCTACACGAACTACGCCTTCAACCCGATCGGCCAGGGCACGGAACCGCTTCAACCCTACATCGACGAAGACGGCTTCATCGAGGTCGCGGAGGCGACGACGGGCTTCATGGCGATCAAGCGGGAGGTGTTTATCCGCATGATGAAACACTACCCCGAATTGAACTACGTACCGGATGGGCGCCAGCAGGACCCCCTCGCCCATCTCTACTGGCTCTTCTTCGATTGCATGCTCGACCCGGATTCGCGCCGGTACCTTTCGGAGGATTATGCCTTTTGCCGTCGCTGGCGCGACATGGGCGGGAAGGTCTATGCCGACTTGGAGTCCCGGCTCGATCATCTCGGCCAGCACACCTATGTCGGCGACTTCGGCGCCAGCCTCCGGGCTCAGGGTCATCTCTGAAGAACGAAGCGCAATCCTCAGATTCGCCTCTTTCCTGCGGCAGGGCTCGACCCGATCGGCACGGAGGCTCTCTCGTTGATCCGCTTCGAGAACGTCACGAAGGTCTACAAGACGGACGGCCACCGCCGCACCATCCTGGAACAGGCATCCTTCACCCTGAAGCCCGGCATCTCCTACGGCATTCTGGGCATCAACGGCGCGGGTAAGTCGACCACCATGCGGCTCATCGCCGGCACGGAAGAGCCGACGCGCGGGCTGGTGAAGCGTGGCCTGCGCGTATCCTGGCCGCTTGGGTTCGGCGGCGGCTTCCACCCGCAGATGACGGGCCGCGACAACGTCAAGTTCATCGCCCGCATCTATGGCGAGGATCCCAAGCGCGTGCTCGACTTCGTGGAGGACTTCTCCGAACTCGGCAGCTACCTCGACGTGCCGATCCGGACCTATTCTTCCGGCATGAATGCCCGCCTCGCCTTCGGGATGAGCATGGCGATTCCGTTCGACTGCTATCTGATCGACGAGGTGACCTCGGTCGGCGATGGGCGTTTCTCCCGGCGCTGCGAGGAGGTATTCTCCCAACGCCGCAAGCATGCCGACGTGATCATGATCTCGCACTCGATGGAGGTGATCCGGTCGTGGTGCACGCAAGGCATCGTGCTGCTGAATGGCCGCGCCATCGTCTACGAGGACGTGAACGACGCCATTGAAGTCTATCACCGCCTTAACGCCTGACGCTGTACACACGCGCCGACATTGTTTTGCCGTCAGGCACTGGCATGTCCCACCCGGCGCTGGTGACGATGGCCGACTGAGGTCGGCACCGGACGTTCGGACAGATCGGGAATCGCTCGATGAACATGGAGATCGGCAAGCCTGAGGGCAAGCCGCTCACGCCGGCCGACCGGCAGCAGCAGATCGCGGAATCGCTTCGGCAATTCGCGCGCATGTCGCGCTTCGCCGACCGGCGGAAGGGCATCCGGTCGTACCAGACTCACGTCAAGAGCGACCCGTGGGTTCCGGTCCTGTTCGTGATCTGCTTCATCCTGCCGACCCTGGCGGGCGCCATCTATTACGGCCTGATCGCGTCCGACCGCTACGTGACCGAAGCGCGTTTCGCGATCCGCCCCGCCATCGGCGCCGTCGAGAAGGCGACACCGGATTCCGTCGGCACCAATTCCGGCGTGGCCTCGCAGATGGTCGCCCAGGACACGCTGATCACCTTCGCCTACATCCATAGCCGCCCGATGGTGGAGGTCCTCGAGAAGCAGCTTCCGATCCGCGAATGGTTCGGCCGCGATAGCATCGACTTCCTGTCCCGGTTCGACACCGAGAAGCCGATCGAGAAATTCCTGAAATATTGGAAGCAACGGGTGGATGTGGAGGTCGAATCCGGCTCCGGCATCATGAGCCTGACTGTCGAGGCGTTCGACCCAGACGAATCGCTCTCCATCGCCAAAGCCGTCCTCAAGGAGTCGGAGAGGATGGTCAACGAGTTGAGCACGACCGCGCGCAATGACGCCTTGGCCGAGAGCAACCGCGAGCTGAAGCTGGCGGACGAGCGCCTGCGGAAGGTCAGCGTCGCCGTCCGTGACCTTCGCAACCGCGAGGGCGTCCTCGATGCGCAGAAGAGCAACGAAGCCAACCTGAAAGTCGTCTCGGAATTGCGCGCGGGTCGTATCAACCTCGCGATACAATTGGCCATCGGCCAGCGCGACCTCGGGCCGGAGTCCCGCCGCATCATGGATCTCAAGCAGCAGATTCGTGACATCGACGACAACATCGCGCGGATCGAGAAGGCGAGCGCCACGCAGGACCCTGAGCAGAAGCGCGTGTTGTCAGAGGCGCTCACCCGCTTCGAGGCCCTGGAGAACGAACGCAAGAACGCGACGAAATATTACGAGCAGGTGCTGAGCGCCCATGAGCGGGCCCGCATCATCGCCGCGCGACAGGTCGAATTCTTCAGCCCCATCGTGCAGCCGGTTCGAGCAGAATCCTCGACCCAGCCGCGCCGTATCCTGATGATCAGCCTGATCACGGCCGGAGCGGCGTTGTTCTTTGCCACCGCCCTGTTCGTGCGCAAGGCCATGGAATAATCGAAGGGCAGCAAGACCCAAACTTGAAGGGCAGACGCCGCACGCTTACACTACTGTCGGCAATACTACAGTAAAGTTGCAGTATTAATATACACAACTTGCTGGTGCAGACGACGGTGAAGCGAGATGAGCGCCAGCGAAGAGGCTGTCTGCGTCGCGATCAATGACAACGATCGCGCGTGGTACGAGATGCTGGTGCCCTTCATCCTCTCGCTTCGGCGGAGCGATTTTCAAGGCCACATCGCGGTCATTGGGTTCGGGCTATCCCAGCGCAAGATCGATATTCTGCGTGAGCAGGCCATCAACGTCCTGGTGGCCGAGGAAGAGTCTCTGCCGGTCGGGCGCTACCTCGAGGTGGCGCGGATCTGCGATCTCAATCCCGGACTGAAGAAGATCGCGCTCTACGATGCCGACATCTGGTTCCCGGCACGCACGTTCGATCTGTTCTCACTGGTCGAAGGCGACACCATCTTCGCTTGCACTGATGCTTGGTTCTCCGACTTCATTACAAACCCGTTGATCGGGCCGAACAGCCAAGCCCATTCGCGGATGGTCCGCGATGAAGTTGCGAACCTCTACGGTAGCGCCCTCCAGGCAGGCCTGATCGCCGGCTCGAGGCAGGCTTGGCGGGACTTCGCGGCACATGTCCGCGAATGCCTCGGCCGGATCGGGACCGATTTTCGTGCGATCTACGGCCTGGACACGACCATATTGCATCTATGGGGCGCGAAAGAACGCGTGACGCTGCTGCCGGACACGCAGAATTTCGTCACGAAGAACGGCGTGAAGGAGGGAATAGACGCACATTGCAATGTCACGCTGTCTTCCGCGTCGGGTCCGATCCGTGGCCTGCACATGACGACGGACATCCGCTTCCTGAATTGCTGGCGCTTCTACAATATCCATAGCAGCGAGGCGCTAGGCGCCGCGGCTCCCTTCGCTCTGTCGGCATCCGAGGTGTCGCCCCTCCCGGCCGTGCCGCCCCAGGTCGAGGGAGCGGCGGCGGAAATGGGACTCGAGATCGTCGCCATCGCCAGCGAGGAGAGCGCGCGTTGGCAGGCTTTCCAGGACGGCGAAAACCTCACAGTCATCGCTGCGGGCAATCACCAGATCCGGCTTCGAACGGCGAGGGAGTTCACGCCGTTGGTGATCACCGTGATGTATCTGTCGGGCCATCCGGCACCCGTCCGGGCATGGATCGAATCCGCCGGACAGGTCTTGGTGATCGGCCGGAACATGATGCAGGCCGTTTTCCTCCCCGCGCCGCCGGGAACGGAGCTCTCGCTCCATTCCGAAAGCCTGCCGGGGCAGGACTGCACGATCGTGTGGAAGCTCTCAGATCGTGACGCCATGCGGCAGTAGCGCGGCCATTCTTAGGGCCGGTTGCCGCCGAAGACTTGATGAGGCCCGTTCTCGGCATCCTGTCCACTGGTACCGCCGGTCCAGCCCTCGGCGCGCCAGCCCTCGGCCCGCTCGTCGAGATCGATCGAGCCGGATTCCCGTAAGGCCGAGATCACCTGCTCGGCGCGCCCCTCGTCGCTTCGCACGGTCACAAGGGTCCCACCCCGTCGGACGCCTTCGGCATAGGCGGCCGCCTCGGCCTCGGTCATACCGGCGCCCGTCAATCCGCCGACGAGTCCCCCCGCAGCCGCGCCGATCCCCGCCCCGGTCAGGGCTGAGACGAGCCAGCCTGCCGCGACGACCGGACCGATGCCGGGCACGGCAAGCATACCGAGACCGGCGAGCAAACCCGCCCCGCCGCCGATGATGCCGCCGACCGCAGCGCCCGTACCCGCCGTCCCGGCGGCATTGGCCTCAGCCTCTCCGGCAATGGGAGCGGCTCCCGGCGCGGAGACGTCGGGGGCGTCCGGCGAACGGGTCGCGAGAATCGCGATGTCGGCATGGGGAATGCCGAGGGCTTCCAGACGCTCGATGGCGGTCTGCGCTTCCGCGTAGCGCTCGAACAGGGCGGTGACGGCGCGTTCCGGCATGATGCCTCCTTCGGGTCTTGCCCGGTCAAGCGCCGGGCGCCGGGCCGGTTCCGGCCAGAAAGCATTCGGTTAACGCGCCGCTAACCATCCGCCCGGCAAATCTTGCCGGGTGTTTGCGGGCGAGGCCCGGCGGGGGACGGAATGAGCGAGGCGGCCACGCCCACGGGCGGGGGACTCAGCGGCACCGCGGCGATGCTCGGGCAGATCGGGCTGCCGACCCGCAGCGATCTGCACGCACTGTCGAAGCGGTCCGACCTGCTGTTCGCGACCGGCGTGCTCGGCATCCTCGCGGTGCTGATCTTCCCGTTGCCGTCGATGCTCCTCGACCTGCTGCTCGCGGTGTCGATCATCATGTCGGTGCTGATCATGATGGTCGGCCTGTCGATCGACAATCCGCTCGAGTTCACGGTCTTCCCGACCCTGCTGCTCATCGCGACGATGTTGCGGCTCGCCCTGAACCTCGCCTCCACGAGGCTGATTCTCGGGCACGGGCACGAGGGCACGGCCGCAGCCGGTCACGTCATCGAGGCGTTCGGCCATTTCGTGATGGGCGGCAATTTCGTGATCGGGATCATCGTGTTCGCGATCCTGATCATCGTGAACTTCGTCGTCATCACCAAAGGTTCGGGCCGTATCGCGGAGGTGGCGGCGCGCTTCACCCTCGATGCCATGCCCGGCAAGCAGATGGCCATCGATGCCGACCTGTCGGCCGGTCTGATCGACGAGAAGGTCGCCAAGGCTCGCCGTGCCGCCTTGGAAGAGGAATCGTCCTTCTTCGGTGCGATGGACGGTGCCTCGAAATTCGTGCGCGGCGACGCGGTGGCGGCGCTGCTCATCACCTTCATCAACGTCATCGGCGGCATCATCATCGGCGTCGCGCAGCAGAGCATGAGCTTCGGCGACGCGGCCAAGAGCTACACGCTGCTCACCATCGGCGACGGTCTCGCAAGCCAGGTTCCGGCGCTGATCGTCTCGACGGCAGCGGGCATTCTCGTCTCGAAGGCGGGCGTGCGGGGGGCGGCCGACAAGGCGATGGGCAAGCAATTGGCCCATTACCCGAAGGCGCTCGGCATGTCGGCGGCGGTGATGCTGCTGATCGGCCTCCTGCCGGGCATGCCCATCCTGCCCTTCCTGCTGCTCGGCGGCGGGGCGGGCTACGCGGCCTGGAAGCTCAACAGGGAGGCCAAGGTCGCTCCGGTCATGGATGCCGAGGGCAAGCCGGTCGAAGCCGCGCCGGGCGCGCCCGCGAAGGAGGAGACCGTCACCGACCTCCTGAAGCTCGACGATCTCAAGCTCGAGATGGGCTACGCCCTGCTGCCCCTGGTGAACGGCGAGGGACAGGACCGGCTCACCGATCAGATCAAGGCCTTGCGTCGACAGCTCGCGGCGGAACTCGGCTTCGTCATGCCCTCCGTCCGCATCCTCGACAACGTCCAGCTCGATGCCAATTCCTATGTGGTGCGGGTGAAGGAGATCGAGGCCGGCACCGGCAAGATCTTCCCCGGCCAGTTCATGGCGATGGACCCGATGGGCGGTCAGGTGCAGCTGCCGGGCCAGCACATGCTGGAGCCGACCTTCGGCCTGCCCGCCACCTGGATCGACGCCTCCCTGCGCGACGATGCGCAGCTGAAGGGCTACACCGTGGTCGATGCTGCGACCGTGGTCTCGACGCATCTCACCGAGGTCATCAAGGCGCACGTCTCCGAGCTTTTGAACCACGTCGAGGTCCAGAAGCTGATGCGCGAATTGCCGAAGGAGCACGGCGAGCTTCTGAAGGAGGTCTGTCCCTCGCAGATCTCGACCACCGGCATTCAGCGCGTGCTGCAATTCCTGCTGGCGGAGCGTGTCTCGATCCGCGACCTGGGCACGATCGTCGAGGGGATCGCCGAGGTCGCCGGAGCCGTGAAGAACCCGCGCGACGTGGTCGAGCATGTCCGCGCCCGCCTCGGCCGCCAGATCTGCGCGCAGTATCAGGGACCGGACGGGGCTCTGCCGATCGTCACATTGTCCCCTGCCTGGGAGCAGGCCTTCGCGGAATCCATCGTGGGGGAGCGCGAGGAGCGTTACCTCGCGATGCAGCCCTCGAAGCTGTCGGAATTCGTCAATCTCGTGCGGGACCGCTTCGAGACGGCGGCGCGATTGGGTGAAATGCCGGTCCTCGTCACCTCGGCCCAGTCGCGTCCGTTCGTCCGTTCGATCATCGAACGCTTCCGCCGCGAGACGCCGGTGATGAGCCAAGCGGAGATCCACCCTCGCGCAAGGCTGCGGACGGTGGGCTCGATCTAGCGCCGTATCCGACCCATTTGGCTGACTTGCCTCCGTCTTTGCGAGCGTAGCGAAGCAATGACGAACGGGGATCCATCAACGGGAAGGGCTCAACTCGGTCGGCCACCGTTTTGAAACGCAGCGAAGCGGCCCGGGGGACCGGACCGCTTCGACACGTTCGATTGGGAGAGGCGTGGGGACCGGTCTCAGACCGCCTTGCGCTTCAGGTCCCGCTCCAGTTCGTGGGCATCGAGGCCGGGCACCGTCACAGGCGCGTCCGGCACGGGCTTCGGTGCGTGCGGGTGAGCGGCCGTGCCGATGGCAGCCGCGAGGCGGGCGCGCTCGAAGGCCACCACCACGACGATCGAGATTAGCGCAGGGATCCAGAAGTAGAAGATGCGGAACACGATCACCGCCGCGATGATCGCGTCCTTCTGCGCCGCGTCGGTGATGTTCATCGCCGTGATGAACACGATCTCGAACACGCCGAGACCGCCGGGCGCGTGAGAGGCGAGCGCCACCGAGAACGAGGCGAGGAAGATCGCCAGGACGGGGATGAAGCCGGGGTTCATCGCATCCGGCAGGGCGAAATAGATGATGCCCGCCGCGCCGAGGAGTTCGAGCGGGGCCGCCACGAGCTGCCGCACCATGATCCCAGGACGGGGATATTCGAGCTTGAACGAGCGGATGTGCAGGGGGCGCAGATGCAGGATCGAGCCCGCCGCATAGAGCGCGACGAAGCCGAGCATGCCCGCGCCGACGATGTAAGCGGTCTTCGGATCGGTGAGGAAGCCCGGCAGCTTGCCGTCGAGGCGGCTCAGTAGCTGCGGGTCGATGACCAGGGTGATGCCGCCGAGCAGCACCGTGCCGAGAAAGAAGGTGAACGAGCAGAGGGCGACGAGCACCGCCACCTGTGCCGCCGTGAGGCCTTTGGCCGTGTACGCGCGGTAGCGAACCAGGGCGCCGGAGAAGACCGAGGCGCCGATATTGTGGGACAGGGCGTAGGTCGTGAAGGAGCAGAGCGAGACGAACAGCCACGAAATGTGGCGCACCCCGAGATGCAGCAGCGCGATCCGGTCGTACCAAGCCAGCGCTGCATAGGCGACGAGGGTCGAAAGGGCCGCCAGCATGATCCGGTGCGGCGGAATCGCAAGGATTGCGTTGCCGATCGCCGAGATCGAGGTGGTCTTCAGCTCCTGATACAGGAAATAGCCGGAGATCACGACGGCCGCGAGGCCGATAAGCGGCCAGATAAACTCGCTGAGCTTCTTCATGGATAAGGACGCCTTGGGAATGGCCCCTGATGCGCCACTATCCGGCGCGCCGCAACCCGGTGGGACCCGGTTGCCGGCGCGCTCACATGTCATTCGATCGTGACGGTTTCGTGCACGCTGGCACGACGCCGACTTCAGGCGCGGGCGCGGTTCAGCCCGATGCCGTCCATGGCCGCCTGATCGCGGGCGTTCTCGGCCGCGCGCTCGGCGGACCGTTCGCGGTCGTCGAGGATTTCGACCTTCTTCAGCTCTTCGAAGGCTTCGCCGAGTTCGGCCTTGGCCTCGGCCAACTGGCCTTCGAGGGCCTGGGCCGATTGGCGCATGTTGTCCCGCCGGGTCGCGGCCGCGCGGGCATAGGTCGGGTAGGCGAAGTGACCAACATCGGTGATCCCGGCGCGGGACTCCTCCAGGGCGACTTCCCGATCAAGTTCGGTCGCCATGCGGTTGAAGTCCGCCATCATCATCTCGATCTGAGTCACGCGGCGACGCTTCTCATCGACCTGAAAGCGACGCAGGCGAATCAGCGTATCACGCGATTTCATGGGGGGACGCTCACTCCACGCGGTGCGCGCCGGCCATTGCCGCCCGATGCGCGACGAACTCAGGCTCCCCCGACGATCTGGGCGAGCCGTGCGTAACCATCGCCGATGGACGTTGCTTCTTCCTTACCTTGCCCCAGAAAAGCCTCAAGATCTGGCATGAGCGCCACCGCCTCATCGACCTCTTGAGACGAGCCCGCGCGGTAGGCGCCGAGGCGGATCAGCTCCTCCATGTCGGCGTAGGTCGAGAGCACACGGCGCGCCCGCCTCACCACCGGCAGGAAGGCCGGATCGCAGGAGCGCGGCATGGTGCGCGACACGGAGCGCAGCACATTGATCGCCGGATAGCGCCCGCGCTCGGCGATCGACCGCTCCATCACGATATGGCCGTCGAGGATGCCACGCACGGCATCGGCCACCGGCTCGTTGTGATCGTCACCCTCCACCAGAACCGTGAACAGCGCCGAGATCGTGCCCGCGCCGGTTCCCGGCCCCGCCCTTTCGAGCAGGCGCGGCAATTCGGAGAAGACGGTCGGCGTGTAGCCCTTGGCGGTGGGTGGTTCGCCCGCCGCGAGCCCGATGTCGCGCTGGGCCATGGCGAAGCGGGTGATCGAGTCGATCATACACAGCACGCGCGCGCCTTGATCGCGGAAGTGCTCGGCCACCGACAGGGTGACGTAGGCGGCGTTCCGGCGCATCAGCGCGGGCTCGTCGGACGTGGCCACCACCACGACGGAGCGCGCGAGACCCGCCGCGCCGAGATCGTCCTGCAGGAACTCCTGAACCTCGCGCCCGCGCTCGCCCACGAGTCCGATGACGGCGACATCCGCTGCCGTGTAGCGCGCGAGCATGGAGAGCAGCACGGACTTGCCGACGCCGCTGCCCGCGAAGATGCCCATGCGCTGGCCGGCGCACATGGTGAGGAAGGTGTTGATGCAGCGGATACCGAGATCGAGCGGTGCGCCGACCCGCTGCCTTGCATGGGCGGGGGGAGGATCCGCCCGCAGCGGATAGATCTGCGGCCCCTGCGGTAAGGGCCCGAGCCCGTCCACCGGCCGACCCAGGGCATCGATGACCCGGCCGAGCCACTCGCCTGTGGGGCGGATCGCGCCCGCGGCCTCATCGCGGACATAGGCCGGGCAACCCCTTCGAACCCCATCGAGGGAGCCGAATGGCATGGCGAGCGCCCGCTCACCCTGAAAGCCGATGATCTCGCAGGGAATGACGCCCTGCCCGCCCGCACCTTCGATATCGAGCCGCCCGCCGAGCCGCATTGCCGCGACCGGCCCGGCCACCTCGATCAGGAGCCCCCGGATCGCCACGACCCGGCCGTAGGTTTCCAGCGCTTCGACCCGCGCGACCCCGTCGAGAGCCGACGACAAATTCGTCACGGATCTTGCCGGCTCGTTCGCCAACGCACCCCTCCTCAACGGTTCGTTTACCCGCCTCCTTAACACTGCGGTCATCGGGCTTGTAGCGGCCTGATGCCGGGAGGCTCGTCCGCCTTTGCTCGCTCGCAATGCCGAGGGGGTGTGGCAGGCGGGTGACGCCCTCGCAGCGGATCGTTACGGCCGAAGTACTTAGATGCGTATCGCAGGCGAAACACGCTGCGATCGAGGGGGCGTTTGCGCGTCTCGCCACCGACGCCGGGGGAAATTTCTCCGGTCAAGCTGGCCGATTGCGAAAGTATGAGCTTGCGGGCGGGAATCAGGTTTTGTTAACGATTAACTCATAGCGTTTCACGTCAAGTGCGGTGGGGCGCCTGTCCACAGGCCGGTGGCAGGCTGTCAACGGGGACGTGTGCGCGCGCTGTTACGGCCGGCTGGGCTGGGGACCGACGATGCGGGTACTTCTGATCGAGGACGACAGCGCGACCGCGCAAAGCATCGAATTGATGCTGAAGTCCGAGAACTTCAACACGTACACGACAGATCTTGGCGAGGAAGGGATAGACCTCGGCAAGCTGTACGACTACGACATCATCCTCCTTGACCTGAACCTGCCCGACATGTCAGGTTACGAGGTGCTTCGCAACCTCCGCGTCGCGAAGGTGAAGACCCCGATCCTCATCCTCTCCGGCCTCGCCGGCATCGAGGACAAGGTGAAGGGTCTCGGCTTCGGCGCCGACGACTATCTCACCAAGCCCTTCCACAAAGATGAACTCGTGGCGCGCATCCACGCCATCGTCCGCCGGTCGAAGGGCCATGCCCAGTCGGTCATCACCACCGGCGACCTGATCGTGAACCTCGATCAGAAGACGGTGGAGGTCGGCGGCGCACGCGTCCACCTGACCGGCAAGGAGTACCAGATGCTGGAACTCCTCTCCCTGCGGAAGGGCACGACCCTGACCAAGGAGATGTTCCTGAACCATCTCTATGGCGGCATGGACGAGCCCGAGCTGAAGATCATCGACGTCTTCATCTGCAAGCTGCGCAAGAAGCTGGCCAATGCCAGCCAGGGCAAGAACTACATCGAAACCGTCTGGGGCCGCGGCTATGTGCTGCGCGAGCCGATGGACGGCGAGGAGCGTATGGCGGTCTGATCCGCCTCGAAGGTCCAGCCCCCTTCGAACCCCGTCGGCCTCGGCCGGCGGGGTTTTTCGTTTTGGCTGCCCCGCCACGACGTCCCGCAGCGACGTCTTGCCTGCAGCATGATCCGAGGAAACTCGGAGCAGCCCCCTTCCACCATCATGGCGAGCGGAGGGCGCAATCTGGGGAGCCGCCCCCCAGGCTTAGGCCCGCAGCCATGATCGTTCGGCTCCGCCCGCGATCAAGACGCGGCGGCATCGATCAACCGACACCGAAACCGCGCGAGTCGATCGGCTCAACAATAACAGCTCAGGTATATGCACGAGACAACCGATCTTGTTCGATCGAATGATCGAATATGATCTTATCTAATCAAATTATGTATTTTCTGGCTCAATGCGGATGTTTTTGTCTCATATATATTTGTATTCGTATATTTTGTATCGACATTTGTTGCATATTTGCGACATATCAGACCAAGAACTGTCGTATAAATCCAATATTGTTGGCTATAATGCCGATATTGGAGGTTGCATACATGAAAACACTTACAATTTCAGCTTTCGTGGCGGCATTTTCAGCTACAACAACTTATGCGGGCGATCTTCCGCGCAGACCCATTCCTTCTGAGCAGGTCGGGGTCCCCAACCCGATCTTCAACTGGTCCGGTCCTTACGTCGGCATGAATGCCGGATATGCGCAGGGTGGCGATACCCTCAAGGATCTCGGGTCTCCCACTGTCGTGTCGGCGCTCGGGACCAACAGGGTCAATCTCGAGAGCGAGGGTTTCACCGGGGGCGCCCAGGTTGGCTACAATTACCAGCTCAGGCCGGGCGACGGCTTCGTGGTGGGCATCGAGGGCGACGCGCAACATGTCGGCCTACAACGCATGCGCAACCTGCAATCCACGCCCGAGATTCCAGCCAATAACGCCTCCGGGTTTGGCTTCACGGACCGCAATAATTCTGTAGCCACATCAACCACCAACGGCCTTTACACGATCCGTGGCCGTGTCGGCTTTGCGTTCGATCGCTTCCTCGTCTACGGGACGGGTGGCGTAGCCTTCGGCGATATCCGTACGCGCGGCGCCTATACGTCCGAAGAGCTCACCTACCAAGATCACGTCTTGGTCAGGAGCCATCCGGACACACAGCAAAGCTTCCGCCTGCGCAGCATTCAGACTGGCTATGCGGCCGGTGGCGGCATCGAGTATGCGCTTCCGCAGCAGGAAAAGACCGCCCAGGCCGTCACGATACGGGTCGAGTACCTGTACTACGACCTCGGTCAACGGACCATCGTCGTGAACAATGGCTTCAGGCCCAAGGCGACCACCCATGGGGACTTGGTCCGGGCAGGCGTGAACTTCAAGTTTGGCGAGCTCTGATACGGGGCTCTCAACGAACCGGGGATCGGGGCGCTCACCGCGCGGCTTGCCGCACGGGGGTGCCCCGTCCTCGCATGAGGTCGCACGCTGATCCCGTCGAAGGACCGATGGCGCGACCTCTCAAAGAGAATGCCCCGCGCCCGTGACTTGGCGGCGAGTTCAGTGACAAACGACTGTCTGCCAACTCCGCGGACCTAGCCTGGCAGACCGCGTTTCACCGCATTCCCGGTCCCGAAAAAACCTGTGCAGCAGGGGCGACGATGACGTAGCTACCGCAGGGCGCTGTCTTGGAGATCACGGCGCTCGCCACACCCCAGACATAGGTGCCGCCCCGATCCGTCGCGACGACGGGGCCGCCCGAATCGCCGAGGCAGATTCGTCCGCCGCCATCGACCCGGGCGATGGTGAGACCGGTGCTGGTGGAGGCGACGGGGGTGAGGCCTGCCGTGCGCAACCTGCCGACGCCGGTCCGGGACAGGCCCGCCCCCGCGAAACGAAGATGCTTGGGCACCCGGCTTGGATCACTGGCGATCGACACCGGCCGTTGCCCCTTCACCGGCTCGGTCAGCCGAAGCACCGCGAGGTCGACGGAGAGATCTTCCAGGGTGATGCCCGTGGCCGCGTTCGGCAGCATCTCGCCGGGATCGGGGCTGTATCGTGCCGCGACCTTCGCGGTGTAGACCGGACGGACGGGGTTGCCGCCCTTGAAGAACACGACGAGCGCGCCGAGCGGATCGCCGTTCACGCAATGGGCCGCCGTCAGCACGAGATCGGGCGAGACGAGGACTCCGGAACAGCGGGTGAGCTTCAGCGCCTCCTCCGGTTGGGTGATCGTCCCCAGGCCGACCGTGGCCTGAGCGAGGGCATCGCCCCCCGCCACGGATCCACCGTCGATGGCGTGGCCAGGCGTGGCGGCGAAGACCGCCATGGCCGCCGCGACTAGGAGGCGGCCCCTACCGACGATGCGCAAATGCGTGCTCCGTGCCTAACCGCCGACCGTCCAGGTCGTGGTGCCGTCCTTGTTGTCCTTCACCGACACGCCCATCGCGGCGAGCGCGTCGCGGGCGCGATCCGAGGCCGCCCAATCCTTGGCCGCCCGCGCATCCTTGCGCGCGGCGATCAGCGCCTCGACCGCGGCGACGTCGATGCCGGAGGCGGCGACGCGCGAGTCCTCACGCTCGGATTGGGTCTGGTTCAGGAACCCGAAGAGGTTCGCCGCCGCCCGCAGATCCTCGGGCGAAGACAGCTTGTGCAGCTCAGCAATGGCCGCCGGGGTGTTGAGGTCGTCGAGGAGAGGCGCGAGCACGCTCCCGGGCATGGCGGCCGATGGCGTGGCGTCTCCGGCCGAGGCGTACCAGCGGTCCAGCATCTTGCCGGATTCCTCCAGGCCCCGCACCGTCCAGTCGATCGGCTGGCGGTACTGCGTCTTGAGCATGTTGAGGCGCACGACTTCGCCCGGCCAGTCGTTCAGCACCTGCCGGATGGTGATGAAGTTGCCGAGGGACTTCGACATCTTCTCGCCCTCGACCTGCAGGAAGCCGTTGTGCATCCACACATTGGCCATGACCGGCGTGCCGAAGCAGCAGCGCGACTGCGCCACCTCGTTCTCGTGATGGGGGAAGATCAGGTCGATCCCGCCCGCATGGATGTCAAAGGTCTGGCCGAGGTGCTTGGCCGACATGGCCGAGCATTCGATATGCCAGCCGGGCCGCCCCGGCGAAGCGATGCCGCAAGGCGAAGGCCAGGACGGTTCGCCGGGCTTCGAGGGCTTCCACAGCACGAAATCGAGCGGCGAGCGCTTGTAGGGCGCCACCTCGACCCGCGCACCCGCCTCCATCTCGTCGAGGGGGCGCTTCGAGAGACGGCCGTAATCGGGCATGGACGGCACGTCGAACAGCACGTGCCCGTCCGCCGCATAGGCATGACCGGCGGCGACGAGGCCCTCGATCATCGCCACCATCTCGGCGATGTGATCGGTGGCACGCGGCTCGATGAAGCGCGGCGGCTGGCCCGGCGTGTTCACATCCTCGGGCATGAGGATGCCGAGATCACGCACATCCTGATGGAATTGCGCCAGGGTGCCGTCGGTCAGCTCGCGAATGGTGATCCCGCGTTCGGCCGCACGCGCGTTGATCTTGTCGTCCACGTCCGTGACGTTGCGCGCATAGGTGACGTGGTCCGGCCCGTAGAGGTGTCTCAGCAGCCGGAACAGCAGATCGAAAACGACGATGGGCCGGGCATTGCCGATATGGGCGGCGTCGTAGACCGTCGGCCCGCAGGCGTAGAGGCGCACGTTCGCGGGGTCGATCGGCGCAAAGGCGTCCTTCCGGCCGGTCAGCGTGTTGTAGAGCCGCAACATCGGCGCCATGAAACCCGTTCCTTCCAGCCGCCCCCGCCCGGCGGCCGATCTCCAAAACGCTTTGTCCCCCTAGGGGACTGGGCCGCCTTCCGGCGACGGCGCGGCGAAACCGTGGCAACCGGCCGGGCGCGGCCGGGCTGCCTGTTGCACCGCCGCGACGGTGCTCGGCGCCCGATGGGGCTAACGCAAATGCGTGAGGATTTCGAGAACGGAGAAACACGGGCAGGCCCCACGAGGGCATAAGGGTTCCTTAACCCTCCTCCCCGACCGTTCCTTCAGCGATCGTCACGTCACCCATCCCGTGACCGAGGACATTTCATGCGACGCACGGCTGCCGGATCTATTGCCTTCGTTGTGCTGACGGCTCTCTGCCTCAGCCAAGCCCAAGCGGGCGGCGACGGCGAGACGCCCCGCGTGGCGGCGAACCATGTCGAGAAGACCTTCCTCATCCCGTCCAGCGATGGCTACGGCGTGGCCGATTGCCTGACTTCGCCGGGCAGCGAGTGCGGACAGGTCGTCGCCAATGCGTGGTGCGAAGCGCAGGGCTTCGCCTCGGCGGGCTCCTATGGCACCGCCGCCGCCGACGAATATACCGGCGCCATCGCGCAGCCGGCCACGCCGAAGCCGGCCGACCGCCCGATCCGCATCACCTGCCAGGATTGAGCCGGTCGCCCGGCTCACGCCTCACTTCACGAAGTCTGAGCACTTGGCGGCAGGCTCCGTGCCC
Organism: Methylobacterium sp. NFXW15; assembly: GCF_049887755.1. NCBI lineage: Bacteria > Pseudomonadati > Pseudomonadota > Alphaproteobacteria > Hyphomicrobiales > Methylobacteriaceae > Methylobacterium > Methylobacterium sp. NFXW15. The sequence continues at coordinate 98,943 of NZ_JAGEKG010000002.1, read as the reverse complement.
CAGGGCGCCAGCGGCACCGCCGAGGTCGAGTTCTTCGGCGAACCCTGGATCACCTTATCGGAATAGACCATGTAGATCAGCGTGTTGCGCGCCGCATCGCAGCCGCGGACGATCTGCATCGACTTAAAGATCAGCGAGCGGCGCTCGCTGAACACCACCTCGCCCTGCTTCAACTTTTCCTTGAATTGCACAGGCCCGGTCTGGCGGCAGGCCAGCGAGATGTCCGACACATCCTCGGCCATGCCGAGGGTGCCCTTGATGCCACCCTTCTCGGGCTGCGTGTACCAGCAGGCCACACCCGAAACGGACGGATCGTCGATGCCGTAGACGACGAGCTTGTCGTTGGGCGTCAGCGGACGCCACACCGTTGATTTGTCGAAGATCCTGTCCGGATCCTGGGCCAGAGCCGGGGCGGCCACCGAGGCCGTCAGGGCGGCGGCGAGGCCGATCCGGGTGAGACTGCGAAACAACATAAGCGGTCAATTCCCCCTTTGGTATGACGGGGTGGATGTAGGAGGGGTGACGCCCCGCTTCGAGGAGGTTTATTGTTGTTTTCGTCTCCCCCGCGAACGAGAACCGGCCGCGCCGCGGTCGCAGCCCGATTCTGAGCGCGAATTCAGCGATGATACGGATGTGTTCTACGCCGTTCGAGAGCCTGATCGGCGCCCCGGTCCGCCGGGTGCTGACTGCGCTCGCGCTGGTTGTGGGGTTTGGTGCCAGCCCGGCGCTGGCCCTGCCGGGCGCGATGCCCGACAGTCCGGATAGCCCTGCCAGAGTCGAGCCGGTGGCGCCGCCGCCGAACTTGCCCTCACCGGAATGCCGCCGTTACCGCGCCGAACTCGCATCCGTACAATCGGGCGCCAGTGCGACCCGTGCGCTGCAGGACGAGATCGGCCGTCTCCAGACCTATTACCGGAGCCTCAATTGCGAGGGCGGCAAGTTCCTGTTCTTCGACACGCGGCCCCCGCAATGCGGCGCTGTCGAGCAGCGCATCCGCGCGCTCAACGCCACCTATGGCGGGGCGGTGATCGACGACAGCTCCTCCCGTAAGCGCGAATTGCAGGCCCTCGTGGCCCGCGCCTGCCCGTCTCGCGAGACGGTCTCGTCCTCGGGAGAGGCGTACGCGCGCGGCGGGGCGCAGGTGATCTGCGTCCGGACCTGCGACGGCGGCTATTTCCCGATGCCGAACCTGCCGGAGGGCCGGGGCGGTGCCGACGACCTGTGTCAGGCGCTCTGCCCCGGTACCGAGGCGGTGGCCTATTCGATGCCCCATGGCGACGAGGCCTTGAAATCGGCCGCGACCGTGAAGGGCAGCCGGGCCTATACGAGCCTCGCGAACGCCTTCAAGTTCCGCAAGACCTTCGTTCCGAATTGCTCCTGCAAGCCGGACGGCAAGACCTGGGCACAATCCCTCGTGAAGGCCGAGAGCATGCTCGTCCGGCACAAGGGCGATATCTTCGTGACGCCGATGCAGGCCGAAGCCCTGTCCCGGCCGAAGGTGAGACTGACCCTCGTCGGCCGCGCCGACCGGACGGCGGCCGAACTCGCCGCCGACGCCGCAGGCCGGGCCGCGCAAGAGGCCAAGGGCGTCACGAACACCTCCGACGCCGCAGGCACCGCCGCGAAGACGGAGGGAGCCGAAGGGCGCCGGGGCGACCATGTCGCCGTCCGGGTGATCGCGCCGGATCTCGTGGCGGTTCCTGCTCGCCTGACTCCCTGAAACCGGAACCTTTTGGCGTCTGTGAAGTTCGGTACGGCCCGAATTGAACGAGATGCCGATGCAGCGTTACCGCCTTCTCCTCCTGGCAGGCACGGTCCTGCCGGGGCTGGTCCTTTCCCCGGTCGCCTCGGCGCGGCCGGAGGGTTTCGTCGTGGCCCAGGGGGGGCCGGAGGAGCGTGGGCCGGGTGGGCCTGGGGGACCGGGTGGACCTCGTGGCGGTGGGGGCCCGGAGCGCGGCGGCCCCGGCATGGAACGCGGCGGCCCCGAGCGTGGCGGTCCCGCCATGCGGGAGCGGCCCGAGCCGCGTCCCGAGCGCGCGCCGCCCGCCGCCCGCGAACGGCCGGAACCTCGTGAGGCCCCCGAACCGCGCCAGCCTCGCATGGAACGTCCCGAGCGGCCCGACCGCCCTGAACGGCCCGATCGTCAGGACCGTCCCGAGCGCGCGGCACCTCAGCCCGAGCGCGAGCGCCCCGAGCCCCGCCAGCAGCAACAGCAGCGCGAAGACCGCGAAGAGCGGCGCCAGCAACAGCAGGAGCGGCAGCGCCCGGATGCGCGGCCGGACCGTCCCGATCCGCGCGAGGATCGCCAAGGCCCGCGCGAGGATCGCCAAGGCCCCGGCGCGGGCCGTCCCGGTCCAGACCGGACGCCGCCCGCAGCGAACGCGCCCCGCCCGCAGGAGACCCCCGACCGGCCCGGCCCGGATCGCGGCCCGCCCGGTCGTGACCGCGACGGCGGTCGCCCGGGCGCCGATCGCCCGAACAACGACCGTCCCGGCAACGAGCGCCCCGGCGCTGATCGCCCGGGTGCCGAGCGCAATGCGCAACCGCCGGCTCCGAACGCGGCGCCGGGCGTGCCCGGACGTCCCGTGCAGCGGCCGGAGGACGGTCCGCGTCCCGGTGGCGACCGCAATGGATCGAATGCGCCGCCTCCTGCGCCGAACGCCACTCCCGGCACGCCTGCGCCCGGCGCTCCTGCTCCTGGCGCTCCTGCTCCTGGCGCTCCTGCTCCTGGCGCCCCCGGTGCCGAGCCGAACCGTCCGGTCCCGCCGAACATGCGGCCCGGCGTGCCGGGTCGTCCGTTCACGCCGCCTGGTCAAGCCGCTCCCGGCGAACCCGGTGGACCGGGCCAGCCGCCGGTTCCGGGCCAGGGCCCGAACCAGCTGCGTGACGGTGATCCCCGTGATGGCCAGTTCCGTGACGGTCAGTATCGGGATGATCGCGATGGACGTCGCGGCGCCCGTGACGACTTCAACACGCCCGGGCGGCCGGGATACGTCCCGGGCGGCTTCCGCGACAACGAGAATGTCCGCGACTACGAGCAGGTCCGTCGCGACCGCCGCGAGTTCAGCGCGGATGGCCGCACCTATTATCGCGAACCCGGCCGCGTCATCGTCCAGGATCGCAGCGGCTACCTGATCCGCCATGACGAGAACGAGCGCTTCCGTGAGCTCGATCCGCGTGGCTACCGCTACGAGCGCCGGGGCAGCGACTACATCAGCTACATCGACCGGCCCGGCGGCGACCGCATCTACACGGTCACGGACGATGATGGTCGCATGCTACGCCGCTACCGCCGGTATTCGGACGGGCGCGAGGTCGTCATCATCGACAACAGCTATGGCGGCGCGCCGCGTCCGATCTACGACGACGTGGTGGTTCTGCCACCGCCCGATATCCGCATCCCGCGGAACCGGTACGTGGTGGATTATGAAGAGGCGGATCCGAGCCTCGTCTACGAGACCCTGACCGCGCCGCCGGTCGTCGCGGTGGACCGCCGGTACACCCTGGACCAGATCCGCTACAGCCCGGATCTGCGCGCCCGGATGCGTTCGGTCGACATCGACACGATCAACTTCGACACCGGATCGTGGACCGTGACGCCGGATCAGGCCCGCCGCCTCTCGGTGATCGCCGACGCGATCAACAAGGCCGTCCGTGCTAATCCGCAGGAAGTGTTCCTCATCGAGGGCTACACCGACGCTGTAGGCTCCGACATCGACAACCTGTCCCTGTCGGATCGCCGGGCGCAGTCCGTGGCTACGGTTCTGACGCAGCAGTTCCAGGTGCCGCCCGAGAACCTGACGACCCAGGGCTACGGCGAGCAATACCTGAAGGTGAACACACAGAACGCGAGCCGCGAGAATCGTCGCGTCACGGTTCGCCGCATCACCCCGCTGTTGCAGCAGGGCGACGGACAGGCTTCGGCCCCGCCGCCGCGCCAGTGACCGTCACCTCCCCTCCCCGCGATCATGGGGAGGGGAGATCCGGCGGAAGCGGTGTAGAAGGCCCTCGTGCCGATTGCCGCCTCCGCCTCTCCTTCCGTCAGCGATGCCACGCGTATCGGCGCGCTGGCCCATCGCGCCCTGATCGATGAACTGGAGGCGTGGCCGAAGCCCGGTCTCGTCAGCCCGGTCGATTCCGGCAGCCATCGCGACATGGATGCGGGTACGCTCCGGCGCAGCGCCGGGGCCATCGCGCCGTTCTTTCCCGATCTTGTCGAAGCCGGTGCCTGCGGGGTGCCGCTCTCCGAACTGCGCCGGATCGGCCTTTTGGCCGAGGCCGCCATGCTCGCCGCGACCGGCGGCGTGAACGCCCATCGCGGGGCGATTTTTTCGCTCGGGCTCATTTGCGCCGCCGCCGGTCGCTTTGCCGGAGCGCCGTTCCCGGCCGAGGTGCGGGCCGTTCAGGTCGGAGACCTCTGGGGCGAGGAGATCGGGCGCAGGCCTGCCTCCCCCGTCAGCCACGGCGGACGCGCGACCCTGCGCTATGGTGTCGGAGGAGCGGGGGCGGAAGCGGCGGCCGGCTTTCCGGCCGTGAGGGAATTCGGCCTGCCCGCCCTGCGCCGGGGGCGGCACCTTGCACCGGGCGATGTCCAGGCGGCGCGGATCGAATGCCTGTTCGCGCTGATGGCCGAACTCGATGACACCAACCTGCTCCACAGAGGTGGTCCCGAGGGCCTGCTCTTCGCCCAGCGTTCGGCGCGGGATTTTCTCGATGCGGGTGGGGTCGGCGTGGCCGATTGGCGAGATAGGGCCACGACCCTACACCGTGCCTTCGTGGAGGCCCGCCTCAGCCCCGGCGGGGCGGCGGACCTGCTGGCGGTGACGCTGTTCCTCGACAGCCTCTCCACCTCGTAGCAGGCTAGAGCCGTACTCGACCGAGTTGAGCCGCCCCCGTCGAGGATTCCCAGCCGTCCTTGCGAGCGCAGCGAAGCAATCCAGAGAGGCGCCTGAGCCAGCTTGGTCGAAGACGGCTTTAGTTGCGGGCCATCTGCACGGTCCCGCCCGCATTGGCGAGGTTCGGCGGGGCTCCGCCCGATCCGGCGACCACGACGAGTTGGCGGATCTCGCCGCGCAGGTAGGATTCGAGGAACTTGTTGTAGTCGCGGAACGACACGCAGCCGTTCGAAGCCCCCGATGGCCCCAACATGAAGGTGTGGGCGAGGAGACCGACGCGGCCGTAGACCGCCTCCGGCCCGCCGACGGGGGTCAGGCGGATGGCCCGCACCCCATGGAACAGGGCTTCGCGCTCGGTGAGCTGATAAGTGCCGGGCGGCGTCGCGCCGCGCATGCGGATGTGGACGTTGCGCGGATCGTCCATGATGTCGCCGAGGCCGGAATGAGCTTCCAGCCGCTCGCCGTTCGGCAGGGTCACGAGGCGGGCGGTGATGTCGTAAATCGCCGTGCCGCCCTCTCCGGCGGGCGGAGCGAGAGGCGGACTTAACCGTGGCTTCGGCGTGATGTCGGCGGGTCTGGTCTCAAGCGAGGTGTAGGCGCGGGCGGGGGTGGATTCCACGCCGAACAGCTTCTCGAAGAACGACCGGCTGTCCTCCGGCGCGGGTGTCGGTGGCAGGGCGGCCTCCTGGCGGACGGGGGCGCGGCTGGCGCGGCGGGTCGGCGTGCCGCGCAGTTCCGGCGGGCGCGGCACCGGCAGCGGCACGGTCATGGCCGTGCGCGGCGGAGTCGCCTCGACCACGGGTGGGGTCGAGGCGGGAGCGTCCTCGGCCGTCGCGGCGGCGGGTAGTCCCTCGGTCCATGCCCAGCGGGAGAGCTTACCCGCGAGATCGGCGTGCCACGGGTCGAGGAGGTCCTGCGAAGGGATCGGCGCTTCGGCAGTAGGCTCCGGCTCATCGACGCGGAGGGCGATCTGCTGCTCGGCGGGCGGCACCGGCAGATCGGAGATTCGGCCATGGCCGCCGAGGACGGTGAGCAGCAGAGCGGCGGTGAGAACGCCGAGCGGCGCCAGCGTGGAACGGCGGCGGGCCTGTGCCTTTCCAGCGGCAAGCTGCGTGCGATCTATCATCGGGCGCCCATGCTCCTCGTGCCGGTCGAGGCACCCGCCCTCGTCCGCTCCGGCGAATCGCCGGGACGCGGAAGGAGAGGCTGGCCCCGCAGGGACGTGACAGAAGCGTAACGCGGCGGGCGATTTCAGGGCGCGGACGTGGTCGATCCGGGTCGCAAACGGACCGATTTCTGGCGAAAACCCGCACGATCCCGGTTTTGGCCGCAATTGGCGGCCCGGATCATGACGATGAGATGAGGGAGAAAGTGGTGCCGGAGGAGGGATTTGAACCCCCGACCTTCGCTTTACGAAAGCGCTGCTCTACCACTGAGCTACACCGGCAACCGGCCGAACCCAGGGCCCGGACGCGGGAACGCTCATAGCCCCCTCACCCGCCCAAAGCAAGACGGCTGGCGCCGTTCAATCCGCCGAGAGTTCGTCTTCGAGGAAGGCGCGCACCGCCGCGCGGTCGACACCGGGCGCGATGAAGCTCTGGCCGATGCCCCGGGCGAGGATGAAGGTCAGCGCGCCGTCACGCACCTTCTTGTCCTGAGCCATGGCGTCGAGGATCGCGTCGGCATCGCCACTGCCGCCGGGCACCTGCTGCAACCGGGTCGGAAGGCCCGCGAGGACGAGATGGTTCGCCACGCGCCCCGCCTCCTGCCCGCCGCACAGGCCGAGCTTGGCCGAGAAGCGGAAGGCCAGAGCGAGCCCGATGGCGACGCCCTCGCCGTGGACGAGGCGTTCCGAGGAATAACCGGTGATGCGCTCCAGCGCATGGCCGAACGTGTGACCGAGGTTCAGCAGGGCGCGCTCGCCATCCTCGCGCTCGTCACGGGTGACGACGCCCGCCTTGGCGCGGCAACAGGCGGCGACCGCCTCGTCGCGTTCTGGCCCACCGGTGAAGATGCCCCGCCAATGGGCTTCACACCACGCGAAGAAGCCCTCGTCGCCGATGAGCCCGTATTTCGCGACCTCGGCATAACCTGCCCGCATCTCCCGCTCGGACAAGGTGTCCAAGCTCGCCGTGTCGGCGAGGACGAGGCGGGGCTGGTGGAAGGCGCCGATCAGGTTCTTGCCGAGGGGCGAGTTGATGCCGGTCTTTCCGCCCACCGACGAATCGACCTGCGCGAGGAGGCTCGTCGGCACCTGCACGAAGCGCACCCCGCGCCGCAGGCTTGCAGCAGCGAAGCCCGCGAGATCGCCCACCACGCCGCCACCGAGGGCGACAACGAGGTCGTTCCGCTCGATCTTCAGGGCGAGCAGCCCGTCACAGACCTCGGCGAAGCGCGCATAGGATTTCGATGCCTCGCCCGGCGGCACGGTGACGATGCCCGCGCGCAGCCCGGCTTCCTCCAGGCTCGCCTTCAGCGCCTCGGCGTAGAGAGCCCCCACCGTGGAATCGGTGACGATCCCTGCCGCCCTGGCTCCGAGGGCGGCAAGGCGCGCTCCCGCTTCCGCCACGAGGCCCCGGCCGATCAGGATGTCGTAATCGCGCCCCCCGTCGAGGGCGACATGGACAGTCAGCGGTTCGGTCACGTTTCTGGACTCACTGAGCCGCGAGGGCGGGCGGCGGATCGAGATAGGCGACGAGGGCTTCCATCACCTCGTCCACGACGCGGTCATGCGAGACGTCACGCGACAGGACCACCACATCCGCTTCGGCATAGACCGGATGGCGGACCTCCATGAGCGCCCGCATCGTCGCCTCGGGGTCCTCGGTTTGCAGGAGCGGGCGATTGCCGCGCTTGCGCACGCGGCGCATCAGCACGTCGAGATCGGCCTTGAGCCAGACGGAGACGCCGCGCTCGCGCACGCGCTCACGCGTGGCCTCGCGCAGGAAGGCGCCGCCGCCCGTCGCCAGAACCAGCGGACCGGCCCTGAGCAGGCGCGCGATCACCCGCTCCTCGCCATCGCGAAAACTCGGCTCGCCATAGATCGTGAAGATGTCGGGGATGGTCAGACCGGCGGCGGCCTCGATCTCGTTGTCGGCATCCTTGAACAGCAGCCCGAGGCGGCTCGCGAGGCGGCGGCCCACGGTGCTCTTGCCAGCGCCCATGAGACCGACGAGCACGATCGACCGGAGCCCAAGGCCCCGCCGCAACCGTGCTTCGATAGGCTCCTCGGCCTCCGTCTCGCTCATCGGCTCCCGCAACACACGTCCACACGCCACTGAAATCCGGGCCGCCTGTCGGCGCCGCCCCGGCAGCGGCCACCACGCCGCATCCGAAAGGGGGCTCTTAGCGCGTTTCACACGCAGCGCGAAACACACCGTTCGTTCCTCGCCTGTGTCTCTCCCGGCCTTGTCAGCGCCGCGATCGCATGGTGGAAACCGCCTATCCGATGCGGCCGAGCTCGGCGGCCCTTCCGGCTTTCCCGACCGGCACCCGTCAGCCCCGAGGATCGACCGACGTGCCGACCCTGTTCCGCTTCTTCGCCACCATCGCGATCATCGCCGGGCTCGTCTTCGCCGGCATGTTCGCCCTGGCGACCTTCGTACAGCCGACCCCGCGGGAGATGACCGTCTCGGTTCCCGCCTCGAAGCTTCAGCCGCCGCGGTGAGCGATCCGGCGGGCCCGTTACAACCGGAGGTCGGCGATTATCTCGACATGCTCGCCGCCGAACGGGGTGCCGGAAGCAACACGATCGAGGCCTATCGGCGGGACCTGAGCGACTACCTCGCCTACCTCGCCCGCACCGGCCTGAGCCTGGAGCGCGTCGATACCGCCGCCCTACGCGGCTTCGTGGCCGATCTGGATACGCGCGGCCTCTCGGCGTCCACCGCCGCGCGACGCCTCTCTTGCGTGCGCGGCTTCCACAGGTTCCTTTACGCCGAGGGCATGGCCGAGGCCGATCCGAGCGCACCCGTAGGCGGACCGCGCCGGGCGCGTCCGCTGCCCAAGGTGCTCTCGATCGCCGAGGTCGACCGCCTTCTCGCGGGCGCGCACGAGGTCGCGTCCCGGCCGGATCAGCCCCCCGGCCCCGCACGACGGGCGCGCCGCATGGCCTGCCTGCTCGAACTGCTCTACGCGACCGGCCTGCGCGTCTCGGAACTCGTCGCCCTGCCCCGCAGTGCCGCGAGCAGTGATGCGCGGATCCTGATGGTCAAGGGCAAGGGCGGACGGGAGCGGATGGTCCCCCTGACGGAGACGGCGCGGGCCGCGATGGCGGTCCACCTCCCCGCCGTACCGGACGACAGTCCCTGGCTGTTTCCGTCCGACAGCGAGAGCGGCCACCTCACGAGGCAGGCCTTCGCCCGGGACCTGAAAGACGCCGCGACAGCCGCCGGGCTGAGGCCGGACAAGGTGAGCCCGCACGTGCTGCGGCACGCCTTCGCGAGCCATCTCCTGCATAACGGCGCCGACCTGCGCATCGTCCAGGAGTTGCTGGGTCACGCCGATATTTCCACCACGCAAATCTATACCCACGTTCTCGATGACCGGCTCAAGGCAATGGTCCGAGATCTGCATCCGCTCATGGACAAGCCGGTGGACGTGGCCTAGCCCCGATTTGAATTCATTGTGCCATCGCCGGTACAAGTTTAGAGTTCGGCACTGAGGGATGGGACGGCGCGCCGTCACGGTTGTTCGAGAGGTGGAACGAAGATGGCGGGTCCCGCCGTGAAGCGCAGAAGCGCGATGATCACTGAGACCGGCAAGGCTCCCGAGGCGCGCAAGGCGACCCTCGTCGAGGCGCAGCGGCTCGACAACCAACTCTGCTTCGCGGTTTACGCGGCGGCGCATGCGTTCGGCCGCGCCTACCGCACCCTGCTCGGCCGCTACGATCTCACCTACCCGCAATACCTCGTGCTGATGGTGCTGTGGGAAGAGGACGGGCTCACCGTGAAGGAGATCGGGGAGCGGCTCTTCCTCGATTCGGGAACGTTGACGCCGCTTCTCAAGCGGCTTGAGGCTTCGGGTCGCGTGCGCCGGGCCCGGGACCGGCCGGACGAGCGGCAAGTCAGCATCTTCCTGACCGAGGCGGGCGAAAGCCTGCGCGGCACCCTGTCCTGCATCCCCGACGAGGCGGGCGGCATGACCGGCTTCGACCTGAAGGGCCGCAAGGACCTTCTCAAGGATCTCGTCAACCTGCGCGACGGACTGCGGAACGGCGAGCCATCGTAGCCCGAAACAACGACGCCCGGCCTTGCGGGCCGGGCGAACGTTCGGGCACGACGCTTGAAGGACATGCCCGGCCATGAAGACCGGGCACGTGAACCCCTTAAGACTGCGTCTTCAGGTAGGCGATCACGTCGTTGATCTTCTTGTCGTCCGTGTAGCCCTGGAAGATCATCTTGGTGCCGGGCACCTTGGTCTTCGGGTTCTTCAGCCACTCGTGCAGGTTGGCTTCGTCCCAGGTGATGCCCGAGTTCTTGAGGGCGGCGGAATAGGTGTAACCCTCATAGGTGCCCGCCTTACGGCCGACGACGCCCTTCAGGTCCGGACCGACGCCATTCTTCTGGAAGTTGTGGCACGCCTTGCACGGGGCGAACGCCTTCTCACCGGCAGCCGCATCGCCGGCCTCCTGGGCCTGGGCCGACAGGGGGATCATTGCGGCGAGGATGGCACCGAGAACGAGCTGACGCATGAATTTCCTCCTAGTTACGGCTTTGGCCGGTCTCGCGAGCGTTGACCCGTCGTGACTGGAACAGGTCTAATCTCATACGCTCAATCGTTGCAACGCTTGATGAACGAGAGTGGATGCGTCTTTTCACGCCATCCGTCACGTTTTGGGTAGCCTCCTTCATCCCGGCCCGTCGCAGGGGATGGAACGGCGTTTTCAGGGTAGTTCCATCCCATGCCTCGTTGGATCTTCGTCCTATTTTCGATCGCGCTCGGGCTGTCCGTGGTGGGCAGCCTGCTCATCGTGCTGCGCAGCCCCAATTCCCTGCCGCCCGCCACCAACGCAGCGCGGCCGCCGTCCTGACCGGCCTTAGAGCCGCCACAGGTCGATGCCGGCTGGAGCCGCACTCCGGTCGAGCATTCCCGTCACATCGAGGACATCGCCGCGCCCCTCGGTCAAAAGAGGGATGATCCCCGTCCAGCCCCGCTCCCGCACCGACCGATGGGGCACGGCGAGGATGACGGCGTCGGCGGGCACAAGTTCATCGAAGGGGGTGAGCGCGAAGCCATGCTCGCGTCGCACCATCTCGGGATCGGCCATGGGGTCGGCCACCTGTACCGCCACCCCATAACCGGAAAGGCCTCGCACCACGTCGACGGCGCGGCTGTTGCGGATATCGGGGATGTCCTCCTTGAAGGTCACGCCCAGCACGGTGACACGCGGCGCCGGCCGCCCCCGGCGTAGCAGGCGCCGGATGCAGGTCTCGACCACGTGCCCCGCCATCGCGTCGTTGATGCGCCGCCCGGCGAGGACGAGTTCGGGATGGTGGCCCGCCTCCTGCGCCTTGTGCGTGAGGTAATAGGGATCGACCCCGATGCAGTGGCCGCCGACGAGGCCGGGGCGGAAGGGCAGGAAGTTCCACTTCGTCCGCGCCGCCGCCAGCACGTCGCCGGTATCGAGGCCGATCCGTGCGAAGATCAGCGCGAACTCGTTCATGAGGGCGATGTTCACGTCGCGCTGGACGTTCTCGATCACCTTCGCCGCCTCGGCGACGCGGATCGATGGTGCGCGATGCACGCCCGCCAGAGCGATCGCGCCGTAGGTCCGTGCCACGATCTCCAAGCTCTCGGAGTCGCTCGCCGCAACGACCTTGATCACGCTGTCGAGCCGATGTGCCCGGTCACCCGGATTGATCCGCTCCGGCGAGTAGCCGAGGGCGAAATCCCGCCCCGCGATAAGCCCAGAGGCCGCTTCCAGGATCGGCGCGCAAACCTCTTCGGTGGCGCCGGGAAAGACGGTCGATTCGAACACCACGATGGCGCCGGGGGACAAGGCCGCACCGACGAGGCGCGAGGCCGATTCCAGCGCCCCGAGATCGGGAGTGCGCGCGGCCGTGATCGGCGTCGGCACCGTGACGATGTAGAAATCCCGCCCGCGCAGATCGGCCGGATCCGCGCTCGCCCGAAGGTCCGGCAGGTCTTCCTCCGGCACCTCGCCTGTCCGGTCTCGTCCGGCCGCGATCTCGGCGACGCGGGTGGGATCGATGTCGAAGCCCACCGTATCGAACCCCGCCTTGGCGAAGGCCACCGCGACGGGCAGGCCGACATAGCCGAGCCCGATCACCGCGATCCTGCGACCTTCCACCATCCCGACGCCCCGCACGCTGCCGTCCGCTTCCGCGCCACGGGAGGCGGCCCGAGCGCTGCCGTCAAGCTTCGTGATAGGCGCGATACCAATCCACGAAGCGGCCGATGCCGGTTTCGAGGGGGGTGCCGGGGGAGAAGCCGACATCGCGGGCGAGGTCAGCGACATCCGCGAAGGTTTCAGGCACATCGCCGGGCTGCATGGGCTGGAGGTCGATCTCAGCCCGGCGGCCGAGCTTGCGTTCCAGCAGAGCGATCATTCCCATCAGGTCGGCGGGTTCGGAATTGCCGATATTGTAGAGGCGGTAGGGCGCGAGGCTGGTACCAGGATCGGGATGCCCGCCGTTCCAGGCCGGATCGGGCGCGGCCGGGCGGTCGATCAGGCGAACGATCCCCTCCACCACGTCATCGATATAGGTGAAGTCCCGCCGCATCCGGCCTTCGTTGAACACCTTGATCGGCTCGCCCGCCAGGATGGCCCGGGTGAACAGGTACATCGCCATGTCCGGCCGTCCCCACGGACCATAGACGGTGAAGAACCGCAGCCCCGTCGTCGGCAGGCGATAGAGGTGGCTGTAGCTGTGCGCCATCAGCTCGTTCGCCTTCTTCGTCGCCGCGTAGAGGCTGACGGGGTGATCCACGTTCTGGTGGATCGAGAACGGCATCGCCGTCACCGCGCCGTACACGGAACTGGACGAGGCGTAGATCAGGTGCCCCACCCCATGATGGCGGCAGCCCTCGAGCACGTTGAGGAATCCGGTGAGATTGCTCGCGGCGTAGGCGTGTGGGTCGGTCAGCGAGTAACGGACGCCCGCCTGCGCGGCGAGGTGAATCACCGTGGTGAAACGCCCCTCGCGGAACACCGCGTCGAGACCCGGCCCGTCCGTGAGATCGAGGCGGTGGAACGCGTAGCCCTCGCCCGCCAGGCGGCGCAGACGCGCCTCCTTCAAGGTGGTGTCGTAATAGGCGTTGACGTTGTCGAGCCCGGTGACCGCCCGCCCCTCGGCGAGCAGGCGGTGGGCGACGTGGTTGCCGATGAACCCGGCGACGCCCGTTACGAGGATGCGCGGTTCGGTCATCTCGGACGAAACACCCCATACCCGCAGCCGACGATCCGGCTTCCCTAGCATGACCCTGCGCCTTCGACACCCAGAGCCGCGCCCAGGCAGTTCCAGAGATTGTGATCGCAAGTTTTTAGCCGACGAGCATTTCGCCCTGTGCCTGTTCGGTCTATTGCGCAACACTCGACACAAGCGCTTGCCATCGAACAGGGCGAACCCGATTTACTCATGATGTCCGAGACCCCGCGCCGCGCCGGAGCCTTCGTGCTCCAAACTGTTCCGATCTCCGCGCAGGGCCCGGTTCTCGATGAATTCACCCGCCGTCGCCTGGGGCGGCAGCTGCGCGCCCTCTACGATCCGGTGATCGATGAGCCGATCGATCCGCGTCTCGCCGAGCTTCTTCAACAGCTGGAGACGGACCGCACCGGTTCCGGCAATTGAGGCCAGTCCGGCCCGCCCACACCGTTTAGTGAGTATTTGCCGATAGACGCATCCGGTCGCCGGAGGACCAGAGATGCGGCTCAGTGTGGTGATCTGCACCTATGAGCGGCCGACGCTCCTCGCCGCGCTTCTGCGCTCGCTGATGGGGCAGGACGGCGCCGGAGACGGCGAGACTGAGATCGTCGTGGTCGACAACAGCGACGGCGAGACCGCGAGGCCGGTGGTCGAAGATCTGGTGCCGCGGGCGCCCCTGCCGATCCGCTACCTCACCGCGCATCCCGCCAACATCTCCGTCGCCCGCAATGCCGGTTGCCGAGGCAGCATCGGCGACGCCGTCGCCTTTCTCGACGACGACCAGCAGGTCGAGCCTGGCTGGCTGATGGCCGTGCGCGACGGGCTCGCGCGTTATCCGCATGATGTGTTCTTCGGGCCGATCACCCCGCATTTCGAGGATGCGGCCGCGGTGACACCCGCCGCCCGCACCCTCTTCACCCGGCTCGGCGGGCAGGCGGCGGGGCACGAAGTGTTCGCCCTCGGACGCCCGGCCTCGCAGAGCTTCGTCCTCTCGACCGCCAACAGCATCTTCCGCCGCGCCACCGCCCTGCGGGACGCGGACCCGTTCGATCCGCATTTCGGCCAATGCGGCGGGGAGGATCTGCACCTGCTCTGCCGCTTGGCCCGCGACGGCCGCCGCTTCGGCTGGCTACCGGAGGCGCGGGCTACGGACTTCGTGCCCCGACACCGGGTCAGGACGGGCTACCTCGTCCGCCGCCATTTCGCGGGGGGGCAGGCCTATGCTGCCACCTTGATCCGCACCAGCCCGACCCCCTTGCGCGACGAGGTGATCATGGCGGCCAAGTCCCTGGTGCAGATCGGCCTGCTGCCGCTGATGGGGCTCACAATGCTCCGTCGAGAGGCACCGGGGCGCAGCTTCGCCATTCGCGCGGCCGGGATCGTGGGCAAGCTCCTCTGGCGGCGTCTCTATCCGTTGTACCGAACCGAGGCGGCCTCGTTGCGAGGATCTTAAGGCTCGCGCAGCAGGATTGGAGTGGGTGACGCGAAATCACCCTCGAGCGAAGACACTATTAACTCTATCGATAATTCCAACAGCGCGACGGCCTGCCGTTTTAACTCAGCACAAGCGGGCGCGCGTTACGGAAAAGTCGATACGGGCCTTGGGCCCGCCGGGATAATCCGCTCCGAAGTCCGGAACGGATCATCCTGGGCAGCGACTTGCATCGTCCGGGTGACGGCCCGGCCGACGGCGTCGAAGCCGGGATGCAGGGCGCTGCGTTGTCGGGGAAAGCCGGTCGATGCAGCTGATCGAACGCCAGAACAGTCCGAGCCACAGCACCTTCCAGGCTGCGGAAGTTGACGAGTGGGATGCGTTCCGCCTCGAAATTCGCGAGGCGTTGGCATCGCTGCGCCGTCATGCCTTCGCGATCGGGATGTGCGTGCTCGGGGCCGTGGTGCTGGCGACGCCCGTGATGGTGCTTCGCACGCCGAACTATCTCGGCACGGCGCAGGTGCTCCTCGACCCGCGCGGACTGAATGTCGTCAGCAACGAACTCGTGCCGCAGCCGCCCTCGGCCGACGTGAACGACGCGGTCATCGAGACCCAGTCACGCTTCCTGCATTTCGATGCGGTGCTGCAGGAGGTTGTCCAGCGCCTTAGGCTGACCGAGGATCCCGCCTACACCGCCCGGCCCGGTCTGGTCGGACACATCAAGGCGATGATCGGCCTGACCAGCCCGGCCCCGCCCGCCGATCCGGTCGACGTGGCCAGCAAGATCCTCGGCAAGCAGACCACCTTCCAGCGCGAGGGCAAGAGCTTCGTCGTGAACCTGACGGTGCGCGCCAACGACCCGGACAAGGCGGCCCGCCTCGCCACCGCCATCGGCCAAGCCTTCGTGGACGATATCGAGCGCCGCCGGAAGGAAGTGGTGGTGAAGGCCCGCGACGCCATCGGCGCCACCCTGAAGGGCCAGAGCGAGCATGTCATCGCCGCCGAGCAGGCGGTGGAGAAGTACAAGCGCGAGATCGGCGTGGTCGATCAGGACGGGCGCGGGCTCAACACCGCCCGCGTCAGCGAGCTGAACTCGCAGCTCCTCGCAGCGCGGGCACAGACCCGCGTCGCCGCCTCCCGCGTCGCGGCGCTCGAAGGCCGCAGCGCCTCGCCGACGGATGCGGCGGGCGCCGACACGGTGGAATCCACGACCCTGTCCCAGCTTCGCCTGAACCTCGCGGAGGTGACGCGCCAGCAGGACAATTTGCGCGCGACGCTCGGGCCGCGCCATCCGGCGGCGGTGGAGGTCGAGGCCCAGGTGCGCAGCCTGCGCGCCGCCATCGCCAAGGAAACGGGTCGGCTGCAATCCTCCCTGCGGAGCGAGCTGGCTGCCGCGCGCAACCGTGAATCCGCCCTGGAGCGCGACCTTGCCCGTGCCGAGGCCGACACGTCGCGTACCAACACCGCCCTCGTCACCCTGCGCCAGTTGGAGCGCGAGGCCCTGGCGCAGCGCTCGGTCTACGAAAAGACCTTGGCCCGCGAGCGCGAGCTTCTCGAGCAGGAGAGCGTCGGCACCTCGAACGTCTCCCTCGTCAGTGCGTCGAAGCCCGATCCGCAATCGGCCGATCTCCAGCCCGCTCTGGTCATCGCGGCGGCGGGCCTGCTCGGCCTGCTCGCGGGGGCGGCCGGAGCGATCCTCGTCGACCGTCGCGGCGGGCGTCTGCATTCGGCCGAGCGGCTGACCGCACGCACCGGAATCCCGGTTCTGGGCGTGCTGCCCCTGTCGCGCAAGCGGCTGCGCGAGGCCAGCGAGACCGTCGCGGTGCTGGCAGGGTCGCGCGCCTCCCCGTCGGCGCGCATCCTCACCCGGCTGGCAGATTACCTCGATGAGGCCGCCGAGCGCGGGCAGGTTCGGCTTCTCATCGTCTCGGCCTCGAACGGTCCGCTTTCCACCATCATCGCCCAGAACCTCGTTCTGGCGCAGGCGGCGCGTGGGCGCCGGGCCCTGCTCGTGGACGGCGATGCGCGCTCCGGCCGCCTGACCTGGATGATCCCGCGCGACGCGCAGGCCAGTGTAATGTCCTGCACCGTGGAAGGCTTCCCGCCCTTCTGCGCCACCACGGCGGGTGAGCGTGCCGCGCCCGATGCCATGCCGGAGCGGGACGAAGGCTACGACTGCGTCATCATCGACGGCGGCGACGGCCAGGACGAAGTCCGGCTGCGTCGCTCGGCCTCGACCGCCACGGCCATCGTCCTCGTCGCCGAGGCGGGCGTGGCCACGGCGGATGGGATCGAGGATCTGCGGGCCGCCCTGCTGTCGAGCGGGGATAAGATCGCCGGAGCGCTGTTCGTCGTCTCGGGCGCCGATCCGATCGTGCCGGCTCCCGCACGCTCGCGCCCGGCGCCGCAGCGCTTCGCCCTTGCCGGGGACAAGGAAGCTCTGGCGTGACGAGCGCGTGGCTTCCGTGACCACGGCCCTCCCGACGTTGACACCGGAGGCTCGGGGCCTCGCCGCCCTGGCCCCCGGCAGGACCGGCACGAACCCGCGCATCCGGCGGGCGCCGTGGTTCCTGCGCGCCCTGCCCGGCGCGCTGTGCCTCGCCTTCTTCGCCTACATGTTCATCGGCGTGATGCCGATGACCGATGCGAGCGCCATCACCTCCGGCGACGGCAACTCCACCGAGCGCCTCGCCGTGCTCGGAATGACCGGGATCGCCCTGTTCGAGATCGTCCGCCGCCGCAGGATCGTGCTGCCGCTGGTCATGCGCTCATGGCCGGTCTGGCTGGTGCTCGGCTGGTTCTGTGCCAGCGTGTCCTGGGCCGCCTTCCCGGACATCGCCGTGCGGCGCGTGAGCGTGATGGTGTTCATCTGCATCATCACGTTGGCCATCGCGGCGGGGATCGGGCCGATGCGGCGCGTTCTGGGCTTGATGGCGGGCATCCTCGTCGTGGTGATCGCGGGCGACCTCGCGGTCACGGCGCTCAACCCGGGCTTCGCCTTCACCGAGATCGGCGTGCGCGGCTACCACCAGCAGAAGAATGTCGCGGGTCTCGTGGCGATGCTGGCCTTCATCATCGCCATCGGCTGGACCTGCGCCGCCCCGCGCCCGCGCCGGGTGCTCGCGGGGCTGGCCTTTGCGCTGGCGGCCTTCGGCTTCCTCGTGCTCACCAAGAGCAAGACCTCGATGATGCTGGCGCTGCTCGGCGCCGGGCTCCTGCCGTGCATGCTGGTGCTACGCCGCCTGGGTCCGGCGGCGGCGCTGTTCCTCACCCTTGCGGGCGTTGGAACGGTCGGTGTGACCTATCTCGGCGTCACGGCCTTCGGCGGCGACTTCATCGGCCTTCTGACGCCCGGCAACGATGCGAGCTTCACCGGTCGCACCCAGATCTGGGACTTCGCGGCGAGCGAGATCGCGCGGCGGCCCTGGACCGGCTATGGGTTCGGCTCGTTCTGGGACGTCGGCGATGCCAACGACCCGCTGCATCGCGCGCCACCCGGCTCCTGGCTCGCCACCCTGAAGATCGGAGAGCGGGCCGACGTGGTGATCAACGAGGCCCATAACGGCTACCTCGACCTGCGGCTCCAGGGCGGCGCTCCGGCCCTGGCCTTCGCGGTGCTGGCGCAACTGCTGACGGTCTATGCGCTCGCCGTGAAGCTGTTCTCCCGGCGCACCACCCGCGCGGATGCGGTGGCGGCGGCGACCTTCCTCGTCATCGCCCTCGTCGTCCTCGTGCACAACGCCACGGAGTCGAGCCTCTGGATGCGCGGGCAGGTTCTGGCCAACGTGTCCATCCTCATCAGCCTGCTGGCCTTCAGACGAGAGCCCGCACCCGAGCCCGCAGGGAAACACCCATGACGATCCGCCGGATCGGCGGCTGGATCGGCGCGGGGCTCGCCGACGCGGCAGGCCGCCTCGTCATCCTGTCCGTCACGACCGCCTTCCTCGCCCGGATCCTCCCACCGGGGGATTTCGGCGCGACCGCGCTGACGCTCTCCATCGTCACCGCCTTCTCCATGGCGGTCGGGACGCCCTACGAAGAAGCGCTGACCCAGGCGAAGGTCGTCCGCCGGGACGACCTCGGGGCGGTGCTCGCGCTCTCGATGGTCGCCGCCCTCGGCTTCCTCGCGCTCTGCGTTCCGGTGGGCTTCCTGCTCGACCACGTCTACGAGCGCGCCGACCTCCGCCTGCTTCTGCCCACCACCGGCCTGCTGTTGCTCGCGCAGGGGCCGATGACCCTGGCGACCGCCGTCGCGAGGCGTCGGAAGGCGTTCTACATCATCAACGCGTCGAGCATCCTCGGCCATGTGATCGGGGCGGCGATCGCCATCGGGCTCGGCCTCGCCGGCGCCGGCATCTGGTCCCTGGTCGCCCTGCGGATCGTCCTTGTCTTCGCGAGCGCGGCGAGCCTGTTCTGGATGCTCGGACTGAAGGTTCGGCCGGTCTGGTCCTGGGGGCGGCTCGCCCGGTTCAACCGCTTCGCCGGGCTCGTGCTGGCCTCGCGCCTCGTCGAGAACGCCACCTACGTCGTCTACAACACCCTCACCGGCGCGCTCTTCGGCCTGACCGTGCTCGGCTATCTCAACATCGCCATGCGGCTGATCGAACCGGTGCGCGGGGCCATCACGGCGGTGACGCACAACCTGTGCTTCCCGCATTTCCGGGGCAGTGCCCTCTCGCGGGAGAATGTCGGCGAGGCAGCGGCGGAAGTGGCCCGCGAGACCTCCGCGCTCGTCGCACCGACGATGATGGGACTTGCCGCCGTCAGCCCCCTCGTCGTGCCGCTCATGGCCGGGCCGGGCTGGACCACGGCCGAACCCATCGCGGCGGCCCTGGCGGCGGGCGGTCTCCTCGCTTTGCCCTCGCAGGTGGTGCAGACCGCGCTCTCCGCGAGTGGTCGGCCGCAGAGCGTGCTCCTGTCCTACAGCGTCGCGCTCGTGATCCTCGCGCTGACGCTGGTGGCGACGGCCGGGCTCCATCCGGCCACGATCGGCTTGGCCCGGCTCGCCGGGGATCTGTCCCTCACCGCCACCACCGTGCTGATCAACGGGCCGCTGATCGGCTTGTCGCCCTGGCCGCTTCTACGGCGGCTTTCGGGGGTCTGGCTGTCGGCGGCGATCATGGCGGTGATCGTCGCATGGCTCGGCATCACCCTTGCCGATGCCTACGGGCCGCTGCTCGCTCTGATCGTCGCCATTCCCGCTGGCGTGCTGATCTACGTGCCGCTTCTGTTCCTGATCAGCCGCGCGAGCTTCGATTCCCTGGTCGGACGAATCCGCCCACTGCTGAGCCGCGCGCCCGTGGCGGGCCTGCGATGACCGGTGCGATCCTCGTCACCGGCGCGGGCGGATTCATCGGCAAGGCGGTGGTGGCACGGCTGCGCGAGACGAGCCTGCCGGTGCGAGCCGGACTGCACCGCCTGCCCGATGGTCGCGATCCGCCCGAGGGAGCCCTTCGCTGCGATCTCGACGATCCGCGCAGCCTCGATGCCGCCTGCGCCGAGGCCTCGGCCATCGTCCATGCGGGCGGACGCTCGGCCGCCGCAATGCCGGACCAGCTTCGCAATCTTCTCGCCGCCGCCGAGCGGGCGGGCATCGACCGCATCGTCCAGCTCAGCTCCATCGCCGTCTACGGCCCCGCCGAGGGCCGGATCGGCGAGCCCGACGCGCCTCCTCCGACGGCCGCTCCCGACGATCCGTACTGCGCTGCCAAGCGCGCCTGCGAGGCGATGCTCCGAAGCTGGGCTGCGGCCCGTCCGGGGCGGCGGGTCGCGATCCTGCGGCCCGGCATCGTCTACGGACGCGGCAGCGATCTCTGGATCGAACGGCCGGTCGCGGGCCTGCGCGCGGGCGTGCTCGGCCCTCTCGGGCTGCGCGGTGAAGGCATCGCGGCCCTCGTCCACGTTTCGGATGTGGCCGAGGCCGTGCGTTGCGCCCTCGCCGCCCTCACGGGGCCGGGTCAGGGAGTGATCGCGGCCAACATCGTCGGGCCTGAGACGCCGACCTGGAACACCTATTTCGCGACGCTCGCCAGCCGCGCCGGGTTGCCGACGCCGCGCGCCCTCCCCCCGGGACGGCTCGCGATGCTGCGCGCCCTATCCCTTCCGGCCAAGGCGCTGGCGCGCCTGCGCCTGCCCGTGGGCGGACTGCGCTTTGTGCCCGCTCCGGGCGAATTGCGCCTGTTCGCCCGGGCCGCACACTACGACACCGTCCGCGCCCGGACCGAACTCGGCTTCCGCGCGGGCATCCGGCTCGCCGAGGGGATGGATGCATCCTTCCGACACGACACGACCCACCCGTGAACGAGCGCCGCGCCATGTCCACGATCGCCGAAACGGCTCCGACGCTCGAAGCCTCGAGCGCGGCGCGTGTGAGCTTCCTCGACCTGCCGTTCGACAGGCTCGATCTCGACGGCACACTCGACATCCTGCTGGCGGTGCCGGAGGGCGAGCGGTTCCGCTACCTCGTCACGCCCAACGTCGATCACATGATCCGGATCGCGGACGATCCCGAGACCGCGCGCCTCTATCGGGAGGCGTGGCTCTGCATCAACGACAGCCGCATCCTGACGCAGCTGGCGCGGACCTGTGGCACCGACCTGCCACCCGTGCCGGGCTCGGACCTCGTCGCGGCCCTGATGACCCACCCCCGGCTTGCGAAGGATTCACCCGTCCTGATCGTCGGCGGCAATGAGGGGCTGGCAGAGTCCGTGAGTCGACTCTGCGGACTGACGCAGGTGTCGCAGATCTCCCCGCCCATGGGCCTGCGCAAGGACCCCGCCAAGCTCGCCGCGACGGTGGAGGCCATCGAGGCCCGGCCTGCGCGCTTCGTCATCCTGGCCGTGGGCTCACCGCAGCAGGAGATGCTGGCCGCCGCCCTCGCCAAGCGTGGGATCGCGCGGGGCGTGGGCCTCTGCATCGGCGCGGGGCTCGAATTCCTCGTCGGCGAGCGCCCCCGCGCGCCGACGATCTTCCGCGTCGCCAATCTCGAATGGCTGTTCCGCCTCGCCTGCGAGCCACGCCGCCTCGCCCGCCGTTACCTGATCGACGGCCCGCGCATCTTCAAGCTGGTGTGGGACTACCGGCGCCGGGCACGCTGAGCCCCTTTCATCCGCGTGCGATGGCCTGCGCGACGATGGTGCGCCGGGCCTCGGTCGACAGCGGAATGGTCGATTGGATGCCGAGCCCGTAGCGGCCCGGCCCGACGACGGGGATGGCGCCGCCCTCCGACCAGACGGTCTCGCACAGGCTTTCGGCCGAGGGCGCATGGCCGGATGCCACCAGGCCGAGCACCTTGTCGCAATAGACGCCGTAGAGGATGTACTCGGAGAAGTCGCGGGTGGCGGCGAGCGCCTCGATGGGGTCGCGGCCCGTGACCTCGCCGATCCGCTCCAGCAGGCCCCGGACATTGGTCCGCCGCCACGTGACGAACTGATCGATGTAATCAGCCTCGTGATAATCCGAGGGCGGCAGGCCGAGCAGCGTCGAGGCCGCCCGGTGCCAGGGCGCATGCATCACGTCGTCCGCCGCACCCGGAAAGCGGGCGAGGCGCACCAGACCGCCGGTCTTCAAGGCCTCCGCCGGCAGCGGGCGCACGAAGGCGGTGTCGCTGTCGAGATGCACCACGACGTCGCTCGACGCTCCGGCGGCGGCGTTGAGCTTCATGATCTGCTGGGCGATCCAACCCCGGACCGGCCGCCCCTTGAACGAGACGTAGACGTTGCGCCGGGGCAGCCGCAGGCGGCGTCGCCATTCCGGCCCCGGCAGCGGAAGCTTGCGCAGCCAAGCGGGCAGCAACTCCTCTTGGGGCACCAGGGCGCGGCGCCCCCCGGCCAGCGGCCGGAACAGCGCCATGTCGGCCGAGGGCACCGCCAGAAGATGCGACGCGCCCATGGGAGCGAAGCGGTCGGCCGTCTCGCAGAGCAGGCGGCAACACTCGAAATCGCCCGCGAAGGACAGGGTGATCAGGGTCGGCGGGTTATCCATGGTCGATGGCTCTTTCGCCTGTTCTCAGACCGCCCAATCCATCGGCCGCAGCACACCCGCCTGCGACGAGACCGTCGCCGGGCGAGGAAACCGCTCCGGATGTTGCAGCATCTCGGTCACCTCGGTGATGTGAACCGCAAGGTCCGCATCCATCCGGCCGGGCCGACCGGCGGCGGCGGCCTCGGCGAAGTCACTGACACCGCGCAGGAAATCCATCGGTGGGCGACCGCGCCCGCTGCGGAAAGGTACGGGACGCACCGCCTTCACCACCCTGCCCTTCCGCGAAGGAAAGCGTCGTTCGAGGAAGCGGTCGAGGCGGCTCGTGGCCGTGCGCTTCAGGCGGACGGGACCGGCGAAATCCCACGGTTCCTCGACCTGCAGCACACCCGCGTCGCCCACGATCCGCAGGCGGTGATCATAGGGGGCGACGATGGAATTGGTGACGCGGGCCACGATGCCCCCGTCGAACTCCAGAAGACCGCAGGAAAAGTCCGGTGCCGGGTGCACCGGCTGGTCGCATTCCTTGTCCGGGATCAGCAGCGAGGCGTAGGCGGTGACCCGCCGCACCGGCCCGAACATGGCGACGAGCAAGGTCACCACGTAGCCGGCATGTTCGAAGGTGCAGCCGGTCTCGAACTCGCCCTCGGCCGGCCAGCGGCGCCCGCTGCGGCTGATCCAATTCCGATAATCCGCCTTATGGACCATCCCGTCATCGAGTTCGGCGTAGACGAGGCGCACGCGCCCCACGGCACCCTCGCGCACCGCGCGCCACAGCGTCTGAGCCTGCTCGCCAAGGATGTTGCTCGGTGCGGCAGCGAGGCGAACACCCGCCGTCGCCGCGGCATCGCGCAAGCTCCGGGCCTCGCTCAACGTCATGCCCAGTGGCTTCTCGGAATAGACGTGATGACCGGCAGCGATGGCCGCGCGGGTGACGGGCGCGTGGTTCTCCGGATCGGTGAGGTTCACCACGACGCCGAGATCGGGCTCGGCCAGCAAATCGGCGAGCGAAGCGTAGGCGCGGTCGCCCCAGGTCTTGGTGAAGGCGGCCAGCCGCTCCGAATCGCGATCGTAGACGCCGGCCAGTTCTAGCCTGTCCGAATGCAGATCGAGGCACTGGCGGTACATATCCGCGACATAGCCGCAGCCGACGAAAGCAATTTTCATCCTGCCCGCGCGATTGTCAGCGTTAAATTTACCATTCTCTGAGAAATTACCGCGCAAATCCGGTATTGATCTCACGTTATCAGGTGCCGACTTTACTTCCGGCTGGAATAAGTCGCACCAGTGATCAAGTTATAGCTCTTCGGTTAGTTATTCATGAACCTCCCAGAGAGCATCGGAGACGGCATGCGCGGCACCCCGCCGATCGCGGTGAGCGTGGTCATTCCCACGCTGAACCGTCACAAGGCGCTCGAGCGCGCCCTGGGCTGCATCGTCGCGCAGCAATTGCCGACCGACACGGCGGCCGAGATCGTCGTGGTCGACAACTCCGTCGACGCGAACGCGCAGGCCCTGGTCGCGCAGCTCGCGGCGGATGCGCGCCTGCCCATCCGCTACGTCTCGGTGCCGAAGCCCGGCATCGCCACGGCGCGGAACGCGGGTGTCGCGGCGGCGCGGGGCGAATGGATCGCCTTCATCGACGACGACGAGACCGGCGGCCCGCATTGGCTCGCAGCCCTGCTCGCGGTCGCCCGCCGGGGCGAATACGATGCGGTGTTCGGCCCAGTGAGCGCGCGGGCCGACGACAACCTCGAGATCGGCCCCTTCGCGGCCTATTTCGCCCGTGGCGTCACGGCCGAGGACGGCGGGGATGTGACCCACCGCGCCGCGTATCTCGGCACGAACAACTCACTCTTCGCGGCCTCGATCTGCGCGGTTCCGGGCGGCCCCTTCGAGGAGCGCCTGAACAGCATCGGCGGCGAGGACAGCCTGTTCCTGCAGCGCCTCGTGAACGAGGGGCGCCGGTTCGGGTGGGCCTCCGGCGCCGAGGTGACGGAATGGGTGCCGCCCCGTCGGCTCGATTGGGCCTATGTCCGCCGCCGCCGTTTCCTCAGCGGCCAGATCCGCACCTTCGTCCACGAGATGGCCTCGCCCCGCAGCCGTCTGAGCGTGGCCCGGTGGATGATGGTCGGCGTGGCGCAAGCCATCGTCTCGGGGGCACTGTCGCTACTCCTGGAGCCGATCAACCCGCCCGCCGCGCGACACCACCGGATCGCGGCCTGCGGCGGCCTCGGCAAGATCTTCTGGATGACCCGTTTCCGGGGCTCCCTCTACGGGACCGGGCTGGTTTCGTGAGGCCGAGCCGCCGGGCGCTTCTCACCGGCGCCGGGGCGACGATCTGGGCCAGCGCCACGGGCGCGGGCGAGGTTGCGAGCATCCGTGTTCGGAACGGCGCCCCGCCCTTCCCTGTCAGCCCGCTGATCTACGGATCGGGCGAGATCGGCACCCTCGACGGCGGCCCGCCCTCGGCGGAACTCGACCGGGCGGCCGGTGTGAGCCTGCGCCGGTTCGGCGGCAATTTCGCCACGAGCTACAACTGGACCAACAATGCCTGCAACGCCGGCAAGGACTGGCAGCAGGCGAACGGCGACTTCCTGAGCGAGTCCGTCGGCCTGCCGCAGGTCGAGCGCAACCGTCCGGCGGC
Source organism: Methylobacterium sp. NFXW15 (assembly GCF_049887755.1). Classification (NCBI taxonomy): domain Bacteria; kingdom Pseudomonadati; phylum Pseudomonadota; class Alphaproteobacteria; order Hyphomicrobiales; family Methylobacteriaceae; genus Methylobacterium; species Methylobacterium sp. NFXW15. The sequence continues at coordinate 73,602 of NZ_JAGEKG010000002.1, read as the reverse complement.
GGTGATCGCGGCGATGCACGGCTCATCCCTGTCCATGGGCGCCAGCAGTATCGTGACCCTGCCGCTCGCGGGCTTCGTCGCGGCGGACAAGAACGGCCCCGTCGGGCCGGACCAGGCCGCACCGTCGGCGCGGTTCGTGCCGGTGTCCTGGGAGGGACGGCGCCCGGCCTCCGCCCCCGTCGATCCGCGGGTCGCGGACATCCCGCATTGCCTCGCCACCCTCATCGACCGGTTCGGCCCCGCCGGATCCGAAACCGGCATCCGGGGCTACATCCTCGACAACGAGCCCGGCCTGTGGGCGACCCAGCACCCACGCATTGTGCGGGCTCCGGTGCGGATCGCCGACCTGATCGCGAGGGCGCTGAAGGCGGCGCGGGTGATCAAGGCCATCGACCCCGGCGCCTGGGTGATCGGCCCGGCGAGTTGGGGCGTCACCGGCATGGTGAGCCTCCAGAACGCGCCCGATTGGGACGCCTTCAAACACCATGGCAGCTTTCTCGCCGCCTATCTCGACGCCTTCCGGCAGGCCTCCGAGCGCGACGGGCGACGCTTGCTCGATGTCCTCGACGTCCATTGGTACCCGTTCAGCGACCGGGGCACTCTGTTCCGCAGCGAGGATCCGGCGCTCGCCGCCTCGCTCCTCGACGCGCCGCGCTCCCTGACCGAGCCAGGCTTTCGCGAGGCGAGCTGGGTGACACAAGCCCTGCCGGTGGCGATGGAGGGCGGCCTGTCCCTGCCGCTCCTGCCGAGCCTGGAGCGCATCGTTCGAGGGAACTTCCCCGGCACGGGCATCGCCATCACCGAGTACAATTACGGAGGAGCGGGCCAACTCGCCTCGGGCCTCGCCCTGGCCGACGCGTTGGCCCGCTTCGCGAGAGCCGACATGCGGCTCACCGCCCATTGGGGCTCCCTCGCAGGCTGGCTCGGCACCGCCTTCCGGCTCTACCGGAACTACGACGGCAAGGGCGGCCGCTTTCCCGATTCGGGCCTTCCCGTCGATGTCTCACGCCCCGACATCCTCACGGTCCGGGCGGGCGTGGAAGGCGAGCGCCTTCATCTCGTCCTCATCAACCGCGGGTCGCAGGACGAGGCCGCCGACATCGTCTTCGACCGGCCGTTCAAGGCCGCCCGGCTCATGCGCTACGGCTTCGATGCCGCGCATCGCGACATGGCCGAGACGGACCCGCCGACGACCCTCTCAGGCCCGCTGCGCGTGACCCTGCCCTCCCGTTCCGCCCGGCATTGCGTGCTGACGCCGGTCTAAAACGGTTCTGCTTGCCGTTGTGCCAAGGGCGGAAGCCAGATACACAGGAGGGATGACGGTGCCCCGCAAGGGGTGAAAAGGGAACGCGGTGAGGGTGTGCCCGAACCCGCGGCTGCCCCCGCAACTGTAAGCGGCGAGCGCCTGCCAGCAGCCACCGGAGCGATCCGGGAAGGCGGCGGGCGCGCCCTAGCCGCGAGCCAGGAGACCTGCCGTCATCCTCGACGTTCAACGTGCCGCCGGTGGGGCGGCAGGAGAGCCCTGATGACGACCACGACCCTCGCCCCCGTCGCGATCCGCTCGAACGAGCGCCTGCTCGCAGTCGCCATGGCGGCCTTCCTCGGCCTCGGCCTCGTGTTCATGGCGGGCTTCTCGCCGGCCATCGCGTTCCACAACGCGGCGCACGACTTCCGGCACGCCCAGAACTTCCCCTGCCACTGACGCCCACGCGCCAGGGATGATCCTCAGGCTTCTGTCGGCGGCACTGGCCGCCGGCTTCCTCGCGGCTATCGTCGCCACGGGGCTCCAACTCGCGTTGACCTCTCCCCTCATCGTCGAGGCGGAACGGTACGAGATGCGGGAGCCCACCCGTGCGGCGCAGGCACTGCCCATTATTCTCGCCCATTCGGGGCATGACCACGCGGCACCCGATGCCGCGCCCGAATGGCAACCCGCACCCGGCTTCCAGCGCATGGCCTTCACCGGGCTCGCGACCCTCGTCGGCGGCGTCGGCTACGCGCTGCTCCTCGGCGCGGTGCTGATCGCGCTCGGCCGCGAGCCGACCTTGCAGACCGGGCTCGCCTTCGCGCTGGCCGGGTTCGCCAGCGTCGCCCTCGCCCCGGCCCTTGGTCTGCCGCCGGAACTGCCGGGACAGGAGGCGGCACCGATCCTCGCGCGGCAGGTCTGGTGGGCCATGACGGCGGTCGGCACCGCGATGGGGCTCTACCTGATCGGCGTCCGCCGCTCGCTCATCGGCATCCTCGGCGGCCTCGTGTTGATCGTCGCGCCGCATGTCGTCGGCGCGCCGCAGCCTCCGGCGGGAACGTCCGAACTCCCGGCAGTTCTGGCCGCGCAATTCGCCGCCCGGTCGCTGGCGATCAGCGCGGTATTCTGGGCCATGATCGGCCTCGGCTTCGGCTGGGCGTGGCAGAGCTTCGGCCCCGCGAAGGGCGCCCGCCATGTCTGAGGCGGAAACGATCCTCTACGTCTGCACCACCTGCCGACGGGAGGGTGACGACCCGGAGGCGCCCCGCGCCGGGGCACGTCTCCATGCCGAACTGGTGCAGCGTGCAGGCGCCCTGCGCGTCGAGCCGGTGGAATGCCTGTCGGTGTGCAAGCGGCCCTGCACCGTGGCCGTCGCCTCTCCCGGACGCTGGACCTACGTCTACGGGGATCTCGACCCGGTCGAGGCGGCCGAGACGATCCTGGCGGGCATCGGCGCCTATGCCGGAACGCCGGACGGCATCGTGCCCTGGCGCGAGCGCCCCAAGGAATTCCGTTCAGGCGTTATCGCCCGCATCCCTCCGTTTCCCCCGCGCCCCGAGGCCGCCGAATGACCATCGTCGCGAAGATTCCCTGCACGATCGTCACCGGCTTCCTGGGAGCCGGGAAGACGACCCTCGTCCGCCACGTCGTGGAGAATGCGAAGGGCCGTAAGCTCGCCATCCTCGTCAACGAGTTCGGTGATGTCGGCTTCGACCGCTCGTTCCTGGCCGCCTGCGGCGTCGAGGGCTGCACCGAGGAGTCCATCGTCGAGCTTCCGAACGGCTGCATCTGCTGCACGGTGGCCGACGATTTCGTGCCCGCGCTCGAAACGCTGCTCTCCCGCGCCGAGCCGCCGGAGCACATCCTGATCGAGACCTCCGGCCTCGCCCTGCCGAAGCCGCTGGTCCAGGCTTTCCAATGGCCCGCCATCCGCTCGCGCGTGACCGTGGACGGCGTCGTCGCGGTGGTGGACGGGCCTGCCGTGGCGACCGGCGCCTTCGCCGAGGATCCGGAGGCGCTCGCCGCTCAGCGCGCGGCGGATACGAGCGTCGATCACGACAACCCCCTCGAAGAGGTGTTCGAGGATCAGCTCCTCTGCGCCGACCTCGTAGTGCTCAACAAGGCCGACCTGATGGATGCGGCCGGGCTCGCCAAGGTGCGCGCCGAGGTGGAGGGCCACCTGCCCCGCGCCGTGAAGCTGGTGGAGACCGCGAACGGCGCCATCGACCCGCGCGTGCTGCTCGGCCTCGGCGCGGCGGCCGAGGACGACCTCGCCAACCGCCCCTCGCATCATGGCGAGGGCGAGGATCACGACCACGACGATTTCGAGACCGTGGCCCTGCCGGTGCGCGCCGCCGTGACGGCGGGCGACCTCGCCGCCCGAGTCGAGAAGGCGGCGGAGACCGAGGGCGTCCTGCGGATCAAGGGATTCGTGGAAGTCGAGGGCAAGCCCATGCGCCTCGTGGTGCAGGGCGTCGGACGCCGGGTGTCTCACCATTTCGACCGTCCCTGGCGCTCGGGCGAGGCCCGCGATGGCCGCCTCGTCGTGATCGGCCTGAAGGGCTTCGACCAGAACGCGGTGGCGAAGGCGCTCGCGGGATGATCCCAGCTCCGGCCTTGCCGCGCGCCGGTTAGGGAGGGCCCCATGCACCTCCTGCGCGTCGACACGGTCTCCCTGGACGAAGGCGAGGCGGCGGTGGATCTCGGCCAGGAGCCGGGCGACCTCGTGGTCCTGTCCTTCACGGATAGCGACCTCGCGGGCCTCGCCCGTGCCCATGCGTCGGCGCCGGGTCTGCCCTCGCTCCGGCTCGCCAAGCTCGCGAAGCTGCGTCACCCGCTCTCGGTCGATCTCTACGTCGAGAAGGTGATCGCCCAGGCGCGCGCGGTGGTGATCCGCTGCCTCGGCGGGCTCGATTACTGGCGCTACGGCGTCGAACGCTGTGCCGAGGCGGCACGGGCGAACGGCGTCGTGCTCGCCGTGCTGCCGGGGGACGACAGGCCCGATCCACGCCTCGCGGCCTTCTCCACCGATCCCGCCCTGGCCGACGAACTCGACCGTTATTTTCGCGCCGGCGGGCCGGAGAACCTGCGCCGCATGTTCCAGCGCCTCACGGTGGAGATCGGCCAGGGCGGGGAGGCCGAGCCTCCCGTTCCGCTGCCGCGCGGCTTCGCGTGGTGTCCCGGCTGCGGGCCGGTGGCGCTGGATGTCGCCCTGGGGGCGGGGCGGAGCGGTGCACCTTTCCTCCTGAGCACCACCGTCATTGCGAGCGAAGCGAAGCAATCCAGGGAAGCGCCTCGTCTGGAGAAGGCCCGCAGCTCTGGATTGCTTCGCTTCGCTCGCAGTGACGAGTTTGGCGGAGGGAACGGAGACGTCACTCCCCTCGCCCTTCTCCTCGTCTACCGTTCAGCCATCCTCGGTGGCGACACCGCCCCCTTCGAGGCGCTGGCGCTGGCGCTTCAGGAGCGTGGGATCGGCACGATGACGCTCGCTGTGTCGAGCCTCAAGGATCCTGACGCAGTGGCCGCCGTGAAGGCTGCGCTTGCGGCCAAGCGGCCGGATATCGTGATCGCGGCCACAGCCTTCTCTGCGCGGGACGATGCCGGGTTCGTCCTCGACCGCGCCGGTTGCCCGGTCCTCCAGGCTTTCACCGTGGGCTCACCCCATGCAGCCTGGGAGGCGTCGGCGCGGGGGTTGAGTGCCTCCGACCTCGCCATGCAGGTCGCCCTGCCGGAATTCGACGGGCGGCTCGCGGGCTTCCCGATCGCGTTCAAGGAAGAGGCACCGGAAGAACAGGGATTCTCCGAGCGGCGGCTCGTCCCCTTTCCCGAGGGCATCGCCGCGCTCGCCGAGCGGGCGCGCGGCTGGCTGCGGCTAGCCGCCCTCCCCCGGGCCGAGCGCCGGGTGGCCGTGGTGATGTCCGATTACCCCGCGCGGGGAGGACGGGCAGGGTTCGCGGTGGGGCTCGACACGCCCGAGAGCGCTCACGCGCTGTTCTCCGATCTGGCGCAGGCCGGATACCCCGCCCTTGATCTTCCTGAGACCGATGCGCTGATGCGAGCGCTGACCGAGGGCGAGGCCGCGTTCGCCGTTCCGCTCGCGGATTACATTGCGTGGCTTGAGACGCTGCCCGAAGGACTCCGCGATGCCATTCGCGATGCCTGGGGTGATCCGGCGGACGATCCGCAGTGCCGCGAGGGCTCGTTCCTCTTTCGCAGGGTCGGCGGCGCCTGTGCCCTGTTCCTCCAGCCCGACCGGGGCCGGGATTCCGACCGCAAGGCGGGCTACCATGACCCCGACCGGGTGCCGACCCACGCCTACTGCGCCTTTCATCTCGGCCTTCGCAGGGATTTCGACGCGCTGGTGCAACTCGGCACTCACGGCACCACGGAATGGCTGCCGGGCAAGGCGGTGGCCCTGTCGCCCCTGTGCTGGCCCTCGCTCTGCGTCGGTGCCCTGCCGGTGATCTATCCCTTCGTCGTGGATGATCCCGGTGAGGCCGCCCCGGTGAAGCGACGGCTCGGCGGGATCGCGCTCGGGCATCTCACCCCCACCATCGCTCGCGCCGGGTTGCCACCCGAGTCGGCGCGTCTGCGGGAATTGGTGGAGGAATATTCCTCCGCAACCATCCTCGACCCTCGCCGGGCGAAGCTGCTCGCCACCGCCATCCTCGAAGAGGCCGAAGGCCACGGCCTGCTCGCGGGCGCGGGCATCCCGGCCGATGCGCCGATGGAAGACGCCCTGACCGCCCTCGACGCCCACCTTTGCGACCTCGGCGAGACCGCCTTCCGCGATGGGCTGCACATCTTCGGCCGCGCGCCGGAGGATGCGCCCGAGCCCGTCCGCGCCAGCGCGGCGGGGGAACGGGCGGGCCTGCTTGCGGCGCTCGACGGCCGTTTCGTCTCCCCCGGCCCGGCCGGATCGCCTTCGCGCGGTCGGCTCGACGTGATGCCGACCGGGCGCAACCTCACCACCCTCGATCCCCGCGCCATCCCGAGCCGGGCCGCGACCCTGCTCGGCGAGAAGGCGGCGCAGGCGGTGGTGACGCGCTACCTGCAGGACGAGGGCAGCTATCCCGCCCGCATCGTCATGGATCTCTGGGCGTCCCCGACCCTGCGCACCGGGGGCGAGGACGTGGCCCATGCCCTGTCGCTGATGGGTGTTCGCCCGGTCTGGGACCACGCCAGCACCCGCGTCACCGGCTTCGAGGTGCTTCCGCTCGCGGTGCTCGATCGCCCGCGCGTCGATGTGACGATGCGGGTCTCCGGCGCTTTCCGCGACACCTTCCCCGACACGCTGGCGCTGCTCGACCGGGCCGTGCGCGCCGTCGCCGCCCGCGATGAGGACGAGGAGGACAACCCCCTCGCCGCCGCCGCCCGCCGTGGCGAGGCCGGAGCACGGGTCTACGGCGCGGCCCCCGGCCGCTACGGCGCGGGCGCGGCCTCACTCGCCCTCGATGGGGATTGGCAGGCGCGCGCCGATCTCGGCCGGGCCTATCTCGACGCCAGCGGCTACGCCTATGGCGATCGCGAGGGGCCGGATGCCGGGTTCGGTGAACGCGTGGCCCAGGCCGATGCCTACGCCCATGCCTTCGACGTGGCGGAGCGCGACCTGTTCGACGGCGATGCAGCAGTCGATGCCATGGGCGGGTTCGCCGCCGCCGCGAACCTCACGGGCGCGAGCCCGGCCCTCTACAGCCTCGACGTTTCCGAGCCGGAGCGGCCCAAGGCCCGTACCGCACGGGAGGATTCGGCCCGGCTGATCCGCGCGCGGCTCGCCGATCCGCGTTGGATCGCGGCGCAACTGCGCCATGGCTATCGCGGGGCGCAGGAATTGGCGCAGGGGCTCGATGCGGTCTTCGTCCTGGCGGCGGGCAGCGATGCCGTGACCGATGCCGGGTTCGAAACCCTCTACTCCGCCTGGATCGCCGACCCGGACGTGTTCGAGCGCCTGCGCGCCGCCAACCCCGCCGCCACGCGGGCGATCCTCGACCGGTTCGACGAGGCCCGCGAGCGCGGCCTCTGGACGAGCCGCCGCAACGCCCTGCCTGCCGACGCGCTGATGGGCGAGGCGGCGGAGTGAGTTCGCGCGCCCTCCCCGATAGCGCCCGCCGGGGCTGGTGCCCCGGTCTCGGACGGCCCATGCCGACCGGCGACGGGCTGCTCGCGCGCATCCACCCTCCGCTGGGCATCCTGACGCTCGCCCAGGCCAGGGCGGTGGCGGAGGGCGCCCGCCGCTACGGCAACGGTCATCTCGACCTGACCGCGCGGGCAAACCTTCAGATCCGCGGTGTCAGCGAGGCGACGACGGCGCCCTTGACCGCCCTTCTCGGTGCGGTCGGCCTCGGCGACACCCGTACGGATGGCGGCCCGCAGCGCCTGACCCTGACGAGCCCGCTGGCCGGGCGTGAGCCCCTCGACATCCCCGCTCTCGCGCGTGCCATTGAGGATATGGGGCGCGGCGTTCCCGGCCTGCCAGCGAAGACCCTCGTGGCCGTGGGCCTGCGGATGGACGAGGCGGATTTGTCCGTTCTGTCGCTGGCGGCGGATCGCGTGGCCATCGTCGCCGGGACGTCCGTCTGGGCGTGCAGTTCGACGGACACCCCTTCCGCCATCGGCGCCCTGCTCACCGCCTTCGCGGCGACGGGCAAGCGGCGGATGCGGGAGGTCCCTCCCGATACCCTCACCATTCCCCGTCATTGCCAGCAGAGCGAAGCAATCCAGGGCGGCGGGCCGTCCGCGAATGTGGTGCCGGGCCTGTCGAGCCACGGGGGTCAGCCCATCTTCGCCCTCGACGCGCCCTTCGGCCGCTGCACCGTCGAGGCGTTTGAGCGGCTGATCGCCGTCGCGGAAACCATCGGCGCGCCGGAATTCCGCCTGTCGCCCACCCGCGGCATCGTCCTGCTGCCATCCCACCCGGAGCGGGTCCGCCTCGCCGATATCGCCGCCGATTTCATCACCACGGCGGACGATCCCCGCCGGGCGGTGGCCACCTGCACGGGCGCGCCCGCCTGCGCCTCGGGCTCGACGCCGACGCTTCGGGATGCCGCGAGCGTGGCGGACGCCTTCCGGCCGCTGGCGGCGCGGGGCCTCGTGGCGCATGTCTCCGGCTGTACCAAGGGCTGTGCCAAGCCCGGCCCGGCCGACCTGACCCTCGTGGGACGCGAGGGCCAGTACGGCGTCGTCATCGGTGGAAATCCGAGCGACACACTGTCCCTTCAGATCCCTATCGAGGCGGCGATAGAGCGTTTAGGAAGGGCGGCAAGTGTCGGGCTTGCCGCCGCCTTCGCGCCGGCTTCCATCGATATCGGGAGGAACCGGAGACCCGCATGAGCGCGAGCCCGAACGCCGTGCAGCCAGACGCGTCGCGTTACGACTATGTCCGCGATGGCGGCGCGATCTACGCGAAATCCTTCGCCATCATCCGCGCCGAGGCCGATCTCGCCCGCTGGAGCGGCGCAGCCGAACGCTGCGTCGTGCGCATGATCCATGCCTGCGGCATGACCGATCTGCCCAAGGACGTGGAGATGTCGGACGATTTCGCGGAAGCGGGCGTCGCCGCGCTCGCGGGCGGCGCGCCCATCCTCTGCGACGTGCACATGGTAGCCGATGGCGTCACCCGCGCCCGGTTGCCGGCTGACAACAAGGTGATCTGCACCCTGCGCGATCCCCGCGTGCCGGACATGGCGCAGCGGCTCGGCACCACCCGCTCGGCGGCGGCGATGGAATTGTGGCGTGAGATCCTGCCGGGCAGCGTGGTGGCGGTCGGCAACGCGCCGACCTCGCTGTTCCGCCTGCTCGAACTGCTGGACGAGGGTGTCGCGCCCCCGGCCGCGATCATCGGCATCCCTGTCGGGTTCGTGGGTGCGGCGGAATCGAAGGAGGCCCTGGCGCGGGACGGACGGGTGCCGTTCGTCGTCGTCCACGGGCGTCGGGGCGGCAGCGCCATGACGGCGGCAGCCGTCAACGCGCTCGCCAGCGAGGTCGAGTGATGGACGGGCTCGTGCCCTTCGAGGGCGAGACGGAAGACCTGCCGCGCATGGCGACGACGGGCACGCTCTATGGCGTCGGCATGGGGCCGGGTGATCCCGACCTGCTGACCGTGAAGGCGCGGCGCATCCTGGAGCGGGCGCCGGTCCTCGTGCATTTCTGCAAGCAGGGTAAGCGCGGCAACGCGCGCGGCATCGCCGACGCGATCCTGCGAGACCCGTCGCGGGAAATGGCGCTCGCCTATCCCTACACGACCGAGCTTCACCCGGAGCACCCGGACTACGTGTCCGCGCTGGCCGCCTTCTACGACGAGGCATCGGACAAGCTCGCCGCCCATCTCGGTGCGGGCCGGGACGTGGCGATCCTGTCCGAAGGCGATCCCTTCTTCTACGGGTCGTTCATGCACCTGTGGCGGCGCCTGAAAGATCGCTTTCCCGTGGATGTCGTTCCCGGCGTCACGGGCATGTCCGGCTGCTGGACGCGAGCGGGCACGCCGATCACCTGGGGCGACGACGTCCTCACCGTGCTCCCGGCGACCCTGTCCTTCGACACGCTGGTCGAGCGCCTGCGCGGCACCGACGCCGCCGTGGTGATGAAGCTCGGGCGACACTTGCCGAAGGTGCGCAAGGCGCTGACCGAGGCGGGGCTCCTGTCCCGCGCGGTCTATGTCGAGCGCGGGACCATGCCGGGCGAGCGGGTCATCCCGCTCGAAGTCAAGGCGGACGACGACGCGCCGTATTTCTCCATGGTCCTCGTTCCAGGCGAAGGCCGACGCCCGTGAGTGGCAGCGTCACGGTGGTCGGGCTCGGGCCGGGCGATCCGTCCCTGCTGACCGAGTCCGCCCGCCGCGCCCTCGACAGGGCGACGGATCTGATCGGCTATTTTCCCTATGTCGCCCGCGTCCCGGAGCGCGAGGGTCTGGTTCGCCACGCCAGCGACAATCGGGTGGAGGTCGACCGCGCCCGCCATGCTCTGGCGCTCGCGGCCTCCGGTCGGCATGTCGCGGTGGTCTCTGGGGGAGATCCCGGCGTCTTCGCCATGGCGGCGGCGGTGTTCGAGGCGGTGGAGCAGGGCGAGCCCGACTGGCGCGACCTCGCCATCACCGTCGAACCAGGCATCACCGCCATGCTCGCGGCGGCGGCCCGGCTCGGCGCACCGCTCGGCGGGGATTTCTGCGCGATGTCGCTGTCCGACAACCTCAAACCCTGGCCGGTCGTGACCGCGCGGCTCGAAGCCGTGCTGCGGGCGGATTTCGTGGTGTCGCTCTACAACCCGATCTCCAAGGCCCGGCCCTGGCAACTCGGGGCGGCGCTCGACCTCGCCGCCAGCATCCGGGCGCCCGAGACCCCGGTGATGTTCGCCCGCGCCATCAGCCGACCGGACGAGGCGATCCGCGTGACGACCCTGTCGGAAGCCGAAGCCTCGCAGGCCGACATGGCGACGATCGTGATCCTCGGCGCCACCGGGACGCGGCTGATCCCGCGCGAGGGCAAGGCCCCGTTCGTCTACACCCTGCGCAGCGTGCCGGGTGCCGCGTGACCACCCGCCCGCAACCATGTGAGCGCCCTCGCCGCGTCGGGCACGCTCGGCACATCGGGCTTCAGCGGACGGCGGACCATCACCATGGGGAGGCCGAGGCTGCGGGCCGCGATGACCTTCCCATAGGTCGCCGCGCCCCCGGCATTCTTGCTGACGACCACCTCGATACCCGCCTCGCGCATCAGGGCCGCTTCCGCCTGCGCATCGAACGGGCCGCGCGCGGCGATGGTGGTGAGCCTCGGCACCGGCAGCGTATCGCCGATCGGTTCGATGCTGCGCACGACATAGGTGTGGTGTGGCGCGTCCGCGAAGGCCGCCACCTCCTGCCGACCGATGGTGAGGAAGACATGGCGCGGCACGGGCCCGAGCGCCCGCGCCGCTGCCGCCATGTCCTCGACCTCGATCCAGTGATCGCCCTCCCCCGCCTCCCAGGCTGGGCGACGGATCGCGAGCAATGGAAGTCCGGCGATCCGCGCCGCCTCGGCCGCGTTGGCGGAGATCCGCGCGGCGAAGGGATGGGTGGCGTCGATGAACGCCGCGATTCGCTCCTCAGCCAGGAAGCGGGCGAGCCCCTCTGCGCCGCCGAAGCCACCGACCCGCACCGGCACGGCCGCGGCCATCGGCGTGCGGGTGCGCCCGGCCAGCGAAAGGGTCGTCTCATAGGCGGGCTCGGTCGCGAGCGCCTTGGCGAGGGCGGTCGCCTCCGTGGTGCCGCCGAGGATCAGAAGTCGCGTCGCGGAATCGGGCATGGCCGCCTTGTCCCCGCCCGGTGAGCCGATGTCGAGCCGCCGTTGGCTGACCATCGTCGGGATCGGCGAGGATGGGCGCGCGGGTCTCTCGCCCGCCGCCACCGCCGCCCTCGACGCGGCGGAGGTCGTCTATGGCGGGCGCCGCCATTTCGAATTGGCCGGGCCACTCACGGCCGAGAGGCGCTCCTGGCCGAGCCCGATCCACGAAGCCTATCCTGGCATTCTCGCCCGGCGGGGGCAGGCGACCTGTATTCTCGCCACCGGTGATCCCTTCCATTACGGCATCGGCGCCGAGATCGCCCGGCTTGTCCCGGCGGACGAGATCGCGGCCTTCCCCCAGCCGTCGGCATTCAGCCTCGCCTGCGCCCGCCTGGGCTGGCCTCTGGCGGAATGCGATCTCGTGACCCTGCATGGGCGGGCCTCGGAGCGGATCATCCCGCATCTGCGGCCGGGCGCGCGCCTGCTCGTCCTCTCGTGGGACGGACACACCGCCGCCGCGCTCGCCGCGCTCCTGACCGGACGCGGCTTCGGGGCAAGCCACATCACGGTGCTGGAAGCGATGGGCGGCCCGCGCGAGCGGATCCGCAGCGCCCGCGCCGAGGCCTTCGAGTGGGATGGAATCGATGCCCTGAACACTGTGGCCATCGAGGTCACGGGCGAGGCCGAGGGTCTGCCGCTCACGCCCGGCCTGGACGACGCTCTGTTCGAGAATGACGGCCAACTCACCAAATCCGAGATCCGCGCGCTGACCCTCTCCGCCCTTCGGCCGCAGCCGGGGCGGCTTTTGTGGGATATCGGTGCGGGTGCTGGCTCGGTGTCGATCGAGTGGATGTTGCGGGCGCCCTCGCTGAGGGCCACAGCCATCGAGGCCAAACCCGAACGGGCGGAGCGGATCCGCCGCAACGCCCTGTCGCTCGGCGTGCCCGGCCTGTCGGTCGTGCTCGGCCGCGCTCCGGAGGCTCTGAATGGGCTACCGCCGCCGGATGCGGTCTTCATCGGTGGCGGCGTGTCCGAACCCGGGCTGATCGACTTCGCCGCCGGGGCCCTGCGGCCGGGCGGACGCTTCGTCGCCAATGCGGTAACGCTGGAGGGCGAGGCCGCCCTGCTCGCGGCCTATGCCGAACGGGGCGGCAGCCTCCGGCGCTTCACCGTGGGGCGTGCGACGCCGGTCGGCGGGCTTCAGGGCTGGCGCATGGCGATGCCCGTGACCCAATGGGCCTGGACCAAGCCGTGAGCGTGGCTCGCCCGATCGTTGCCGGAATCGGCTTCCGTCGTAACGCCGAAGCAGCCGAGATCACGGCTTTGATCACGCGCGCGCTGGAAGCGGCCGGGGCAGAGCCGGAGCATCTAGCAGCCATCGCCACCGCCCTCGACCGGGCGGGGGATCGAGCGATCCGGGAGGCGGCGAAACATTTCGGCCTCGCGCCGATGGGCGTCGCCCGCGATGCGCTGACAGCCTGCGATGCCGCCGTCGAGACCCGGTCGGCGCGGATCGAAGCCTTATGGGGGGTCGGCTCGCTCTGCGAGGCGGCGGCCCTGGCGGCGGCAGGGCCTGGCGCGCACCTCGCGCTGCCCCGGATCGCCAGCGGCAGCGTCACCTGCGCACTGGCCTTCCGTCGCGAAACCCGCCAGAGGGCTGAAGGATGACCGTCCATTTCATCGGCGCGGGGCCGGGCGCAGCCGACCTGATCACCGTGCGTGGCCGCGACCGTATCGCCGCCTGCCCGATCTGCCTCTATGCCGGCTCCCTCGTCGCCCCCGAGATTCTGACCTGGTGTCCGCCGGGCGCACGGATCGTCGATACGGCGCCTCTTTCCCTCGACGCCATCATGGCCGAGATCGAGGCCGCCCACGCGCAAGGACTGGACGTGGCGCGGCTGCATTCAGGCGACCTTTCGATCTGGTCCGCCCTGGCCGAGCAGCTGCGCCGCCTCGATCGGCTCGGCATTCCCTACACTCTCACCCCCGGCGTGCCCTCCTTCGCGGCGGCGGCCTCGGTTCTTGAGCGGGAACTGACTGTGCCGGGCCTCGCGCAATCCGTGGTGCTGACCCGGACCTCCGGTCGCGCCAGCGCCATGCCCGAGCGCGAGAGGCTGGCCGCCTTCGCCGCCACGGGCGCGACACTCGCGATCCACCTGTCGATCCATGTCATCGATTCGGTGGCGCAGGAACTCGTGCCCCATTACGGCGCCGATTGTCCCGTCGCCGTCGTCTTTCGGGCGACGTGGCCGGACGAGGCCGTCATCCGCGGCTCGCTGGCGACGATCCCACAACTTGTGCATGCTGCAACCCTAGAGCGGACCGCAATTATTTTTGTGGGACCTGCTCTGGACGCCCGCGAATTCCGGGAAAGCGCTCTTTACGCCGCCGATTACGATCGCCGATTCCGGCCGAACGGCGCCGTCGGGGGCAAATCACCATGAGTGCGCGAGGCCTTCTCGTCGCCGCGCCGCGCTCGGGGTCAGGCAAGACGACCGTCACATTGGCGCTGATGCGCGCCCTCCGTCGCCTGGGGTTGCGCATCCGGGGCGCGAAATGCGGGCCCGATTACATCGATCCGGCCTTCCACTGGGCGGCCACGGGTGAGCCGAGCTTCAACCTCGACAGCTTCGCCATGCCCCCCGCGCTGCTCGATGGCTTGGCGAGCGCCTCGGCGGCGCAGGCCGATCTCGTCCTCGCAGAGGGATCGATGGGTCTGTTCGACGGGGTTCGCGCCGCCGAGAGCCGGTCCGGCGCCAATGCCGACATCGCCGCACGTTACGGCTGGCCGGTCGTTCTGGTGATCGACGTTTCGGGCGCGGCCCAATCGGCTGCCGCCGTCGCACTCGGCTGCCGCGTCTACGATCCGCGCGTGACCATTGCCGGGGTGATCCTCAACAAGGTCGCGAGCCCCCGTCACCGCCGCCTGGTCGAGGCGGGGATGGAGAAGGCGGGCTTAAGGGTGTTCGGCGCTTTCCCACGGGAGGCGGGACTGGTGCTGCCAGAGCGCCATCTCGGCCTTGTCCAGGCCGGCGAGACTGCCGATCTCGCGGCCCGATTGGAGAAGCTTGCCGACATGGCCGAGGCCGGTTTGGACCTCACTGCGCTCATGGAGGCCGCAGGCGGTTCGGTTCCGGCGGGAGCGGAGCGATCCATCGTGCCGCCGCCAGGGCAGCGCATCGCCATCGCTCAGGACGAAGCGTTCAGCTTCCTCTATCCGCATATGGAGCGGGGTTGGCGGGAGGCGGGGGCCGAACTCGTGCCGTTCTCGCCCCTGGCCGACGAGGCGCCACCCGAGGCGTGCGATTGTTGCTGGCTACCGGGAGGCTATCCGGAACTCCATGCGGGCCGGATCGCCGCCGCACAGCACTTTTTGGAAGGCACCCGTGCCTTCGCACGCACCCGCCCGGTTCATGGCGAATGCGGTGGCTACATGGTGCTGGGTGAGAGCCTGGAGGATGCCGAGGGGGCCATCCATCCGATGCTGGGATTATTGCCGGTGGCGACGTCCTACCGTCGCCGGAAATTGCATCTCGGCTATCGCGTGGCGCGGTTGGCCGAGGATGGAACGCTGGGACGCCGCGGCGCCTGCCTGATCGGGCACGAGTTCCATTATGCCAGCGTCACTTCGGAGGCGCCGGACGAAGCCAGCGCACTTGCCCGTATCGCCGATGCCGAGGGAACCGATCTCGGTTTCATGGGGCACCGGCTCGGCCACGTCAGTGGAAGTTTCTTCCATCTGATCGCGGCCGGCGAGTGACGATGACTTCAAGGGGAAGGGGTCGGGTCGTTACGCCTGGGGGATAGTCTCGCCCGCGTTTCCATTGGCGCGGAGATGCGCGAGACGGGCGGCACTGCGGACCAGGGCCAGGACATCCCGGCGCATCTGGTCGTCGACGATCTGCGTATAGGCGCGCAGCAATTCCACCGAGCCCTGGGCGTTGAGGAAGCTGAAGACATCCTCCTGCGGACCGTCGGAGGTCGTGTTGTCATCGAAGAAGGCGGAAACCGGCACTTCCAACAGCCGGGCGATCTCACGCAGACGGCCGGCGCCGACGCGGTTCTGACCCTTCTCGTACTTCTGCACCTGCTGGAACGTCACGCCGACGGCATTGCCCAGGGCCGTCTGGCTCAGGCCGCGCGCCTTACGCAGCGCCGTGATCCGCAGGCCGACCAACCGATCCACATCGGTCGTCTGCTTCGGCATCAGGGGCGGCGTCGCATCCTTCGCCATCGGACGGGCGACCTTTATTGAAAGGTCCATCGTGTTGTGTTCGCCGTTTTCCACTGACCCAAACCCCGTCTTCGTGTGCTTACCGGGAGCAGCTTTCGGACTTCCCGGCTCGGTGTGTCACTACACCGCTATCAATCACTAGATCCAATTCGCTCGATCCTGCAAGTCTTGCGATACACCCTCAGGTTTAGGGGGCGATTATGACCGTTTTTATGTCACTCAAACCGCCCTTTTTACAGGTTGTATCTTGCAAGTTTTCGCAACCGCGAAAGATCTTCAGCTCTCTTATTCAGGTGAACTCTCAATGAGAAAGTTCAAGAAATAGATCTGGCGCGCCGGACACACATATGTTCGTAGGTTTCGAAAAGTTAAAATTTGTTAACTTTTCTGCCAACGGTACGGTGCCCATCGCCAGACTCCTTGAATCCGCCCTGGCGGCTTAACGGTTCGTTCACAAGGCAGCACCAAGCCCAGTAAATGCCAAATCCGCATTCTGAATTCAAAACGCGAACTCAGCGGTGGCGCTCATCCCACTCCGCCTGCGGTTCGTCGGCTGGATACAGAGAAATGCCATAGAGTCGATCACGTTCCGCTGTCATACTTCGTACAAAAACCTACAATCTAACGAAATATTGGCAACTCGAGCACGTAAATTCTTGGCACCCCTGCGCGGGGCGCAATGCATTTGCTTCGCCGGGCTGCGGACCACGCGCTGAATATGAGCCTCGGCGACTTTCCTCGGCAGCCCCGCACGAATCACTTTAAGTATTCCACGGAGTTGCGGCGCGCAGATTCTGCGGTTACTGCTCCCGGATTCTTCACGGACAAGCCTAACGTAAGATCAGCTCGAGTGCGGAACGCCGCGGCCGCGCCGTGATGCGATGAGACAATGACCCCTCCCACCGGGCCTTGGGGGGATGTGTCGAGGCGACGGGCTCGAGGCTTGCTCACGATCCCGGTGAGAGCCGCGTACGAAACCGCGTTCGTTTCAAAACGGCACAGATACCGATTGGTACGGCACAGGCAGACCAATGCTTCAGGAGCGGGTCCCACAATCGTACGAGCCGATCACGCTGAGCGGCACGACCCGCCGCCGCCGTGTGTGGGCGGGGGTGCTGCCACAGCGCGGTCGCGGCTTCATGCGGGTCATGCTGTCGGTTGCGGCAGCGATGGCGGATTTCGCGGCCATCGCGGGCGTGACGCTGGCGAGCGAGGTCGGCTATCGGGTGCTCTTCGCCCATGACGACGCATGGCCGACCGAAACGCGCGGCCTTCAGCTCTCGGCGCTCCTCAGCCTCATCATCGTCACCACCAATGCCCTGCGTGGGGAATACGCGCTCGACCGGATCGTCGAAGGTCGCGCGGGGCTCAGGCGGGTCGTGTCGCTGTGGTTCGTGGCCTGGGCGGTCGTGCTGGTCATCGGCTTCCTCACCAAGACGACGACGGACTATTCCCGTCTCGTCTCCCTTGTCGTCTTCTTCGTCGGTCTGCCGACCTTGTTCGCCAGCCGCCTGACGATGAGTCGACTGATCGGCCGCAGCTTGAGCCCGGCCTCGCCAACGGTCAGCCGCGTGCATCTCGTCGGCTACGACGAGGACATCCAGGCCTTCTACGCCAGCAACCAGACGGACGGGCCGGGTCTTCGCGTCGTCGGCACCAGCTACCTGCGCCGCACCGACCCCCAGGCCGACGCCGCCACGCGCTACGAACAGCTTCAGGAAGACCTCGACCTCGCCGTCTCCGTCGTGCGATTCCTGCGGCCGGACGATGTGTTCGTCCTCGTGCCCTGGGCCGACGCCGCCGAGGTGGAGCGCTGCATCGACGCCTTCCTCCGCGTACCCGCCGCCCTGCACCTGCGCCCCGGCACGGTCCTCGACCGTTTTCCCGACATGCAGGTCGCGCGCGTCGGCAAGGTCTCCGGCATCAATATTGGCCGTCGTCCGCTGAATCTCGGCGAGATCGTGGTGAAGCGCTGCTTCGATGTCGTGGTGGCGCTGCTGGCGCTCTTCGCGCTGTTGCCGCTGTTGGCCCTGATCGCCGTGGCGATCAAACTCGACAGTCCCGGCCCGGTCTTCTTCCGCCAGCGTCGCTACGGTTTCAATCAACAACCCTTCGACGTCTTTAAGTTCCGCTCCATGAAAGCGGACCACTCTTCAGTGTTCAAGCAGGCGACGCGCAACGACAGCCGCATCACCCGTATCGGCGCGCTGCTGCGGCGGTCGAACCTCGACGAGCTGCCCCAGCTCTTCAACGTCATCCTCGGCGACATGTCTCTCGTCGGCCCGCGCCCCCATGCGCTGGCGCACGACCGCAGCTTCGAGGGGCGGATCGCCCTTTACGCCCGCCGCCACAACGTAAAGCCGGGCATTACCGGCTGGGCGCAGGTGAACGGCTTCCGGGGCGAGACCCAGACCGACCAGGCGATGGCCGGCCGCGTGGAGCACGACCTGTTCTACATCGACCATTGGTCGATCTGGCTCGACATTCAGATCATGATCCTCACCGTGATTTCTCGTCGCGCCTACCGCAACGCGTTCTGAGCGGAGAGCGGCACGGGCGGCTTGCGTTCCCCCGGCGAGACGGCCATATAGCCGACGGGGGGTTGGCGGGGGACGTTTCACTCGCCAACCGGGTCAGGTCCGGAAGGAAGCAGCCCTAACGAGACCGAGCGGGTCTCTGTCCAGCCTCCCACCTCTCATGAGGGCGCGAGTCCCGAACCCGACACGTCATGGACGCTTCGACCGGCACGCCTGACGACGAGCCGGGGCTTCCCGGTTTCGCCGCCCCGACATTGCAGCCGACCCCCTACCGGGTCCTGGCGCGCAAATACCGGCCCACGCATTTCGGCGACTTGATCGGCCAGGAGGCGATGGTCCGCACGCTGGGCAACGCCTTCGCGGCCCAGCGTATTCCCCAAGCCTGGATGCTGACCGGCGTGCGCGGCGTCGGCAAGACCACCACGGCCCGCATCCTCGCCCGCGGCCTCAACTATGCCCGGGCCGGCGTTCCCGACACCGGCCCGACCGTCGACATGCCGGAACTCGGCCTCCACTGCGCGGCGATCATGGAATCCCGGCACATGGACGTGCTGGAGATGGACGCCGCCTCGCATACCGGCATCGACGATGTGCGAGCCATCATCGACGGCATTCGCTATGGGCCGGTCTCGGCGCGCTACAAGGTCTACATCGTAGACGAGGTCCACATGCTGTCGGAGAAGGCGTTCAACGCCTTCCTGAAGACCCTGGAAGAGCCGCCGCCCCACGCGAAGTTCGTGTTCGCCACCACCGAGATCCGCAAGGTCCCGGTAACGATCCTGTCGCGGTGCCAGAGGTTCGATCTGCGCCGGGTCGAGGCGCCCGTGCTGCGCGCCCATCTCGCCAAGATCTGCACCGCCGAAGGCGTGACCGTCGAAGAAGAGGCGTTGGCGGCCATCGTGCGCGCGGCGGAAGGGTCCGTGCGCGACTCGCTCTCTCTCCTCGATCAGGCCATTGCCCATGGGGCGGGCGCAGTCTCGGCGCAGGGTGTGCGCGACATGCTCGGCCTTGCCGACCGCGCGCGGATCGTGGACCTGTTCGAAGCCGTGATGCGCGGCGCCGTGCCAGCCGCCTTCGCGGAGTTGCGGGCGCAATACGATTCCGGCGCCGACCCGGCGGTGGTCATGTCGGACCTTGCCGCCTTCACTCATCTCGTCACCCGATTGAAGATCGTCCCCGACGCGGCGGCAGACCCGTCGCTCAGCGAGACGGAGCGCCTGCGCGGCACGGATTTCGCGGGCAAGCTGTCCATGCGGGCGCTGTCGCGGGCGTGGCAAATTCTGCTTAAGGCGATCCCCGAGGTGCAATCGGCTCCCCGGCCGCTGGCAGCCGCCGAGATGGCGATCGTGCGCCTCGCCTATGCCGCCGACCTGCCGACGCCTGACGAGGCCCTGCGCCGCCTGCGCGAGGACGCCGCCGCCGAGGCGGGGGCGGAGCCGCGTCAGGCCCTGCCGCCGACACCGCCCGCACCGGTCGCCGCGATGGCGACGCCGCGACCCGTGCTGGAACAGGTCGTCCCCGCGCCCGTTCGAATGCAGGCCTCCGCCCAGGCCGGGAGCGCGCCGGTTCTGCGGGCGGTGCCAGCCCCCGCTCCGGCGCTCAGCCCTGTCCCCGAGGCCGGGCCGAGGCTCGCGCGCTTCGAGGATGTGGTCGCCCTGGCCGATGCGCGCCGGGATATCCTGCTCAAGGCGGCCCTCGAACGCGATGTCCATCTGGTGCGGTTCGAGGAAGGCCGGATCGATATCCGCCTCGCGACGGGCGGACGCCCGAGCCTCGCCAATGATCTGTCGGCCGCGCTGACCTCCTGGACGGGCCGCCGCTGGATCGTGTCCCTCTCGCAGGAGGATGGCGCGCCGACGCTCGCCGAGAACAGCCGCATGGCGAGCGAGACCCGGCGCGAGAACGCTGCCGCCGATCCGTTCGTCCGCGAGGCCCTGACCCGCTTTCCGGGTGCCGAGATCGTGGATGTTCGCGAAACGGCGTCAGAGGCGCGCGCCACCGCCGAAGAGGAAATCCTCGGCGATCTCGACGCCGCCCGCGTCGAGGAGGCGGAAGGCGACGACCTGTGACACGTCATCCCGCGACCGAAATGAGACGATGAGGAGCCAAGCATGCGCGACCTGATGGGCATCATGAAGCAGGCCCAGGCCATGCAGGAGAAGATGGCGGAGGTGCAGGCCGAACTCGACACCGTCGAGGTTGAGGGCGCCTCCGGCGGCGGCTCCGTGCGCGTGAGCATGACGGCAAAGGGCCAGCTCCGCCGGATCAACATCGACCCCGCCCTGATGGTCGCCGACGAGCGCGAGATCCTGGAAGACCTGATCGTCGCCGCCTGCAACGATGCACGCGGCAAGGCCGAGCACGTCATGCAGGAGCGTATGGCCGAACTCACCAAGGGCCTGCCCCTGCCGCCCGGCATGAAGCTGCCCTTCTAGCCCGGGCCCGGCGCGCCGCATGGGTCGCCAGGTTGCGGCAGCGAGCGCCCTGATGCCCGCGGGGATCGATCCCGATTGCCTCGTCTTCTCCTGTGCCGAGGCGGTGCCACAGGCCGGCATCACCTTCGCCGGGGCAGATGATCTCTACGAGTCGATGCGCGGGCGGGTCTGTGAGCGGACTCGTACCGTCACGACGTTGTTCCCGGCCTATGCCTATCGCCGTCCCGCTCCGAACCGGCTCACTGGTCCCAATCCTGCGGGAATCGAGGCCGTCGCGCGTTGGTATGGCGAGTTGGACGAGGCCTACCGCAGCGGCTTCCCGGCCTCGCTGCTGTGCGAGACGCGCGATGTCCGCCTCGGCGGCCACGTGGTCCATTACCGCGAGGGTGGCAGCCTCCGGATCCTCTACGAGACCCATCGCCTGAGCGACGCGGGGATGACCGAGGCGATCGGGCTCGATCACGACCGGGTGGACGAGCACTTCGACGATGAGGGCGTGTATTTCCTCCTCGGCTCCGTCGGCTCGTTCAATTACGGCCACTGGCTCGTGGACGATTTACCCCGGCTCGAAGGCTTCTTCGCGATCCGTCGGCTGCATCCGGGACGCGAGATCACGATCCTGCTGCCCGGCTACGATCCGCAGATGAATGAGGTGCGGCGGCGGATGATCGCCCTCACCCTCGGTCGCGATACGCGGTGGCGGGCCGTGTTCTACGACCGGAAGCGGGTCTATGCCCTGCCACGTTTGTACTTCGCGACCCCGTGCAGCCAGGAGCCCTTCGGCGCGTCGCCCCAGGCGGTCGCCACCGTGAGGAAGCGCCTTCTGGGCAGGACGTGGCTCGCGCGCGTGGAGACGGCACTGCGCACCATGGGGGCACCCGAGCGCGGCCGACGCCTGTTCGTGGATCGCGCGGGGTCCCGGGGTCGCACCCTCGTCAATCGCCCGGAAGTCGTCGCGGCCCTGGAGCGACGCGGCTTCGAGGTGATCGACCCCGAGCAATTCAGTCCACGCCAGCAGATCGTACGGTTCGCGAGGGCGCGAGTGGTGGTCGGTCTCGCGGGCGCGGCGATGACCAACACGATCTTCTGCCCACCGGGCGCGAAGATCCTGACCGTCATTCCCGACAGCGGCTGGACCGACCCGTTCTTCTGGAATCTCGCAGCCGTCTGCGGCCAGCCCTACTCGGCCCTGTTCGGTCGCTGGAGCGAGCGGGAAGACGTCGCCGCCCGACGCGATTTCTCGGTCGCCATCCCGGATTTGGAGGCGGCGCTCGATGCCCTGTGACGCCGCCACCGAGGCAGTTCGCACGCTCCACGTCTCTGCGAGCGAAGCGAAGCAATGACGTGGAGAGCGAAGGGCCAAGATCGGGTCGTTCGACCTTGGCCCTTCGTTGGCCCGCCGCTCAGGCGGCGATGGCCTGGGCGCTCGGTCCGGCGGCGCGGACGTCGGAGTCGACGTGATCCTCGAACCGCTTGAAGTTGTCCTCGAACATCTTCACCAGCCGGGCGGCCGTCTCGACGAAGGCGGTCTTGTTGCCCAGGTTTTGACCGGCTGCAGGATATGCGGCTCGACGCCCGGAACGAAGACCGGCACCGCGAAGCCGAAATACGGGTCGCGGCGGAACTCGGCGTTCGAGAGCGAGCCGTCGAGGGCAGCGGACAGCAGGCGGCGGGTCACGCGGATCGGCATGCGGCGGCCGGTGCCGACGCCACCACCGGTCCAACCGGTGTTGACGAGCCAGCAATCGACGCTGTGCTTGGCGATCAGGTCACGCAGCAGGTTGCCGTAGGTGCTCGGATGGCGCGGCATGAACGGCGCGCCGAAGCAGGTCGAGAAGGTCGCCTCCGGCCCGGTCAGGCCGCGTTCGGTGCCCGCCACCTTGGCGGTGTAGCCCGAAAGGAAGTGGTACATCGCCTCGGCGCCGGTCAGCTTGGCGATCGGCGGCATCACGCCGAAGGCGTCGCAGGTCAGCATCACGATGTTCTTCGGATGCCCGGCCCGGCCGGTGCTGCTGGCATTGGCGATGAAGTCCAGCGGGTAGGCGCAGCGGGTGTTCTCGGTGAGCGACGCGTCGTCGAAATCCGGCACGCGGGTCATCGGGTCGATGACCACGTTCTCCATCACCGTGCCGAAGCGCTCGGTGGTGGCGTAGATCTCCGGCTCGGCGTTGCGCGAAAGGCGGATGGTCTTGGCGTAGCAGCCGCCCTCGAAGTTGAAGATGCCCTCGTTCGACCAGCCGTGCTCGTCGTCACCGAGGAGCTGGCGGGAGGAATCGTTCGACAGGGTGGTCTTGCCGGTGCCCGAGAGGCCGAAGAAGATCGCCGAGCCGCCCTCGGCGTCGAGGGCCGCGTTGGCCGAGCAGTGCATCGGCATCACGCCCTGCTTCGGCAGCATGTAGTTGAGGTAGGTGAAGACCGACTTCTTCATCTCGCCCGCGTAGGCCGAGCCGCCGATCAGCACGAGCTTCTTGGCGAAGTCGATGGCGATGACGGTCTTCGAGCGGCAGCCGTGACGGGCCGGATCAGCCTGGAAGCTCGGCAGATCGATGATCGTGAGATCGGGCACGTAGGAGGCGAGCTCGGAGCGGTCCGGGCGGATCAGCAGGTTGCGGATGAACAGCGAGTGCCACGCGAACTCGGTGAAGACCCGCGCCTTCACCCGGTGGGACGGATCCGCACCGCCGAAGAGGTCCTGCGCGAACAGTTCCTTGCCCTCGGCGTGCTTCAGGAAGTCCTGGCGCAGGGTCTCGAACTGATCGGGCGTGATGGCGCCGTTATTGTCCCACCAGATCTCGTTCTCGGTGGAGGCGTCCCGCACCACGAACTTGTCCTTGGGCGACCGGCCCGTATGCGAACCGGTGGTGGCGACGAGGGCGCCGCCGCGGGCGAGCTTCCCTTCGTTGCGGGTCAGCGCCTCCTCGTAGAGGCGGGGCGCTTCGAAATTCCAATGGACGGTCTTGAGCTCGCGGAAGCCCGCTGCTTCGGCGCCGTGGGCCGCGTTGAAATCACCGATGTTGTTCAAGTGCGAATCTCCCGGGCACCTGGGCGTGGCGCGACCGCGAAAGCGTGCGGCTCCGCCGCCGACTGGCTCCCCCGCTGGGTAAACAGCGAAGCGTTGCCGTCAATATGACCTTTCGTCGGAGTCTCGCCGCGTCTTCCGGGGGCCATTTATACGAATAAGGCCCACAGGTCATGGACATGAGCATAGCAACCCGTCAGTAACCTGAATGTCGGAAGCGCTGCCAACACCATTACAAAATCTACGAAACCTATAGCGGCGCGCTGGATATTGCCGCACCTGCGTCACGGTGCACACCGTCTTCCCCTGAGGGCGTGGGCGTTCTAGACGGAGGCCCGAGCCGCGCGAGACCCACGAGACCCGATGCCTCAAGCCGTCGCCGGCCCGGAGATCGAACGCCTGATCCAGTTGCTGGGCCGGATGCCGGGTCTGGGCCCCCGTTCCGCCCGCCGGGCCGCGCTCCAACTCATCAAGAAGCGCGACACGCTGCTCGCGCCGTTGGCCGAGGCCATGCGGGTCGCCTCCGAGCGCATCGTCGTCTGTTCGAATTGCGGCAACGTCGATACGTGCGAGCCCTGCACCGTCTGTCGCGATCCTGGGCGCGACCCGACCACGCTGGTGGTGGTGGAAGATGTCTCCGACCTCTGGGCGCTCGAACGCTCGGGGGCGGTGCGGGCGCGCTACCATGTGCTGGGCGGCGTGCTTTCGGCCCTCGATGGGGTGCGGCCCGAGCATCTCAACATTGCCAGCCTCGTGGAGCGAGCGGCCGACCCGGCCGTGACAGAGGTGATTTTGGCGCTCAACGCCACCGTCGATGGGCAGACCACAGCCCATTACATCACCGAGGCGATCCGGCACCTTGAGCGCAAGGTCACGCGTCTCGCCCACGGCGTGCCGGTGGGCGGCGAACTGGATTACCTCGACGAGGGCACCCTCACGGCGGCCATCCGCAGCCGGACGGCGTTCTGAACCCGCATTTGACCACCCCGACCCGCCACCATATTGCCAGGGTAGAATTAGGCGCGACCAGCGCCTCTCCCGGTAGACGCCATGACCATTCGCCCCCTCGTGATCTTGCCCGATCAGCAGTTGAAGCTCGTCTCCGAGCCGGTGGGTGACATCACCGCCGAGATCAAAACTCTCGTCGCCGACATGTTCGAGACGATGTACGACGCCCCCGGGGTCGGCCTTGCGGCAATCCAGATCGGCGTCGCCAAGCGCATCGTCACCATCGACACGTCGAAGGAAGAGGGCGTGCGCGAGCCGCGCGTGTTCATCAATCCGGAGATCGTGTGGTCCTCCGAGGAGCGGCGCTGCTACGACGAGGGCTGCCTCTCGATTCCCGAATATTACGCCGAGGTCGAGCGGCCGGACCGGGTGCGCGTGAAGTTTCGCGACCTCGACGGCAAGGAGCAGGAAATCGAGGCCGATGGCCTGCTCTCGACCTGCATCCAGCACGAGATCGATCACCTGAACGGTGTGCTGTTCATCGATCACCTATCCAAGCTGAAGCGCGACCGGGTGATGAAGAAGTTCACCAAGGCGGCCAAGCGCGACGCGGCCTGATCCCACCATGCGCGTCGTCTTCATGGGCACCCCGGATTTCGCGGTGCCGACCCTGGCACGTCTGGCCGAGGACAGGCACGCCATCGCCGCCGTCTACACACGTGCGCCTGCGCGGGCGGGACGTGGCATGACCTTGCGCCCCTCCCCCGTCCACGCGCTCGCCGACACGCTCGGCGTGCCGGTGCTGACGCCCGCGACCCTGCGCACGCCCGAGGCCGCCGAGACCTTCGCCGCCCACGGGGCCGACGTGGCTGTGGTCGTGGCCTATGGAATGCTGCTGCCGCAAGCGATCCTCGACCTTCCCCGGCATGGCTGCTTGAACCTGCACGGCTCGCTGTTACCGCGCTGGCGCGGCGCCGCGCCGATCCAGCGGGCGGTGATGGCGGGCGACGCCGAGAGCGGCGTCGGGGTGATGCGGATGGAAGCCGGGCTCGATACCGGTCCCGTCGCCCTTGAGGCGCGTGTGCCGATCCTGCCGGGCATGACTGCCGGCGAGCTGCACGACGCCCTGATGCCGGTGGGTGCAGGGCTGATGTCCGACGCGCTGAAGGCCCTCGACACGGGCGATCTCACCTTCCACCCCCAGCCGGACGAGGGTGTGCTCTACGCCCACAAGATCACCAACGAGGAAGCCCGGATCGACTGGTCCGGCGAGGCGCAGACGGTCGCGCGCCACATCAACGGATTGTCGCCCTTCCCCGGCGCTTTCTTCGAGACCGATCTCGGCAAGGGGCCGGAGCGGGTCAAGGTCCTGCGCGCCCTCCCCGCCGAAGGCTCGGGCGAGCCGGGCACGCTTCTCGACGGCGAGGCGACGGTCGCCTGCGGTACGGGGGCCGTGCGCCTTCTCGAATTGCGCCGTGCGGGCAAGGGTGGCAGCGCGACGGGGGCGGAGTTCGTTCGCGGCGCACGTCTCGCGGCGGGCGCGCGCCTCGGCTGATGCCCCGCTACAAGCTCGTCATCGAATACGACGGCGCTCCCTTCTGCGGCTGGCAGCGGCAGACGGACGATCCGACCGTACAGGGCGCCATCGAGGCGGCGGTCATGCGCTTTTCCGGCGAGCAGGCCCGCCTCGTCTGCGCCGGACGCACGGATGCGGGCGTTCACGCGACCCATCAGGTCGCGCATGTCGATCTCGCCAAGGCGTGGCGCACGGATACCGTCCGCGATGCCCTGAACGCGCATCTGCGGCCGCAGCCGGTGGCGGTTGTCGCCGCCGAGCTCGTGCCCGAGACGTTCGACGCGCGCCATTCGGCGATCCGGCGTCACTACCGCTACCGCATCCTCAACCGTCGCAGCCCCGCCGCCCTCACCCGCGCCCATGTCTGGCAGGTTCCCTGGGCGCTCGATGCGGAACTGATGCACATCGCGGCCCAGCGCCTGACCGGACGGCACGACTTCACCGCGTTCCGCGCCGCCGAGTGCCAAGCGAAGAGCCCGGTGCGGACGCTCGAAAAGCTCGACGTGACCCGCCAGTGGATGGGCCAGCACGGCGAGATCGTGATCGAGACCTGTGCCCGCTCCTTCCTGCACCATCAGGTGCGGGCCATGGTCGGTACGCTGATGCTGGCCGGCTGCCGCCGCCTTTCGGCCGACGACGTCGCCGACATCCTCGCCACCGGAGACAAGACCCGCTGCGGCCCCCTGGCGCCGGCCTGCGGACTGACCTTCGTGGGGGTAGATTACTGAGTTTCGCCCGTTATCAGAGCCTTAATAAACCTGAGGTTTAGAAATCGCTTCGCGGTTGCCACTTTTGTGCCGAAGCAGGACCGAGCGTGCTGCTTAGGGGGCGGAGATGGAATTACCATTTGCGATTGCGGTATATCTCTGTACCGCATTGTCGGTCTTGTCCCCTGGGTTCTTCATTACATTACGCGAGTCAGTAAAGAAACAACGTCAGGAAATCATAACAGATCTTGCCAACGTATTTGATACTGGACAAGACGGCGGCGTGCATCTGATACCGTCGTTCGAATTTGTGAAATACAAGTATTTTGTCGGACTGAGACGAGGACAAGATCCTGAGATTGGTCGCAGTGAAGCCGCTCGCCGAGCAGATCAGATCGATCTGAACCGCGAGAGAAAAGACTTCTCCGCCATTTCGTGGCTTCTCGGCTGCATTCCTTTCAGTGTGCTCGTCGGCTTCTCGACGTATTATTCTCTTACGATGATACAATATCTCCTGTCGTCGCATACCACTCTTCCAGGGCAATTGGTTTGGCCGGACGTCTCGTACCCGAAGCCGGGTGATCGTGCAGAACTTTGGCTGCTCGGCATGTGCGCCGCATTCGCAGGCAGTTACATCACAGCGCTGCGCAATCTGTTACGCGCTATTCGAAACTTCGACTTGAGTCCGGTAGCCATCGTATCCGAGACGACGAAGATCTTGCTGAGCATTGCTCTCGCGCCGATCGTCACGATCATACTCGTGAACATGGGAAGTCAAGCACTGAACTCCCTCTTTGGCGTTGCGTCTCACGATTCGCCGTTTACACTGGGCATCTTAATTACAGCTTGTTTCGTTATAGGACTTCTTCCGGATGTGGCCCTGAGATGGGTCATACAGCGCGACCATCTCAGAAATTTCAAACAAGAAGAGGTTGACGTCTTCCAGGCTTTCAAAATTACGCCGGTCGAAATCATCGACGGTATAGATAGCGACATCCGAGCACGCCTCGAAGACCATCATATTCATAACACTCAAAATCTGGCAGCCGCCAACCCGCTGATGTTGTTCGTGGAAACGCCGTATGGGGTTTATCAGATCATGGACTGGGTAGCGCAGTCTCAGCTGTGCTGCGCGGTGGGCAGAGACAAGATCGTCAGGATGTGGCCGCTTGGAGTGCGGACGCTGTTCGATCTCGAGCGGCTCGCGACCGATGACGAGGAGGAGAGCGTGGCGCTGCTACTTGAGGTTGGCCGCGTCATCCTGGGTACGGGCCTCATCCCCTACCAGGGCTTGGACAAGGCAGCGGCCGCAGCCGTCATTCGGCGCAGTATCGAATTGCGGCTCGACGATCCCCACGTCCAGCGTCTCCGACAGATCTATATCGCAGTCGGCGATCGTCTGGGCCGGAAGAGTCGTCGCTTCACCGGCACTTTCAGACAGACGTCGACCGGAATCTCCGATGCCTACTTCGCATGGCTCAGGCAAAAGTGGTCCTGACGCGCGACAGGCAGCAGGGCCAGGTCCAGCCTGCGGACCGGCCGTCATGAACGCGAGTTCAGGTCTGAACGGCGTCGCCGCGATGGCGAAGGCAGCGTAAGAATCTGGCGTGATCTCACGCGAAATACGTGTCGAGAACCCGCTGGTAGATCGCGGTCAGCCGTTCGATATCGGCGACCGCGACGCCTTCATCGACCTGATGCATCGTCTCGCCCACGAGGCCGAACTCGATCACCGGGCACACATCCTTGATGAAGCGCGCATCCGAGGTGCCGCCCGTAGTCGAGAGCACGGGGGTCAGCCCGGTCTCGGCTTGGATCGCCTCCGAGACGAGCGTCACGAACGAATCCGGCTGGGTCAGGAAGGCGGGGGAGTTCGAGGGCTGGAGGTCGAGCAGGTAACGCACCGAGTTTCCGGCGGCCTTATCCAGACGGCGGCGGATTTCGGCGCCCAGGGTATCGGCGGTCCAATCGTCGTTGAAGCGGATGTTGAAGGTCGCCCGCGCCGTGGCGGGGATGACGTTGGTCGCCGTGTTGCCCACGTCGATGGTCGTGAATTCCAGGTTCGAGGCGTCGAAATGCGCGCTCCCGCCATCGAGCGGTTCGGCGATCAGCGCCGTCGTGAGCCGGAGGAGGCCGGGAATCGGATTCTCCGCCTTGTGCGGATAGGCGACGTGGCCCTGGCGCCCGAGCACCGTGAGCTTGCCCGTGAGCGAACCGCGGCGGCCGATCTTGATCATCTCACCGAGCGTCCCCGGATTGGTCGGCTCGCCGAGCAGGCAATGGTCGAACCGCTCGCCGCGCTGGCGCGCCCAATCGAGCAGCTTCACCGTGCCGTTGACCGCCGGCCCCTCCTCGTCACCCGTGATGAGGAAAGCGATGGAGCCGGGGACCTTGCCGCCCCGGCGCTCAACGAAGGCGAGCGCGGCGGCCATCATGCAGGCGACGCCGCCTTTCATGTCGGCCGCGCCGCGGCCGTAGAGCATCCCGCCCTCGATCGTGGCCGAGAACGGATCGTGCCGCCACTCGGCGGTCTCGCCCGTCGGCACCACGTCGGTATGCCCGGCGAAGACGAGGCACGGCCCCT
Organism: Methylobacterium sp. NFXW15; assembly: GCF_049887755.1. NCBI lineage: Bacteria > Pseudomonadati > Pseudomonadota > Alphaproteobacteria > Hyphomicrobiales > Methylobacteriaceae > Methylobacterium > Methylobacterium sp. NFXW15. The sequence goes on along the minus strand of NZ_JAGEKG010000002.1, from coordinate 44,063 downwards.
CGCGCCCGAGCCGGGCGAACAGGTTCGGCGTATCGGGATAGCCGGCCTCGGAGAAGACCGGCCGCTCCACCACGAACCCCGCCGCGCTCAAGGCGTCCGCGACGACGCCCAGGGCCCCGGCATCCTCCGGAGTCACGGAGGCGCAGCGGATCAGCGCCTGCGCGAGATCGAGGGCGGAGGGGGCCTGGGTCATCAGAAGCCTCTTACCCTTCGGGCGGCATCCATACCGCCTCGGGCTCGACCTTGCCGAGGCAGCACTTCTTGAACTTCTTGCCCGAGCCGCAAGGGCACGGATCGTTGCGCCCCACATCCTTGAGCGGGTTGCGCTGCGGCTCGCCGAAGCCTTCGCGCGTCCATTCGAGGGCGGCGACCGGATCGTCGAGGAAGCCGTACTGGTCCGGCGGCAGACGCTCGAGGTCGTGCGGGTGGCGCTCGGCCTCGCGGAGCGTGTCCCTGAACCAATCGGGGTCGCTGAATTCGGGATCGATGCGCCCGTCCTTCCGGGCGGCCTCGACGCGAGGCGCCAAGTCACGCAGGCCGAGAGTGGCGATCGCCTCCTCCCAGGCGCTCCAGCCGATATCGCCCTCGACGGACGCCTTGGCTTCATCGAACCGCACCAGCAGCCGGTGCAGGGCGTCGCGCTCGATCCGCCCTGTAAGGCACAGGAAGATGCAGGCCTTCAGGACCGCCTCGCGGATCCCGTCGTCCAGGCTGCTGTCGAGGATCAGACGAAAGAGCGGCTCGGATTGCCCGTCATAGACGCTCGTGAGAACTCGCGAGAGCGTTGCCGACACGGCGTCGCCCAGCACCGCTTCGACCACCTCGATATCCTGCCGTAGCAGAGCGAGGAGCGGGCCGAGGGCGCGCGTGTCCCGCGCCTTCGCCATGATATGCAGGCCCCAGAACAGGAGGTTCGCTTCGCGCTCCTCCAGTTCGGCCCCGGTCGCGGCCTTGACGAGAACGGGAAGCGTCGCCTCCGCGACGGCGTCCGAATGATCCAAGGCCTTGCGCAGCGCGGCGACCGGCAGATGAACGGCCGCGGCCAGATCCTCGATGAGCAAGGCGACCGGGATCATCCGCGCAGGCTCGCCCCGGTGCGCTTGGCGACCTCGGCGACGATCTTGGCGCTCACCGCCTCGATCTCCGCATCGGTGAGCGTCTTGTCCGTGGGCTGGAGCCGCACCGCCACCGCGATGGACTTCGATCCCTCGGCCACGCCCGGCCCCTCGTAGATGTCGAACACCTCGACCGCCGTGACAAGCTTGCGCTCGGCGTTCTGGGCCGCCTTCACGATGTCGCCTGCCGGGACATCGCGGCCGACCACGAAGGCGAAGTCGCGGGTCAGCGGCTGGAACTCGGAAAGGGCGAGGGCCGCCTTGGCCTTGGTCGGCTTCTGCTTGGGAAGCGGCAGCGCATCGAGGATCAGCTCGAAGGCCACGAGGCTTCCCTTGAGGTCGAGGGCCTGCATGGCCCGCGGGTGGACTTCGCCGAACCAGCCGATCTCGGTCTTCGGCCCGAAGCGCAGGGTGCCCGAGCGGCCGGGATGCAGCCAGGCCGGGCCACCCGCCGTCACCTGCAACCCGCCGGTCGGGATGCCGAGACTCGCGAGGAGCGCCATGGCATCCGCCTTGGCGTCGAAAGCATCGACGGTGCGGGTTGCGCCATCCCAATGACGTCCCGAGCCGATCAGCACCGCCGTACCGCGACGTACGCCCGCCGCGCGGATGGTCTGACCCTCGGGCTGATCGGTGCCGAAGCACTGGCCAACCTCGAACAGGGCAGCATCGGGATAGCCGCGGTCGGCGTTGCGCTGCGTGGCGCGAAGCAGACCGGGCACGAGGCTCGGGCGCATGTCCGACAAATCGGAGGCGATGGGGTTGGCGAGTTTCAGATCCGCTCCGCCGCCGCCGAACAACTCGGCATCGGCCTGCGGGATGAACGACCACGTCACCGCTTCCATCAGGCCCCGGCTGGCCAGGGCCCGCTTGGCGGTGCGCGTGCGCTTCTGCATCGGCGTCAGCAGCGCGCGGCCGACACCCGCCGGACGCGGCAGGGGCTTCGCCTCGATCCGGTCGAGACCGGCGATCCGGATCACCTCCTCGACGAGATCGGCCTTGCCCTCGACATCGGGCCGCCAGGACGGGGGCCGGACGTTCACGCGGTCGCCCGAGCCGGACACATCGAAGCCGAGAGCGTCCAGCGTCGCCTTTATCTCGTCCTGGGGCAGGTCGAGCCCCGCGAGGCGGCGCACCTCGGACCAGGGAAATTCGATGATCCGCCCGGTCTCGGGCGGCTCGCCGATGACGCTGGCCTGGGTCGGCGTCCCGCCGCAGATGTCGAGGACGAGCTTGGTCGCGAGGTCGAGACCCGGCAGGGTCGAGAGCGGATCGACGCCGCGCTCGAACCGGTAGCGGGCATCCGTGACGATGCCGAGCCGCCGCCCACTCTGGGCGATGTTGGCCGGATCCCAAAGGGCCGATTCGATCAGCACGTCGGTGGTGGCCTCGTCGCAGCCCGAGGCTTCGCCGCCCATGATGCCGGCGATCGACTCGACGCCGTTCTCATCCGCGATCACGACCGTGTCGTCCGTGAGCGTATGGCTTCTGCCGTCGAGCGCCAGAAGCGTCTCGCCTGCCTTCGCCCGGCGGACAGTGAGGGCGCCCTTTACCTTGGCCGCGTCGAAGACGTGGAGCGGGCGTCCGCGATCGAAGGTGATGTAGTTGGTGATGTCGACCAGCGCGTTGATTGGACGGAGGCCGATGGCGCGCAGCCGGGCCTGCATCCAGTCCGGCGAAGGGCCATTCTTCACGCCGCGCACGAGGCGTAGCGCAAACATCGGGCAGAGACCCGCATCGGCCGGTTCGAACGCGCGCACCACCTGGACCGGACATTCGCCCCCGCCGTCCACCGGCGCTGCGGCCTCGCCCTTCAAGGTACCGAGGCCCGCCGCCGCGAGGTCCCGGGCGATGCCGTGGATCGAGGTGCAATCCGGCCGGTTCGGGGTGAGGTTGATCTCGATGACCGGATCGTCGAGCCCGGCGAAGGCGGCGTAGGGCGTGCCTGCCGGGGCATCGGTCGTCAGGTCGATGATGCCGTCATGGTCCTCGCCGAGCCCGAGTTCGGCGGCCGAGCAGAGCATGCCCCGGCTCTCGACCTCGCGGATGTTGCCGACCGACAGGGTGATGTTCTTGCCGGGCACGTAGGTGCCGGGCGGCGCGAACACGGTGCGCATGCCCGCCCGCGCGTTCGGCGCGCCGCAGACCACCTGCACGGGCGCCCCCTCGCCCGCATCGACCGAGCAGACGCGCAGCCGGTCGGCGTTCGGGTGCTGCTCGGCGGTGAGCACATGGGCGATCACGTAGGGCTTCAGCGCCGCCGCCTTGTCCTCGATCCCTTCGACCTCGAGGCCGATGCGGGTCAGGGTCTCGGCGACGGTTTCGAGGGACGCCTCGGTCTCGAGGTGATCCTTGAGCCAGGAGAGGGTGAATTTCATGGGACGCGGCTCGGGAAGGGAAGAATCAGGGGCGGGCGGGCCTTAGCCCGTCAGACCGCCCACGAGGCTCGGCACGTCGAGGGGCCGGAAGCCGTAATGGTCGAGCCAGCGGACATCCGCCTCGAAGAAGGGCCGCAGATCCGGCATGCCGTATTTGAGCATGGCGATCCGGTCGAGCCCGACACCGAAGGCGAAGCCCTGCACGGCATCCGGGTCCAGCCCGCAATTGCGCAGCACGTTGGGGTGGACCATCCCGCAGCCGAGGATTTCCAGCCAGTCCGTGCCCTCGCCGAAGCGAATCTCGCCGCCCTTGCGCGAACACTGGATGTCCACCTCCGCCGACGGCTCGGTGAAGGGGAAGAACGACGGGCGGAAGCGCATCTTCACGGCGTCGACCTCGAAGAATGCCTTGCAGAACTCTTCCAGCACCCATTTCAGGTTGGCGATGTTCGCCGCCGTGTCGATCACCAGCCCCTCGACCTGATGGAACATCGGGGTGTGGGTCTGGTCCGAATCGTGCCGGTAGGTACGGCCGGGGATGATCACCCGGATCGGGGGCTGCTGGCTGCGCATGGTACGGATCTGCACCGGTGAGGTGTGCGTGCGCAGCACCTTGCGCTTGCCGTCCTGATCGGGCGCAAGGAAGAACGTGTCGTGCATCTCCCGCGCCGGGTGGCCCGGCGGGAAGTTGAGAGCGGTGAAGTTCAGTTCGTCCGTCTCGATGTCCGGACCCTCGGCCACCGCGAAGCCCATATCGGCGAAGATCGCCGTGACCTCGTCGATCACTTGGCTGATCGGGTGGATGCGCCCGCGCGCCTCCGGTGCCTCGCGGCCCGGCAGCGTGACGTCGACCCGCTCCGAGGCGAGGCGCGCTTCGAGCGCCGCTTCGGCGAGGGCGGACTTACGCGCGCCAAGTGCGGTGGCGACCCGGTCGCGCAGGCCGTTGATGAGGGGGCCGCGCTCCTTGCGCTCGTCCGGCGTCATGGCGCCGAGCGTCTTCAGGAGTTCGGACACGCTGCCCTTCTTGCCGAGCGCGGCCACGCGCACGGCGTCGAGGGCGCCCTCGTCGGGAGCGGCGGACACCTGGGCCAGGAGATCGCGTTCGAGGCTGTCGAGATCGGTCATCGCTTCATTCGGATCGCGCGGGCCTTCGCCGCCGACGGGTGTGCTTTTGCGCGCCGCACGCGTTCATGCAAGCCGCGCGGCTGCAAAAACGACGAAGGCGCGGCACCCCTGGGGCGCCGCGCCTTCCGTCAACTCGTGAAAAGGTCCGCTCAGGCGGCCTTCTTCTCCGGCTGGGCCGGGATGGCGGCCTTGGCCTTCTCGACGACAGCCGCGAAGGCAGCTGGCTCGTGGATGGCGAGCTCGGAGAGGGCCTTGCGGTCCACGACGATGCCGGACTTCGCCAGAGCATTGATGAAGCGGGAGTAGGTCAGGCCATGCTCGCGCACCGCAGCGTTCAGACGCTGGATCCACAGAGCGCGGAACGTACGCTTCTTATTCTTACGGTCGCGATAGGCATACTGCATGCCCTTCTCGACCGCCTGCTTGGCGATGCGGATGGTATTCTTGCGCCGGCCGTAATAGCCCTTGGCGGCCTTCAGAACTTTCTTGTGCTTCGCGTGACTGGTCACGCCGCGCTTGACGCGGGCCATCGGTTATCTCCTGGAATCGACTAGAAACAGTATCGGCTGTGCGAAGACTTACCGCGCGTTCGGCAGGAAGTACTTCTTCACGTTGGCGGCATCGCCCTCGAACAGGGTCGTCGTGCCGCGCAGGTTGCGGATCTGCTTCGTCGTCCGCTTGATCATCCCGTGGCGCTTACCGGCCTGGGCGTACATCACCTTGCCGGTGCCGGTGATCTTGAAGCGCTTCTTGGCGCCTGATTTCGTCTTCAGCTTGGGCATTTGGCTCTCCTGTGCGCGAAACGCCAGCGCGGCCCGCGAGGACCGGGTTGTGTTTGCGCGATGATGCTTCTGGTGGAGCAGCATGAGCCGCCACGGCAGCCCTAGATCGGCCGGGCGGTTCGACGCGGTGCGGCTTATGGCAGAAACCGCCCGTTCCGGCAACGCCTTCGTGAAAGGTGCCGGCGGAACGCGGCATGCCCCTTCATTCTTCCTGCTCCGGGAGTGCCGGGGCGAGAATGCCGGGGAAAGCGGGGACGGGTCGCCAGCATAGGTCATACGGGCGTGACGGGCCAGGGCTCAGGAACCATAACCTTGGCTTTCCGTTTCATTCATGTCCCGCTCAGGCCGACCCGGATAGATCCCCGTTCAAAGTCGGTCACCAAGGAGACACTTCGTGCGCATTGCTCAGATTGCTCCGCTTTCGGAGGCGGTCCCTCCGAAGTTCTACGGCGGCACAGAGCGCGTCGTGAGCTGGATCACGGAAGAACTGGTCCGCCAGGGCCATGACGTGACCCTGTTCGCCAGCGGCGATTCGGAGACTTCGGCCAAGCTTGCGGCCTGCACGCCCGAGGGCCTGCGCCTGCTCGGCTACCGCGACCATACCGCGAGCCACCTCGCGATGCTGCATCAGGTGCATCGCCGGGCGCATGAGTTCGACGTCCTGCACTTCCACATCGACCTGCTGCAGTACCCGATGTTCGAGGACATGAACCACAAGTGCATCACCACGATGCACGGTCGCCTCGACGTACCGGACTTCATGCCGGTCTACCGTACCTTCACCGGCATGCCCCTGGTGTCGATCTCCGACAACCAGCGCCTGCCGATGCCGCCGAACGTCAACTGGCTGTCGACGATCCATCACGGCCTGCCCGCGCAGAATTGCCCGTACTACCCCGAGGCGAAGGGCGGCTACCTCGCCTTCCTCGGCCGTATCTCCCCCGAGAAGCGCCCCGACCGCGCCATCGAGATGGCGATCCGCTCGGGCACGCCGCTGAAGATCGCCGCCAAGGTCGACAAGGCGGACCAGGATTACTGGGATGAGGTGATCGAACCCATGATCCACCACCCGCTGGTGGAGTTCATCGGTGAGATCAACGAGGAGCAGAAGAAGGACTTCCTTGGCAACGCCCTGGCGCTCGCCTTCCCGATCGACTGGCCGGAGCCCTTCGGCCTCGTGATGATCGAGGCGATGTCGGCCGGTACGCCGGTGATCGCGTTCCGCAACGGTTCGGTGCCGGAAGTCATCGCCGACGGCGTGAGCGGCGTGCTGTGCGACACCATGGACGATGCCGTTGCCGCCGTGGCGAAGGTGAAGGCCATGAGCCGCGCCGGTGTGCGCCGCCACTTCGAGGGCGGGTTCACCGCCGAGCGCATGGTGCAGAAGTATGTCGCGGCCTACGAGGAGCTTCTTTCCCGCTCGGCCGAGGTGATCCGTCTGCCCAAGTCCACCTTTAAGCCGCTTCCGGCGGACGTGAACGGCGCCTCGCGCCCGGCCATGCCGGCGGCCGCCTTCCCGGCCTGAGGACGCAATTTCGGGCGGCACCGGACTTGCGAGCCACCCGCCGCCCGTCCTAGCGTCGCGAAAGCGACTCATCCGACTGTTTGAGACAGGGCCGCCGCATCGAGGCCGATGCGGCGGCCCTCTCGATTCGGCCAGACCTCCGGAGAAGCCTGCATGGCGGCAAAGACTGACCTCGCGACCGAAGCCCCGTTCGGCCAAGGATTTCAGGACGCGGACGAGGTTCTGCCGACCTATCACATCGAGGCGCAGACCTCGCTGGTGGAGCGCCCCCTGCGCTCCCTGAAGTTCGGTGAAGCCTTCGGCGTCCTCGATTCCTACGGCGATATCGGTGTTCAGCCCGGCCCCGAGGGGCTCTACTTTCAAGATACGCGCTACCTCTCCCGCCTCGAGGTGAAGGTGGAAGGGCAGCGGCCCCTCATGCTGTCCTCCGTCATGCAGGACGATAACGGGGCGCTGAGCGTCGACATGACGACGCCGGACATCCGCCTCGACGCCCATGACGAGACCTCGATTCCCCGTGAGACGGTGGCGATCGAGCGGACCAAGTTCCTGTTCCGGGGCGCTTGCTACGACCGGATCGGGCTGCGCTCCTACGACACCAAGCATCGCCGCCTGAAGGTCACCGTGACCTTCGACGCCGATTACCGCGACCTGTTCGAGGTTCGCGGCACCGACCGCAAGGAGCGCGGCAAGCGCGGCGTGCAGGTGGCGAGCCCGACCGAGGTGCAATTCCGCTATGTCGGCCTCGATGACGTGGTGCGAACCACGAGCCTGCATTTCGGGCCTAAGCCCGTCTCGCTGGAGCCTGGCAAGGCGGAGTTCGAGATCTCCCTCTCGCCCGGCGCGCAGACCTCGATCTTCATTCGTGTGGTGTTCGAATCGCACCGCGCCTTCACGAAGCCGCCGACCGAGACGATGGTCGGCGAGGATGCCGCCGCGAAGCTCACGCAGGTCGCCAATGGCGGCGGTTCGCCGAAGCATCCCAAAGGGCTCGGCGAGGGCACGATCTTCGCCCGCGCCTACCGCGATTCACGCCGTGACCTGCGCACGCTGACGGCGGGCATCACCACGATCATCTCCTCGAACGACCAGTTCAACGAGGGGCTCTGTCGTGCCACCGCCGACCTCTACATGCTGGCGAGCCGCACGCCGGAGGGGATCTACCCCTTCGCCGGTATTCCCTGGTACTCCACCGTGTTCGGGCGCGACGGCATCATCACCGCGATGATGGCGCTTTGGATCGATCCGAAATTCGGCCGCGGCGTCCTGCGCTACCTCGCTGCCACCCAGGCGAAGGCCATCGATCCCGCAGCCGACGCGCAGCCCGGCAAGGTGCTGCACGAGACCCGGCGCGGCGAGATGGCGATGCTGGGTGAGGTGCCGTTCCGGCACTATTACGGCACGATCGACGGCACGCCGCTCTTCGTCATGCTGGCCTGGGAATATTACCGCGTCTCGGGCGATCTCGACACGATCCGGGACATCTGGCCCGCGCTCGAACTCGCCCTCGCCTGGATGAACGAGTACGGCGATCGCGACGGCGACGGCTTCGTGGAATACGCCCGCGATACCGAGAAGGGCCTGGAGAACCAGGGCTGGAAGGACAGCCACGATTCGATCTTCCACACGGACGGTCATCTCGCCAAGGGACCAATCGCCCTTTGCGAAGTGCAGGGCTACGTCTACGCCGCGAAGAACGGCATGGCGCAGCTCGCCGGGCTCCTCGGCCACGACGACCTGGCCGAGCGTCTCTCGATCGAGGCGAAGGAACTTCGTGAGAAGTTCGACGCCGCCTTCTGGAACGAGGAGATCGGCACCTACGCCCTCGCCCTCGACGGCGCCAAGAAGCAATGCGCCGTGCGCTCGTCCAATGCGGGCCATGCGCTTTTCACGGGCATCGCCAAGCCCGAGCGGGCCGCCCGCGTGGCGGAGACCCTGCTCGGCAACGATGGGTTCAACGGCTGGGGCGTGCGCACCATCGCCAAGGGCGAGGCACGCTATAACCCGATGTCGTACCATAACGGCTCGATCTGGCCGCACGACAACGCGCTGATCGCGATGGGGCTCGCCCGCTACGATCGCAAGGAAGAGGCGGCGCGGATCTTCCAGGGGATGTTCGACACCTCGCTCTATCAGGACCAGAAGCGTCTGCCGGAGCTGTTCTGCGGCTTCATGCGCCGCCGCCAGCGCGGCCCGGTCTCCTACCCCGTGGCCTGCAGCCCGCAGGCCTGGGCCGCGGCAGCCCCCTTCGCGTTCCTGGCCGCGTGCCTCGGCCTCGAACTCGATCACGATGCCAACCGCGTGTCGCTGAACAACCCGATCCTGCCGGGCTTCCTGGACGGGGTGACGCTTTACAATGTGAAGCTCCGGAACTCGCGCCTCGATCTGCGCTTCCAGGCCTATGACGGCGACGTGACGGTGAGCGTGCTGCGCCGCCACGGCGACGTGAACGTGGTGGTGATGAAGTAAGCCGGACATCCGTCCCCTCCCGTCTTTCGGGAGGGGACGAATTGCGCCAAAGCTTCGCTGTGCCGCGGAGGGAGCGGTAACGCGGAGACAACGCCATGCGGCAGGACGGCGTCGCCCTCTCGGTCGATCACCACGGCGTAAGCCTGCGCGAGGCGACCGGGGTGTGGGCGCGGATCGCCGCCCTGTCCTTCGGCGGCCCGGCCGGGCAGATCGCGGTGATGCACCGAATCGTCGTCGAGGAGCGTCGCTGGGTCGACGAGGGCCGCTTCCTGCATGCCCTCAACATCTGCATGTTGCTCCCCGGCCCGGAGGCGCAGCAACTCGCGACCTATCTCGGCTGGCTGATGCACCGGACCCTCGGCGGGGTGATCGCCGGGGCGCTGTTCGTGCTGCCAGGCGCCGTCGCGATCATGGCGCTGTCCATCGTCTATGCCCTCTATGGGCAGGTGCCGTTGATCGGCGCCCTGTTCTTCGGGCTGAAGGCCGCCGTCCTCGCCATCGTGCTGCAGGCGGTCCTGCGGGTCGGAAGGCGGGCCCTGCGCAGCCGGGCACAATGGGCTCTGGCCGCCGCCTCCTTCATCGGCATCTTCCTGTTCGGCCTGCCCTTCCCGGTCATCGTCCTCGGCGCGGGACTGATCGGCTTCGCCGCCGCGCGGGCGGGATCCCAGACCTTTGCCGGAACGACGGCGCATTCCGGAGGTACGAGCCTGCTGGGCGATACGCTGCCCGCCCATACCCGCGACCGGCGCGCCGCCTTCCGCATTGCGGGCATCTGCCTCGCCCTGTGGCTGGTCCCGGTGGTGGCGATCCTCCTGGCGCTCGGCCCGGAGGATGTGTTCTCGCGGATCGCGACGTTCTTCTCCACGATGGCGGTGGTGACATTCGGCGGCGCGTACGCGGCTCTTGCCTACGTGGCGCAGCAGGCGGTGGAAAGCTTCCACTGGCTCAGCCCTCGCGAGATGCTCGACGGGCTCGGCCTCGCCGAGACGACGCCGGGGCCGCTCATCATGGTGATGCAGTTCGTCGCCTTCATGGGCGCCTTCCGCAATCCTGGTGAGCTCGCTCCGTTGACGGCGGGGATCCTGGGCGGGCTGCTCGCCACCTGGGTGACCTTCCTGCCCTGTTTCCTGTTCGTCTTCCTCGCCGCCCCCTTCGCGGAGGCGTTGCGCGGCAACGGGCAGGTGGTCGGCGCGCTGAACGCCGTGACGGCGGCGGTGGTGGGAGTGATCCTCAACCTCGCCGTCTGGTTCTCTCTTCACACGATTTTCCGGGAGGTGCAGCCAGTGCGCGGCCTCGGCCTGACCCTCGACGTTCCGGTGCCGGGCAGCCTCGATCCGGCCGCTCTGCTCCTGTCGCTCGCGGCCATTCTCGCGACGTTGCGCTTCAAGGCGGGCCTCGCCACGGTACTCGGCGGCTGCGCGGCGGCGGGGGTGATCCTCTACCTCGCAGGCTTCGCGACGGGGTGATACGCGGCGCCCGTTCTGCTAAAGAACCGGCTTCCCCATGACGCCGCAGGCGAACGACGTGACTTCTTCCGCTTTCCTCGCGGATGAACCGGCCACCCTTCCGGGCTGGCGGTTCTCCGTCGCCCCGATGATGGATTGGACGGACCGGCATTGCCGGGCCTTCCACCGGGCGCTGTCGGGCCGGGCGCGGCTCTATACCGAGATGGTCACGACCGGGGCGGTGCTGCATGGGCCGCGCGAGCGGCTCCTGGGCTTCAACGCGGTCGAGCACCCCGTCGCCGTGCAGCTCGGCGGCTCGGACCCGGCGGATCTGGCGCAATCGGCCCGGATCGCCGCCGAGTTCGGCTATGACGAGATCAATCTCAATGTCGGTTGCCCGTCCGACCGCGTGCAGGAAGGCCGGTTCGGCGCCTGCCTGATGCGTGAGCCCGCCCTCGTGGGCGAGTGCGTCGCCGCCATGAAGGCCGCCGTGACCGTGCCGGTGACGGTGAAGTGCCGGATCGGCGTCGACGATCAGGATCCCGAAGCGGCCCTGGATGCCCTGGCCGACGCCGTCGTGTCGGCGGGAGTGGATGGTCTCATCGTCCATGCCCGCAAGGCGTGGCTGAAGGGCCTGTCGCCCAAGGAGAACCGCGACGTCCCGCCCCTCGATTATGGCCGGGCGGCGCGGCTGAAGCAGACCCGCCCCGATCTCCCGCTGGCCGTGAATGGTGGCCTGCGCACGATGGACGAGATGCGCGCGCGCCTCGCGGAGATCGACGGCGTGATGGTCGGCCGGGCGGCCTACATGGAGCCCGCACTGCTCTTGTCCGTGGACCCGGTACTCTACGGTGTGCCCGCCCCGGCCGCCGACCCGTTCGCGGCAGTGGCGGCGTTCGAGCCCTACATCGCGGGCGTGCTCCAATCCGGCGAACGGCTCCACGCCGTCACGCGGCACATGCTCGGCCTGTTCAACGGACGCCCCGGCGCCCGCGCCTTCCGTCGCCACCTCTCGACCCATGGGATGCGGGCGGAGGCCGATCTCGATACGCTGCGCACGGCGGTGGGGCTGGTCTCGCGCGAGCGGGGTGACGCGCGCGAAGCGGCCTGACGGGTCAGCGGTCCGGCGTCAGGATCAGCCGGTTGCCCTGCACCTCGTAGCGGGCGAGGCGATCGAGGAAGGTGTGCCCCAGAAGGTTGCCGGAGAGCGCGCCGGGCTGGGCGATCATCGCGTTGACGTTGCGCGCCGTGATCGTCCCCACCGTCAGCGAGTCGAGCTGGATCGGCGCCGCGCTGGTCACGCCGTTCGCGGTGGAGACGCGGGTGCGGAAGGCGTCGGGCCCTGGGCGGAAACCGAGGGCGGCGGCGTTCTCGGCGGTGAGGACGACGCTGCTCGCGCCCGTGTCGAACAGGAAGTCCTGCGTCAGCACCTTGCCCTCGCCACCGACCCGCGCATCGACGCGGAAGGTCCCGTCCGAGCGCCGGGTGATCGTGACGCTTCCGCCCGGGCCCTGCACCGCCGTGCCGGGGCGAAGGTCCCCCAGGACACGGGACGACACCGCGCTCAGCCGGTCGCGATAGCTGTAGCCGAGGACGAGGGCCGCGCCGATCAGTCCCCAGGCCGCGAGCGCCTGGACATGTCGGAGGGGCGAGGCCCGGAATTGCCGCCAGAACCCGGCGACGACCAGCGCGAGGATCGTGCCGGTCCAGGCGATGTTGATGAGCATGTCGGACGACAGGCCGCCCGTCAGGGCGTCGCCCCCATCGGACAAGGCGAGGGCCGCGACGACGAGGCCGAGCGCGCCCAGGGCGAGATAGATCATGCGCGGGATGGCTCCGCCAGACCGGGATAGGCGGTGCGCAGCCGCGCCTCCAGTCCCGCCATGACGGACTGGCGCTCCGCCTCGCTCATCATACCCCAGGCCGCAATCTCGCCGCGGGTGCGCCCGCAGCCACGGCAGAGACCCGTCGCGTCGTCGAGGATGCAGACCTTGGTGCAGGGGCTGGACGGCTTCGGGGGTGAGGCGGACATAAATTCGTTTGGCGGGAGTCTCGCGATCCGGTCAAGGCGCCAGGGCCGCGACGAGACCGAGCAGGGCTGCGATCTCCGCGGCCTGCTGGCAGGCGCCGATGACGTCCCCGGTCTGCCCGCCGAGCCGATTCCGTGCGAGACCGGTGACGGCCAAGGTGGCGAAGGCCCCCAACACGATCATCGCCACCGTCCCGCCGAGCGGCAGGCCAAACGACAAGGCGGCGACGGCGAGGACGAGCCCGAGGGCGGCGGCGAGGCCGAGGCTCGCCCCCTGCGGTCGCCCGGCCGAGGCCGACAATCCGTCGCTGCGGGCGGGGGGCAGGAGTGCCATCGGTGCCAGGGCGGCCACGCGCGACAGTGCGGCGGCCACGACCAGCGCAGCGGCGGCGGGCAATCCCAGACGATCGAGGAGCGTCGCCAGGGCGCCGATCCGCAGGGCCAGGGCCAGCACGAGCACCAGCGCCCCGTAGGAGCCGATGCGGCTGTCGCGCATGATCGCGAGCATGCGCGTCCGGTCGCCGCCCGCGCCGAGCCCGTCCGCGAAATCGGCGAGGCCATCCTCGTGCAAGCCTCCTGTCGCGGCGGCCATGATCGCCACGGCGAGGGTCGCCGAGAGGAACGGCCCGAGCCCGGCGAGCCACGCGGCGGAGAGCGTCATGGCGGCGGGCAGGGCGAGGATCGCTCCGGCGAGGGGCAACATGCGGGGCAGACGGGTGAAATCCGGTACCCGGTGCGGATCCGGCTCGCCGGGCAGTTGCGGTACGGGCAGGCGGGAGTAGAAGCGCAGGCACGCGGCGAGATCGTGCAGGGCTTCGCGCCCTGGCCATGCGGCTTCGCCGCCGGTCTGCCTGTCCATCGCCGCGTCCCGAACGCCGGGTTCGATGAGCCGGCACGACCCACCATAGCGGGCGGGGGCGGCTCCGTCCGCCCGGAACGCGGCAACCCACAGGATCGAGGCAGCGATGAGCGGCCCCTTCGACGACATCCGCAACCTCATCCGCTCCATGCCGGAGGCCGATGCCGAGGCCGCCGCCGCCGTGGCGGAACGCGATGCCACGCTGACCAAGCCCGCAGGCTCCCTCGGGCGCCTCGAAGACCTGGCCGCGTGGTGCGCCGCGTGGCAGGGCAAGGCGCCGCCGAGCTTCGACCGGCCGCTGGTCTGTGTCTTCGCGGGCAGTCACGGGGTGACGAAGAAGGGCGTCTCGGCCTTCCCCGATGCCGTGAACCGGCAGATGCTCGATAATTTCGCCGCCGGGGGCGCGGCCATCAACCAGCTCTGCTCGGCCTACGGGCTCGGCTTCAAGGTGTTCGATCTCGCCCTCGACATGCCGACCGGTGACATCACCGAGGGCCCGGCGCTCGACGAGCGCGCCTGCGTCGCGACCATGGCCTTCGGCATGGAGGCAGTGGCGGCGGGCACGGATTGCTTGGGTATCGGCGAAATGGGCATCGGCAACACGACCATCGCAGCCGCCCTCTACGCCGCCCTGTTCGGCGGCGATCCGGCCCACTGGGTCGGGCGCGGCACCGGTGTCGATGGCGAGGGACTGTCGCGCAAGGTCGCGGCGGTGGAAGCGGCGCTCACCTGCCATGCCGGACAGCTGAGTGATCCGCTCGAGGTGCTTCGCCGCCTCGGCGGTCGCGAAATCGCGGCCATGGTCGGCGCCATCCTCGCGGCGCGCTTGCAGCGGGTGCCGGTGGTGATCGACGGCTACGTCTCCACCGCCGCCGCCGCGATCCTTCACGCCCTCGACCCGTCCGCTCTCGACCATTGCGTCGCGGGCCATCTCTCCGCCGAGGGCGCCCATGCCGAAGTGCTGGAACGGTTGGGTCTCAAGCCCCTCATCTCGCTCGGCATGCGCCTCGGCGAGGGCTCCGGCGCCGCCCTGGCGATGAGCCTGATCAAAGGCGCCGTCGCCTGCCACAGCGGCATGGCGACCTTCGCCCAGGCGGGGGTTTCGGGACGCAGCGGGGCTTGATACCGTCCACCTGATATTTTCGGATCCGCAACGGTCTTTGCGAGCGGAGCGAAGCAATCCAGGGAGACGCACCGTCCTGAGAAGGGCTCGCCGCCCCTGGATGGCTTCGCTGTGCTCGCCATGACGGTTTGGGCGGGACCAGCTTACAGCGAAACGACCCAACCATGAGAATCACCCAGGCCTTCATCTTCGAGGCGGCCCACCGCCTGCCGAACGTACCCGAGACGCATCGCTGCCACCGGATGCACGGGCATTCGTATCGCGTCGAACTGACGGTCGAGGGGCCGGTCGATGAGCGGACCGGCTGGGTGATCGACTTCTACGACATCGAA
The DNA here is from genome assembly GCF_049887755.1 of Methylobacterium sp. NFXW15. Classification (NCBI taxonomy): domain Bacteria; kingdom Pseudomonadati; phylum Pseudomonadota; class Alphaproteobacteria; order Hyphomicrobiales; family Methylobacteriaceae; genus Methylobacterium; species Methylobacterium sp. NFXW15. The sequence continues at coordinate 28,881 of NZ_JAGEKG010000002.1, read as the reverse complement.
TCGATCTTCGGCCCGTTGCTGGGGCGGCTCGATCACCATTGTCTCAACGAGATCGAGGGGTTGGAGAACCCCACCGCCGAGAACATCGCCGCCTGGATCTGGGACCGGCTCCGGCCCGACCTGCCCGCCCTCGCCCTGGTGCGCGTGGCGGAGACGCCGATGTCCTGGGCGGAATACGATGGGCGTTGACCGGATCGCGGGGGACGACGCGGCGCTCGTCCTGTTCTCGGGGGGCCAGGATTCCGCTACCTGCCTCGCCTGGGCGCTCGATCGCTTCGCCCGCGTCGAGACTCTGGGCTTCGATTACGGCCAACGCCACCGGATCGAACTGGATTGCCGGGCCACCTTGCGGAACGGGCTCGCCGCGATCGACGCAGCCTGGGGTCGGCGGCTCGGTGAGGACCATGTGCTCGGCCTCGACGCGCTGGGCGCCGTCTCCGACACCGCCCTCACCCGCGAGACCGAGATCGGCTTCGAGGCTTCGGGCCTGCCGAACACCTTCGTGCCGGGGCGCAACCTCGTCTTCCTGACCTTCGCCGCCGCCCTCGCCTACCGGCGGGGTATCCGCCACATCGTGGCGGGCATGTGCGAGACCGACTATTCCGGCTACCCGGATTGCCGAGACGATACGGTCAAGGCGCTTCAGGTCGCCCTGAACCTCGGGATGGAGCGCCGGTTCGTCCTGCACACCCCGCTGATGTGGATCGACAAGGCGGAGACGTGGCGCCTCGCCCAGTCGCTCGGCGGCATGCCGCTGACCAACCTGATCGTCGAGGAAAGCCACACCTGCTATCTCGGCGAGCGCGGGGCGCGCCACGCCTGGGGCTATGGCTGTGGCCAATGCCCGGCCTGCCAGTTGCGGGCCGAAGGCTACGCCCGCTTCACCGCGACGGACTAGGCTGAGCCGCCACCCCGTCGACCAGGGCCGCCAGCGTGTCCCCGAAGGCGGCCGGGCTCGCGAACAACCGCTCCATCAGCAAAGCGCCCTCCAGGGTCGCGAGGATGGAGCGGGCATGCATCGCAGGGTCCAGGCCGGAGCGCAGGCTGCCGTCCGCCACGCCTTCGCGCAGCACCTGCTCCAGCCACGCCAGATGCTTGCGGAAGAAGACGACGATGTCGCTCCGCAGCCGCTCCGGCAGTGCCTCCCCCTCGATGGCGAGCGCGGCACAGAGGCACCCGAGACCCTGCTCCACCCCGCCGAGATAGAGCTTGCCATAGGCTGTGATCCGGCCCGGTCCGTCCGCCGAGGCGGCGCGGATGGCCTCCATCGCCTCCGCGTAGCGCGCGTCGTAGGCCGCCACCAGCGCAGCGCCGAGGTCGACCTTGGTCGGGAAGTGATGGTGGATGCTGGCTTTGCGGATGCCAACCGCCGCCGAAAGATCGGCATAGCTGAAGCCCGCGAAGCCCCGGCTGCGAACCAGGGTCTCGGCTTGGATCAGCAACTCGGTCCGCGTGTCCCGCATCCCACGTCTCCCACCGGATCGACGGATTTGTGATCGGTTCGGCGCCGGAGGGGAAGCTGGCGCACCTTGACGAGAGGTGGAAACTACCTACTAATTGGTTGGAAAGAAAGAGCGGGAGGTTTCGGTATGGCGGCTTTGTCCGTTCAACCGGCAAGAGGCGCCCCGTCGCGCCGGGAGGCGCTGTTCGGCGGCCTCTGCCTGTGCTGCCTCGCCACCGCAGGGCTCTCTCCCCGCGCCTACGCCGAAACCTTCACGATGCAGGAGGTCGGCCCCGGCACCTTCATCCGAAAGGGGCTGATCGCGGACGCTTCGCCCGAAAATCTCGACGCCATCGCGAATATCGGCTTCATCGTCGGCAAATCCGGCGTGCTGGTGACGGAATCCGGCGGCAGCCTCGCGGACGGGCAATGGCTGCGAGCCGAGATTGCCAAGCGCACGAACAAGCCGGTCACCCATGTGGTGCTGACCCATGTCCACCCGGACCACGCCTTCGGCGCGGGGGCCTTCGCGGCGGACAAGCCGGTCTTCATCGGCCACACCAAGCTGAAGGAGGCGCTGGACGCCCGCGGCGAGTTCTACCGCAAGCGCCTCGTGGACCTGTTCGGCGAGGAGAAGACCGGCCCGGTCGTGTATCCGACCATGACGGTGGCGGACACGGCCGAGATCGACCTCGGCGACCGCTTGCTCAGTTTCACGGCCCATGGCCCGGCGCATACGACGAGCGACCTCTCGATGCGCGATTCCCTCAGCGGGCTGCTGTTTCCAGCGGATCTCCTGTTCGTAGAGCGCATCCCCTCCCTCGATGGCAGCCTGAAGGGCTGGCTCAAGGAGTTGGAGCGGATCAAGGCGAGCGGCGCGACACAGGCCGTGCCGGGCCACGGGCCCGTGCGGGTGGAACTGGCCCCGGCGGTCGCGGATCTGACCGCCTATCTCACCGCGCTCCGCGACGGCACCAAGGCGGCCATCGCCAAGGATGTGCCGATCGATAAGGCCGTAGACACTGTGGCACAGGACCAACGAGACAAGTGGACGCTGTTCGAGCACTATAATCGTCGAAACGTGACGGTGGCCTACCAGGAACTCGAGTGGGACTGATCCGTCATTCATCAATAAACCCAAGAACGGGAGACAACGCCATGCGCCCGACACTCGCTTTCGCCCTCGCCTTCTCCGCCGCGACGATGGTCGCGCCGCTCGCCTATGCGGCGGGGGCGTCGGATACCGAGCAGGAGCGGAACGCGCGCTGGCAGGAGGTCGCGAAGTCGATCTTCGGCGACAGGACCATCGAGCCGACCGACACGCTGGTGAAGCTCGACACGCCCAAGCGCGCCGAGGATGCGGCGTTGGTGCCGATCACCCTGTCGATGCCCGACCGGGACAAGATCAAAGCGGTTTCGCTGATCATCGACGACAACCCGGCGCCCTACGCGGCGAAGTTCGAGTTCGGCCCGGCGGCCGATACGCGCGAATTGAAGCTGCGGGTGCGGGTGAACAATTACACCGACATGCACGCGGTCGTGGAGACGACCGATGGCAAGCTCTACGAGGCCAGGCAGTTCGTGAAGGCGTCCGGCGGCTGCTCGGCCCCGATGGGCATGAGCGACGAGGAGGCCATGAAGGGCATGGGCGACATGCGCATGAAGTTCGCGGAGGCGCAGCCCGGCAAGCCAGTCGAAGCAACGCTGATGATCCGCCATCCGAACTTCTCGGGCATGCAGATGAACCAAGTGACGCGTGATTACACGCCCGCCCGGTACATCGATAAGCTTACCGTCTCGGCGGGCGACCAGACCGTCTTCACCATGACGGGCGACATCTCCATCGCCTCGAACCCCGTGATCAATTTCGGCTTCAAGCCGGATGGCAAGGCGATCCAAGTGGCCGCGAGCGACAACCAGGGCGGTCGCTGGACCCATAGCTTCACCGCTCCGAGCCCGACGAACTGATCGTGCGGATCCGGACAATCGCCCTGCGGATGGCGGCCGTCGCGACGGCCGCCTTCTGCCTCGCCGCGGCTGAACCCGCCGACTCACCCGTCAACGTGCCGGAGCCGCCGGGGCTCTATACCGGCCCGCAGCGGGGCTACACACCCTCGACGCTGAAGGGTGCCCGCGTCGTCGATGGGAAGGCGGTGGCGGATCTGATGGAGGCGCCGGACAAGCCGGTGCTGATCGATGTCGCCATGCGCGAGCGCAAGCCCGCGAACTTTCCCGAAGGAAGGCCCTGGCTCCCGGTCCATCCCTCGATTCCGGGTTCGATCTGGCTCCCGAACGCGGGTGCCGTTCCGCTGGCGCCGGAACGGGAGGCCCTGTTCTACGAGCGCGTCGCGCAACTGACCGGCGGCGACAAGGCCAAGCCCATCGTGGTCTTCTGCCACGTGGAGTGTTGGGGCAGCTGGAACGCGGGCAAGCGCCTCGTGGAGAAGGGCTACACTGCGGTGCATTGGTTCCCGCTGGGCGTCGAGGGCTGGCAGGACTTCCACGAAACGCGGAACATCACCGAGGATGCGGCCTGGAAGGCGGCGGCGCCCGCGGAGCGATAACGCCTGACATCTCCCCCATTCCGCCCTGTGGCGCCCCTGCACCCCGGCCGCGCGTGTCGTATAAGGCGCCGCGCCGGTGTCCGGCTTACAGCGTTGGGGAGCGTGGCATGTCCCAGGTCATCCAATCCCGCCGCCTGCGGGCGGTGGATATGGGCAAGCGCAAGGCCGAGGGGCGCAAGATCGTCGCCCTGACGGCCTATCACGCCCACACAGCGGGCATCGTCGATCCCTTCTGCGACTTCATCCTCGTGGGCGATTCCCTCGGCATGGTGATGCACGGGATGGAATCGACCATCCCTGTCACGCTCGACATGATGATCCTCCAGGCGCAGGCGGTGATGCGCGGCACCTCACGGGCGCTCGTGGTCGTGGATATGCCCTTCGGCTCCTACGAGGCGAGCCGGGAGCAGGCCTTCCTCAACGCCTCCCGCGTGCTGAAGGAGACCGGCGCCGGGGCGATCAAGATGGAGGGCGGCGCGCATTTCGCGGATACCGTGGCCTTCCTGGTCCAGCGCGGCGTGCCGGTGATGGGCCATATCGGCTTGACCCCCCAGGCCGTGAACGTGATGGGCGGGTTCAAGGTGCAGGGCCGTGCCCCCGACGACGAGCGCCGCCTGATCGAGGATGCGCGCGCCATTTCCGATGCGGGCGCGTTCGCGATCGTTCTGGAAGGTATCGTCGAGCCGGTGGCCAGGGCCATCGCGACCTCACCCAAAGTGACCGCCACGACGATCGGCATCGGCGCCTCCTCGGTCTGCGACGGGCAGATCCTCGTTCTGGAGGACATGCTCGGCCTGTCCGAGCGGACGCCGAAATTCGTGCGCCAATTCGGCTCGTTGCGCGCCCATATCGAGGGCGCGGTGAAGGCCTATGCCGACGAGGTTCGGGCGGGGACGTTCCCCGGTGAGGATCAGACCTACGGCTAGCGGTCCGCTCCCATCGTCTCTTCGTCATTGCGAGCGGAAGCGAAGCAAGAACGGGGGCCGTTTTATCCCACCCGTCGCGAAGGCAACCGCAGGCCGGGGGCCGGGCGTTCGAGAAGAACTTCCCGGCGGAAGCGCACGAGGCGCGCCGGGCGCCCGGCCGCGCCGCTGGTGATGCTCTCCGTCTCTTCCACCAGCCCCTGCTGGGCGACGAGGCGGCGGAAATTCTGCTTGTGCAATTGGACGCCCGACAGCGCCTCGACGGTGCGTTGCAACTGAAGCAGCGTAAATTCCGGAGGCATGAGCTCGAACACCACCGGGCGGTATTTGATCTTGCCGCGCAGGCGTCCGATGGCCGTCGCGAGCACACGGCGATGGTCGAAGGCCATGGGCGCCCCGGTCGGATCCCCCGCCCGGCCCGGCCCCGGATTGCCGCGTGATTCGGGAATGAGCCCGGCCTCGAACAGCAACTCGTAGCGTTCGAGCACCCGCTCCTCGTTCCACGTGCCGCCATTCATCCCGAAGGTCAGGCCGAGCCGGTCGAGGCGGCGCTGGCGCAGAGCCTTGTCGGCGGGCGCGGCGGCCCATTCCATCAGCCGGGGAGCGATGGCGTCGAGTTCGGCCGGGCGGCCCCGGCGGAAGTCCTCGTAGGGGAGGTAGCGATACCAATTGTGCCAAGTCGCCTCGGCGAGACCGGCCGGGCGTTCCTCACGCACCAGGGCGAGGTAGGCCACCGACAGGGCATGGGCGGCAGGCGCGCCCTCACCGCCGGACCGATCCCTGTCGCCGAAGGTGTAGAGTTGCTCGACATAGCCGAGGCGCTGGTTGGTCTGCCGCTCCACCCAGGCACGCAGGCCGCGCTCCAGCGTGGCGTGCTCCGGCACGAGCGGTCCAGCCGGCAAGCCATCGCCACGGCAGGTCGCCTGCTCCGGCACGCGGATCGTCAGGGCGCGCGGCTCTCCCTCCGTGGCGGCGACGATCACCGCCACGAGGCCCACGGCCGAGCGATCGGTCGCCGATTGCCCGTCGCCCTCCGCCTCGATCGACGTGTTCCTGTGCTCCTCGGCGACCGACATGCGCCCGGAATCAGCCTCCAGCTTGCCCATGCCGCGAGATGCGGGGCCGCCGAGAGCTATAGGCCTATCGATGGGGCATCCGTCAACGCGGCGGCTCGGCGCTGACAGTGAACCCGTCCATTGCCGGATTCTCACATCAATTAGGGATAATCCCCATTGATTTGGCGGGCGAATCTGGATTCATTCCAATCTCAAGATGCCCGAACGGTTCGTACCAAATCTCTGGTGGCAATTAACCCCGGCGCAGAGGGCCATGCTCCGCCGCCTGCGATCCGACGGGCCCCTACCGGCGCCCGATCCCAGCGAGATGCGCACCGTGCGGTCCCTCGTCCGTCGCGGACTTCTGCGCACGCGTGACCGCGGGCGCGACAAGGCCTCCGAGCCGGGCTGCTGGTTTCTGACGGCGCGGGCAATGCGGCTCGTCACGCAAGCCGACGGCGACGCCACCGCCCCCCGGCAGAAGCCGGAGGGGGCGGAGGAAGAATCGCAACGCGAGGAGGTGTGAGTGAGGGGGGCTCGCCCCCCTCATCGTGTCAGACGCCGAGGCCGCCGAGGCAGATGTACTTCACTTCGAGGTAATCCTCGATGCCGAGGCGACCGCCCTCACGGCCGAGGCCCGATTCCTTCACGCCGCCGAAGGGCGCCACCTCGGTGGTGATGATGCCCTCGTTGACGCCGACCATGCCGTATTCCAGCGCTTCGGAGACGCGGAAGGCCCGGCCGAGATCGCGGGTGTAGAAGTAGCAGGCGAGACCGTACTCGGTGTCGTTGGCCATGTGGATCGCCTCCGCTTCGTCCTTAAAGCGGAAGAGCGGCGCGAGCGGCCCGAAGGTCTCCTCGCGGGCGACATCCATGGCCGGTGTCGCGTTCACGACGACGGTCGGCTCGAAGAACTGGCCGCCGAGCGCGTGGCGATGGCCGCCCGCGATGACCTTGCCGCCCTTCTCGATGGCGTCGCGGATATGCGCCTCGGTCTTCTCCACGGCCGCCATGTCGATGAGCGGACCCTGGGCGACGCCCTCCTGCGTGCCGTCGCCGACCTTCAGCTTGTTCGCCGCCTCGGCCATTTTCTCGGCGAAGGCGTCGTAAATGCCGTCCTGAACGAGGAAGCGGTTGGTGCAGATGCAGGTCTGGCCCGAGTTGCGGAACTTGGCGAGCATCGCGCCCGCCACCGCCCGGTCGAGGTCGGCATCGTCGAACACGATGAAGGGCGCGTTGCCGCCCAACTCCATCGAGACCTTCTTCACCGTCTCGGCAGCCTGCTTGAGCAGAACCTTGCCGACCTCGGTGGAGCCGGTGAACGTCACCTTCTTCACGAGCGGGTTGCCGGTCAGCTCGCCGCCGATGGCGCGGGCCGGTCCGGTGAGGATCGAAACCAGACCGTCGGGAATGCCCGCCATCTGGCAGAGCTTACCCCAGGCCAATCCCGAAAGCGGCGTCTGCGAGGCGGGCTTGATGACGATGGGGCAGCCAGCGGCCAGCGCCGGGGCGAGCTTGCGCGCGATCATCGAGGACGGGAAGTTCCACGGGGTGATCGCCGCGACCACACCGATCGGCTCCTTGGTGACGAGGATCTTCCGGTCGGCCCAGGGGGACGGCACGGTTTCGCCGTAGACGCGGCGGGCCTCCTCGGCGAACCACAGGACATAGGCCGCCGACATGCCGACCTCGCCCCGCGCCTCGGTGAGGGACTTGCCCTGCTCGGCGGTGAGGATCTGGGCCAGATCCTCCTGGTTCTCGGTGATGACGGCGGCGAGCTTGCGCAGCAGCACGGCGCGCTCGTTGGCGGTCTTGGCCCGCCAGGCCGGATAGGCGGCGTGCGCGGCGGCGATCGCGCGCTTCGTCTCCTCGGCGCCCGCATTCGGCACCCGCGCGATGACCGCTCCGGTAGCCGGGTTGGTGACGTCAATCTGGCCCGAGCCGGACTTCGACCACTCCCCACCGATCAGGCAGGCTTCGATCAAAAGCTCGGGCTTGTTGAGCTTTAAATGACCACCGGTCTCAGGCATCCAACGGTTCCTTGGGCGGCGACGGCTCTTGCTGCGGCCGCAAGGGCACGCTTCGAGCCGTGCTGCGGGCCTGAGCCTCCGCGCGCGTCTCGAACACGTGGGGCGCAAGATCCCGCGATTGCAGGGAGGCGCCGAGCTTGAGCCGCATGAAGGCACTCGTCGTGTACCGCGAGGCCGTGGCGTAGTAGCGGCTTTCCAGATAGGCGATCATCGAGAAGTAGGCTTCGGCCACGGCAGGATCAAGCTCGAACCCGTCGTAGTTCGCGATGAGGTGCACACGTTTGCCGATCTGTTGGCAGATCCGCTCGAATTCCCGCCGCACGAGATCGACGTCTTCGACTGTCCGGACGTGGAAACCTTCGTAATTGGCGAAGAGCGTGTTGCGCTCCTCATCGTAGGACATCCGCTCGGACAGGCTCATCCCGAGGAGCCTGTGCTCCAGGCCCATCGCCTCCTCCCGGAACAGGCGCGAATCCATCGGCACGGGGTCGCGCACGATGGGCTCGAAATCCATGTGGGCGAGGATGTCCCGGCCGATATCGATGCCGGGGGCGACCTCGATGAGTTCGACGCCCTCCGGGGTCCGCCGGAAAACGCATCGTTCTGTCACGTAGAGCACGGGCTGGCCGCGCTCGGCGGCATAGGCGCCGGAGAAGGTCACCTGCTCGACCGCCCGCACGAACTTCCGCGATTGGCCCTCCCGCCGGATCGTGAGCCGTCCCTCCGCGATGGCGAGGTCGAGCCCGCCCGCCGTGAAGCTGCCTGCGAAGACGAGGCGCTTGGCGTTCTGCGAGATGTTGATGAAGCCGCCCGCCCCCGCGAGCTTCGAGCCGAAACGGCTGACATTGACGTTGCCCTCGGCATCCGCTTCCGCGAGGCCGAGGCAGGCCAGATCGAGGCCACCGCCGTCGTAGAAGTCGAATTGCTGGTTCTGGTGGAGCACGGCGGCCGGGTTCAACGCCGCGCCGAAGTCGAGCCCGCCCTGTGGCAATCCGCCGATCACGCCGGGCTCGGCGGTGAGCGTCAGGTATTTCAGCACCCGCTCTTCCGCCGCCACCTTGGCGACGCCCTCCGGCACGCCGATGCCGAGATTGACCACGCCGCCCATCGGCAATTCGAAGGCGCAGCGCCGGGCGATGACCTTGCGGATATCCAGCGGCAACGTGCCGATCCGGTCCAGCGGGACACGCTGGCGGCCGGTGAAGGCGTGGTTGTAGGGCGTCGCGTAGGTCTGGTGGTGGTTCTCGGGCTTCGAGAGCACGACGCAATCCACCAGCACGCCGGGCACCGTCACCTCGCGCGGGGCGAGCGATCCGTTCTCGGCGATGCGCTCCACCTGCGCGATCACGAAGCCGCCCGAGTTCTTCGCGGCCATGGCGGCGGCGAGGTTGTCGAGCGTCAGCGCCTCGCGCTCCATGGTGATGTTGCCGGCGGGATCGGCGGTGGTGCCACGGATCAGCGCGACGTTCACCGGGAAGGTCCGGTAATGCAGCCACGCCTCGCCATGCAGGTCGATCAAGCTGACGAGATCCTCGGTGGTCTTGTCGTTGAGCTTGCCGCCGCCCTTGCGGGGATCGACGAAGGTGTGAAGCCCGACCTTGGTGATGTGACCTGCGGTCTTGGCCGCGATGTCGCGGTAGAGGTGCGAGACCACGCCGAGCGGCAGGTTGTAGGCCTCGATCGCGCCCTCGATCGCCATGGCGCCGAGCTTCGGCACCAGCGACCAGTGGCCGCCGACGACGCGGCGGATCAGGCCCGGCATCGCGAGGCGGTTGAGACCGCGATCCTTGCCGTCGCCGGGGGCGGCGGCGAACATCAGGCCGAGGTCGCGCGGCCCCTGGCTTTCCGTGAAGCGCTTGGCGAGCGCCGTGATGAGTTCGTCCGGCGTGCCGATGCCGACGAAGCCGGAGACGGCGACCATGTCGCCATCCTGGACGATGGCCACGGCCTCGTCGGCGGTGACGATCTTGTTCTTCAGTCCGGTGGTGAGGCGGCGGGGGTCAGCCATGGGCGGCAATCCAATCCGCGATGCCGGAGCCCAGCAACTTCTGCGCCTTGCCGCCGACGAAGACGCCGACATGGCCACCGGGAAGCCCCAACTCGGTGTAATCCTCCGTGCCGACCTTGCCGCGCAGGGCCTGCGAGGTCGCGGGCGGGATGATGTGGTCGTCCTGCGCGAACACGTTCAGCACCGGGCAGGTGATGTTCTTCAGTTCCACCTTGCGCCCGCCGAGCTCGAAGGTGCTCTGCACCAGCTTGTTGTCCTGGTAGAGATCCTTGAGCCACTGCTTGGCCGCCTCGCCGGGGTGATCCGGCCGGTCGGAGATCCATTTCTCCATGCGCAGGAAGTTCAGGAACTTCTTTCGGTCGTCGAGGGCTTCGAGCAGATCGAGATTGTACTTCGTCATGGTGCGCATGGGCGTCATCATGGAGAAGACCGAGCCCATGAATTCGCCGGGCAGGGAGCCCTGCGCGGCGATCAACTGGTCGATGTCCTCCGGCGAGAGCGATCGCACCCAGACGTTGATGAAGCCGTGGCCCTTCCGGTTCTCGACGGTATCGGCATGGAAATCCACCGGCGTGATCGTCAACACCATGGCGTTGACGGTCTCGGGGTAGAGAGCCGCGTAGCAGGTGGTGAACACGCCGCCCTCGCAGATGCCGAGGAGGTTCACCTTCTCGCGCTGCGTCGCCTCGTTGATGAAGGCGACGCATTCAGCGAGATAGCCATCGACGTAATCGTCCATGGTGACGAAGCGGTCGGCCCGGCCGGGATTGCCCCAATCGACCACATAGAGGTCGAGGCCGAGATTCAGCAGGTTGCGGACGAGCGACCGGTCCTCCTGCAGGTCCGCCATCGTGTAGCGGCCGATCAGACCGTAGACGATGAGGACCGGCGGCAGGCCCTTGCTCTCAGCCAGCGGCCGGTAGCGGTAGAGGCTGACCTTGTCCTGGCTCCAGACGAGGTCCTTCGGGGTCGTCGCGATGCGCACGTCCTCGTCGCGGACGCTGGCGAAGAGCTTGGCGCCCTCGGCCATCTTGCGGCCGAGCTCGCCAACCTCGGCCATCATCTCGGCGGGGGACAGGTCGAGAGGGGAACCCGTCCCGCGCGGGGGGCCGCCGGATGCATCAGCCATGGGTCGCCTCCCCTGCCGTGGTGGCCTTCGCGGCCTTCGCAGATGAACGCCGTTCCTTCTTGAGCGCCCTCACCTCCCGGCGCAATTCGGTAAGGCTGCGATGCACGTCATCGAGTTCGGCCCGCGTCGGCTGGCCGTACATGTCGCTCATGAAGCCCGCCACGTCCTGCTGGGCCAAGCGCAATTCGGTCGCCGCCTTCAGCACGTCGCGTTGCGAGGCGAGGAAGGCGTCCGAGCGTTGCACGTCGAGGAGCACGCCGTTGGCGGTCTCGATCCAGTGTTGCAGCATGTCGCGGGCGCTCGGGTAGGCCTCCCCCCGGGCCGCCCGCTCGTTGGCCGTTCGGGCGAAGGCTCCCGCCGCCCGCGTCCAGGCATCGAGCATCACGGCCTGATGCTGGGCCTGTGCCTGCCGCAGGCCGGTGAAGGCCGCGAACAGAGCGGCGAACCGCTTCTCGGTTTGCCAAAGGTCGGCGAGTTGCGGCCCCTCCGACATCCGGTTCAAGGCCGCGCCGAAATCGCTCGTTCCGCCGAGCCAGGCCTGCGGATCGAAGATCCGCGCAAGCACGGCGCCTGCGGTGGGGTCGCTCGTGCCCGCTGCCCCGTGCAGGGAACTGGCGAGGGATTGCGACAGGGCCGTCGCGGCCGTCCAGGCGCGGGTCAGGGAGGTCTGCGCGTCGGCGAAGCCTCCCACGTCGGCGGCGGGCGGGAAGGCCCCCCAGCTCGCGGCACCATTGCCCATGCCGGGCGGTGTCAGAAAGCCCATGCCCGTGCGGGCCCAGAACTCGCCCATCGCCTTGAACGCGTCGAACTGGTCCATCCCTGGCGGTCCCCCGTCCGCTGCTTGGTCAGTCCGTCATTGCGAACGTCAGTGAAGCAATCCGGGGCCACGCCATGCCGAGAAACGGCCCGCATCCCTGGATTGCTTCGCTCCTCTCGCAATGACGGTGTTTGGCGGGAGGATGGGGTGAGCCGTCCCATCCTCCGTCCCGGTTGTCAGGCTGCCGGGCGTACGTCGCCCAGCGCCTCGGCGTAGATCGTGTAGGCGTCGTCGTAGGTGACCTCGCGCGGGTTGTTCACGAGGAGGCGCGTCTGCTTCATCGCATCCGTCGCCATGCGCTCCAGATCGCCCTGCTTGACGCCGACTTCGCTGAGCGAGGCGGGCACCTTGCAATCGTGGCAGATGGCCTGAAGGCTCTCCACGAACCGGGCGGCGGCCTCGGCCTCCGGCAGGTTGGCGGCGGCGGGATCGAGGATCGGCGCCAGTTCCGCGTAGAGCGCCTGAGCATGGCTCAGGTTGAAGCGCATCACGCCCATCAGGACGAGGGCATTCGAGAGCCCGTGCGGCACGTGGAAGATCGCCCCCACCGGATAGGCCAGCGCGTGGACCGCTGCGACGGGCGCGTTGGCGAAGGCCATGCCCGCCAGCATCGAGCCGAGCAGCATGCCGGAGCGCGCCTCGACGTTCTTGCCGTCGGTGCAGGCGGTGCGGATGTTGGCCGAGAGCAGGGCCAGCGCCTGCTTGGCGAGCTGGTCCGAGATCGGGTTCTTCTTGTTCTTGCTGGTGAACGCCTCAATGGCGTGCACCATCGCGTCGATGCCGGTGGCGGCGGTGACGTGGGCGGGAAGGCCCAGGGTCAGTTCGGGATCGAGCACCGCCCAATCCGGCAGGAGCTTCGGGGCGACGACGCCCTTCTTCTCGGTGGTCGGGGTGGTGACGATCGAGATCGGCGTCACCTCCGAACCGGTCCCGGCCGTGGTCGGCGCGAGGATCAGCGGCAGGCGATCCCCCTTTGCGAGGCCGACGCCGTAGATATCCTCGAGCTTGTCGTCCGACTTGGCGAGGTAGGCAACGAGCTTCGCCGTATCGAGGGCCGAGCCGCCGCCGATCGACAGGACGAGATCCGTGCCGAGATCGCGGGCACGGGCTGCGGCGGCCTCGATCACGCTGGAGGGTGGGTCGGCCACGACATCCTCGTAGACGTCGATGGTGACGCCCGCCTTCGCGAGCGCCTCCTCGGCCGAGCGGGTCAGCCCGGCGGCACGCACGCCCTTGTCGGTGACGAGCATGACGCGCTTGGCGCCGTAACCCGCGACGATGTCGGGCAGCTTCTTGGCGGCGCCCGCCTCGAAGAGCACGTTCGGCGTGGTCTGGAAGGTGAAGGGGTTCATGAGCTTTCCGTTCAGTTCTCTCGCTTCACTCGCCAAAGACCAGTCTCGTCATTGCGAGCCGAGCGAAGCAATCCAGAAATCCGCCACGTCCTGAGATAGCCCGCCGCCCTGGATCGCTTCGTTCCGCTCGCGATGACGGAGCGCGCAATCCAGGGCGGATGTCCCGTTACTTGGCCTGCTCGAAGGGCTTCACCTTGGCACGCAGCTCATCGACCAGCACGCGGGTGTTCTCCGAGTAGTCGATCGGCACCGCCACGAGGTGCACGCCGCCCGCGTTGAACGCCTTGTCGAGGGTCGGCACGAGGTCCTCGACCGCCTCGATCCGGTGGCCGGTGGCGCCGTAGGACTCGGCGTACTTCACGAAGTCCGGGTTGCGGAACGTCATGCCGTAATCCTTGAAATGGTCCACCGCCTGCTTCCAGCGGATCATCCCGTAGGCCGAGTCGTCCAGCACCAGCACCACGAGGTTCAGCCCGAGGCGCACCGCGGTCTCCATCTCCTGGCTGTTCATCATGAAGCCGCCGTCGCCGCACACGGCCATCACCCGGCGGCCGGGGTTGAGCATCGCCGCCATCATCGCGGAGGGCAGGCCCGCGCCCATCGTGGCGAGCGCGTTGTCGAGCAGCAGCGTGTTCGCGACGTAGGTCCGGTAGTTCCGCGCGAACCAGATCTTGTACATCCCGTTGTCGAGGCACACGATGCCGTCCTCGGGGATGACCTTGCGCACGTCGTGGACGAGGCGCTGCGGCGTCACCGGGAAGCGGTCCTCGCTCGCCCGGTCGGAGATGTGGCCGAGGATGTGCTCGCGCAGCGAGAGCAGCGCCCCGGCATTCGGCAGCTTGCCCTCGAGTTCGTCGGCCAGCAGCTTCAGCGTCGGGCCGAGATCGCCCACCACCTCCGCGTCGGGGTAGTACACCTCCTCCACGTTGGCGGGCATGTAGCCGATATGGACGACCTTCTGGTCCTTCTGGCCCATGAAGAAGGGCGGCTTCTCGATCGTGTCGTGGCCGATGGCGATGATCAGGTCAGCCCGGTCGATCGCCTCGTGCACGTAGTCACGCTCGGACAGCGCGGCGGTGCCCATGTAGAGCTTGGTGCCGCCCGCGACGGTGCCCTTGCCCATCTGAGTCGTGAAGAACGGGATCTGCGTCCGGTGAACGAACCCGCCCAGTTCGCCCGTGGCGCGGGGGCGGCTCGCGGCGGCGCCGAGCATGATCAGCGGGCGCTCGGCCGCCAGGATCATCTCCGCCGCGCGGGCGATGGCCTTCGGGTGAGCGACCGGGATGTCGATCGGGTGCGGGGGCACGAGATGGGCCTCGGCCTCCTCGGAGGCGATGTCCTCCGGCAGTTCGAGCAGGACCGGGCCAGGCCGCTCCTCCATGGCGACGCGGAAGGCGTCGCGCACGATGGTCGGGATCGAGGAGGCGGAGACGATCTGCCGGGCCATCTTGGTGATCGGCTTCATCGAGCTGATCACGTCCACGATCTGGAACTTGGCCTGACGCGAGGACAGGATGCCCTTCTGGCCGGTGATGATGATCATCGGCATGGCGCCGAGATGGGCGTAGGCCGCGCCGGTCGAGAAGTTGAGCGCGCCCGGTCCGAGCGTCGAGAGGCACACGCCCGGACGACCGGTGAGGCGCCCGTGTGTCGCGGCCATGAAGGCGGCGGCCTGTTCGTGCCGGGTGAGCACGAGCTGGATCTTCGAGGTGCGCAGGGACTCGACGACGTCGAGGTTCTCCTCGCCCGGGATGCCGAAGATGCGGTCGACGCCTTCGTTCTCGAGGGCTGCGACGAGGAGGTCTGAACCTTTGGGCATCGGGTCTTCCGCTGAGGTGACGAGGGGGCGGAACGAGAGCGTTCGGCAAAAGTGCGAAACCGCCCGTCTCCACGGCGGTCCGCCCTACATGTGCGAGGGGAAGAACAGTCGCTTCCCGCGTCGCCCGGTTAGAAAATTGCAGATCCGCCCGGTCAAGGCCCGGATTAGGCGATGGGTCACAGATGTCGCAGGTTCTCATTCCGTCGGGGCGGAAGACTCCCCGGCGAGGTGAACGAGAAGGTTCCGCAGCCAGCGATGGGCGGGGTCGTTGTCGTATGAGGCATGCCAGAGCATCGACACGGCCACATCGTCGAGGGGGACCGGCACCGGGCTGGTGCTGAGGCCGAGTGCCCCGGCGAAGGACGTCGCGAGCCGCGCATGCATCGTCGCGAGGAGCGGCGCCGCCCGCACCAGAGAAGGCACCACGAGGAAGCGCGGCGTCGTCACGGCGAGTACGCGCGCCCGCCCGATCAGCGCCAGCGCGTCGTCCACTACGCCGTGAGCAGTCTCTCGCAGCGACGTCAGGACGTGGGGAAAGCGGAGGTAATCCTCCAGCCCGATCGGGGCGGTCAGGCCCACGAGTTCGGCGTTGAACAGCACCACATAGCTGTCGCGGTAAAGCAGGCGCTGCTTGTGATGTACCTGCCCCCTGGTGAAGAAGCCGAGCGCCAGATCGACCCGGTCGGCATCGAGCTCGTCGAGGATGCGCATCGCCTCGACCGAGCGTAGCAGCAGGCGGACGCCCGGCGCATGGGCACGCAGATGCGCGATCAGGCGCGGCCCCAGCAGGATCTCCAGGCTGTCCGGCAAGCTGACGATGAAGGTTCGTTCCAGCGTCGCCGGGTCGAAATGCTCGTCGCGATGGACCAGGGCCTGCACCCCGCGCAGCACGCCCCGAAGCGGCTCGGCCAGGGCGATGGCCCGCGGCGTCGGACGCATGCCATCGGGCGCACGGGTGAGGAGTTCGTCATCGAACAGACGGCGCAGGCGCGCGAGGCTCGCGCTCATGGCCGACTGGCCGATGCCGATTCGCGCGGCGGCCCGCGTGACGTTGCGCTCCTGAAGCAGCGCGTCGAGCGCGACGAGCAGGTTCAGGTCGAGCCGGGCGAGATCGACGTGATCGATGGCCATTGCAGGATCAAGCGATGGAAATCGTGACGCAGCGGAGGGCGGTCATCGTCGTGGACAGACCCTACCCTTCCTTGCGCTCCGGCGGCGCGTATTCTGCGGCGGGCTCGGCCCGTTGCAGGGCGACCTGCGCGGCGTGGAACCACCAGAGCGGCAGGTCGCGGTTGGTCCCCACGAGATCGGAAACCCATCCCTCCTTCGGCATCATCTCGGCCCGGTCTGCGAACAGCTTGAGCGCGCCCTCCACCCGTTCGCGCTGCGCGCGCTCGCGGATCGCCTCGCGCTCGGCCGCCCATTGAGCCTCCGCTGCCCGAACGAGGCGCTGCGTGGCGAGGTCGTCCGCATCGAAGGCGAATTGCTGCCAGAAGGCCTCCGCCTCACGGGCGACGTCGCGCTCCCGTGCGAGGGCGGTGAGCGCCGTCTCGGCATCCGCGCGCGCCGCTTCGGCGGCACGGGCGCGGTCCAGCATCCGGTTGTTGGCCTCGAGCAGTTCCCGCTCCCGTTCCGCCGCGATCCGCTGGCGGCGCAGGACACGCAACTCCTCCTCCAACTCGCCGCGCAACTGGTCGCCGCGCTCCAACCCCGCGAGGAAATCCTTCAACGGTCCGTCGAGCAACGCCTCGGCCCGGCCGCGATACCGCTCGCGCAGGCCCGGATGCTCCCCGTCGAGGCGCTCCTCGTCCCAGCCCGGCGCCCCGGCGAGGCCGCTGCCATCGTGCTCGTAAAGGGTGCGGGCGAGCGCCTCGCACAGCGGTGACAGTCCGGAAGCAGGCGTACTCATGAACTCGTCTCGCTGGGATCTGCCGATGCCAGGATGCCCGTCCTACGCGCGGGCGGAAAGGGGTTCGGGCGGGTCCGTGTGGTCGAAAAGACGGGGCGGCGGAATTTCGTCGTGGGCATCCAGGCGCGCGATCAGGTGATCGGCGACCCGCAGGGCGTTGGCGATGATGGTCAAGGTCGGGTTCACCGCGCCGATCGAGGGGAAGAAGCTCGCATCCGTGACGTAGAGGTTGTCCAGCGCATGCGCCTTGCAGTCCCGGTCGAGGACGGAGGTGGCCGGATTGGTGCCGAAGCGCAGCGTTCCGGCCTGATGGGCCGTGCCGCCGATCGGCACGTTCTTGCCGAGGTAGAGCGAGCGGTCGAACAGGTGCGGGTGGATGTTCGTCTTGTCGCAGATCTCGCGCAGCTTCTGCCGAAGGCGGCGATGCGCCTCCTCGTTGGTCTCGGTGAGGTCGAGATGGACCTTGCCGTCGCGATAGAAGATCCGGTTCTCCGGTTTCGGGATGTCCTCGGAGGTCAGCCAGAAGTCGACCGAATGTTTCGCGATCCAGTCGAAGGGCTTCTCCGGGAACCATTGTAGAAAGCCCGGCAGGCCCTCGCCATGAACCTGCGCGCCATCCGACTTGCCGACCATCTGGATGTGGCCGAGGGGAAAATCCCAGGCATCCTTGGTATCGGGATCACCGAAATAGAAGTCGTTGAGGCCGAGCGTCTTCTGGAACCGTGTCGGGTTCGGAGTCTTCGAGATCGCCAGCACCGTCGAGTTGTTGTGGCGCATGTAGTTGCGCCCCACCTGGCCCGATCCGTTGGCGAGCCCGTCCGGGTGCCGATCGGTGGCCGAGCGCAGCATCAAGAGTGCGGAGGACAGGGCACCGCAGGCCACCACGACCAGATCGGCGCTCGCCGAGAAGGGCTCGCCGTCGCGGGTGCCCTCGATCCCGGTGACGCAGGTGCCGGAGGCGTTGGTCACGAGGCGCTCCACATAGGTGCGCACGGACAGGGTCAGGTTCGTGCAATCCCGCAGGGCGGGATCGACGCACATGACCTGCGCATCCGACTTCCCATTGGTCGGGCAGGGAAAGCCGTCGAACGACTCGCACTTGATGCAGGGTGAGGTGGAGACAGGCTGGCCGTCACGCTCCACGAGGCGCACGCCCACGGGGAGATGGAAGGGCTGGTGCCCCTCGCGCTTCAGGTCGTCGAACAATTGCTGGATGCGCGGTTCGTGGCTCACCGGTGGGTGGGCGTAAGGCTTGATCGCCCAGGGCTCGGTCGGGTCCTCGCCGCGCAGGCCGTGGACGTGAAACAACTCCTCGGCCGCCTGATAATACGGCTCGAACTCGTCGTAGCCGACAGGCCAAGCCGGGGAGAGGCCGTCCTGATGGCGGATCTCACCGAAATCCCGCTCGCGCAGGCGGAACAGGATCGAGCCGTAGAATTTCGAATTGCCGCCGACATAGTAATGCAGGCCGGGGTGGAAACTCTTTCCATCGGAGGAATACCAAGTCTCGCTTGCTTGGTAAGTGCCATCGACGATCACCGCCTGGCTGTCCCAGTTCCGGGGCTCGCGGCGCAGATAGTCGCCACGTTCCACGAGCAGGATGCGCTTTCCGGTCTGGGCCAAGCGCCATGCCATCGTTCCGCCTCCCGGCCCGGACCCGATGATGATGACGTCGTAGCGCTCGCCCGGCATTCGCATCCCCGCTTGGCCATACTCGCGCAGGCAACGCTTCAAACGCACGATGGATCGACGCCTCGCGGCGATTCACGTCAAACGGGCATCCACAGCAACCACTGGTTAAGTGCATTTCCTGACGGCACCTTCAGGTTCCCCTGCGAACGTCTCGCCCACGACCCGGCGCGGAGGCGTTCATGCCGAACATCGAACTCGTCCTGGCCGCCCTGCTGCTCCTGCTGGCCGCCGGTGTCGCCGGTTTGTCGCGCCTGCGACGCTGGAAGGGTGCGCAGACCGAGGACGACGAGGAGAGCCTGTACGACCGCGTTTGGCGAGCGAACGAGGGTGAGGAACGCTACCGCGCCCTGGTGGCCGCGACGACTGACCATGTCGTGCAGCGGGACGCTCACGGACGCATCACCTACGCGGACGAGGGCTATGCGCGGCTGTTCGGATGCTCGCCCGCCGCGCTGATCGGCGAGCCGATCGAGCCGCAGGATCTCGACGGCGAGACGGTCTCCGTGCGCGACGACGGACTGCGCCGTGTCGAGACCTGCATCCGCACGGCGGATGGCCGCGACCGGTGGTTCGACGTGGTGGAGGTTCCGGTCGCGGATGGCGACGGGCCGATGCAATGGCTCCGTGCGGGCCGCGACATCACCGCCCGCGTCGAGGCGGTGAAGGCCCTCGACGCCGCCTTGGCACGGGCCGAGAGTGCGAGCGTCGCCAAGTCCCGCTTCCTCGCCACCGTCAGCCATGAGATGCGCACGCCGCTGAACGGCGTGATCGGCATGACCGACCTGTTGATCGGCACCGGCCTGGACCCGGAGCAGAAGACCTATGTCGAGGCCGTCCGGGCGAGCGGGAAAGCGCTGCTCGGGCTGATCGATGGGATCCTCGACTTCTCGCGGATCGAAGCGGGGCGGATCGATCTCGCTTCCGAGCCTTTCGACCCCGCCGCCGTCGCCGAGGGCGTGGTGGAGCTTCTGGCGCCTCGCGCACAAGATAAGGGCCTGGAAATCGCCCTCGACGTCGGGGCGGACGTGCCCGCTTCCCTCGTCGGCGATGCGGATCGCTTCCGCCAGATCCTGCTCAACCTCGCGGGCAATGCGATCAAGTTCACCGACAGGGGCGGCGTCGGCGTGTCCCTCTCCTTCGGGGCCGAGGGGCTGGTCCTGTCGGTCGCCGACACGGGTCCCGGCATCCCGGAGGAGCGCCTGCCGCGCCTGTTCGAGGAATTCGAGCAGGGTGAGGACCATGCCGCCCAACGCCACGAAGGCACCGGCCTCGGTCTCGCCATCACCCGTCGCCTCGCCACCCGGATGGGTGGACGCGTCGATGCGCAATCACGCGTCGGCACGGGCTCGACCTTCCGCGCGGTGCTGCCGCTGCCCGCCCTCCCCGCCACCGCCGCTGCCGAGAGCGACGCCGAGGCGCCGCGTCTTGCGGGCCGCCGTTGCCTCATCGTGGCCGATTCGCCCTATCAGGCGCCCTATCTCGCCAGCGCGCTGAGCCGTCATGGCGGCGCGGCCGTGATCGTGCGCGGGCTGGAAGAGGGTCTGGACGCCCTCTCCGCCGCCACCTTCGACGCGGTGATCGCCGACCGCGCGCTCGGGGACGAGGCAGTGCGCCGGATCGCGGAGGCGGCGCGGACATGCGGCGTGCGCCGCCGCATCGTGCTGCTCTCGCCCTTCGACCGCCGCGATTTCGGCGCCCCCGCATCCGCCGGATTCGACGGCTATCTCGTGAAGCCGGTGCGGGCGCGCTCGCTGGTCGAGCGCCTTGCCGAGACACCGCCGGTGAGCGCGCCCGCCCGGCCGGCGGCGCAGCCCGCCCTCTCAACGAACAGCCTGCGGGTGCTGCTGGCGGAGGACAATCCGATCAACACGCTGCTCGCCACCCGCGCCCTGGAGCGGCTGGGCTGCAGTGTCGTCCATGCCCCCGACGGGGCGGAGGCTGTGGCGCGGTTCGCGGATTCGGGACCATTCGACTTGGCCCTCATCGATATCCGCATGCCCCGGCTCGATGGCCACGAGGTCGCCCAACGCATCCGGGCGGCGGAGGCCGGAACGAGCCTGCGGCTGCGGCTCATCGCGCTGACCGCCAATGCCAGTCAGGACGACGAAGTGGTTGCCCGCGCGGCAGGCTTCGACGGCTTCCTCGCCAAGCCCCTCGATCTCAAGGCCCTGCCGGACCTGCTCGCGCGCCACCAGCGCCGAGCGGCGTGAGCACAGGCTAATCGTCGTCCGAAAGTGGCGGACGGGCCTCGGGCTGCTCGTCCTCTTCGTCGTCCTCGACGGGGATCGCGTAGCGCTCGTTGAACCAGCGGCCGAGATCGACATCGGCGCAACGCTGCGAGCAGAACGGCGTGAACTGCGGCACCGTCGGCTTGCGGCAGATCGGGCAGCGGGCGGTGCTCACGCGGCGGCCGCCCAGCCCGCACGGATGGGATAGCCCTCGCCGTCGAGCAGGCTCACCGTCTCGTAGAGCGGCAGCCCGACCACCGCGCTGTAGGAGCCGACGAGCTTCACCACGAAGGCTCCCGCAATGCCCTGGATGGCGTAGCCGCCCGCCTTGCCGCGCCACTCGCCGGAATCGATGTAGCCCTGGATATCGCGTCCCGAGAGGCGCTTGAATCGCACCCGCGTCTCGATCACCCGCTCGCGGCGCCCCTTGGGCGAAAGCAGGCACACCGCCGTGTAGACCCGGTGCTGCCGCCCGGAGAGCATGCGCAGGCAATCGGCCGCCTCATCGGGCAATTCCGCCTTGGGCAGAACCCGGCGCCCCACGGCCACCACCGTATCGGCGGAGAGCAGCCATGTCGGCGTCGCGTCCTGTGCACCGTGGAGCGCAGCTTCGGCCGCCGCGAGCTTGTCGCGGGCGAGACGGCGGGCGAGGTCGCGCGGCGGTTCGGACTTGCGCGGCGTCTCGTCGATATCGGCGGGCAGGAGCGAATCCGGCTCGATCCCGACCTGCTGCAACAGGGCAAGGCGGCGCGGCGAGGCCGAGGCGAGGACGAGGCGGGTCGCGCGCGAGGCGGCGCCATGGTCGGAAGAGGCGTCCATCTTGCTCCGGTCCGGGCCGGTCCCTGCCGTGGCTCGGCCAGGCGGGCCGTCCTGATGAGCGCGCTTGATAGGGGAAGGCGAGCGGCTTGTGAACCGGGCTGAACCGCGACGGCTTAACTCGCGCAAGACGCACGAAAACAAGGCGTTAACCGAGCGTTAACTACGTTCGACAATAGTACGATCATCGAAAACCGGGCTCGTGGTCATGCCTAACGTCGATCCCAGAGTTGTCAGGCCTGTTCTCCTCAACACCTCTGGTGTTGCCAGTGCCGTGAACGAGTTGCGTCAGCAGAAGGCGAGTTCGACCGCCGAGATGTGGCGCCTCCTCACCGAACGCTTCGTGGTGGATCTCGACGCCGCCGCATCGCTGCTTCCGTCCGTGGAGCCCGAAACGCAGTGGCTCCCGGCTCGCGCCTGACACACGAGACCTGAGTGATCTTCGCCACACCGAGTGGCATGACCCGTGCTAACCAAAGTATCCAACGGAGGATGCGTCCAGGCAACAATAATCGCGGTCGCTCGCACGCCGGAGCACTCCGCGGACCTTTCGATCACTCGAACACGAGGTCCGTCATGCCCGAATTGTTGTCTGTTGCCCTCGTCTGTGCCGGGACGCTGATCGCCCAGGATTGCTCCCGCGATACGGCGCTCGACATCATCGTCTCACCTGCCCATTCGCCGATGGAGTGTTTGATGCACGCCCAGGCGATGGCCGCTCAGGCGGGCCTGCCCGGCGGAGGGGACCGCTACCTCAAGGTTGCCTGCGAGCATCGCCGGAGCGACCGCGAAGTCGTGGCCCGCAAAGCGTCCTGAACGCGATGTGCGAGCCTGGGGGGCGCCGCTCAGGCGGCGCTCGACCCGCGCGAGTCTTCGTGAATGCGGCCGCCTCACCAGCCGATTCCAAACATTTTCGGCCTAGAGTTGAATTTTTATTCCGATCACGAACCTGAGAGGAGAGGAAATAGGCGCACTACGCATTAAAATTGGTGCATCGGGGCCACAGGTGGCACGTTTCAGGGGGAGTCTCTCCTTTGGGGGAGTTGCCGACCTGACCATCGAGGCACATCGTTGCAAGCCATGCAGATGCTTTCGCCCGTAAGGCCAGCGCCTCCGCCTTCTCCCCTGTTCGCCCGCCTGCCGGGCCGCGCACCTGCGAGCGTCCGACCTATGCTGTACGACGCGTTCGATCTGCAAACCGACTTTGCAGAGCAGATGAGGGGCTGGGGCAAGCTCCTCGACTCAGCCTGGACACCCTGGGCGCCCTTCAGCGAGCCGCTCAACTGGCTGTCCGCCGGCGCGCGGATGATGATGCGGGCGGGCCTGACCTTCGCCCGCCCCGCCTATGGCATCGAGAGCGTGATGGTCGGCAACCGCGAGGTTGCGGTCGCGGAGGAGAAAGTCGAGGTCACGCCCTTCGGCACCCTGCTGCGCTTCCGGAAGGACATCGTCACCGAACAGCCGAAGGTGCTCGTGGTGGCGCCGCTCTCCGGCCATTTCGCGACGCTTCTGCGCGCCACGGTGCGCACCATGCTGCCCGATCATGACGTCTACATCACGGACTGGCACAACGCCCGCGACGTGCCGCTCTCGGAGGGCCGTTTCGGCTTCGACGATTACGTCGCCCATCTCGTCGGCTTCCTGCAGACGATGGGCGAGGGTTCGCACATCGTCGCCGTCTGCCAGCCCGCCGTGCAGGCCCTCGTCGCTGCGGCGGTGATGGCACAGACCAAGGATCCGGCCGCTCCGCGCAGCATGACGCTGATGGCGGGGCCGGTGGATTGCCGCGTCAACCCGACCGGGGTGAACGAACTCGCTACCTCGAAGCCGATCGAGTGGTTCGAGCGCAACCTGATCGCGACGGTCCCGAACCGTCACAAGGGTGCGGGTCGCAGGGTCTATCCCGGATTCGTCCAGGTCTCGGCCTTCATGTCGATGAACGCCAAGCGCCACGTTCAGGGCCACAGCGACCTGTTCTGGCACTTCGTGAAGGGCGAGGCCGACAAGGCGGCGGCGATCGAGACCTTCTACGACGAGTATTTCGCCGTCCTCGATCTAGCGGCCGACTTCTACCTCGAAACGGTCAAGACCGTGTTCCAGGATTATACCCTCGCCAAGAACGAGCTGACATGGCGCGGTGAAGAGATCGACATGCGCTCCGTCCGTAAGACGGCGCTGATGACGGTCGAGGGCGAACGCGACGATATCTGCGCCGTGGGCCAGACCATGGCGGCGCACGACCTGTGCTCCAGCCTGCCGCCTTACATGCGCACCCACCATCTCCAGGCGGGCGTCGGCCATTACGGCGTCTTCGCTGGGCGCAAGTGGGAGAACCAGATCTATCCGCAGGTGCGCAACTTCATCCAATCACACGCCTGAGTGAGCGCGACGCCTCGCGCCGATTTGACCCGGCGTCGGGCCGAGGCCACCATGCTAGGCTCCATGGATGGGCGCCCTGGCGCCTGAGCGGAACGGCGGATCGGGCAGCGTGAGAAGCAGCCAACGCGGCGACGGAGCGGACGGCGAGCGGACCAAGTCCGGTGAGGCCGCGCGGCTCGATCGCCTCGTCGCCCAGGCAAAGGCGGTCGTCCTCTGGGAGGCGGCATGGCCGATCCTCTGGCGCAGCCTCGCCCTCGTGCTGGCCTTCCTGGCTGTCTCCTGGGCCGGCCTCTGGCTCGACATCCCGCCCCTGTGGCGGAAGATCGGTCTTGGCCTCTTTGCGGCGGGTTTCGTCGCCACGTTGATCCCGCTGCTGCGTCTATCCCGTCCCGGCCGGAGCGCGGCCCTGGCACGGATCGACCGCGAGGCGGCGGGCCGCGGCCCGATCTTCGCCCATGGCCCGGCCTCGGCCGCCGAGGACGTGCTCGCCGTCGGCTCGGCCGATGCGGGCAGCCGCGCCCTGTGGGACTTGCACCGGGCTCGGGCCGCGCGGGCCGTCGCCGCGCTCAAGGTCGGGCCGCCCCGGCCGGGGATGGTTCGCCGCGATCCCTATGCGTTGCGCGCCTCGCTGATCGTGGCCACCGGCGCCGCCCTGTTCGTGGCGGGGCCGGAATGGCGTCAGCGCCTCGGCGCCGCCTTCGACTGGTCCGCCCCACCGCCGCCTGGCCCGAATTTCCGCATCGACGGCTGGATCGATCCGCCGCTCTATACGCGGATGCCGCCGCTCCTCGTCTCCATCGGAGCGGGCGACCAGCACTTGCGCGCGCCCGTCAATTCTCAGCTCATCGTCCGCATCGCGGGCGAAGGACAAGGCACACAATCGGTCCTGACACCTGGACGCGGCCTCACCCCCGTGCCGGGACAAGCTCCTCGCCCGGATCTGCGCGAGGAACGCTTTCGGGTGACCGGCGCGGCCGATCTCACCCTCACCACGCCCGGCGGCACGCAACGCCTGACGATCGACGCCATCCCGGATACGCCCCCGGAGGTCAGTCTCGTCGGCTCGCCGGAATTGAACGGTCGCGGCACGTTCAGCCTCACCTATCGCGCGAAGGACGATTACGGCATCGCCTCGGCCGAGGGTCTGGTGGAGCCGCTGAAGCCCGGACGCTCCCTGGTGCCGCCGCCGCACATCTCCCTGGCTCTTCCGGGGGATCCGAGCGGACAGACCGACACGAAAACCCTGGTGGACCTCACCGATAACCCGTGGGCGGGGGCCAAAGTACGCTTCCGCATCGTCGTGAAGGACGAGGCGGGACAGGAAGGCACGACGCCGGTCAGCGAGATGACCCTGCCGGGCCGGATCTTCCGCGATCCCCTCGCACGCTCCCTCGCGGAGGAACGCCGCCGCCTCGTCACCGAGCCGGATCAGGGCCGGGCGCGCGTGCAGGCGGGGCTCGACGCCCTGCTCATCGCCCCGGACAAGTTCACGCCGCAACCGCCGATCTTCCTCGGCCTGCGCACGGCCACGAACCGCCTGCGCCGGTCGAAGACCGACGCCGATCTCACCGAGGTCGCCGACCTCCTGTGGGAGATGGCTCTCAAGATCGAAGACGGCGATCTTTCGGATGCCGAGAAGCAGCTGCGCCAAGCCCAGGACCGGCTCAAGGAGGCCATCGACCGGAATGCGCCTGACGAGGAGATCAAGCGCCTCACGCAGGATCTCAAGCAGGCGCTCGACAAGTTCCTGAACGAGATGGCGCAGAAGCAGAACCGCGATCCCGGGGAGCAGAAGCAGCGCAGCGACAACGGCAAGAGCCAGCAGAAATCCGTCACGCCCGACGATCTCAACAAGATGATCCAGGACATGGCGGACGCGATGCAGCGCGGCGACACCGCCGAGGCGCAGCGCCTAATGGAGCAACTGCGTAACATCCTCGAAAACCTGCAGACAGCGGAGAAGGGCGCCAAGGGCAACGAGTCGGCCAAGCAGATGCAGAAGCAGATGCGCGATCTCGACCAGATGACCCGCGACCAGCAGGATCTGCGCGACGAGACCTTCCGCGACGGCAGCGAGCCGAAGCAGGGCCAGCGCGGGCAGAAGCAGCAGCAGGGTCAGCGTGGCCAGCAGCAACAGCAAGGTCAAAAGCAGCAGGGTCAGCAGGGCTCGCCCGGTGAGCAGGGTCAACAGGGCCAGCAGGGTAGCCGCCAGAAGGGGCAGCAAGGCCAGAGCGGCAGCCCCGGCGAACGCCAGCAGGCGCTGCGCGAGCGGCTTCAGGACCTCGAACAGCGCATGAAGGAGAACGGCATGCGCGGCGAGCAGGGTCTTGCCGACGCCGAAGAAGCCATGCGCGACGCCGAGGAGGCGCTGAAGCAGGGCAACGAAGGCGATGCCGTCGATGCCCAGGGCCGCGCCCTGGATGGCCTCCAGCGCGGAGCCGAGGGCATGGCGCAGCAGATGCAGGAGATGGCCCAGGCCGAGGGCGAGGGTCAAACTGGCGAGGGCCAGCAGCCGGGCCAGGAAGGCCAAGCCGGGGCCCGGGACAACGATCCCCTCGGCCGCCCGACCCGCGGTAAGGAGATGAGCGACGGCCGGGTCCGCGTGCCCACCGCCGACGAATCGGCCGTACAGCGCGCCCGCCGGATCATGGAAGAGCTTCGGCGCAAGCTCGGCGATCCGAGCCGCCCGCAGGAAGAACTCGACTATTTCGAGCGGCTGCTCCGGCGGAACTGATGCTCCGGGGGCCTGTCAGCGCGCCTCCGGATCGATCCATTGCCACGCGTCGCCCATCTGATGGCGGAACCACGTGAATTGCCGCTTGGCATAGGCGCGGGTGTCCGCCTGCCCCCGGACGATCGCGTCCTCCAGACTCACGCTGCCGTCGAGATGAGCGATCAGCCCCGGCACCCCATGAGCGCGCATCACGGGCAGCATCGGATCCAGGCGCCGCTCGCGCAACGCCGCAACCTCATCAAGGGCACCTGCCGTCATCATGGTGCGGAACCGCGCGTCGATGCGCTCTCGTAGCAGGGCCCGGTCGGGGGCCAGGAACAGCTTGTGCAGCTTCCGTCCTGCTAAAGGACCCGGCACGGGCTCGCCGTAGAAGCTCGCGATGGGACGGCCGGTCGCCGCGAGGATTTCGAGGGCGCGCATCACGCGCATCCGGTCGCTCGGCCGCAGGCGCTCGGCGCCCTCGGGATCACGCTGCGCGAGGTCGGCATGAAGCGCTTCGGTCGCCCGCCCCTCGGCCTGAACCCGGATCTCGGCGCGAATCTCCTCCGGCACGGGCGGCAACTCCGAGAAACCTTGTTCGAGCGCCTTGAAGTACAGGCCCGTGCCGCCCACGAAGACCGGCAGGCGGCCGTCCAACTCTTCAAGGAGTGCGGCGGCATCGCGGGTGAAATGGCCGAGCGAATAATTCGTCGCTCCACCGACATGGCCATAGAGCCGATGCGGTACCGCCGCTTCCTCGGCGGGGTCCGGCCGGGCCGTGAGCACGCGCAGATCCGCATAGACCTGCATCGAGTCCGTGTTGACGACGACGCCGTCATGCTCGCGGGCGATACGGCTCGCCAATGCCGACTTGCCCGAGGCGGTCGGTCCTGCGATGAGAACCGCCGCCGGGCGCTCCCCGGCTTCCCACAACGGCAAGGCTTTCCTCCGCATGCTGGTCGCGGTACTGATAGCAAACCCGGACCGCCCGGCCATCACGGATGCGGTTCTGGCCGAGGCCCGCAAGGTGCTCGGCACCGAACACCAGCCGCGTATCCTCCATCGGGAAGTCGCCGCCGAAATCCTCGTGACCGGGGATGAGGCCGCGCTGACGGAGCGGCTGCGCGCGGCATTGGCGAACGAGCCTATCGACCTCGCCGTGTTGCCCGCCGATTCCCATCGCCGCAAGCGCCTCTTCCTGGCCGACATGGATTCGACCATGATCGAGCAGGAATGCATCGATGAGCTCGCGGGCACGCTCGGCCTGAAGGATCATGTCGCGGCGATCACCGAGCGAGCGATGCGCGGTGAAGTCGCCTTCGAGCCTGCGCTTCGCGAACGCGTCGCGCTGTTGAAGGACATCCCGGTCGGGGTGGTGGATGGGCTCATCGCCGACACGCTGACACTCACCCCCGGCGGGCGCACCCTGGTGCGGACCATGGCCGCGCACGGCGCCCATACCTGCCTCGTCTCCGGCGGGTTCACCCTGTTCACCGGCCCGATCGCGGGCAAGCTCGGCTTCGCGGAGCACCGGGCAAACCGCCTTGCGGTGGCGAACGGCAAGCTCACGGGTGCCGTCGAGGATCCCATCGTCGGCAAGGCCGAGAAGCGGGCCACCCTCATGGAGTTGCGCGAGCGGTTCGGGCTCACGCCTGCCGAGACGATGGCGGTCGGCGACGGTGCCAACGATCTCGACATGCTGGGCGAAGCTGGGCTCGGCGTCGCGTTCCGCGCCAAGCCGGCGGTGGCCGCTGCCGCGCGGGCGCGGGTGGAGCACGGCGACCTCACCGCGCTCCTCTATCTCCAGGGCTTCGCGGCTTCGGAATTCGTCGGCTAGAGCCGCCGTCGATCAAGTTGGCTCGCCTCGGTCGGATACGGATCTAGAGCGTTTTCGGTCTGAGCTGAGTCGGTCGTGCGGGGTTCACTTGGCGGTATGAGGCTGATTCATTGCGCGCTCCAGATGAGGAGCGAGGCATGGGCCGACCCTACAGCCAGGACCTACGCGA